>JBMFWG010000010.1:0-47844 GCA_049965515.1 Leptospirillia bacterium
GCGGTCGATGCGAGCTCCCTGGACCTCCTGTCCAGAATCCGGGGGCAATGCCATGCACTCTTCAGTCCGGCCTGACAGAAAAGGGTCCTCGAAACCCCTGGGAGAACGTTCTGGCACAAGGAGCCGGAAGGGTGCGGCGGTCCCGGTTTCGGGAGAAACTCTCCCGATCTCCTTGACAGTCCTCGATTCAGGACTCCAGGATCCTGGAACATCCTTGACCGGAAGTCCTGTCGGAGTCCGGGACAGTCGTTTCCCCCCTCGGTGAAAGGAGTTCCGGAATGATCTGAGTCGCCGGAAATGGGTCTGGCTTTTAAAAAACTCCTCAAAAAACCGGCCGAGGGGTGTGAAACCAATCCTATATCGGAATTAGGGCAGATACCTAGTCTTGAACAAATCCACAAAAAACGCTAAGATTAAAAAGATATGCATTTGGCAACAGAGGAATGTTGTCTTACGTCGGGGTCTATCGAACGAGTCCCTAGGACTTCCCACGCAACACACCCCTGAAGGCTCTCCCCCATGGACCAGAAGAATAAAGGGGGCTGGTTCATCGCCCGGATCGGTTTTGAGCTTGTGGCCGTGACCTTTCTTTGCGCCGCAGGGGGCTACTATCTCGATACCCTGCTCAAGATGAAGTTTTTCCCTGCATTGTCGCTGGCTGGTCTCGTTACTGGAGGGGCGACCGGCTTTTGGCTCGTTTACCAAGAGATGAGCCGCCTGATTGACGGGGGGTCCGGAAAAAAGTAGGGCGGGACCCGCGTTTCGGTTTATCGTGTGCCAGAGGCCCACTGGCCCATACTGGAGGAAATGTTGCAAGGCAATCCGCTTGAAGAGTTCTTTCTTCATCCCATTATCAGGCTTCACCTCCTTGGGTTTGACATTACTGTCACTCAGGCCGTCGTCTCGATGTGGCTCTGTGTCGGCATCACCGCCGTCGTCTCCCTGTCTTTTGCCCGGGGGGCCTCCCTCATTCCCGGCCGCCTCCAGTCGGCTGTGGAGATGCTCTTTGAGACGATGACGACGATTGTTGACGAAAATGTGGGCGAGGAAAATAGGAAGAAATTTCTTCTGCCGATTTTCACGCTCTTTCTCTTCGTCTTTCTCAGCAACTTCCTGGGTTTGATTCCGGGGGTCTACACGGTAACCTCCCAGATCATTCTCACCGGTTTTTTGGCCGTGACAGTTTATGTCGTGAGTCTCCTCATCGGATTCGGTCGCCATGGGATCAAATTCCTTTCAATCCTGGTTCCTGAAGGAGTTCCAGGGTGGATGATGCCTCTGGTCATCCCCATTGAAATCATCTCCCAGCTGGCTCGCCCCCTTTCGCTGGCCGTCCGTCTCTTTGCCAATATGACCGCCGGCCATACCATTCTCTTTGTTCTCTTCACCCTGACGACCTCATTGGCGATTTATCTCAAGTGGTTACCCTTCTCCATCTCGGTCGTCCTGTACCTTTTGGAAGTCCTGGTGGCTTTTATCCAGGCCTATATCTTCGCCGTTCTCTCGGCCGTTTATCTCGGCCAGGCGATGAAATTGAACCACTAACGATCCTTCAGGAGGAAATTTTTCATGGATGTGCATGCAGCAGCGTTGATCGGTATGGGTGCGGCCGCTATCGGTGTCGCCGGGTCGGGAGCCGGAATCGGCTACATCTTCGGGAAGATGATCGAGGCTGTGGCAAGACAGCCGGAGATCGAAGGCCGGGTTTCGAAGTATATGTGGCTCGGATTCGCCCTTTCTGAAGCCGTGGCTCTCTATGCCCTCGTGATTGCCTTTATCATCATGGGTCTCAGAAAGTAGCCAACTTCCGGGTCCGAATAGAATGTTTCAAGCCGGCAGGACCTCAGGATGTCCTTCGGCGGATCCCCATCGCGGAATATAAAGGAATGGGCCATGCCTCAGTTTGATAGCCAGTTTTTCCCGTCGACCCTCTTCTGGTCGCTGGTCTCCTTTGCGCTGATGCTCTTTATCGTCGGGAAGTATCTTTACCCTTCCCTGATCCGAATTCTCGATGAGCGTCGGACCAAGGTGTCTTCGGATATGGAGTCTGCGCGCAAGAGTCGTGAAGAGGCTGAAAAGCTTCTGGCCGAGCAGCGAGAGCTTCTTGAAAAAGCCCGAGCTCAGGCAGAAAACATGATTCGGCAGGCTGAAGAGATGGCCCGGACGCTTCGAGAAGAGCGGGAGAAAGAGATTGCTCAGTCGGTCAAGGCCGAGCTCGACAAGGCCGCTGCACAGATTGCCTCGGACCGGGAGAAGATGAAATCGGAGCTTCGCACCGAAACGGTCTCTCTCGTGGTGAGAAGTCTCGAGACGATCCTCGAGGAAACTCTCTCCGACACACAGAAAGTTGTTTATATCAACAAGGCCATGAAGGCCATCGATGAACGGAAGGCCGGCTGATGGCATTCACCGTCGATCCCCGTTTTATGGACCGGTGGGTCCAGACGATCTCGGACGCGATCGGAAATGACGAAGGTCGCCTCGAAGGCTGGCTCGCATTGATCAATCTGGGGGAGTCGCTCAAGCACATTCGTCCGTTGAGGAGCTTTTCCCTCGACGGGAAGGTCTCTCTTGAGGAAAAGGTTGATTTTCTTCGGGGTTTCTTTTCTCAGACCTTGGGAAGCCTTCTTCCTGAAAGTCCGGAATTACTGATCGTCCCTCTCCTTGAAGGAAATCTTTGGGAAGCCCTGGCCCCTCTCAAGGATCGGGTTGAAAAATCCTTTGATATCAGGACGGGTCAGGTCAGGGTGGAAATTCTATCGGCGGCGGAATTGTCTGTTGAGGATCGAAAGAAGGTTCTTGAGACTCTCTCCCGATTTGTTAACGGTGCAGAGTTCCGTCAGGGAGACGATAGGAAGGGAAATCTTACGGTTCGGCCCACCTGGACGGTTCGTCCGAGTCTGTTGGCAGGACTGATGATAAGAATAGGGTCCCGGGTTTGGGATGCGAGCCTCTCCACCCGAATTCACGAACTCGAAAGACAGCTTCTCAAATCGGCCTGACGAGTCCGGAGACTTCGATCGGCCGTATCTGTTACCGAAGTAGGCCCGCCGGGTCGGGCGTCATTCATATCATACGAGGGTGCCTTGAAAAGTTCAGAGATCACTGAAAACTTGATGAAAAACCTGGGGAACTTCAAGGGAGGAATCGAGACTTCGAATCGCGGGACGATTCTCTCGTCCGGAGACGGGATTCTCCGTATTTCCGGTCTGGATAAGGCCATGTCGGGCGAGATGCTTGAGCTCGTTAAAGGAGGAACAGCCTTGGTGCTGAACCTCGAAGAAAATGAAATCGGAGCCGTGATTCTTGAAGGCGGAGAGAATGCTGTGGTGGGGGATGAGGTCCGGACCACAGGCAAGATCATGGAGGTTCCTGTCGGCCCTGGACTTGTCGGCCGTGTGGTGAACCCCATGGGAGAACCCCTGGACGGAAAGGGCCCGATCAAGGCCGAGCTTCATTCTCCTATCGAAAAAATTGCCCCGGGTGTGTCGACAAGGAAGTCTGTTTCTGTGCCTCTGCAGACCGGAGTCAAGGCCATCGATGCCATGATTCCCATTGGCCGTGGCCAGCGTGAGCTTATTATTGGCGACCGCCAGACGGGAAAGACCACAATCGCCCTCGATACCATCATTAACCAGAAGGGCAACAACGTCGTTTGCATCTATGTGGCAATCGGCCAAAAAGCCTCCAGCGTGGTCAATGTCATCCGGACGCTCGAAAAGCATGGAGCGATGGAATATACCATCGTCGTTTCTGCCTCAGCCGCCGAGTCAGCGGCACTTCAATACATTGCCCCCTATTCGGGATGTGCCATGGGCGAGTATTTCCGGGATCGCGGAATGGATGCCCTGATCGTTTATGATGACCTGACCAAACATGCCTGGGCCTACCGGCAAATGTCCCTTCTTCTGCGGCGTCCTCCGGGCCGCGAAGCCTATCCTGGAGATGTCTTCTATCTCCATTCCCGGCTTCTTGAGCGGGCAGCCCGGCTAAACGAGAAAAGCGGCGGGGGATCCCTGACGGCTCTCCCCATCATCGAAACCCAGGCGGGAGACGTTTCGGCCTTTGTTCCGACCAATGTCATCTCCATCACCGACGGGCAGATCTACCTTGAAACCGATCTTTTCTATTCCGGGATCCGGCCAGCGATCAACCCGGGAATCTCGGTTTCCCGTGTCGGCGGTGCAGCCCAGATCAAGGCTATGAAGCAGGTGGCCGGAAAGATGCGTCTTGAAATGGCCCAGTTCCGGGAGTTGGCAGCCTTCGCCCAATTTGCCTCCGATCTCGATAAGACCACCCGCGATCAGATCGAGAGAGGTCTTCGCCTGACGGAGATTCTGAAGCAGTCCCATTACTCTCCCCTTCCTGTGGAAAAGCAGATCGCTATCATTTTCGCAGTGACGAACGGATTTATCGATAAGGTAGCTCCCTCCCGCGTTGGGGCCTTTGAAAAAGAATTCCATCTCTTCCTCGACAGTCGTCATGCCTCCCTTCTTCAGACAATCCGGGAGGAGAAAGCTCTCTCCGATACAACGGTAGCGAATCTTAAGGCGGCTCTGACAGAATTCACTGCCTCATTTAACGGATAGGATTATGCCCTCACTTCGATCGATCCGCGGCCGAATCAAATCGGTCAAGAATACGCGTCAGATTACCAAGGCCATGGAAATGGTGGCTTCGGCCAAGATGCGCAAAGCTCAGACCCGGGTTAGGGACACACGCCCGTACGCCGAGAAGATCAAGGAACTGATGATCCGTCTCTCTGCGATAGAATCTCATCGGCCGAATCCTTTTTTCCAGGTTCGAAAGGTGAATACGGTCGGGATTATCCTGGTTTCAACCGACCGCGGTCTATGCGGGCCGATCAATGCAAACGTCTTCAAGATGGTCAACCGTTTTATGGCGGATCGTCCGGGGGTCAAGTTTGAGTTTGTGGTGATCGGCAAGAAGGGCCAGGACTTTGTTCGTCGGGCCGGTCTCAAGGCAGTCGGGTCGATTTCCGGAGTCAAGGATCGCGGCCAGATCGAAGAGATCCTTCCCGCAACCCAGGTCGCGATTGAGGAGTTTTCGGAAGGACGATGGGACGAAGCCTGGATTTTCTATACGGAGTTTGTGTCGACGCTTTCCCAGAAACCACGTTCGGAAAGACTGCTTCCGATCCTTCCTGAAAAGTCGGAGGATGGCGGAAAAAAACCCTCTCCCTTCCTGGGAGAGTACCTCTACGAGCCGGATACGGTCGATATTCTTGAGGTGTTGATACCGCGATATTTCGAGACTCTTGTCTTCCAGCGGGTCATGGAGAATTTCGCCAGTGAGTACAGTGCCCGCATGATGGCGATGAGAAATGCCACCTCCAATGCCAAGGAAGTGATCTACCAGATGACTCTTATCTACAACAAACTGCGCCAGGCGGCGATTACACGTGAAATTTCTGAAATCGCTTCAGGTGCCGATGCGGTTCAGCAAGGATAGGGAAGACGCCCCACTCACAGTCTGGTCCCTGAAGGGACAGACCTTGGAATAAGGTAAAAAGAGGAGCCTTTGAGAATGCAGACGGGTGAAATTGTTCAGGTGATAGGTCCGGTAGTCGATGTTCGCTTCGAGGGCGAGCTCCCGGGAACGTATGTGGCTCTTGTGGTCGAGGGATCAGGGCTCATCCTTGAGACACAGCAGCAACTCGGGGAGAGCACGGTCAGGACGATCGCCATGGGATCGACTGACGGACTGGTTCGCGGGACCAAGGTCACCAGCACTGGTAAGCCCATCATGGTTCCCGTCGGCCAGAAGGTTCTGGGCCGGATGATGGATGTCCTTGGGGCTCCGATTGATGATGCCGGACCGATTTCCACGGAACACATGCGCCCCATTCATGTCGACCCGCCGGCCTTTGACGAGCTGGCGTCTGCGACCGAGGTCTTTGAAACAGGCATCAAGGTCGTCGACCTCATTGCACCCTTCGCCAAAGGGGGAAAGACCGGTCTCTTCGGCGGCGCCGGTGTGGGCAAAACCGTTATCATCATGGAGCTTATCCGCAATATCGCCATGGAGCACGGAGGATTCTCGGTCTTTGCTGGTGTCGGAGAAAGAACCCGTGAAGGAAATGATCTCTGGAACGAAATGAACGAGTCCAAGGTCATCGACAAGACGAGCCTCGTCTACGGACAGATGAATGAGCCACCGGGCGTCCGTCTTCGTGTGGCACTCACAGGTCTTGCCCAGGCCGAATTTTTCCGGGACGAAGAAAACCGCGATGTGCTTTTCTTCGTCGACAATATCTTCCGCTTTACCCTCGCTGGAGCCGAGGTGTCGGCGCTTCTTGGCCGTATGCCCTCTGCCGTGGGGTACCAGCCGACGCTGGCCGTTGAGATGGGTCAGCTTCAGGAACGGATCACCTCGACGAAGAAAGGCTCTATCACCTCCGTGCAGGCCGTCTATGTTCCTGCGGACGACCTTACCGATCCGGCCCCGGCAACGACCTTCACCCACCTCGACGCCACGGTAGTTCTCTCCCGTCAGATCGCAGAGCTTGGAATTTACCCGGCGGTTGATCCTCTCGACTCCACCTCCCGGATCCTCGATCCCATGATCATCGGTGAGGAGCACTACAATGTCGCCCGCGCGGTCCAGAAGACCCTCCAGAAATACAAGGATCTTCAGGACATCATTGCTATCCTTGGCATGGATGAGCTCTCCGAGGACGACAAGCAGATCGTGGCCCGTGCGAGAAAGATCCAGCGTTTTCTTTCCCAGCCCTTTTTTGTGGCCGAGGTCTTTACCGGCTCCCCTGGAAAGTTTGTCTCCCGGGAAGACACCGTGAAAGGCTTCAAGGGAATTGTCGAGGGCAAGTACGATCATCTTCCCGAGCAGGCTTTCTACATGGTGGGAACCATCGAAGAGGCGGTAGAAAAAGCCGAGAAGCTCAAAGGAAAGGCCTAGACAATGTCGTTCATGCTTTCGTTGCTGACACAGGAACGGGTTCTCGTCACAGAAGAAGTGGACTTCGTCAAGGCGAAGGGTGTGGACGGAGAGTTTGGTGTGCTGACCGGACATACTCCCTTTATTACCCTCCTCGATCCGGGAGAGCTCGTTGTTCGCAAGGGAGAGACCCTTTACTCCTATTATGTCAGCGGCGGAGTCGCTGAAGTCCTTCCAAAATCGATGATCGTTCTGGCCAATACCGTGGAACGGGCTGAAGAGATTGATATGCAATTGGCCCAGACGGCAAGAAAGAATGCCGAAGAGGCCCTGTCTAAGCCCATCTCGGAAATTGAACGGCGGACTTACCTTCTCGAACTCAAGCGGGAAAATGTCCGTCTTTCGATTGCCTCGCGAAGACATTCGACCCGTCATCCCGGACAGATTTCCGAAGAATAGCCGCCCCCTCAGATTGACTGCGGGTTCTCTTTCTTTCCGGCAAAGCTCCGTCGTAATCGGGGTCACCATTCTGGCCTCTCTTGTTGGCGGTAAAAACTCCGTTGAGACCCCTTCTTCCGCTTCTTTGAAGAGAGCCGGATCGTCTGCCACAATCCCCCTTAGCTCTGCCAGGTTTCAGACCGAGGCTTTCTGCCGACTCCGGAAAAAGCACCGCCTTTATAGCGCGGAGCCGTAACGCTTTCTTTTCGTCCATTTCTAGGAACCCTTGTGCCATCATGTCATTTTATCTTTCGGTTCCGTTCTGCTAAGATGGAAGGTATCGGAAGGGGTGACAGAATGATCTATGACTGGATCTTTCTCTTGGTCGGGGGGTTCGGCGCTCTCTATTCCATTCGCCTGCTTCTCCGCCATGAACGGCGCGAAAAATGGGCAACTTATCTTTTTTCTTCCCTCCTCCTTTTTCTTTGGGGACTTTTTTCCCTGTCCCCTGCCCGAACCGGGATCCTGAAGGCCCTGAACAGGACCTTTCTGGGAAGCTCCTGACACAATCTCAAGGAGGTGCCAATGATTGCCCGGGACAGAGATAACATTCTGACAATTATCTTGGCCGGAGGGGAGGGAAAGAGACTCTTTCCTCTGACGGCCGATCGGGTGAAGTCGGCCGTTCCCTTCGGAGGGGCCTACCGGATCATTGACTTTGTCTTGAGCAATGTCGTGAATTCCGGATACAGCAAGATCAAGGTCTTGACCCAGTACAAGTCCCACTCTCTCAACACCCATCTCTCCCGGGGGTGGAGGCTTTCTCCACTTCTTGACCAGTACGTCGATCCCGTTCCCGCCCAGATGCGGACCGGACCCCATTGGTTCCAGGGGACGGCCGATGCCGTCTTTCAGAACCTCAATCTGATTCTGGACGAAAAACCTGACCATGTTTGTATCTTTGGCGGGGATCACATCTTCAAGATGAATATCCGGCAGATGATGGAAGAGCACCAGGCCAGCGGCATGGCCGTGACGGTGGCCGCAATCCCGGTTCCACTGGCGGAGGCCCATGATTTTGGAGTCATCCGTGTGAATGGGGGGAAAATTCGTGATTTCGTGGAGAAGCCTCCCCAGCCGGAGCCAACCGTACCCGGGGGGACCACGGCTCTGGCCTCCATGGGCAATTACATCTTCCGCACGGAAGATCTTGTGGAGATTCTCCGTCAGGATGCGGAAATGGCCTCTTCAAAACATGATTTCGGACACAATATTCTTCCCCGGCTTGCAGCCGAGGGTCGAGCAGGGGTGTATGACTTCAGCCGGAATACCATTCCGGGAATGTCCGATGTGGAAAAGGGCTATTGGCGGGATATCGGAAATATCGACGCCTACTGGAAGGCGCATATGGATCTCGTGGCAGTCACCCCTTCCTTTAATCTGTATAACCCCTACTGGGTGATCCGGACCTACCGCCCGCAGGTTCCCCCGGCCAAATTTGTTTTTGCCGACGAAAAGAACAAGCGGGTAGGGGTGGCGACCGACTCCATCGTTTGTGGGGGCTCCATCATCTCGGGCGGTCAAATCGACCGCTCGATCTTGGGTCACGGGGTACGGGTCAACAGTTATTCCCGTGTGGAGGAGTCTATTCTTTTCAACGGAGGGGATGTCGGCCGCTATTCTCATCTTCGCCGTTGTATTGTCGAAAAGGACGTAAAGATTCCCCAGGAGATCCGGATAGGGTTTGATCCTGAGGAGGACCGGAAGCATTTTTTTGTCTCTCCGGGAGGCATTGTCGTCGTGACCCAGGATGGCATTGACCGATGGCAAGAATCACAATGACTGACAAAAAAACTCGGGAGAAATGCGTTTGAGTTCCCATATCCTGTTCCTGTGGCACATGCACCAGCCGTCTTACCTCGATCCACTGACCAATGAAATGGTTCTTCCCTGGGTTCGCCTGCACGGGGTGAGGGGATATTACGATATCCCCTTCATGGCTCGAAAATTTCCGGACATTCGTCAGACCGTCAATCTCGTTCCCGTTCTGCTCGATCAGATCCTGGCGCTGGCGGACGGTTCGGTTGTGGACTCCTATCAGGTGCTCTCGCTCAAGCCGGCCTCGGACCTTGACCTGGCCGACCGCATTTTTATGGCAAAAAACTTCTTCTCCTGCGCCTTCGAGACGATGGTGAAGCCTTATCCCCGCTATCTCTTCCTTTGGCAGAAGATCCAGTCCCGCCAGCCGGTCTCTGACGCGGACTACCAGAAGGTCGTCTCTGACATGAATGTTCAGGACTTCCTTGATCTCCAGATGTGGTTTAACCTTACCTGGTTTGGCTATGGGGCCCGGAATCATTATCCCGAGATCGAGGGGTGGATTGCCCAGGGGGCAAACTTTACCGAAGCCGAGAAAAAGGCTCTTTTCGCTCTTCAGAACACGATCCTGAAGGAGCTTCTTCATCTCTACAGGAAGCTGGCAGAGGAGGGTCTGATTGAAATTTGCACCTCTCCCTACTACCACCCGATCCTTCCCCTTCTCGTTTCCTCCAAGAGTGCTCGCCGGGCTCATCCCAACCTGCCGCTCCCGGACGAATTTGCCTACCCCGAGGATGCCGAGGGTCAGATTTCCCGGGCCTTGGCACGCCATGAGCAGATCTTTGGCATTCGCCCCAGGGGGATGTGGCCGTCTGAAGGGTCCGTCTCTCCGGAGGTGGCCTCCATTGCGGCAAAGCAGGGGCTCTCATGGATGGCCTCCGACGAGGACATTCTTTATATATCCCGGGATATGGCCGGAAAGAGTGGGGAAGGAACCCTATATGAGCCCTGGGAGATCCAGATTGGCGAGGAGAAGATCCGGATGGTCTTTCGGGACCGGAACCTCTCGGATCGGATCGGGTTTTCATACGCCCGCTTCAATGGCACCGAGGCGGCCCAGGATCTGATCGGGCATATGGAGCAGATTTCGCGCCGGGAGGAAGGGGCCGGTCGCGAGGCGGTGATCCCGATCATCCTTGATGGAGAGAATCCCTGGGAAGCCTATCCCGACGGAGGATATCACTTTCTGAAGACCGTCTACGAACGGCTGTCCACCCATCCCTTCCTGCAGACACGGACAGTCTCCCAGGCCCTGGAAAAGGTTCCGGCCCGTCCGATCCAGCGGCTGGCCACCGGTTCCTGGATCAACCACGACTTCCGGATCTGGATCGGTCATCCCGAAGACAACAAGGGATGGAACTTTCTTCGCTCGACCCGGGAGGCCTTTGGAGAAGCTGAGGCGAAAAGATCGGCCACTCCCGATCAGATCGAGAAGGCCCGCCAGGAGCTTTATGCGGCTGAAGGTTCCGACTGGTTCTGGTGGTACGGGGACGACTTCAAGAGCCTCCAGTCCGGGGAGTTCGATCGCCTCTTCCGGATCCACCAGCAGAATGTCTACCGGATCCTGGGGCAGGTTCCGCCGGTCATCCTGAACGAACCCGTTCGACAGACAGATCAGCCGGTCGGACTTTCCCTTCCGGTCGACTTTATCCGGCCGGTCGTTGACGGGGAGATCAGCCACTACTTTGAATGGACAGGTGCCGGCCTCTACGACAACCACAAGCTTCAGGGCTCCATGTATCTTCGGGATTCCCCCATCGCCGCCGTCTATTTTGGTTTCGATGAGTCGAATCTCTTTCTGCGTATCGATTTTGATGCTCATTACCGGCCGGAGGACCACCCCTCTCCGCGACTCGATATCCGCTTCCTTGACCGGAAGGAGACCCGGTTTTGCCTTCCGCTGGTTCCCGGGGTGCGGGATGTTCCTCTTGCCTGCGGGGGAGATGGCTCGGACGGGACGGCACGTGTTGCCTATCAGAAGATTGTGGAGATTGCCGTTCCCTACACCTTGCTGTCTCTCGAGTCCGGCGAGTGGATCGGGGCAATCCTCGAACTTTATGAAGACAAAAAGATGGTCGACCAGTGCCCTCGAGGTCACACACTGTCGATCCAGATCCCGGATGACCAGTTTGTCAAATCAATCTGGAGAGTGTAATGGATGACATACGAACCGATAATCGGGCAACGATGGTCTTTGTCATGCACAACCATCAGCCTGCCGGGAACTTTGAGCACGTCTTCCGGGAATCCTTCGACCGGTGCTACCGCCCTACTGTCGAGCTTCTCTGGCAATATGAGGCAATCCACGCCTCCCTGCACTACACGGGACCTCTCCTTGAGTGGATCGAGGCCAACGAGCCGTCATTTCTTGATCTCCTGAAGAAGATGGTGGACCGGGGACAGATTGAAATCCTGGGAGGGGGGTTCTTCGAGCCTATCTTTTGCTGGCTTCGCCCTGAAGACCAGAGACGGCAGGTGGATCTCATGCGCCGACATCTGCGGGAGCGTTTTGGACAGGAAAAAGGGGGGGGATTCTGGCTGGCAGAGCGCGTCTGGGAGACGGATCTGCCGGCGAGACTCGCTTCTCTGGGCCTCTCCTGTGCGCCTCTCGACGATCATCACTTCCATCTGGCGGGAATCCCCGACGACCGGCTTCACGGATACTATACCGTGAGCTGGGAGGGTCACCCTCTCAAGATCTTCCCTATCTCGAAAGATCTGCGCTATCTCATTCCCTTTCGTCCTCCGGATGTACTCCTCTCCTTTCTCGACCGACAGGCTCGAGGCGGCAAGATCCTGACCTACGCTGACGACGGCGAGAAGTTCGGGGTCTGGCCAGCCACCTACAAGTGGGTCTGGGAGGAGGGGTATCTCGAGCATCTGTTCTCCCAGCTCAGTGCCCAGTCGGGATGGCTCCGGGTCGCCTCCATGGGGGAGATGGCGAGGGAGAGTGCCCCCACTGGCATGGCCGTCCTTCCCAATGCCTCCTACACGGAGATGATGGAATGGGCCCTTCCGGCCAAGGTTGGCCATACCTACCATCAGTGGGCCGAAAAATGGGAAAGAGAGGGAGGGAATGAAGATCTGCGCACCCTTTTTCGGGGAGGAATCTTTGAGAACTTCCTGATCAAGTATCCCGATGTTCACCGCCTCTACCACCGGATGCTTCTGTCCGGACGCTTTATCTCCGAGGCTTATCCGGGAACGACTCCTCCGGACTCCGTTCTTCTTCCCTACCTCCGATCCCAGGGGAATGACGTCTATTGGCACGGTCTCTTCGGGGGACTCTACCTCTCGAATCTTCGCCATGAAGCCTACCGAAGCCTTCTCGAGTCCGAGACGGCTCTCGAAGAGGTGGGCAAGCTTTCCGTGCCGGCAGTGCTGTCGGGAGATTTCGATGCGGATGGGTTCGAAGATTACTTTGTCCGCACCCGAAGCTACAACCTCTGGATCACGCCCGGGCGGGGAGCCTCGGTCCTGGAACTTGATGATCGGAACGCATCCTTTAACCTGACCAATACCCTGACTCGTCAGGAGGAGTCCTATCACATTCGCTTTCGGGAAGAGGTGGCTCGACGAAGTCAGGGAGGGCAGGGGGGAGGAAATGACAACGGGATTCCCTCCATCCATGACATGGTCCCCACGGCAGGGGCCGAAGATCTGGCCGGCATTGTCTACGACCGCCGTCCCCGCCGGGCCTTTTCCGAGGGCGTGGCTCATGAAGGAGCGCCTGTCGCGGATCTTCTGGGAGGAGGATCGGTCTTTCTCCTTGACCTGGGGGGGATTCCGGCCCTCCTTGAGAAGGCGGACAAGGACTCCCTGAGGTTTTTTCTGGAGGGAACCCTTGAGGGGCTTCCTTTGCGGCTCATCAAGGAGTACCGTTTCCTTGCGGACAGGTTTTGTGTGGATTATCGTCTTGAATCCCCCGGAACGTCGACCCTCCCAGACTCCTGGAAGGAAAAGAGGCTGTGGGTCGAGATGCCCCTGACCCTCCTTGCGGGCCACGATTCCGCTCGAACCCTCAAAGTGGAAGGGCGGCCGGGATCCTCGCTCTGGGACGAGCCGGGCGACTACGGGGCTGTCTCCGGTTACCAGGGGGAAGATGCCTGGTCGAAGGCCGCTTTCCGGGTTCTTCTTTCAGGGTCGGACCGTTTTGTTCACGGCCCCATAGAAACCGTCTCCCTCTCGGAGTCCGGTCTCGAAAAAACATTCCAGGGAACGCTGTTCATGCAGGGATTCTCTCTTGACCGCCTCTTCGGCGAGGGAGGATCGATTACCGTCGTTTGCGGACCCGATGCAAGGAGCTCCATCCATGCCTGATCTCAGAAAGGATCCCATCGTTGGCCGATGGGTCATTGTCTCCACGGCCCGAAGCCGCCGCCCTGTCGACTATAAGGCCTACAAGAGCGAATACCGCTATCAGGTCTGTCCTTTATGTGCGGGCCAGGAGGACAAGACGCCCCCCGAGGTCCTGGCCTATCGCCCTCACGGAGGACTTCCGAATTCACCCGGGTGGACCCTGCGGGTAGTGCCCAATAAATTTCCCGCTCTGATGGTCGAAGGAAGTCTCGACCGGGAAGGCGTGGGTCTCTATGACAAGATGAACGGAGTGGGGGCCCACGAGGTGGTGATCGAGACACCCGAACACCGGAAGACTCTCGCCTCCTTTTCGGAAAAAGAGTTCGAGGATCTGCTCTGGGCCTATCGGGACCGGATTCTCGACCTGAAGAAGGACGCCCGGTTCCGCTACATCATGATTTTCAAGAACTATGGAGAGCCCGCCGGCGCCTCTCTTGAGCATAGCCACAGCCAGCTCATCGCCCTCCCCGTTATCCCCACGGTGGTGATCGAGGAGATGCTGGGCGCCAAGTCGCACTTTGAGGAGAAGGAACGCTGCATCTTCTGCGACATCATTCGCCAGGAGATCATGGACGGCTCCCGTCTGGTGGCCGAGAACCAGGAGTTCGTGGCGATCACTCCCTTTGCCTCCCGCTTCCCTTTCGAGGTCTGGATCCTTCCCAAGCGCCATGCCTCCTCGTTCCAGGAGGGGCAGAAATCCCAATACGAAGCGATGGCCAAGATCTTTCTCGATGTCCTCAAGCGTCTCAACAAGGCTCTGATGAATCCGCCCTATAACTTCATCCTGCACACCGCCCCTCTTCAGGACAAGGCCTCGGACAACTATTACCATTGGCATTTCGAGATCATGCCGACGTTGACCCAGGTGGCGGGATTTGAGTGGGGAACCGGGTTCTACATCAATCCGACTCCCCCTGAGGAGGCGGCCCAGTTTTTGCGTGAGATAACGATCCCGTAATATTTTGGGTCTCAGAGTCTTGGGAAGGGAGGCGACTTCCTTCCGGGACCTGTCTTTTTCAGAAGAAGAGACCAGGAAGAAACCAGGAAGAAACAGTCTCTACAGTCACGGTGATGATGCCCAACCCGAAGGAGGTGTACGATGTCCGCCAAGGCCCAAGAAACGCTTGCAGACTGGCAAAAACGCTACCGTTACGTGGCGGAGTTTCCTGGAGGAAGTCCCGCCGTTACTGACCTTCCCCGATTTGTCCGGGAATTTTTGGGCGAGGCCATGGAGGATCTCCTTTTTCATCCTGTGGCCGACATGCGCACCGCCTCCTTTCGCCTCATCCGCAATGCCTTTGGACGCTCCGGAGCGCGCCTGGCCTCGATCGAGCCACTATATCGGGCCATCGGGCGCGGCGAGGAGAAGGGGTTCACCGTGCCGGCCATCAATATCCGGGGACTCACCTTTCTCACCGTCCGACGCATTTTCCGGGCGATGAAGGCGATCGATGGAGGACCGGTGATCTTCGAGTTGGCCAAGAGCGAGATTGGCTACACCTATCAGCGCCCTATGGAGTATGCGGGGCTTGTCATGGCGGGAGCCTTGGCCGAAGGAGTGACGGGCCCGGTCTTTGTCCAGGGTGACCACTACCAGTTCAATGCCAAAAACTACGCCAAGGACCCCGAGGCCGAGATTCTGGGCCTTAAAAAGCTGATCCAGGAATCGATCGATGCCGGTTACAGAAACATCGACATCGACGCCTCGACTCTCGTGACCCTCGAACCGAGTGACCTTCGGGACCAGCAGCGTGAAAACGGCCGGATGACAGCTCTCTTGACCCACTTTATCCGGCAGATTACCCCCGAAGGTGCCCACGAGCCGGTCTCCGTGGGGGGAGAGATCGGGGAGGTCGGAAAGGAAAACTCCACGCCCGCCGAGCTCGATGCCTTCATGGAGGTCTACCGGGAGGAGCTGGCCCGACACGATGCCCGGGCCACGGGTATCAGCAAGATCAGCGTCCAGACGGGAACCTCCCACGGAGGGATCCCCCTGCCCGATGGTCGGATCGCCCCGGTCAAACTCGACTTTTCGACCCTCGAAGCCCTGGGAGAAAGGGCCCGGAGCCGCTACCACATGGGGGGAGCCGTTCAGCATGGTGCTTCGACCCTGCCCCCGGATCTCTTCGACCACTTTCCCAAGGTCAAGACCCTTGAGATTCATCTGGCCACCGGCTTCCAGAACGCTGTCTTTGACCATCCCTCCTTCCCCGCCGCCCTCAAAAAGGAGATGGAGGCCTACATGACAAAGGAGTTTGCTTCCGAGCGCAAGGCCGGAGAGACGGAGGAGCAGTTTTTCTACAAGAACCGGAAGCGGGTCTATGGTCCCTTCAAGAAGGCTTTGCTTGATCTTCCCGCCCCCGTGACTGACAAGATCATGGACGATCTCGAGTCCACTTTCGTCTCTCTCTTCAGAAAGCTGGGTCTTGAGAAGACCTCGTCTGTGGTGGGGAGACATGTGGAGGGGGTCCGCTAAGACGGCGGACCTCAATCGTTCGGCCTCTTCCCATTGTTTTCCGGAAAGAGATAGTGCCAGAAGGGTCTTTGCCGGAACGGATCCGGAGCTTCTTGCGGGCTGGGAAGGAGAAAGTCCTTGAAAGAGAAGGGATTTCTCTGGCTTTTGGCCCGAACGGTTGTCCCCGGCCTCCCGAGGGACTCATGGGCCGTTCCCGGAAAGGATCGTTCATCGGTCCCGGAAGACCCCAAACAAAAATGGGTCGGAATTTTCGAGACTCCGGTGTCTGACAGATCTCCCGGACCGTTTCCGGGAGCCGATCGCATGCATCTCGCCCATACTGTGTGAACCTTCCGGTCCATATGTCTGACTCCACCCGGAGAGAAAGGATTGATTATGGCGACCCCTCGAGGGAATCTCGTCTTTGTGCTCCACGCCCATCTTCCTTACGTGCGCCATCCGGACCATCCGGTCTTTCTTGAGGAAAACTGGTTCTTCGAGGGACTGATCGAGACCTATCTGCCCCTTCTTGCCATGTTCGACCGGCTTGATCGCGAAGGCATCGGATTCCGGATTACGATGACCCTCTCTCCCTCGCTGGTCTCCATGCTGGAAGACCCCCTCCTCATGGGCCGTTTCGAGGCCCGCCTCTCCCTGCTTCGCGAGCTGGCGGGACGGGAGGTGGCAAGGACCCGGGGAGGGCCCTACGAGAAGATCGCAAAATTCTACGAAAGCCATCTGGCCTATCTTGAAGGGGTCTACCGGGACGGGCTCGGAAGAAATATCCTTGCGGGCTTCCGGCGGCATATGGACCGGGGCATGCTGGAAGGCATCACGTGCGGAGCGACCCACGGCTATTTCCCCTTCCTTCAAGAGGTTCCCGGGTCGGTGGACGCCCAGGTGAGGGTCGGGGTCTCCACCTTCCGCCGCGTCTTTGGCCGGGATCCCCAAGGGATCTGGCTTCCTGAATGCGCCTACTATGACGGAGTGGACCGCATCCTTCGCAAGGAAGGAATCCGCTTTTTCTTCATGGAGTCCCACGGGCTTCTTTATGCCGATCCCCGTCCCCCGGCCGGAGTCTATGCCCCTCTTGTCACTCCGGCGGGTGTCTGGGCCTTCGGTCGGGATCCCGACAGCTCCCGGCAGGTCTGGAGTGCCAAGGAAGGATACCCCGGAGATCCCCTCTACCGAGACTTCTATCGAGACATCGGCTACGACCTTGATTACGACTATGTCCGTCCCTATCTCCATACCGATGGTCCCCGGGGAATGACCGGGCTGAAATATCATCGGATCACAGGGGCGACTGACCAGAAAGAGATCTACGATCCCGAACTGGCCCGGGAGAGGGTCAAGGTCCATGCCCGGGACTTTGTTGTCCGAAGAGAGGCCCAGGTCAGCGATCTCACGACGGCTTTGGGGATCGACCCGACCATTGTCTGTCCCTATGATGCCGAACTCTTTGGCCACTGGTGGTTTGAAGGAGTGGACTTTCTCGAGGAGGTCTACCGGGAGGTGGCACGTCGCCGAACCCTGTCTGTCCATACACCGGTAGAGCTGGTCCGGCAGGGGATCCCGGCTTCGGAGGGAGTCCCCGAGCCCTCCTCCTGGGGAGAGAATGGTTACTACGAGTTCTGGATGAATTCCACGAACGACTGGATCTATCCGCCCCTTTTTGAAGCGGCCCGAGAGATGGCGCGTCTGGCCGCACACTCGGGACGCGTCTCGGGACAGGACCGGGAAATCCTCAATCAAATGGCGCGGGAGCTTCTCCTGGCACAAAGCTCCGACTGGCCTTTCATCATGACAACCGGGACCATGATCGACTATGCCGTCGACCGGATCAAGAACCATCTCTACCGGTTCTGGGTCTTGCGGGAGATGGTCGTAGGCGGACGTTACCGGGAGGATGTCTTTCGGGAAATCCGGGACAAGGACCCTCTCTTTCCCGAAATCGACTTCTCAGTCTTTCTTCCCTGATCTCTTGCTCTTGAGGCCGGAGTATCCTCGGGCTCTCGGGAGATCCTAGGGTTTTCGTTCGGCCATAAAGCTCTTGAATCGCTCTAACTCGTCGAGAGAGGCCCGGAAGCTGTCGAGCTCTCCCATGAAGGGTCGGAGCCGTTCGACCTCGGCGATCACCCCGGAAAAACGCTCCATTTCGGCCATCAGGGATTTCATCCGGTCCTGCTCGGAGAGGAAAAAGGTCCGGAAGCGATCCATCTCGGCGAGTAGAAGCTTGAATTTGTCGAGTTCGGCCATGAAGCTCCGGAAGCGTTCGATCTCGACTTTGAGACCCCGGAAGCTGTCGAGCCCCAAAAGAGAGGGGCGGAGGGCTTCGACTTCTGTCATAAATGAGGAGAATCGGTCGAGGGAGTTGGGGTTCTTTCCTGAATCCATTCTTGTCTCCTTTTTGATCGACACAATTGATTGTTATTAAGGATTTTCCTTACAAGAAATTGTCTTGTAGGGTTGTTCTGAAATCACATCGCCTGCGTTTTTCATTATACACCTTTTTTCCCGGTTGACTCTTAAGGGGGGGTCCGGGGAAGAGAGACGGCTCCCAAACAAATGCGGAGCCCCCCCTTTTTATCATCTTATCTATCCGGAGAAAAGCCGATGATCCTCATACTTCAGACTTTGTTCCCCGCAGGAGGGAGAGAGACAAGGGTCGAGGAGCATCTTTCATGAAGGCTCCTGAAGCCCGAGGAACCCGGGCAGTCTGGAGTCCGGCCTCCAAGGAGATGGTCGGGGGATCCCTTGGACCCTCCCGCCTTTGGTTCACCCTCTCCCAGGGCATTATCTCCGAGGTTTACTCTCCTCGGGTCGATATCCCCGGAATCAAGGATCTGGGCTTTATCGTTGCCGACGACCGGGGCTTCTGGGTGGAGCTCAAAGGCGGAAAAAACGTCCAGATCGAGACGGCCGGGGAGGGAATCCCGGCCGTGATCCTTCGCCACACCCATGACAGCTTCCTCTTCACCTGTCGAGTCGTGGCCGCGCCGGCCCGGGAGGTGCTTCTCGTCGAGTACCATCTCGTCTCCGATGACCCGCTTCGGGTCTATCCCCTCCTGGCTGCCCGACTTGGAGGCCAGGCCTTCGGGAATACGGCCCAGATTCTCCCATGGCACGGAAGACGCTTCCTGACCGCGAGCCAGGGTCCTTTTTCTCTCTCTCTGGGGGGAATGGGCTCCGGCGGAGAGGAGCTCTTCTCCCGACTCTCCTGCGGCGAGACGGAGGAGAGCGACGGATGGCAGGATTTTTCCCGCCATGGCCGAATGGCCTGGACATGGGATTCGGCGGGTCCGGGTCAGGTCGCCCTGATGGGAGAAGGGGGACCCACCGGGATGTTGGCCCTGGCCTTTGCCTCAAGCCCCGAGGCGGCCTCGACACTTGCGATTTCGGCCATGGCGGACGGCTTCGAACCCCAATGGGAAGAGCAGGTGGCCCTGTGGAAAACGTGGCAGGAAGGGCTCCGTCTTCCTCCACGCCTGACGGCTCTCCAGCAGAAGGTCTACCGAACCTCGGCCATGGTGCTGAAGGTCCACGAGGACAAGACCTTTCCCGGGGCCCTCATCGCCAGCCTTTCCATCCCCTGGGGAGAAGCCTCCGACAGCCGGGGAGGCTACCATCTCGTCTGGAGCCGGGACCTCTCGGAAAGTGCCGGGGCCGCCATCGCCATGGGTGACCGCGCCCTGGCCCGGAGGATCCTCTCCTATCTCCTGGCCACCCAGCAGGAGGACGGCCATTGGCTTCAGAACCAGTGGCTGGGAGGGAAGCCTTATTGGCAAGGACTGCAGCTGGATGAGGCCGCCTTCCCTGTTCTTCTCGCCGCCTGGCTGGCACGGGAGGGCTCCTTCGATCTTCAGGGGATCCGGCCAATGATTGTGAGGGCGCTCACCTTCATTATCCGGGAAGGGCCCGTGACAGGCCAGGACCGATGGGAGGAAGATCCGGGGATCAATCTCTTCACGTTGGCGGTGGCCATTGCCGCACTGGTGGACGGATCCGCCCTTCTCGATGCTGAAGAGAGGGAAGCCGCCCTGTGGGTGGCCGATACCTGGAATGCCAGCCTTGAGCGATGGGCCTGGTCGGGGGAGACCCACCTCGCCAGAAAGACTGGAGTGTCGGGCTACTTTCTTCGAGCCGTTCCGGAGGCCATTCTGGAAGATTTTTCTGCCAAGGGTCTCCCCCTTTTGATCAAGAATCGCTGCCACGATCCGGGCCTTCCCGCCTGCGACCAGATCAGCACGGATTTTTTCCAGCTGGTCCGGTTTGGCCTTCGCTCCCCTGATGATCCCTTCATTCGGGAATCCCGCAAGGCTGTCGATCGTCTCCTTCGGGCCGAGACGCCGAATGGGACCGCCTGGTATCGTTACAACGGCGACGGCTACGGGGAGCACGAAGACGGGGCGCCCTTCGATGGGACCGGGAGAGGGCGTCCCTGGCCCCTTCTGGCCGGCGAGCGGGGCCATGTGGCCATCGTGGCCGGTGAAAGCGCCCGGGGATATCTGCGGGACATGGCGAATATGGCGAGTCCTCTAGGGCTTATTCCCGAGCAGGTCTGGGATGCTCCTCCCCTTCCGGAGAGAGGCCTCTATCCCGGAGGGCCGACAGGATCGGCCATGCCCCTGGTCTGGGCCCACGCTGAGTTCATCAAGCTGGCGCACAGCGAATGGAAAAAAAAGCCTGTGGACCGTCCGGAGGCGACATGGGCCCGTTATGGCGGGGTTCGCCCGGAGGTTGGCTGGAGGCTCTGGCGCCACCGCCACAAGATCCGGACCCTGGAAGTAGGCCGGGAGCTGAGATTTCTCTGGTCGAGGCGGGCCCTGGTCCACTGGGGAATCGACGGCTGGAAAGATCCCCGAAATACAGAGTCGCGGGCCCTGGGAATGGGGTTCTGGGGGGCGGCGCTTCCGGTTCGGGAGCTCTCCCGGGGACAGGTCCTCGTCTTCACCTTTTTCTGGGTCGATGAGAATCGCTGGGAGGGCGAGGATTATCGGGTGGAAATTGTAGGGGGTGAACAAAACTAATTCTGCTCATAAGAAAATCTGTTTGCCCTTCCTTCGGATTCTCTTGATAGGAGATCCGTCCATGTGATAAGCTCCGTGTCGGTCAGGAATAATGGACGACGCGTGTGAGGGAAAGAGTGGAGATTCCTTTGCTCCTTGATCTGATCGTCATCGTGATGTGAGAGTCTCTTGCAGGAAAACCTCTTTAGGACTGGCCAAAAGAATGCCAGGCCGACAGAGGGTGCGAAAACGTCTTTTGTGGAAAGGGCAGGAGTCCTTTCAAAAAATTTCAAAAAATTATCTTTCATAGGGTATGAAAGCTTTCATGGAAAATGAAACGTTTCATAGGCTATGAAAGCTTCTGAAAGCGGGCTGTGGGACTAATTTCGACGTATCGCAAAAAAATTGTCGGTCTTCTGGGGCTTTTCTCGGTCCTTCTGATCGCCTTTTTTCTTTATCGCCACTTCTCCGATAAAGGATCAGGCACGTCCCCATCGGAAAATACCTCCTCTTTACCTTCCTCCGTTTCATTTGATCCCACTCGTTTTCGCATCGGTCATGTCAAATATCGCCACTTCGAACTCTGGACGACCATCCCCGGCGTCATTCATGGCTTCCGCAAGGCCATTGTTTATGGCCATGTTCCCGGCTATCTCAAGTTCCTGAACGTCGACAAGGGAGACTGGGTCATCCGGGGTCAGGTTTTAGGCTACATCTATGATCCGGAGCTCTATCAGAGCTGGCAGAAGGCCTTGGCTGAGGCGGCCATCGCTCACATCACCTTCCTTCGCAAGCTCCATGTCTGGGAAGGGGACCATCGGGTGATTTCCCTCCAGCGGGTTCAGATGGCGGAGGCCCTCTGGAAGGAGCGGGAGGCCCAGGCGGGATACTTTCATTCTCTTGTCCGTTACAAGACGATCGTGGCCCCCTTTACTGGAATCATCACCCACCGCTATGTGGATCCCTGGAATCTCGTCTCTCGGGGAACGGGAGGAACGACTCCGGCCCTTCCCATCGTCAAGATCGAGGATGTCGATGAAATGCGCCTCTATGTGGGCGTTCCCGAACACTTCGTCCGTTTCGTCAAGCGGGGACTGAAAGCCGAGCTTTCCGCCCAGGGTCTTCCGGGGAAGGTCTTCCGGGCCCGGGTCACCCGATATGCCTTCCGGCTCAATCCGGAAACGCGCACGATGCGGACCGAGATTGATGTCGACAACCCCGACCATCTCCTCCAGCCGGGCATGTTTGTCGATGCCCGAATTCGTCTCCATGTCTATCCCCATGTTCTCTCCGTCCACCACATGGCGGTGATCGAAGAGCGCCACGGAAATTTCATCTATGTCCTGGAGCATGGGGTGACGAAGAAGCGCCCCATTGTCGTGGGCATCCGGAATGGAGACTACACCGAAATCCTTCAGGGGCTGAATGAAACGGAAAAGGTCCTTGTGAAGTTGCATAAAACGATTTTTTAAAAATCTGGACTCCGATAATCGGGAATCAACGGAAATAAGGGAGACGCTTCATGTTTTTGGTCAGTATGTCCCTCAAAAGCCCCTATACGATTATTGCAATGGCTTTGGCCATTATCCTTCTTGGGGGCCAGAGTCTCTCCTCCATGAATGTCTCCATCCTTCCCCGGATTCCCCTTCCGGTGGTCGAGGTCCTGACCGTCTTTCCCGGAATGAATGTCTACAACACCGAGATGGACATTACCGAGCAGATGGAGCGCATCATCCTCCAGGCGCCCTACATCCGGTCGATCAAGTCGGAGAGCCTGGTGGGAATCAGCATGATCCAGATCCGCTTCCGGTCGTCCTATTCGCTCTCGGCCGGGGTCTCGATGGTGACCTCGCTCGTCTACTCCTCGATGAAATATCTTCCCCCGGGGATCTTTCCCCCGATCATCATTCCCTTCGGCATCTCGGCCATTCCCATCGCCGACCTGGTCCTCTCTTCGAAAGAGCTGACCCAGATGCAGATGTACGACCTGGGATACTTCAATGTCCGCTCCCAGATGGGAACAGTCCCCGGTGTGGCAGCCCCTCCCGTCTTCGGAGGGCTCTCCCGCCAGATCCAGGTCTACACCAACAATACGGCCCTTCTGGCCCGGGGCCTTACGATCTGGGATGTGGTCAACGCCTTAAACCGCCAGAACATCATCTGGCCGGCAGGATTTGCCAAGATCGGGGCCATGAGCTACAACGTCTTCGTGAACGCCCTCCTGGGACCGGTCAAGACGATCAACGACGTTCCGATCAAGGTCGAGCACGGACAACCCGTCTATATCAAGGATATTGGTGTCGCAAAGGACTCCTACCGCATCCAGACCAATCCGGTGCGGGTTGACGGGCGGAAGTCCGTCTACATCCCGGTTCTCAAGCAGGAAGGGGCCAACACCGTCAAGGTGATCGATGCCACCCGGAATGCCATCAAGACCTTTTACGGGCTTCCCAAGAGCCTCGATATCTCCCTTGTCTTCGACCAGTCGGTCTATATCCGGGACTCGGTCGCCTCCCTCGAACGGGAGGGAATCATCGGAATCCTCCTGACCGCGGCCATGATCCTGATATTCCTGGGGAATGTCCGCTCCACCCTCATTATCACCACCTCCATCCCGCTTTCGCTTTTGGTGGGCTTCGTGATGCTGAATGCCACCGGCCAGACGATCAACATCATGACCCTGGGGGGGCTGGCCCTGGCCATCGGACGTCTTGTCGACGACGCCATCGTCGTGCTCGAGAATACAAACCGCCACCTCGAAATGGGCAAGGCCCCCGCCCAGGCGGCTCTCGACGGAGCCGGAGAGGTCGCCATGCCGGTGCTGGCCTCGACGATCGCGACCATGATCGTCTTTTCCCCGGTCCTCTTTCTCCTGGGCAAGGGCAAGTTTCTCTTCACCCCCCTGGCCGCGGCCGTCGCCTATTCCATGATGGCCTCCTACTTCGTCTCGATGACCTTGGTGCCGGTTCTTTCTGCGTGGTTTTTGAAGCCTGAGTCGGCCTACAAGAACAGCCGGTCGCTCTTCCGTCGCGGAATCAACCGGTTCAATGACTATTTTGACCGGTTCAAAAATATCTACCGAAACTACCTGAAGATCGCCTTGCGCCATCGGGGCCCGGTCTCGATCCTCATCTTTCTGGCCTTCATCGGATCCTTTTTTCTTTTTGCCCGAATTGGATCTGAATATTTTCCTCCCGACGATACCGGAGCCTTCATCATCCAGATGCGTCTTCCCGTCGGAAGCCGGATCGAGCTGACCGACGCGGTCAGCGCCCGGGTCGATGCCGCGATCCGCCGGATTATCCCGGCCAAGGACATCGTCCACATCGTGATCAACGAGGGGGTCCGTCCCGGCTGGGACGCCATGTACACGACCAACCTCTGGAGTCACATGGCCTTTGTCCTGGTCCAGCTCAACCCCTCGAACGAACGCAGGCGCTCGATGTGGGACTTCGAGCACGAGCTCAGGCCCTACCTGGTCTCCCATTTTCCCAATGTGGAGTTCTACTTCGAGTCCTCCTCGATCATCACCCAGATTTTGGCAGGCTCCGGCGAGGCCCCCATCGACATCCAGCTCCTGGGCCCCTCCTATCGAAAATTGGGGGAGATCGCCCACAAGATCGTGGACCACATCCGGACCATCCCCGGGACCACCGATGTCCGGTCCAAGCAGAACATCCATTACCCGTCGATGTTCATCGACGTCGACCGGAACAAGGCCCAGTTTTTGGGGGTCTCCGAGCTTGATGTCGAGAGGAATGTCATCACGAGCCTGGTAACCGACCTGGCCATCGGAGAAAATTTCTGGGTGGACCAGACCACGGGGAACCCCTACTTTCTGACGACCCAGTATCCCGAGGACAAAATCAACTCCATGGATGCCCTCTCGAACATCCTGGTCCGCCAGCTCAGGGGGTCGGACTATACCGGGTCGGGGGCCAAAAATCCGCCCATCTACCTTCGGGACATCGCCGAGATCCGCCGCATCACCATTCCGCCGGCCATCTTCCATTACAATGTCGAACGCGTGGTCGATATCCTGGTCAATGTCACCCACGATCCGGGAGTCTCCCTGGGAGGGGTCGGAGGCAAGATCGACGACTATCTTGCCAAGATGAAATTTCCCGAGGGGTATTCCTGGCGCGAATCCGGAATGCTGGCCTCGATGCACCGGTCATTTGGCTCGATGGGACTCGCGGTCCTTCTGGCCATGGCCCTGGTCTATCTGGCCCTGGTGGCCCAGTTCCAGTCCTTTCTTGATCCGTTCATCATCATGATGTCGGTCCCCTTTGGCCTGATCGGGGTCTTTGCCATGCTCTACGTCACGGGAACCGGGATCAACGTGGAGTCCCTGATCGGAGTCATCATGGATATCGGGATCGGAGTCTCGAACTCGGTCCTTTTGGTCGAGTTCGCAATCCGCCTCCGGGAGCAGGGGGCTCCGCTCAACCGGGCGGTGATTGAAGCCGGCTCCACGCGCCTGCGACCGATTCTCATGACCGCGATCGGAACGATTCTGGCCATGATCCCCACGGCCATCGGCATGGGGGTGGGGTCGGGGGCCGAGGAGCCTCTCGCCCGGGCGGTGATCGGGGGGCTCATGGTGATGACGGTCCTGACGCTCGTCCAGGTTCCCATTTTCTATGTGATCCTCCACACCTGGGAGGCGAAGTGGAAGGCCCGGAGGCAGGCCCAGTAGGAAGTTCCACCGGGCCTTTGGTCAGTCCGGAGGCCCTGGAAGGGACCGGAAGAAAGTCCCGGTCACTCGAGGGAGATGAAGGGAAAGTCGCTGACCTCGAATGGCTGCCCCTCCCCGTCGACCAATGCCGTTCCCGGCTCCCAGTGGGCGCGCTTTACATACCCGAGCCCAAGGAACGAGCCAGCCATCCGTGAGGGCGCAAGGGATGTGAGGGTCCCGGCTTCGGATCCGTCAAGGGATGAAAAGAGCGGGCGGGGACAGGCCCTTTCCTTGAGGTCCGGGGATTTTGAGCGCAGGCCGGTGAGTCGTCTTGAAAGCTGGCCCTGGAATTTGAGGCGCGTGACCGGCTCCTGACCGACATAGCACCCCTTATTGTAGGAGACGGCGACGGTATCGAGGCCAGCCTCTGCCGGAAAATGTCCCTCGTTGAGCTCAAAGGGGAGAAGGGGAATGCCACGCTCGATACGGTAGGCTTCGAGGGCCTCGGCATCCAAGGACATGCCCCCCGCCGACAGAACTCGCTCCTTGAGGTCTCTGGCGGTCTTTTCGAAGGAATCCTGGGGAATCCAGAGATCGATCCAGGGGCCGGCATCCCGCTCGAAGGCAAAGCGATGGGGCCGGAGAAAGGCGAATCCCCCTCCGGAGAGAGTTCGGTAGCCGTCCTCAGCCGGATCCTTTGAGAAGAGTGGTGTGGCCAGTGCCGGAGCCTCCCGGCCAACAAGCGTCAGACTCCGGAAATCTCCTGAGAGAGAGGTGATCTTGGCCTTTGTCCGGAAGAAGAGGTATTTTTTTAGATGAGCCATAAAGTCCTCTTCCTTCTCTCCGGACGGCGAGAGCAGAAGGTCGTCCGGACGGGCTGCGATCCAGGAATCGAAGAGGATCCGGGCCTTCGGATTGAGGAAGAAGCCATAGCGGAGGGTTCCCGGCCTCTGAGTTGAGATATCCTGGCAGAGGAGGCCCTGAAGATAGGAAATACGATCCTCTCCGGAGACCAGAAGAAGGGACCGGGAGGTCTTGGGGAGGAAAAAGCCCGCATGGGTATGGGCCCGGCGAGTATCGGGGACATCGGTTTGCATGGGTTTGGGACTCCTGGAAAAAGGTCCCGGGTGTCTTCCCCGGGAGATTGTTTAAAGAATAAAAAGGCTCCATCTGCTGATTTGATATTAGGGAGAGAAATCGAATGGTGTCAATGAGGAAAATGGGGGTCCGGACCAAGGGGGCATGGGTATGAGTGAAACAGAAACAGGTCATGCTTTAGCTCCCGGAAATGGACAGGCATCCGGGGAAGACCACGAGTCCTTCAGGCCGGAATGGAAAAACGAAATTGACCTAAATGACGTTCACTTGCCTCCCCTTGCCATGAAAATCATTCTGGGGGTCTTTGCTGTTCTGATCGTCGGTCCTCTTATTCTGTTTGTCTGGTACTGGATCTTTCCTCCCAAGGCGCCATCTCAGCCCATTCCTGTGGTTCAGGTCCAGCCGGTAAGGCTCCGGACGCTTTACCACAAGGTCATGATCCCGGCGGGAATCGACTCCTTCCGCAAGGCGATCATTTATGCCCACGTTCCCGGCTACCTCAAATACCTGAACGTGGACAAGGGGGATTACGTCCACAAGGGGCAGGTCCTGGCTTACATTCAGGATCCGGAACTCTACCAGACCTACCAGAGAATGGTGGCCAGGGTTAGAATTGCCGACCTCACCTACCACCGGATCAAGAAGGTCTGGCTCGATCATCCGGCCCTCATTTCGAAGGAGCGGGTTCAGCAGAAACTCGCCTCTTATCTGAAGACCGTGGCGGAAATGCGTCACGAGGAGGCCCTGATCTCCTACAAGACCATCCGGGCCCCCTTCGACGGGATGATCACCCACCGCTATGTGGACCCCGGGAAGCTCATTTCGGAGGGGACGAACGCGACAACCACCGCCCAGCCCCTGGTGACCCTCGAGCAGGTGGACACCCTCCGGGCCTACGTCTGGGTTCCGGCCGATGTCGCTCCCCAGATCCGGCGAGGGCAAAAGGTCAAGGTCCACTTTGCGGGTCTTCCTCACCAGACCTTCTGGGGTCGGGTCACCCGGTACGATTTCGCGGAAAACCAGAGAACCCGGACGATGCGCACCGAGGTCGACATGGCCAATCCGGGGTTCGTCATCCATCCGGGAATGTACGGAAAGTTCACCTTTTATCTCCAGCGCTTCCCCGATACCATCATCATTCCGGGCATGGCAGTCATGGCCCGGCGCGACAAACCCTATTCGGTCATGATCGTCAAGGACGGAAAGGCTCTCGAGGTTCCCGTGGTGTTGGGGATCGACAACGCCAGGTGGGTCCAGGTTCTCTCGGGGCTGTCGGCAGGAGACAAGCTTGTTTTGACCGGAAAGTGGCATGTCCATTCGGGGGAAAAGGTCAAGGCGTTGCCTTACAAGTCAGTTCCATTCAGGCCTGCGCGTCAGCTGTAACATGCTACCGGTCCCGGGTTTCTTGAGACTCGGGTCCCAAAGGAAGGACAGAGGGTATGGTCTTTGAGAGAAAACACACCCATGCAGGAATAACTTCAGTCGGCTCTTTCAGGAGGTCCTTTGAGAGTCGGGCGAAGCGCCGGTGGCTTTTCGTCCTTGTCCTTGCAGGGGGTCTCCTCGGATATTCCCATCCGGCCTACTCGGAAAACAGCACCGCGATTTCCTCTTCGGATGTTCCTCCCCCGACCCTTTCCCTAGACGAGGCGGTCCATTTTGGCCTGACACACCATCCGAAGCTTTTCTGGTTTACCCATGCGGTTAAAAAGCAGGGGGCAAAGGTCAAGGTGTCGAAATCCCACTTCTACCCCCATGTCGGGGCAGGAGCCCTCTATGGAATTGCCAATCCCGGACTTGGCAACGAGTTCACCAACAACCTGAACTTTGTAACCCCGGTCTTTCCTATGGATTACGCCAAGATGGGTCCCCTTTCGGCTCCCAACGATTCCATGGCCCTTGCGACCATCGGTGTCAACCAACTTTTGCTTGACTTCGGAAAATTTGAACATCGGGTCAAGGAGAGGCTTGCGGGAAAACGCGCCTCTGAATTCTGGCTCTACAGCCAGGACGCCTGGGTGATCCTGCAGGTGAAGGAGGCCTACTATCATGTTCTTCTCGACCGGAAGCTGATCGATGTCTACCAGAAGAATCTCGAACAGCGAAAACTTGTGATGAATCTGACAAAGGCTCTATATCAGTCAGACTATCGCTCCCAACTTGACTATGATCTAGCCCAGGTTGATTACGAAAAGGCCCGGGCCCTTCTGGAGGCCGAAAAGGACGATCTCGTGGCGCAGATAGCTCATCTCAACGATACCATGGGCTTGGGACAGGCGGGGCGTTCCGACTATGCCCTCACGGGCCATCTGGGAGATGTGTCGGAGATTCTGACGGGAAGCGATGAAGCCATCACAAGAGGCTTGACCTATCGTCCGGAGATCAACGCCTTCAGGAGTCTCTTCACCCAGGAGAAGGAGAGAACACGCTATGAACGGGCTCAGCACTACCCTCTTGTCTCTGCCTTCGGAAACTATGGCTTCATGGGAAATCTTGTCACCAACAATTCTTATTCTCCAGGAATGTGGTCAGGGGGTGGAACACTTACCATTCCCATTTATACGGGTGGAATGATCCGGGGGCTGACGGAACGAGCCCATGAGAAAGCGCGGGAACGCCAGTACGGGATCTCCGACTGGTCCCACAATATTCGCTACCAGGTTGTCCGGGCCCGGGCCCGGACAGAGTCGGACCTGGCGGACATCCGGGCCTACACCGAGGCGGTGAAGGAGGCACAGCTCGCCCTGGTGCTTGCAAACAAGCGCTACTCCGCCAATCTTATCTCGATCGTGGCCCTGACCCTGGCCGAGGTCTATCTCCTGAACACCGAAGCGGCCCTTGCGACCTATCAGTACCGCTACCAGGTCGACCGGGCGACGCTCAGGTTCGCCGAAGGCGTCGACTATCTGAACTACCTTCCCGACGTCCGGAAGAAGGTCGCAGATATGGGGCCCGTGGGGCAGTGACAGGTTGACCGGATTTTATCCCCCTTGTTATTGTTGAGGGACAGGAAACGGGAAAGGGTCCCGGCACAGGAAAGACACAGGGGGAGGAGTCAGTGTGGAAAAGGTAATTATTTTGGGAACGGGACCTGCGGGACTGACGGCGGCTCTCTATACGGCCCGGGCATTTCTGTCCCCGCTCGTTCTGGAGGGCCCCCAGGCGGGAGGCCAGCTCACCATCACAACCGAGGTCGAAAATTTTCCGGGGTTTCCGGATGGAATCACCGGCCCCGAGCTGATCGAGCGGATGAGGGCCCAGGTCCTCCGGTTCAGGGCCCGAATCGAGCCGGCGGTCATCGAGAGGGTCGAGAGGCGTGAGGGGGGAGGATTCCGGGTCATCACCGATTCAGGGACAGTTTATGAGAGCTGGACGGTGATCGTGGCTACCGGGGCCTCGGCCAAGTTCCTGGGGCTTCCCTCTGAGAAAGCCCTCATGGGTTCAGGGGTTTCCGCCTGTGCCACCTGTGACGGCTTCTTCTTTCGCGACAAGGAAATCGTCGTGGTCGGCGGCGGGGACACGGCCCTTGAGGAGGCGCTCTTTTTGACCCGATTCGCCACCACTGTCACGATCATCCATCGTCGTGAGACTCTTCGTGCCTCCAGGATCATGCAGGAGAAAGCTTTCGAGAATCCGAAGATCAAGTTTCTCTGGAACAAGGAGATCCTTGAGATTCTCGATGTCTCGAAGCAACAGGTGACCGGGGTTCGGATCCGGGACACGAAGACGGGCGAGGAGTCGATCCATAGCTGCAGCGGGTTTTTCGTGGCCATCGGCCACAGCCCGAACACGGCCTTCTTAAATGGAATGGTGGAAACGGATGCCGTAGGCTACCTTAAGACCACCTCCGGGACCCGGACCAGTGTTCCGGGTCTCTTTGCTGCCGGAGATGTCTCCGATCCCGTCTATCGTCAGGCGATTTCGGCGGCGGGGACAGGGTGCATGGCAGCGATCGATGCGGAGCGCTTTCTGGAAGCCTCCGGCGTCGAAAAGGGGTAGCCCGGCTTGAAATACCTTAAAATTCTGGGCCTGGTGCTCTTTTTGGGTCTCGTCTATCTGGGCGGAGACCTCATCGCCAACAACGCCGCTTTCATCAATACACCGGGCCCCCTGGCGCGTGCCCATGTCTATTTCACCCTGAACCGGGCCTGGACCACGGGGGGATATCCCCTCGCCGAGGTAAGTCCGCAGATTTTCTTCGGGGATCCGGACAAGCTGAGGGCCAATATCACGCACTCCATCGGAAGCTTTTCCGGGTGGAGCCTCGTGAAGGCGACCCCCGACTTCCTCGTTGTCCGGATCGCACCCTCCTTCTGGCATGCTGCCTCCCGGCTTGAGGTGAGACTCTCTCCCGTTCGGGGAGGGTTGCGGATGGACGTGACCGCCACCTCCCAGTCGGGTTTGCCGGATCTGGGGGCCGACCGGAATTACATCCTGAACCTCTTTCATGAAATCGGAGACGAAAATGCCATCCATCCTCCGGTCTGACCGGCACTCCCTTCTGACGACCCTTCTTCTGGGAGGGCTCGTTTCCGGACTTTTGTGCGTCGGACCCCTGGCCTTGGCCGCTCCCGTTCCTCCGTCGGCAGGAGACTCTTCGGGACCGGTGACCCAATACTCCTCCCTTGCGCTTCCGGTGAGCAATTTTGGCTTCAGGGGATTGGCCCGGGGGCGCTCAGGGACCCTCTATGCCGCTTCGGCTCTCAAAAACGGGATCTATGTCCTTCCCCCTTCCTGCCGGAACGAAGATTGCGCGACACTGATTCCGCTTGAGCCCTCCTTGGGGGATCCCGGGGATGTCGTGGCCGACCCGGAGCGGGGAGGCGCCTATGTCCTTCTGCGGCTCGGGGACCGGGTGACCTATGTCCCCCCCCGCTGTCTCGAGAAATCCTGCCTCCGGACCTTTCTCCTCCCCGAACGTCCGGCCTATCCCTTCCGTGCCGTCTATGATTCCGGAAGGCATCGGCTGGTCGTTCTGGACAGGCTTGGAAAAAGGGTGGTCTTTCTCTCCGGAGGCTGCACCGGTCGCCATTGCCTTTCCTTTTTCCGTCTCCCGGCTTCCGGCTCTCCTTCGGGGATCGCCATCGACCCGAAGCGGGGAGATATCTGGGTGACCTTTGTCCACCCCGGGGCGATCCTGCGGATCCCCGACAACTGCCGGAAGACCGCCTGCGCCGTGGATTTTTCCGGATCCATCAAGACCCTGGACCCGTCAACGCCGGCAATCTCCTCCCGTGAGGACCGGCTCTACCTGAGCCTGAAAAAGGGAGCCGCCCTGGGGTGGATTCAGCTGGGCCAGCCCTCTCCCTCTCTCCGGATGCGGGAGCTCGAGCTGACCTCCGGAAGAATTTCGCGCCTTCTGCCCCTTCCCTCCGGGGAAATCTTCCTCGTGACCGGGGGGACCCATCCTCACGCCGGATATTACCGTTCTTCAAAGTCCTGCCAGGAGGGGTGTTTTGATCTCCGTCTCTTCCCGCTTACCAACGGAACGCCTGCCTCCCTGTCCTGGGGTGGGAGACAGAAGCTCTGGATGACTGTTGATAACCAGGATGCCCTTTTTCGTCTGTCGCTCACCTGCAAAAGGAAGACATCGGTCCTCTCGAAGGCCTGCGTGACCCGGATTCCCTTCGAAAAAATTGAAACCCTCTACCACTCCCGGTACCACCAGAAGATCCAGGTACCACAGGAGCCCTCTCCCGACCTCTCCCGTCCATCGGATTAATGGCTGGCGGGAGCCAATTCGGAGAGTTCTCCCTTGCCCGGGGCCGGGAACGAATAACCCGAACCGAAAGGAGAATCTCCCATGCTCTCGAAAAAGCGACAGCTCGCCACCCTCACCCCCGAAGAACGCCTTCTCTCCGTCACCTATGGCGGCAGATCCTTTTCCCGGGAAATTCCCCGCTATGAAATGCCCGGAGAGGGGGTCCCGGCGGAGACTGTCTATCGTCTGATCACCGACGAGCTGAACCTCGACGGGAACCCCTCCCTGAACCTGGCCACCTTCGTCACGACATGGATGGAGCCGGAGGCCGAAAAGCTCGTGAATTGTACCCTGAACAAGAATCTTGTGGATCAGGAAGAGTACCCCCAGACGGGTGTCATTCAGGAGAGGGTGGTCAACATGCTCTCCCGGCTTTTTCATGCCCCGAAGGAAGGGGAGGGAGTCGGCACCGCGACGGTCGGATCTTCTGAGGCGATCATGCTGGCCCTTCTGGCGCACAAGACCCGCTGGAAAAAGGCGCGCCGGGCCCGGGGGCTTCCGGACGACCGCCCCAACATCGTCGCCTCAAGCGGGGTGCATGTAGTCTGGGAAAAGTTTGCCCGATATTTCGACGTGGAGCTCAGGCTTCTTCCGATGGCGGGGGAGCGGTACACCCTCGACCCCGAGGCGGTGGAGAAGGCGGTCGACGAACGGACCATTTGTGTGGGGGCCATTCTGGGGACGACCTATACCGGGCATCTCGATCCGGTGGAGGAAATCGATCATGTCCTTTCGCAGGTCCAGAAAAAAAAGGGATGGGATATTCCCATCCATGTGGACGGAGCGAGCGGTGGCTTTGTCCTGCCTTTTTTAGAGCCTGACCTTCGATGGGACTTCAGGCTGTCCCGCGTCCGCTCCATCAATGTCTCTGGCCACAAGTATGGTCTTGTCTATCCGGGAATTGGCTGGCTCCTTTTCCGGGATACCTCTGACCTTCCCGACGAACTGGTCTTTCGGGTCAATTACCTCGGAGGGGAGGAGTCGACCTACACCCTCAATTTTTCCCGGGGAAGCTCCATGATGCTGGCCCAGTACTACATGCTTCTCCGGCTGGGGATGGAGGGATACCGTCGCATTCATTCGACGTCAAAGGCCAATGCCCGCTTCCTGGCAAAAAAAATCGCCCAAGATCGCCGTTTCCAGGTCATCGGTCCGGCGGACCATCTTCCCATCGTTACCTTTGAAGTGACAAAAGAGGCCGGATTTTCAGCCGCCGCCCTCTCCGAAAAGATCCGGGAGCGGGGGTGGATCCTCCCCGCCTATCCTCTTCCGGCCGATCTCACAAAGCGGTCGATCCTCCGGGTGGTGGTCAAGGAAAACTTCAGCCGGGACATGGCGGATCTTCTCCTTTCTGATCTATCCCGGGCCGCCGAGTCCCTTACCCGGACGTCACCATCCGGACAAAGGCTTCACCATCGTCATGGAGTTTGCTAAGTCGTGACTTTTTGGGGCAACCTTGCCAGACAACGTGATGTCACGGGAGGAGAGAGCTCTCGCAGAGGCGTGGATTCTCCCTCCGACACGGGAGTGATTACCCTTATCATCAGCATTGCGGCTGTGATTTTTTCTCTGGGGACCCTTGTCAGCGACATTATTCGGAACAGGAATATCCTGATTCATGATCTGCAGGTCGATGGTCAGGTCTTCCATCGGACCCTGATCCAGCTCGAACGTCTTCATTGTTACTCCATTGAGGAAAAAAAAGCGTCACTTCCCGGGATGTGCAATGAAACCTCTTTCTTTTCTCCGGCCTCCAACTCTCGGGGACAGGAGATCCTTCTCCAGCGCGCGGAATCGCTTGAGAACCGAATCGAGATTCTTCTCAAAAAGCTGAACATGGGCGAGTTTGGCTATATCACGCCCGTCGACTACCGGACCCTGGCCAAGGAGGAGATCCGGGATCTTAACTTCGAAAAGGCAAAGCTCTACATCGGCAAGGAGGTCCGTGAAATTGGGGCTTATCGGGGCCACCCGGGGTATGTTCTCCGATCGATTCACGCCGATCTGATGGAAGGCTGGTACAAAAGCATTCTCGAAGGAAAGAAACAGGACCATCTTTCCGGAGCCCTGTATTTTGACCGGGCCCTTGCCAGGGCCCAGAGCCAGATCGCCATTCTTCCCGTGAGAAATTATACGATCGTTTTCATCCTTCAGGAGAAGGGATGTGCCCGGTGGGTCGGAAGGAGTCTCTTTTACTCCGCATCCCGGAAAAAAGGCGAGGATGAAGCGTTCAGAATATCCCGGGAGATCTTGAAAAACGAGCCGAGGTCCATCAGACTGCTTCACCCCCTTCGGCAGAATGCGGCCGTCTTCGAGGCCGGTCAGCGGGGAGAGATTCTGTCAATCTGTCAGGAAATGTTCGAGCAAATTTAGAAGAGACGAGCAATGACAGGGGAACCCATTGTGATCGGGCGCAGTTCCGAACTTTTTCAGGTTCCTTTGGGGGGAGGATCTCGTCTCCTGAAGAAAGTCAGGGATCATGCCCGTTTTCGGGATTCATTGATCTTGTCTTTGCTCCCATAGGAAAGCTCCGGTCCAGCTTGGCAGGAGACCCCCCATCCGGATCGCCAATACCGGAAATCTACCGTCACTCTTTCCGTCTTTACCGACAATCAAAGGAGGAGTCATTGAAAAACGTGGATCATGTCCCCTTCTCATCCTCCCCTTCTGAACAGCTCCTGGCAAAGGGGCGCCGTCGGGTCAGGATCGAACGGATCTCCCCTCTGGTCGACGAGGGGCGATATCCTGTGAAACGGATTCCCGCAGAGCCCCTCGAGGTTGAGGCCGACGTGATCGCCGACGGACACGAACCCCTCCGGGTCCTTCTCGAGGTCTCCTATGAGGGAGAGGACACCTGGAAAAGCCAGCCCATGGTGTCTCAAGGCAATGATCTCTGGACGTCGTCCCTGACCATGCCCCGCGAGGGGATGGTCAAATTCCGGATCCGGGCCTGGATCGACGAGGTGGCGCACTGGCAGGAGGGTCTGGAGAAAAAGGTTCGGGCCGCTCAACGGGAGGACTATGGGATCTGGCTTCTGGAGGGCGCGGAGATTATCCGTCGTCACATGGCTCGGGCCGGCAAGGGGGCGGAGGTCGCCGACCTTGCCCAATGGCTTTCCCGCTGGGAAAAGGAGGGGGACCTCGACCAGAGGGTGACGTTGGCCCTCGACAGGCAAAGGGGGAATCAGGCCGCTGCCTTCCCCGATCCTCTCCTTGTGACCATTTCTCCAGCCTTCCCGGTCCATGTCGAGCGGGAGAGGGCCCTCCGGGGGGCCTGGTACGAGTTCTTTCCCCGAAGCGCAGGAACTATCCCCGGCCTTCACGGAACCCTTCACGATGCCGCCCGGCGGCTTCCGCAGATCGCCGCCATGGGCTTTGATGTGGTCTATCTTCCCCCCATCCATCCCATCGGCCATGCCTTCCGGAAGGGGCCCAACAACACCCCGTCGGCCGCAGGAGACGTGCCGGGCTCTCCCTGGGCGATCGGCTCGGAAGAGGGAGGGCACACGGCCATCGATTCCCGTCTGGGAACCATGGGGGACTTCCGGGAGTTTCTCGAGACGGCCGAGAGGCTGAACCTCGAGGTGGCCTTGGACCTGGCCTTCCAGTGCTCTCCCGACCATCCCTATGTCCGGGAACACCCGGAGTGGTTCCGGAGCCGTCCGGACGGCTCCATCCACTACGCCGAGAACCCTCCCAAGAAATACCAGGACATCTATCCTTTCGACTTTCTGTCCGAATCCTGGGAGAGTCTCTGGCAAGAGCTTAAAAGGGTCGTCCTGTTCTGGGTCGACAAGGGGATCCGGATTTTTCGTGTCGACAACCCCCACACCAAGCCCTTTCCTTTCTGGGAGTGGCTTTTGGCGGAGGTCCGGGCAGTGGATCCGGGAGTGATCTTCCTGGCCGAGGCCTTTACGCGTCCCAAGGTCATGTACCACCTTGGTCACATCGGCTTCTCCCAGTCCTATACCTATTTCACCTGGAGAAATACCCGCCAGGAGATTGAGGAGTATCTCACCGAACTCGTCTCCTCCCCCGTCCGGGATTTTTTTCGTCCGAATCTCTGGCCCAATACCCCCGACATCCTCCACGCCTATCTGCAGACGGGGGGACGTCCGGCCTTTCTTGTCAGGCTGGCTCTGGCGGCCACCCTTTCGGCCTCCTACGGGATTTATGGTCCGGCCTACGAGTGGTGCGAGAACCGGCCTCTCCGGGAGGGAAGCGAGGAATATCTCGATTCGGAAAAATACGAAATTCGCCACTGGCGCCCGGACCCCGAGCACTCCCTGGCGCCGGTCATGACCCGGCTTAACCGCATCCGGCGGGAAAACGCGGCCCTGGGGTGGAATCACACCCTTCGCTTTCACCCCGTGGACAACGATCAGATCATTGCGTATTCCAAGACAGGGGAGAAGCCCGACGACTGGATCCTGGTGGTGGTCAACCTTGATCCCCACGGAGTCCAGGAAGGGTGGCTGACCTTTGACCCTCCCGGAGCGGAGGGCTTTGATGTGGAGGATCTCATGGACAATGCCCGGTACTCCTGGCCTCCTGGCCCGCGTTACATTCGTCTCGACCCCGCCGACCCCACCCGTCTTCCCTTCCACGTCCTCCGGAGGGCGCCATGAAAAGCGAGGGGCGGCCGGGCCTTGATCTCCGGGAAAAAAGATGGGAGGCTCTTCCGGAATGGTTTGGACAGAGCGCCCTTCCGGATCTTCTCAGGAACTTTCTTCCCTCCCGTCGCTGGTTCGGCTCGAAGTCCCGTCCCATCCGGTCGATCATGGCCGAGAGGATCTTTTCTCTGAACGGGGGACGACGGGGACAATTCTTCCTCTGCCTTCTTCAGGTGGCCTTTTTGGAGGGGGAGAACGAGCGATATTTTCTGCCCCTGGCCCGGGCGAAGAGGGGAGAGGTTCCGGAGGCCGGGCTCATTGCCCCCCTCGATCCTCCGGGAGACGAGTCGCTCTGGCTCGTGGACGGATTCTTTGTCGAAGAGGCCGGCCGGGAGCTCCTGCGCCTTCTGCTGGTCCCGGAGGATCCCCCAAAAGGGCTGGAACGGGTATGGACCGTCGTCCTGGAAAGACGGGGGGTGGCCTTCGATCCCGATCTTGTTCCCACCGTCTTTGGAGGGGAGCAGAGCAATACCTCCCTACTCTTTGGCCGCAGGCTCATGTTCAAGGGGTACAGGAAGCTGGCGGCGGGGATCAACCCTGATCTCGAGGTGGGGGAGTTTCTCTCCCGACAGGGAGAGGGAATTCCGATTCCGGCCACCTTCGGGGCTCTTCTGACAAAAACCTCCCGGGGAGAGCCTCTGGTCCTGGGGCTCCTTCAGGAGTTCGTGGAGAATCAGGGAGAGGGATGGACCTGGTTTCTGACCCGTCTTCCGGCGGTTCTGTCGGGAGAGGAAAAAGGAGCGTCTCTTGACAGGATGGTGGAGTGCCTGGGGAGGGAGACTGCCCGCCTTCACCGGGCGCTGGGCGGCGATCCCTCCGACCCCGACTTTTTTCCTCAACCCTTTACCGGGGAGGATCTGGCCGGTCTGTGCCATGAGATCGAAGAGCGAATCGGTCGGGTCTTCGGGTCGCTGGAGAAGCGGAGACCCGGTCTCCCGGCACCTGCCCGGGAAAGGGCCGAGGAGCTGCTCTCCCGACGGTCGGATCTCGAGGGCTTTTTGTCGGCCTGTCGAGCGAAGGGGCCGGGGGGAATGCGCATACGCTGCCACGGAGACTTTCATCTGGGACAGGTTCTTGTGACAAAGGACGAGGGGGTGATCTTTCTCGACTTCGAAGGAGAGCCGGCGGTCCCGCTGGCTTTGCGTCGTCTTCGGACGACCCCCCTTCAGGATGTGGCCGGGATGCTCCGATCCTTTCACTACCTTTCGGTGTCGGCCCTTCCGGATCGGACCACGGGACGGGAGAGGGCCCAGGGGTGGTACCGCGAGCAGTTCGGGCGCTATATTAGGTCTTATGCCGGGGAGTTGGCGGGCCTCCTTCCCGGGCCGGAGCAGGCCGGGGGGATTTTGGGGCTGTGTCTTCTCAGGAAGGCCCTCTACGAGCTGGCCTACGAAATCGACAATCGTCCAAGCTGGATTGAAATCCCCCTCTCAGGGATCCTCTCGCTTCTTGAGGCTCCCTTGCCCGAATTTGGAGAGCCGGTGTGACGGAGGAGATTGCCCCGAGGTCCTTTCGTCCTTCCTGGCTTTCCGGGAGTTTCCTGGGGCTGAACCTTGTCAACCTCTGGCTAGGGGTCATCATCGGGGTGAGCATCCCCTTTTTGACCGACTATCTGAAGGAATCCCGCTGGAGTTTTTCCGATATCGGCGTGGCCACGGCGATCTTTGGGGCCGGGGCCCTTATCTTCCAGCCCCTGTCGGGTCTCTTTGCAGAAATGACCCCGCGCCACCGGACCCTCCTATCCGTGGTGGTTTTTCTTTACGGACTCGGTCTCACGCTTCTCCCCCTGGCCGGAGGGGCCCCCCTGGCCGCCTACGCTCTTCTCTTTGTCTCCGGAGGGGCCAGCGCCTTTTTTTTCACCCTCTCCTCGACGCTGGCCTTCTCGCTTTCCGGCCACCAGAACTTTGCCCAGACCATGGGGCAGAACCAGATGTGGAACCATGCCGGCTTTCTTGTTTCCGCCGCGGGAACGGCCTTTTTGATCCACCGTCTGGGGCTTTTGTCGGGCTTCCTTCCGATCACTCTGGGGTCGGTATTGGCCATTCTCTCTATCGGCCTGATTCGTCAGAAGGACATGGTCTACCATCAGACCCGGAGCGGTCCCGGACCTTTATCGCACGACGAGGTCCGGGACGAGCGGCCCCTGGGGCGTGTCTTTTCCGATTTCTTTCGGGATCCCGCCATCCGCACGCTCCTGTTGTCGACGGCCCTTTTTCAGGTGGCAAATGCCCCGGTTATGCCCCTCCTCATGCTCTACCTCCGCTTTCTCGATGGCGGCAACGGCAAGCTCGCCTGGGTGGTCATCCTGGCCCAGGCCACTATGATTCCGGTGGCCTGGTGGGCGGCTCGGGTCAGCTCCCGGTGGGGCCACAAGCTGGTCTTCTCCCTGGCCTTCTTTCTCATGCCCATCCGGTCGATGATCTGTGCCACCACGATGAACACGAACCTTCTGCTTGCGACCCAGATCCTCGACGGGATCTCCGCCGGGATCTATGGGGTCTCGGTGGCGCTGATCGTGAGCGATCTCACCCAGGGAAAGAAGGGGTTCAACCTTTTGATGGGGCTCTCCCAGATCGCCATGGCGCTTGGGGCGGTCGTCGGGCCGGCGCTTCAGGGAGTGTCGGTGGGAAATGTGGGATTCAGGTTCGCCTTTCTGGTCTTTGCCGGGGTGGCCGCCCTGGCCGCCGGGATCTTCTCGCATTTCATGCCCGACCGCCTTGAGCCATCCCGTTAGACCTCCTCCCTTCAGGAAAAATCAGTGTCCGGAGCTCGCCGGCCGTTGCGTCTTCTGAGGAGGATTCTTGTCCGGGGAAGGAGGCGTTCCCCCTTCACTGGAGGGAGGAGGCGGGACAAGAAGGAAGATCTTCTGGATCTCTCCCCCTTTCGGCCCCTCATGATAGTCGATCTGGATCGGTTGCCCCCTTTTCAGGGCCTTGACTCCCACCGCCTTACCCCCCGAGAGAACCATGGTGTCCGGAACCAAAACTCCGGCGAAGCGGAAGACCATCGGATGACCCTCCCCCAAAATGGCGGTGAGGGTCATCGGGTGGTGCCGGAGGTCGAGCGCCTCAAGCCGTCCGGAGAAGTGGAGGGAGGGAAAGGAATGAAGGGCCTTGTCGGGAGTCTTCCGGGGAAGATCCGGAAGCGTGAAGGCCCCCGTCGCTTCGGAAAAGGCTCCCGACAGAAGCCATAGCAGGGAGAGAAGTGCCAGCCTGGCAAGGTCCAGGACCATCAGCCGGAACCCTTGCCCGGGGGGGGGAGGTCCGGCTTCGTGGAGAGGGGCTCCGGAGTAGGTGCGGGGGAGTCGGAGGAGGGAGCTCCCTTTTCCTCTCCCGAGCGGCTTTGGGCCTCCTGGAGGGAGAAGAGGACCAGGGATCGTCCCTCCACCGTGTAGTTTCGTCCTCCCCGGTAAAAGGACTTCCGGGGGCGCGTCGCTCCGGCCCGGGGGTCGACGGTATCGAAAAGAAGAGACCAGTGGGCCCCCTTCCGATGAGCGGGAAGGACGAAGGGAACTGCCTCGTAGTGGGCATTGAAGAGGATCAGGAGTGTCTCTCCTGCGAGGGGGCGCCCCAGGCTGTCCCGTTCGTCGATGAGGTCTCCGGAGAGGCGAACGCCCAGAGTCCGGACGAAGTCGGCGTTCCATTCCTCGTCGGTCATCTCGTGGCCGGTGGGAGAGAACCACGAAATGTCCTTGATCTCGGAACCCCGGATCTTTCGGCCGTGAAAGAACTTCCGGCGCCGGAGGGCCGGCTGGCTCCGCCGCAGGGCCACAAGGTAACGGGTGAAATCCAGGAGATTCTTCTGGTCACCGTTCAAGCTCCAGTTGTACCAGGTGGTGTCGTTGTCCTGGCAGTAGGCGTTGTTGTTGCCCCGCTGGGTTCGGGCGATCTCGTCGCCTCCGCAGATCATGGGGACCCCCTGGGAGACCAGGAGGGTGGCAAGGAAGTTGCGCATCTGCCGGAACCGGAGCTGACGGATCTCCGGCTTGTCCGTGGGACCTTCCTCTCCGCAGTTCCAGCTGATATTGTCGTTGTTCCCGTCCCGGTTTTCCTCGAGGTTGGCCTCATTGTGCTTTTCGTTGAAGCTCACCAGGTCGTTGAGGGTGAAGCCGTCGTGGGCGGTAATGAAATTGATGCTGGCGTGGGGCCGGCGGCCCTCATGTTCGTAGAGGTCGCTGCTGCCGGAGAGTCGGGTGGCCAGTTCGGCCACCTGGCGTCCATCTCCCTTCCAGAAGCGCCGGATGGAGTCCCGGTAGAGTCCGTTCCACTCCGTCCAGAGGGAGGGGAAGTTCCCCACCTGGTATCCTCCTTCTCCCACATCCCAGGGCTCGGCGATGAGCTTGACCTGGGAGATGACCGGATCCTGCTGGATGACATCGAAGAAGGCCGAGAGCTTGTCCACCTCGTGGAGCTCCCGGGCCAGGGCGCTGGCCAGGTCGAAGCGGAACCCGTCCACATGCATTTCCAGAACCCAGTATCTGAGGCTGTCCATGATGAGCTGGAGGACCTGGGGATGGCGCATGTTCAGTGTGTTGCCGCATCCGGTGTAGTCCATGTAATACCGGGGATCCTTCTCCGTCAGGCGGTAGTAGGTGGGGTTGTCGATTCCCTTAAGTGAAAGGGTCGGCCCCAGGTGATTTCCCTCGCAGGTGTGGTTGTAAACCACGTCGAGGATGACCTCGATGCCGGCGTCGTGGAGGCAGCGGACCATCATCTTGAATTCGTTGGAGGGGGTCATGGTCCCCGATCCATAACGGTTGTCGGGGGCGAAGTAGGTGAGGGTGTTGTACCCCCAGTAATTGGTGAGTCCCCGGGTGACTAGCGTGTGTTCGCTGACGTGGTGGTGGACCGGAAGAAGTTCGACGGCGGTGACTCCCAGGGAGCGGAGGTAGTCGATCACCGGTTCGCTGGCCAGCCCCGCATAGGTTCCCCGAACTTCCGGGGGAAGCTCCGGGTGGAGGGCGGTGAAGCCCTTCACATGGGTCTCGTAGATGACGGTTTCGGACCAGGGTGTTCGGGGGGGGCGGTCAGTCCCCCAGATGTAAGCGGGGTCCACGACGACCGAGAGGGGAGCCCCCGCGGCATTGTCCCGGTTGTCCGGGATCAGGTCTCCCTGGGGATCTCCCAGGGGATAGGCAAAGAGAGTGTCGTTCCAGCGGACTCTCCGGGCGACCTCCTTGGTATAGGGGTCGAGAAGAACCTTGGCCGGGTTGAACCGCAGTCCCCGGGCCGGGTCATAAGGCCCGTGGACGCGGTAGCCGTAGACCCATCCCGGCCGGGCTTCAGGAAGATAGATGTGCCAGATATGGTTGGTGCGCTCGGTGAGGGGAATCCGCACCCACTCGGCCGAGGCTTCCCGGTCCGGAAAAAGGCAGAGTTCGACGCCCTCGGCATTTTCGGAAAAGAGGGAGAAGTTGACGCCTTTTCCGTCCCAGGTGGCCCCCAGGGGAAAGGGTTTTCCGGGCAAGGTTCTCATGGGGCTCCTCTTTTTTTGGGGGGGGAGGGGGAATCTCCCCGGCGGATAGACGGGACAGGGCCACGGTAGAGAACGGCAAAGGGGGCCTTTTGCAGGACCTGGTCGAGGGGAAGAACGGACTCGCTGCCGTTTGAGACGGGCATTACGGGGACTCCTGAAAAAAGATGGAACCAGGGATCGGAGTGTCCCTCCGGCAGAGGGATCTCTCCCGAGGGTGAGGGCTCCAGGATCATGCTGTCGTTTGCCGGTCCTGACACTGTCGTTGTAAGTGCCACCACCAGAAGGTCGCGGTCGGGAAGACTTCGGAAAAATCCCACGGCTCGCTGCTGCTCTTCCCATCGGGGGGGGAGGGGACGATAGCGGCCCTCCAGAAAGAGCAAGGGGTGGTCCTTTCTGAAATTCGACAAGACCCAGGTCAAAAAGAGCTTGATCCGCCCGTCCTCCCAGGAGCCAAGAAAGCTTTGGAAGGCCTTCTCCGGCTCCCGGGACCATTGGTCGATCACCTCATTCAGAAGCCGGACCCGGTGAGTATAGTCCACCGGCCGCCGGTTGTCGGGGTCGACGAGGGAGAGGTCCCAAAGCTCCTCTCCCCGATAGAGGTCGAAGACTCCGGGGGCGGTCGCCTTCAGGAGGAGCTGGGAGAGGGAGATCCGGGCGCCCTGGAGGGCGATCTTTCTCTGGAAGACGACAAAGTCCTTGAGAAAGGGGCTTGTCCTGTCGGGGCGGAGGATCTCCCGGACAAAGCGGAGGACCTTCTCTTCATAGGCGGGGTCGGGGGTGATCCAGTTCGTGTGCTGCTTGGATTCTCGCAGGGCCTTCACAAGATATCCCTCGATCCGCCACACGAAGCTCTCGTCCGGGGATTCGAGCGGCCAGGCTCCGATCAGCGTCTGGTACAAGAAATGCTCCAAGGCGGGATCGGGGATTTCCGGCCCTCCCCGGGAGGATTGCCGGGCGGAGCGGTTCCACTGTCGCCACCGCTCCATGGCATGGATCCATTCTCCGGCAAAGAGGGAGAGGGCAGCGATCCGGGCCCGAACGTCGGCACTTCTCTTGGTGTCATGGGTGGAGGTGGTGGAGAGGGAGAAAGGAAAGTTCTCGAGGCGTTCGAGGTTAAAGCGATGAAACTCTGCCGGTTCCGCCGGGGCCAGCCCCGGATCATTGCCCACTTCATTGGCAGAGAGGAGGGGCGTATAGAGGTAGAGGGCGGTATCTTCGACTCCCTTGGCCATGACCGCTCCAGAAAACTGCTGCCATTTGAGGACAAAATCGGACCATCGCGCCTTCTTTTCGGGGCTTGTCCCCGGGGGGGGGCCCTGGGTGAGGACTCGTTCGAAGAAGCGGAAAAGTCCCTGCCGGCGGTTCGGATGGCGTTTTCTGGCGAGATCGAGGGCCCGTCCGATGCGGAGCCTCGCATCATCCGGCACACTGTCCTCCCGGATATAGGTTCGGTAGACATCCATGCAGGCGGTGACCTCCACGAGCCCGGTCTGGAGCTCCCGGAAGCCAGTCTCCCGGACGTCCCGGTCCTCCATGGCAATCCATTCGAGGAGGAGGGTCAGCCGCCTGAGCTCGCCGCCCATGAGGGTTTCCGCCACGAATTTCTTTTGCTGGTAGGCGACCTCCTCAAAGGTCTGTCCTGGAGAGAGGCGGGTCTCGTACCAGTCCTTCATCTGGCGGACCCCCTCCGGGTCGGTGAAAAGATCCAGGACGCGGGAGGCGAACTCGTAGCCGGTGGTCCCCATGACTGGCCAGTCGGGAAGGGTCTCGTCCCGACCCAGGATCTTTTCGACCCAGACGAGGGGAACCGACTCCGGGTGCTCGTCCCGGAGAAGGCGGGAGAGCCTGAACAGATAGGTGGCCGGGTCGCGAAGCCCATCGATATGGTCCACCCGGACTCCATCGATCCAGCCCTTTTTGACCCATTCCCTGACCAGGCGGTGAAAGGCCTCAAAGACCCGATCATCCTCCATTCGGACCCCCACCAGGTCGGCCACGTCGAAAAAACGCCGATAGTTCAGGGTCCTCGTGACGGTTTTCCAGTGGGAAATCCAGTAGACCTGGAATGAGAGGAGGGCCTCCATGCGGTCGAAGGAGGAGGGGATTCCCCGGATTCCCCGGTATTCTGTCAGCACCTTCTCCAGTGCCTCCCGGAAGGCGGGGCTGTCCCGATGGAGAGATTTGAGAAGACCCTGGATGGCCCGGCGGGACCGGGACCTCTGGCGTTTTGCCAAAGGGAGGTCGCAACGCGCCGGAAGGGCACTTGTCCGGGAGAGAAGAAGGTCGAGAGAGGCGAGGGTGTCGCTGCTCTCCGGATGGGAAGAGGCGCGAAGGATCTCCCGGATCTTGGAGAGGACGGGGGGAAGGGTGGCGGGGTCGACCGGGAAGAGTGTCTCCCAGTAACGCACGGCAAATCCTGTCCCGGTAAAGACCAGTTCGAGCTCCTGATTTTCCAGGACCCGACGGAAGGAGTCCCCCAGAACCGGGAGGCTGATCCGGTGGGCCAGGGCCTGCTGGGGAGGGGCCCAGTCGACGTCGAAGAACATCGAAAAGGCGGAGGCCTCCCCGTTTTCAAGAAGATCTCGCCACCAGGGGTTTTCGTAGTGGGCGGCCATGTGGTTGGGGACGATGTCCAGGATCATTCCCATGTTCCGGCGCCTGAGCTCGCGGGAGAGGCGCTCGAGCTCCATGGAGGTGCCGACTTCGGGGTTGAGCCGCGAGGGGTCGATGAGGTCGTAGCCGTGTCCGCTTCCGGTGCGGGCCGCAAAGAGCGGGGAGGCGTAGAGGGTGGTCATGCCAAGGCGCTGGAAATAGGGAAGAAGGCGGGTGGCGGCCCCCAGCCGGAACCCCCGGTGAAAGCCCAGACGGTAGGTGGTCAGGGGGAGATGGGAAAGCTCCCCCAAGTTGAAGGGCTTCACAGTGGGCTCCCGGCAAGAAGGAGGACTCCGAAGGGCTCAAGGGTCAGCTCTTCCCCCTCGACAGTCTTTGGCGAGGGGCGGGTCGCTCCTTTTGTTGTGGCAAAAAAATCCCGGGAGTCCAGGAGAATCTCTCTTCCTCCGAAGGGGAGAGGGGGAGCGGGGGCAAAGAGAGAGGGGAGATTCACTCTCCGGGGAGAGGACGAGAGGTTGAGCAGAAGGAGAACCCCGGAAGAAAAGTCGCGCCGCTCGATGGCCAGAACAGAATCTCCCGCGGAGAGGACTCGGTTTTGGGGGCCACCAATTTCCTCTGGAGGCGACAGTGCCGAGAGGGTCTTCCGGATCTCGGACAGCCGGGAGGTAAAGGACAGGAGGGATTCCTGAAAATGGCTCAAGGGGGTCTCGGGGTCGGTGAGAATGAGCCTTGAGCGTTCAAATGTCTCCGGGGACTGGGGGTCGGGGACCTCCCCGGCCCAGGAAAAGGCGGCGAACTCTTCCTGGCGCCCCCTCCGGACCGCTTCGATCAGATCCGGGTCGCCATGGTCGGTGAAGTAGAGAAAAGGACGGGTCTCCCCGTATTCCTCCCCCATAAAAAGAAGCGGAAGTCCCGGAGAGAGAAGGACCAGCGCCATCACGGCCGGAAGGGCCTCGGGAGGAAGGAGGGCCGAGAGTCTCTCCCCCTGCATCCGGTTTCCTGTCTGGTCGTGGTTCTGGGCAAAAAAGACGAAGGACTCTCCGGGGAGGTCCCGGGAGCCTGAGCCCCGGCGGCAGCGAAAGGAGGGGGCATACTGCCCCCGGTAGACGAATCCCTGGGCGAGGCACTCCTTCAGGTCGTCAAAGCCTGAAAAGTCCTGATAATAGCCCAGGCGCTCTCCGGTGAAGGCCACATGCAGGGCGTGATGAAAGTCGTCGCTCCACTGGGAGTTAAGCCCAAGCCCCCCCTGGACCACGGGACGAACGGTGAAACGGTCGTTGGCGTTGGACTCGGCAATGAGAGGGAGCGGTCGTCCCCTGCGGGCTCCGATATTCCCTGCCAGTTGCGAGAGGTCGGCCAGAAAGGGATGGGGGGATTGGTCCCGGATGGCATGGATGGCATCGAGCCGGAAGCCGTCGAGGTCGAAGGCGAGGGCGAGGCTCCGGAGGTTTTCCAGGAAAAAATGGCGCACATGGTCGCTGTCCGGTCCGTCGAAGTTCAACGCATTGCCCCAGGGGGTGCGGGTCGTGCTGGAAAAGTAGGGACCGAAGTCGGAGAGGTAGTTTCCTTCAGGCCCCAAGTGGTTATAGACGACGTCAAGAAAGACCGAGATCCCCCGGAGGTGGGCCTCCCGGACAAGCCGAAGGAGAGCGTCCGGCCCCCCGTAGGACCACTGGATGGCAAAGGGAAAGACTCCGTCGTATCCCCAGTTGCGCCTTCCGGGAAACTGGGAGAGGGGCATGAGCTCGAGAGCGTTGACGCCGGTCTTGACAAGATGGTCGAGGTGGGGAAGGATTCCGTTGAAGTCGGAGGTCGGGGAAAAGGTTCCCACATGGAGTTCATAGAAGATCAGGTGTCGCAGGGGGGAGCCGGAAAAAGGGGGAGGCGGGTCTTCCGGAGGCCACCAGACGGTCGATGGGCCATGGACGCCGTACCGCTGGAGCCGGGAGGCCGGATCGGGGCGAAGGGTCTCGCCGTCGAGAAGATAGCGGTAGTCCATTCCGGGACGGGCTCCTTCAAGAACGAGGCGAAAATACCCGTTCCCCTCCCGTTCCATGAGGTGCTTCTTGTCGCCGGATGGGCCTCCTTTTACGACAAGATGGAGGGAGCGGGCCTTCGGGGCCCAGACCCGAAAGAGCGTGCCCCCTTTTACAGGGGTGGCTCCCAGGGGGCCCAGATCCCTCGGACCCTCGAGACTCCCGGGAGGCTGGGAGAAATCCCTCTGACGGTCTACTGCGTCTTCTCGACCCATCTCTCCTCCTTGTGTTTGTTGGCATCTTATCCGATTTTCAGATGTCCGTCAAAATCGACGGACACCCCCTGGCAGCAATTCTAGATTTGGTCCCTTCCCCGAGTGGCCCGGCTCGGAGGGGGACGGCTTCGAGAAAGCGAAAGGCCCAGCGCTCCCGGACGACCTTGGGTCTCCGTTTCCCCCTGGGCTTTCCCTGGCTCGTCTCAAGGACCACCTCGAAGGTTTCCAGAGTGGGGGTGCGTTCGAG
>JBMFWG010000011.1:0-46295 GCA_049965515.1 Leptospirillia bacterium
CCCTAAGAAAATATCGTTAAACGAAAATCACTTAAAATCAGGTCCGTTTTCTCCGGAGAACTGCCGGATGTGGGATACACGGTCTGGTTCAGGAAGCTTGCGGCCAAGCGAGCCGGAATCGAGGCAGTCATCGCCCATCTGAAGCAGGACCATGGGATGGGGCGATGCCGGTACAAGGGGTTCAGAGGAGACCAGATGAACGTCTCCTGGGCAATCCTGGCCTGGAACACCAAGAAATGGGTCGCCGGAACCACCGGATAAGGGGGAATAAACTCCCGATCGAGGAGAAAACCGGATCCCTCGGGAAGAAGTCATCGGTTTTCCTGTTTCCCGTTCTGTGGCTTCATGATTTTTTGACCTCATTTTCAGAAACCGGGTTTTTCAGCGTCAACGATCTATCTCTACCCTCTCCAGAAAAACTTCCGCTCCGTCCTCTCCTCCTCCCATTGATCTACCGGTTCAGCGAAGGCTTACAGCATAATTTATTAAGTCGTTGTCTTTACTAAAAAAAGTATGGTGCCCCCGGGGTGATTTGAACACCCGGCCAAAGGTTTAGGAAACCTCTGCTCTGTCCACCTGAGCTACGGGGGCAAGGAATGGGAAGAACATCGTTCGAAGGAAGCGGGCGAATGTCCCCAGGATTGTCCCTGGGGAAGAATGACAGTTCTGAATGGTACGTTTGGCGGCAGGTTAAGTCAAGATCGAACGGAACGGCTCCGGACAATCAGCCGATTTCGGGACCATACCATCCTCCATTGCAGTCGATGCAGACAAAATCGCCATCGACAAGCATGGTCGGCTCCCCGCAGAAGGGGCATTCGGGTCCGTCGGTCTTGAGTTCGGCATAGGGAATTTCTATATCTTCGGAGGGATCGTAGTCAAAGTAAGGATGCGGCACGGGAAGGTCTCCTGTCATGTCGGGGCCGGTCCATCCGGGCGTTGACTCAAGCCTCGGACGGCCGTCCGGCCTGTTCTCTTTCATTATACGGCCGGACTTTTCCCCAACTCAACGAAAAATCGAACACTCCCCTTTTTTTTCTTAAAAAGGATCACGATCGGCGCGGTCTTCTACGAGGGATTGGTCCATTCCCACATATCCCCGGATCATCACCGAAGAGGTATGGGCAAAAAAAGGCCGGCCCAGCGAGATTCCCACGCATCCGGCGGTCGCCCCGAAGCGTTTCTCCACCCGCTCGAGCCACTGCCGGGCCAATCCGGAAGGCCCCCCCTCCCCCGCCATGGATATCGAGACCAAGAGTGCCACCCCGCCCCCGGAAGTCAGGATCGCCTCGCCAATCCCCGTCATGGAGATTGCCCCGAGCTCATCGTCGGCATAGAATCCCCCTCCCACAATCGGACTGTCTCCGATCCGCCCCGGCCACATCCGTCCGATGCCCCCGGTCGAGGTCACCGCCGCAAGATGGCCGCCCTCATCCCGGACGACACACCCCACCGTTCCCGAGCCGGTCTGCCCCGACTCATTCCAGAAGGAGAGAGGATCGGGGAGTCCGGACTCCTGAAAGCCAGCCTCCGGCCAGCCGTTCTGGCTGGCCCACCGTTCGGCCAGGGCTCCCGCCAGGTGCACATGAGGCGTTTTTCCATGCAGGGCCGCAAGGAGGCGGGACATGGCGGGCACTCCCCTCACCTGGCTGATGCCCAGGGCCTTCAACGACCTGCCGTCCATCGCCCCGGCATCCCGGCGCACGACCCCGTCCGCCTGCGGGATTGCGCCCCTTCCGGCATTGAAGAGACCCGACTCCTCCAGCCGGCTGACGCACCACACAGCGAGATCAAAGGCCTTCTCCTGGGTCCGGATCCTTCCTGCGAGTTCAGGGAGAAGCTCCCCGAAGAACGGTCGGTTCTCAGGGGTCAGCTCCGATCCTGTCCCGCAGTGAAAAAGCAAAAGAGGTCCCGATGGCAGATCCACACATCCTCCCGTGACAGATGACAGAAAAAAAGGAACCGGTCTCCCGGTTCCCCTCTCGTTCTCCAAAGGAGAGTTTCTCCTCCGGGTTCATTTCATTTTCCGTGATTTACGTTTTGGGCTTTTCGGCGGACTTGGTCTTTTCCTTCTCCGTCTCCTCCCGGGGAGGTTCGGTGCGGTGCATCCCTGTCTTGGTCACCCCCTCCATCGCCCGGACCTCGGCATGCAGATGGCCCAACACAGCCCGAAGACGATCGGTCCAATCCTTCTGCTCCTCGCTCAGGACCTCAAAAAAGGGCGCCTTGAGAACTCCGAAGCTCGCCGGCTCTTTTTCCTTCTGGGCCAAGTCAGCAAAGGAGATCGCCTGGGAACGGAAAGCCCGGGCCTTTTCGATGAAACGGCTCAGAGAGGGGTCAGACTTGCTTAGTGGATGAGCCTCCAGCTCCTGCAGGCTCATCTCGAAGCGGTCACTCCAGTCCGCGAGCATCTCCGGGAGGGTGGCATTGACCTCCACGACCTCGACCTGCTCTTTCTGTCCCGAAGAAACGACGCCCGGCCGGGGAATCTCTTCGGCCAGCGCCACAATGGAGTGGTCCAGTGTCTCAAGACGCCGGTGAAGCTCCTGCCATCCTTCATAACTCACGGTCGCCTCCGGGGCCACCAGAAGCCCCCCATCCTCCCCAGGGCTCTCCCCCTGCCCCTCCGGAGCCGACAGGCCCTTCGGGTCAGACTTGCTCGGGGAGGATTTCTTCTTGGCCGGTTTCGGGCGCAGGGAGCGTTTCAGGAGAAAGCTCTCCAGGACCGAGACAAAGAGAAGGGAAAAAAGGACAAGACCGGCGGTGCCGCCAAAGATAATCGTCTGGTTGACCAGGGGAAGAGGCCAGAAGCCCCACAGAATCCGTCCGTCATGGGGCGTCGCCGGAACCACGTTGGAAATGACGACCCAGTGGCCCAGGACTTCGCTGTCGAAGCCATGGCAGCGGGCACAGGAGGTATGGTTGTGGATGGCCCGGGTCCAGACGGCATAGCCCCCGTGAAGGTCAATGGGATCCGACATTCCCTTACGGTCGGCCACCAGATGACCGTTCTTTTCGGCAAAGATCCGGTCGACCTCGTGGGCCAGACGTTCCGGAACGGTGGTCGAGGGCCAGGGGAAGATATCGGGAGAATGAACGGTGTTTTTCCAGGCATCGGGAACGGAGGTATAGGCCTTGATGTGGTCAAGGGCCCTCTGGTCTGAATAGGCCGAGGACCCGTCATTTCGGAGGAGAACGATGGTGGTTCCGGTGGCGGAGGCAAGCCGGCGAATGGCCGGGGGAACGGTTTCGGGATGGCCAGAGACCATGGCGGCGGAGAGAAGGCTCTGGGCGGCGGACAGGACTGTCCGGGAATGGTCGAGCCCCCGGCGCTCAGCCTCGATCATCAAAAGAACGAAGATGAAGAGTGCCAGGGGAACCGTGACGATCGTTCCCCAGACAAGTCGCCCGATCCAGAGCCGAAAAAATCCCGGAGATGTGTTCACAGTCGCCCCTTTTGTCCCAAAGGATCGACTCTTAGGGACATCCTATCTCCTCTTTCGCGATCAGAGAGGGTCGATGGAGGCAATTTCATAGCGCTCGACGACCGGATTGGCCAGAAGGCGCTCGCACCATTCCCTGGCAAGCTCCGGAAGACCCGGGCCAGAAGGAAGGACAAGCTCCACGATCTTTCCGATTCTGACATCCTCGATGCTGGAGTGTCCCATATCCTTGAGGGCCTGCTTCACGGCCTCTCCCTGGGGGTCGAGAACCCCGTCGCGGATCCGGATGAGCACCGTCACCCGAACCCTCGATGTCTCACGATTCGTTGGCATGTCCGACCACCTTTTCATAAATCTTTTCGTATCCGTCCTTCACCGACCCCAGGTCGAGCCTAAAGAGATCCTTGTCGAGCCGGGCCCCCGTCTCGGCCTCCCACAACCGGCTCGTATCTCCGTCGATCTCATCGCCCAGGACCAGATCTCCGGCCGAATTCCACCCGAACTCAAGCTTCATGTCGACCAGCAAAATGCCCCGCTCCTGGTAGAATGGCAGGAGAATCTCGTTGATCTTGACCGCAATCTCCCGGATCTTGTCGAGAACGGCGTCGGAAGCGAGCTTCAGAACGCGGATATGGTCCCGATTGACCATGGGATCCCCCAGGTCGTCGCGCTTGTAGTACCACTCCAGCACGGGGAAGGAGAGCTCCTCTCCTTCCGGGATTCCCAGCCTTTTGGCCAGGGAGCCCGCCACGCGGTTTCTGACGACGACTTCGAGGGGCACCATCTCGAGGCGGTCGATGAGCATACGACGGGGGGACTCCAGGGAGCGAAAGTGCACGGGCACCCCCCGGCTGGCCAGGAGCTCGAAGAGAACCGCCGAAATCTGGCAGTTGAGGGCCCCCTTTCCGAAGAAGGTTCCCTTTTTTTGGGCATTGAAAGCGGTGAGGTCGTCCTTGAACTCCTGGACAAGGATGCGGGGATCGGTGGTGGCATAAAGGATTTTTGCCTTGCCCTCATAGAGCTTGGCATCGGGTGGCTGGACCACGGTCTATCGTTCTCCTCGGGGAGTCCCGGCAGAGGGGGCTCCGGGAGAGTCGACCTCATCCCCCAGAACCCGCCGGTAGATCCCTGACACATTATGGGTGAATCGGAGGGGGTCAAAGGCCCGGTCGAGACGTGTCGACCAGATCTCCCCCTTGGGAAAGTCCGGGTGGGCCACAAGGCGCTCCCGGAAGAGTCCGCCCTCCCGAAAGGTGGTCATGGCGGCATCCTGCACAATCCGGTAGGCCTCCTCCCGGGGCAGACCCGAGTCAACCAGCTCGAGAAGGACGCTCTGGGAAAAGACGAGGCCTCCGGAAGCCTCAAGATTTCGCTTCATGCGCTCGGGATAGACCACAAGGTCGCGCAGAATCGATCCCATCCGGTCGAGCATGTAGTCGATCAGGCAGAAGGCGTCAGGAAGGATCACCCTCTCCACGGAGGAGTGGCTGATGTCCCGCTCGTGCCAGAGCGCGACATTCTCGAGGGCCGCAACGGAATAGGAGCGAAGAAGCCTGGCCAGCCCGGTGATATTTTCCGAGCCCACAGGGTTCCTTTTGTGGGGCATGGCCGACGACCCCTTCTGGCCGGCCCGGAAGGGCTCTTCGGCCTCGCCCACCTCGGTGCGCTGAAGGTGGCGGATCTCCACCGCCACCCGCTCGAGGGAGGATCCGATTCCCGCCAGAACGGAAAAGAGCTCGGCATGGCGATCACGGGAGACAACCTGGGTGGCCACCGGCTCCACGGCAAGGCCAAGGCTCTCCAGGATTTCCTCTTCGAGTGCCGGATCGATGTTGACGGCCGTTCCCATCGCCCCCGAGAGCTTGCCCACCCCCATGGTCTCCCGAACCCGAGCCAGCCGTTCGGCATGCCGCGAAAACTCGGCAAACCAGGAAAGGAACTTGAGGCCGAAGACAATGGGCTCTCCGTGGATTCCGTGGGAGCGGCCCACCATGAGGGTTGTCCGGTAAAGGAGAGCCTTCTCCCGAAGAATCCCGAGAAAGCGCCGGAGTTCATCGGCCACAATGTGAAGAGCCTCCCGAACCAGAAGATTCTGGGCCGTATCCACAAGGTCGGTGGAGGTCATGCCAAAGTGGAGGACCGCCCGGCCCTTTTCCGGAAGCTGCTCGGAGACCATTGTCAGGAAGGCAATCACATCATGGCGGGTTTCGGCCTCGATCGCCTCCATCCGGGGGATGTCGATCCGGACATTCGCTTCGGCCACCGCCCGGGCCCCCTCGGGATCAACCTTTCCGTGACGGGCCAGAGTGGAGACAACCGCCCGCTCAACGGACAGCCAGGTTTTGAGACGGTGCTCCGTCTCGAAGAGCCCCTTCATCGGAAGGCGGCAATAACGGTCAATCACGAGGCAGACTCCAAAAGTGAGGACAAGGGTTCCATTGAAGCCGGGTTCCCGGCGGGATCCGAGACGTAAAGACGAATATCGTGACGGTCGAAAAGGTTGCGGGAGACCTCCGCCACCGGAAGCTTGAGCTCCTCGGTCAGAGACTGGCTGTCGAGAACCACCGGAGTGATCCCCAGCCCCGCGACGGTGTCATAGAGGCGCGAGGCCCACTCGAGGGACTTCCCGGGTTCGAAGGGAAGGATCATGAAGCCCGAGGGGAAGGGTCCGTCGGCCGGGACGAAAAAAAAGGACGGGGGCAGGACTTTTTTTTCCTTCCGCCAAAAGGGAGCCAGGGCGCGTGTCACGAGATTCGAGTACCACAGGTCTGTCCAGAGCAACATCGGCGAGAGGGGGTCTCCGAACTTCTGGGAAAAAATCCTCAAGGGGCGGCTCTCCGAGAAGACCGGCTCGTCCCAGAGAAGCACGAGTCCAGAAATTCCGGACACACGTCCATGGGCAGTCGAGGAGGAGGGGTGAGGCCGGGTCACGGACGTGACTCCTTCTTCGCCGCGGATCGGGAGGGCTTATACGTTTTGTCCGAAGGCCCTTTTCGGGGGGGAGCCGGATCGTACGGTCCCTTCTCTGGCACATGTCGGACTCCTGCCTCGTGAAGGATGCCGTTCAGGAAGGAGACCGCCTCCGGATCGGAGAACCGGTGGGCAAGATCGAGGGCCTCATGGACAGAGACCCGAAAGGGGATCCCGGGATCGAAAAGGATCTCGCAGAGCCCAATCCTGAGGATGTTCCGGTCGATGCGGGTCAGGCGGGACAAGCTCCAGCCCTGGGCGAGCTCCTCGATGACGGCATCGATGTCGGGCTTGCGAAAGAGAACCTCGGCATAGAGGCGATCGGCATAGGCATTGGCCATAGGATCCTCGCCCTCCCAGCCAATCAGATCCTTGACCAGAGGGTCTGGCAGGGTATGCGATTCGTATTCTTCGGCAAAGAGCCGTTGAAGGACCTTTCCCCGCGCCGCGGACAAAGCCCGCCGGCGGGATGCGGGAAGGGTCTCCCGGCCGGAGGTCACGAAGGGGCTCCTCCCGTGATTCCGGGAAGGGCTCCCGCAAGTCGGGCCATCTGGTAGAGCGTGGCGGCCCCTTCGACTCCCTTGTGACCTGCCTTGCCTCCGACGCGGTCGAGGGCCTGAACGAGGGTATCCGTGGTCAGAACCCCAAAAATCACCGGAACGATCCCCCGGCTGTTGACCTCGGTGAGCCCTTGGGTCACCCCGTCCACCACGGCGTCGTAATGCCCCGTCTCTCCACGGATCACACAGCCCAGGGCCAGAATCCCGTCATAGCCGCCCGACAGGGCGGCCCGGGAGGCCACAAAGGGAAGCTCGAGGGCTCCCGGAACCCGAATGACCGAGACACTCTCCACCTCCGAGCCGTAAGAGCGGAAGGTCTCCAGGGCCCCGGAGAGAAGGCGGTCGGTCACCACACTGTTGTACTGGCTTGTGACGACCAGGAAGCGGTAGCCTCCGGCCCGGGGGGCGGCCCCGGCGATCTCATGGATTTTCAAGGCAGATTCCGTCCTTGTCGTTTAAAGATGGTTGAGGATGTGGCCCAGCTTGTCCCGCTTTGTCCGGAGATAGCGCTTGTTGTTCTCCCGGGCCGGGATCTCGATGGGAACCCGGGAGACGATCTCAAGACCATACCCTTCAAGCCCCACGATCTTGCGGGGGTTGTTGGTCAGGAGAAGGAGCTTTGAGGCTCCCAGCTGACAAAGGATCTGGGCCCCGAGACCATAGTCCCGGAGATCCTCCTTGAAGCCGAGCTTCAGGTTGGCTTCCACGGTGTCGTAGCCTTCTTCCTGAAGACGGTAGGCCTTGATCTTGTTGGCCAGTCCGATTCCCCGACCTTCCTGGTTCATATAGAGGAGAACTCCCCGGCCCTCGCGCTCGATCATGCGAAGGGCTTCGGAGAGCTGGGTTCCACAGTCGCAGCGGAGAGAGTGGAAGATATCTCCGGTGACACAGCTTGAATGAACCCGGACCAGGGTGGGGGTCGAGGGATCGATATCGCCCTTGACCAGGGCGATATGGGGACCCGTGCCCACGACATCCTCAAAGACCACCGCCCGAAAGTGTCCGTACTCGGTGGGAAGATCCGCCGAGGCCACCTCGGTGACAAGCTTTTCCTCCCGCTTGCGGTAGGCGATCAGGTCCCGGACCGTGGCGATAGGGATATCATGCTCCCGCGAGACCTCCAGCAGATCAGGAAATCGAGCCATTGTACCATCTTCGTTCAAAATTTCACAGATCACCCCCATGGGAATCAGGCCGGCCAGTCGTGCCAGGTCCACCGAGCCCTCCGTCTGTCCGGCCCTCTTGAGCACGCCTCCCGGCTTTGCCCGGATGGGAAAGATATGGCCGGGTCGGACCAGGTCGGAGGGAGAGGCCTCGGGACGGACCATGAGCTGGATGGTATGGGCCCGGTCAAAGGCGGAAATCCCCGTGGAGATCCCTTCCCGGGCATCCACGGAGATGGTGAAGTCGGTTCCGAAGGAGGCCTCGTTCACGGAGGTCATGGGATCAAGATGGAGGGACTCGGCCTTCTCCTGGGTCAGGGTGATGCAGATCAGCCCTCGTCCATACTTGGCCATGAAGTTGATCGCTTCGGGGGTCGCGAACTGGGCGGCAATGACAAAATCCCCCTCGTTTTCCCGATCCTCGTCATCCGACAGGATGATCATCTTGCCATTTCTTATCCGCTCGATGGCCTCTTCGATTGATATGGTCGACACGCGCCTGGGACTCCTGTGTTGTCCGGGGAGGGGCTAGACGCCCTTGAACCGGTTGGTCATGGGAAGGCGCCAGTCCTTGCCGAAGGCCCTGAGAGAAATCTTGACTCCGGGGGGAGACTGGCGACGTTTGTATTCGCTCCGGTCGACGAGCCGGATGACCCGGGCCACATCGGCCGGATCGAAGCCTCGCCCCACGATCTCCTCGTATCCCAGATCCTCCTCCACATAGGCGGCCATGATCGGATCGAGAATGTCATAGGAGGGAAGGCTGTCGGTATCGCGTTGGTCAGGACGAAGCTCTGCCGTGGGCGCCTTTTCCAGAATTCGTTCCGGAATGGCACCAGGCCCCCGGGCATTTCTCAAATGACAAAGGGCGTAGACCTCCGTTTTGGGGACGTCCTTCAGAAGGGCAAAGCCCCCGGCCATGTCCCCGTAAAGGGTCATGTACCCGACCCCCATCTCGGACTTGTTGCCGGTGGTGAGAACAAGATGTCCAAACTTGTTGGACAGGGCCATCAGAAGCATCCCCCGAATCCGGGGCTGCAGATTTTCCTCCGTGGTATCCCCCTCGGAACTCTTGGCCGGAGAGGTGGTAAAGATGGGAGCCAGGGCCGCGGAAAAGCTGTCATAAATCTCCTTGATGGAGATTGTCTCCAGCGAAAATCCCAGGGCCGCGGAGAGGGCCTGGGCATCCTCCCGGCTTTCGGGGCTGGTGTAGACAGAGGGCATGAAGACGCCGTGAACCCGGGCCGGCCCCAGGGCATCGCAGGCAATGGCGGCCACCAAAGCCGAGTCCACCCCCCCGGAGATGCCCACAAGGACATCGGTCAGGCGATTCTTCGTCACATAGTCCCGCACTCCCATCACCAGGGCCTCGTAGACCTCCTCCACGTCCGAGAGCGGCGTGTTGAGGACCCCCCGTTCGAGACGTCGGGGCTTCTTAAGCGGAGGAGAGGGCGTCCCATTCATGGCATCAAGATCGACCATCGTCATGGGAAAGGATCCCCAGTCAGCCCCATAGACTCGGGAGAGCTTCTCCTTCCGTCTTCGGGGGTCATGAAGGCGGACCCCCAAAACCCGATCCACATCAATTTCTGTGACGACGACATCCTCGGCAAAGGCCTTTCCCCGACACTCGATCTCCCCCTCGGGGTTGATCACAAGACTCTGACCGTCGAAGACCAGCTCGTCCTGGCCCCCCACAAGGTTGGTATAGACAATGTAGGTTCCGTTGTCGGCGGCCCGGGTCTTGAGCATCGACTCCCGGACCTCTCTCTTGCCGGCGTGGAAGGGCGAGGCCGACAGGTTCACGATCACCTCGGCATCACCGTCGAGGGCCTGGTGGTAGAGGGGCCCCTTGGGATACCAGATATCCTCGCAAATATTGACCCCGATGGTGGTATTCCGATACCGGATCAGGGTATTGGAGCTTCCGGACTGGAAGTAGCGGTTCTCGTCGAAGACCCCGTAATTGGGAAGATACTGCTTGCGCTGGATCCCCACGAGCCGGCCGCGGTAGATGATGGCCGCCGCATTGTAAACGTCGTCGGCCTGCTCCACGAAGCCCACGATAACCAGAAGCTCGGGAGCCACGTCGAAGAGCGTCGAGAGAATCTGGCGGTTCTTCTCCAGGAAGGTCGGCTTGAGAAGAAGGTCCTCCGGAGGATAGCCTGTGATGGCCAGCTCGGGGAAGGCGGCGATGTCCAGGGATTTGGCCAGGGGACTCTCAAGATGGTGGCGGATCCGGGCGGCATTTCCTTCGAGATCGCCCACCACCGAGTTGATCTGGAAAAGCCCGACCTTGAGACTCCTCATGGATTTCCCCCCCCGCCCTTTTCTCCTGACGATGATCCTTTTCGAACCAGATCCCTGAAGTAGCGGACAAACTCCGGACTGTTCCAGGGGCGAGCCCCCATTGCCCGCCCCACCAGCGTCCCGTCGGGCCGGATGACATAGCTCTGGGGGAGTCCCATGCCAAAGTATCGGGAGTCGATCTCCCCCTTTCGCCCTTCAAGGACCGTGTAGTCGATCCCATACTTTCTGACGAAGGGAGGAATATGTCCCGTCCTCCGGTCCATCGCGACGCTCACCACGGCGAAGGGCTCCCCCTTGAGGCTCCTCGCAAGCGCGATCAGTGCCGGGATCTCGTCACGACAGGCATCGCACCAGGTCGCCCAGAAGTTCAGAAGGACCACCTTGCCCCGGAAGGACGAGAGGGTAAGGGCCTTCCCGGAGAGATCCGGAGCCTGGATCTCGGGAGCCTGTTCCCGGGTGTCGAACAGGGAGATCCCCAGACGGTCCTCCTGATGGAAGGCTCGGGCCGATCCCGGAAAAAACAGGAGGAGAAGGGCTACCAAAAACAAGGCCACGCCCCCCCCCGGGCCTCCCCCGGAAGGCCTCTTTCGATCCTGGCCCCCGTCTTTCCTGACATTCCCGTTCTGGTACAAGATCTCCCGCCTCCTTCCCTTCATGGCTCCTGCCTTATCTTCGCTCCGGTCCTCCGGGCCTGCCCCTTGGGTCGGCCCGATTGGCCGGATCAGGGGAATGCCAGGGATTCTCACAGGAAAACTCCCCCAGTCCTTCCCCCATACCCGTCATATCGGACTCCCCCTTTCGGGCCCGATCGTTTTTCTCCCATTCTAGCACAACTGCCCGGAGGTATGCGCCCCCCGGAAGAGCCAGTTCGAGCGGGCGGTTGCATCGCCAAGCGCCTTTCGATAGGCTTCAGAGAGAGATCCGAAACCGCAAAGGAGGGAGATCCTCCCTTCCCCCATGACAGGAGCGTCCCATGGAATGCTTTGAGATTACCGCCTCCAGATCCCTCGTCCGCACGACCCGACCGGAGCCCCGCCCCGGCCCGGGCGAAGTCGCAATCCGGCTGGCCGCAGCCTCCCTCAACTACCGCGACCTCATGATCAAGAATGGAAAATACGGCAACATGCACTATCCGGTCGTTCCCCTCTCGGACGGGGCAGGCCAGGTGGTGGCGACCGGAGACGGCGTCACCCGAGTTCTCGTGGGGGACCGGGTGGCTGGCATCTTCAACCAGGCCTGGATAGGGGGTCCGCCTCCGATCCATGCCCGGGCTCTGGGGGGAGACATGGACGGGATGCTTGCGCAGACGGTTGTTCTCCCCGAGGCGGGAGTGGTCCGGATTCCCGACTTCCTGAGCTTCGAGGAGGGGGCGACCCTCCCCTGTGCGGCGGTGACGGCCTGGAACGCCCTCTTCGTCAGTTCCCGCCTGACTCCCGGAGAGACCGTTCTTCTCATCGGAACCGGAGGGGTCAGCCTTTTTGCCCTGCAGTTTGCCAAGATGGCCGGAGCCCGGGTGATTCTCCTCTCCCGGTCCCAGGAAAAGATTGACCAGATCCGCTCCCTGGGGGTCGACCATGCTATCGACATTTCCCGAAACCCTGACTGGGAAGGCGAGGTTCTTGAACTGACCTGCGGCCGTGGCGTCGACCATGTGGTGGAGGTGGGCGGCGCCGCGACATTGCCCCGCTCCCTTTCGGCCACCCGCCATCAGGGCCACGTGGCAGTCATCGGAGTCCTCTCGGGGGGCGAGGTTCAATTCCCCGTCTTCTCGCTTCTGGCGCGCCAGATCCGCCTCTCCGGGATCTACGTGGGGAGCCGGGAGCACTTCGAGGCGATGAACGCCGCCATCGGCCTGAACCACCTGCATCCCCACATCGGTCGAGTCTTCCCCTTCGGCGAGGTCCCTCAAGCCTTCCATGCCCTGGAAACGGGAGACTTTACCGGCAAGATCGTGATCTCCTTTGGTCTCTGACGGGACAGGAAGGGCTGAAGAGCTTCCCGAGGCCGTACAAAAGATCGTGGCCACGCTGGGACTTTTGCCCCACCCGGAGGGAGGATTCTACCGGGAGGTCTTTCGGGACGCGACCCCCGTCATGGCCAACGGTCCTTCGGGCTCTTCCGGCGGCCGTCGGCGATCGGCCGTGACGCTTATCCACTTCCTCGTGGTCGGGGACCGCCCCACCTCCTGGCATCGGGTGGCCTCGACCGAGATCTGGCACCACGCCGGAGGCGCCCCCCTCTGCCTCGAGATCGAGGAAGCGGAAGGGGACCCTCCCGCCCGACGATCCCTTCTTTTGGGGGATCCTTCTGCCCTCCCCGCTCCGGCGGTGGGGATCGTTCCGGCCTTGGCCTGGCAACGCGCACGGTCCGCGGGAGAATACAGCCTGGCCACCTGTACGGTGGCGCCGGGCTTCGAGTTTGAAGACTTTCAGCTAAGGTCGACCTGACAATCCCCATGGAGGACTCATGGCCCAGGACCGGGTTTTTCTGCTCGACGTCGATAATACCCTCTTCGACAACGATACCCTTCAGCAGGCCCTCATCGGCCACCTTGAGGAGGAGCATGGACCAAAGGCCCGCACCCGCTATTGGAAGATCTTCACCGACCGCTGGGCCAAGATCGGATATGCCGACTACCTCGGAGCCCTCCAGCTCTACCGGGAAGAGGAGCTTCACGATCCCCGGATCCTGCGCATGAGCTCGTGGATGGTCGACTATCCCTTCGCCGACCTCCTCCACCCCAAAGCCCTTGAGGTCATCGCCCATCTCGGGCACTTCGGACGGGTCGTGATCCTCTCGGACGGAGATGCCGTCTTCCAGCCCCGAAAGATCGAACGCGCGGGGCTTTGGGAGGCCGTGGGAGGCCATGTTCTCATCTACATCCACAAAGAGGAGATGACCGCCGACATCGAGGCCCACTATCCCGCGGATCACTACGTGGTGATCGACGACAAGCTGAAGATCCTCTCCGCCATGAAGAGCGCCTGGAAGGAACGGGTGACGACCATCTTTCCCCGGCAGGGCCATTACGCCTCCGATCCCTCCATCCTGGCTGCCTACCCTCCGGCCGACCTCTCCGTGGCCCACATCGCCGACCTTCTCGAGATGGATCTCAATTTTATGCTCCCCTCAAGGAGCACGACCAAGGCATCCCCACTCCCACCGCCCGCCCCCCCTCAAACGACAGGAGATCCCCATGCCGGTTAGCCCCCTTGCAGGACACCCCCTTCCTCCCGGACAGGTCGTGGACCTCAACCGTCTGATTGCCGACTATACCGCCCTTCATCCGGATCCCACCGACCCCGCCCAGCGGGTCTCCTTCGGAACCTCCGGACACCGGGGCTCCTCCCTGACGGCCTCCTTCAACGAAGACCATATCCTGGCCATCACCGAGGCCATCTGCCGTCTCCGCAAGGAGCAGGGCATCGACGGCCCCCTCTTTGTAGGATGCGATACCCATGGCCTCTCCCGTCCGGCCTTTGAATCGGCCCTTTCGGTCCTGGTCGCCCACGGGGTCACCACCGTGATCTCCCAAAACGACGAACCGGTGCCCACACCGGTGGTCAGCCATGCCATCCTCACCCACAATCGTCCCCCGGGGGGCGCTCCCCCCCGGCGACAGGCCGACGGGATCGTCATCACCCCCTCTCACAACCCGCCCGACGACGGAGGATTCAAGTACAACCCCCCTACGGGTGGGCCGGCCGACCCGGCTCTGACCCGGGCTATCGAAACTCTTGCCAACCGGCTGATCGTCGAGAAGCTCGTCTCGGTCAAACGGGTCCCCCTGGAAAAGGCGCTGACGGCCCCTTGCGTCTTTCGCCGGGACTTTCTCTCGGCCTACGTGGACGACCTTGGCAACATGATCGACCTTGAGGCGATCGCGGCCTCCGGGATCCGGATCGGCATCGATCCCCTGGGCGGAGCCTCCGTCCACTACTGGGGTCGGATCGCCGAGCGATACCGGCTGAACCTGACCGTGGTCCGGGAGACCGTGGATCCCACCTTCGCCTTCATGCCGGTGGACCACGACGGCAAGGTCCGAATGGACCCCTCCTCCCCCTATGCCATGGCCGGCCTTCTGGGAATGGCCTCCCGGTTCGATATCTCGGCGGCCTGCGATCCCGACAGCGACCGCCACGGGATCGTCTCTCCCTCCGCGGGCCTCATGAACCCGAACCACTATCTGGCGGTTCTGGTCTCCTACCTCTTCTCCCACCGTCCTGGATGGTCTTCGTCAGCCCGGGTCGGCAAGACTCTCGTCTCAAGCCGCATGATCGACCGGGTGGCCCGCTCCCTCGGACGGGAGATTTTTGAGGTGCCTGTGGGGTTCAAGTGGTTTGTGGAGGGCTTATTGGACGCTTCCTTGGGATTCGGGGGGGAGGAGAGTGCCGGAGCCTCCTTCCTCAGAAAGGATGGGTCCGTCTGGACCACCGACAAGGATGGGATCGTTCCCTCCCTGTGCGCCGCGGAGATAACTGCCGTGACAGGAAAAGACCCCGGAGTGGCCTACCGGGAGCTCGAGGGCCGCTTCGGTCCCTGCTACTACCGACGGATCGATGCCCCGGCCGACCGGGCCCAAAAGACCGCTGTCGGGGCCGTCGACCCCCAGACCCTCGGGGTCATCCAGGTCGGGGGAGATCCTGTGCTCCGGATTCTCTCCACCGCCCCCGGGAACGGAGCTCCCATCGGCGGCCTGAAGGTCGAGACGGAGTTCGGATGGTTCGCTGTCCGCCCCTCCGGAACGGAGGAGATCGTCAAGATCTACGCCGAAAGCCAGAAGAGCCCCGCCCACCTCGACCTCATTGTGGACTCGGCCTCCACCTTCATGGGGGAGATCACGAAAAAGGCCCGCCAGCCCTGAAGGACCGGCGGGCCTCATCCCGCGAGAACCTCTATCGATTTTCTAGAACTGCTTCTTGATCCGGTCGAGCCAGCTCGCGCCCTTTTTCTTCGCCACCCGGGGAGATCCGCACCCGTCGGGGGGCGGCCAGTTCACCAGCATCGACACCATATGGTCCGGCGTAATGTCGGCCCCGGACTTTTCAAAGTACTTCTCCCAAAAGGAAACCATCTTGCGGGTGCGTTCGATGGAAGGCGAGCGGGTTCCCACGACATAGACGCAGACATGCTTGAGGTCCGGGAAGCCATAAGCCTTGCCCACCCGGTCGAGGTCCTTTTTGCCGAAGGTCATGGTATTGTAGCGGAAGCGTCCCCGGTCCTCCTGCATGTCGGAGAGAAAGACGACCACCGGCCGCATCTTGTCGGCGGAAAAGAGCTGGGAGGCCATCCGGGCCGCCCCGAAAATGTCCGTATACTTGGACTTCCCCGGCTTGGCCAGCTTCTTCTTCATGGTGTCGAGCAGCTGCTGGCGGATGGCGTTGTTCTTGGCATCGAGGGCCTTCACTTCCGCCTTGTAGTCGAGCTCATTATCGGAGAGGCTGTCGAAGGGCGGCTTCGGAGCCAGCGTTCCCTCGGCCATGAAGTCGGAGACCAGGGAGTTGTCGTCCGTGATGGGGAGGACCCGGAGACGGTCTCCCTGCTTGAGTTCCGGGATAATCCGGTCGAGCAGCGCCCGCCGATAGATATCGAACTGACGGCTGGTGCTTCCCGTTTCGTCGACAAAGACCAGGATGTCAAATCCGGGAGGCGGGGCGTCATCCCCCCAGGCCACCCCCGCTCCTCCTCCTGCCAACAGGAGTTCCGGACCCGAAAGGGTCGGAAGAGCCGGGGACCCGAGGCCCACGAACACTCCCAGGCCAAGACCCAGCAATACCTTCCCTCTCCATCTCTTCGACATCATCCTTCTCTGCGGGATTCCCCGGAGGGTTCCCGGGGCGGATAGCGCCCTCTCCCGCCTCTCCTTTCTCTGCTATCGGTGATTGATCCCTGACTTCGTTAAAACGGCCCGGAGCCCTGCAAAGTCGGGTCCTTCGACCCGAATCTCCGGAGGAGGTGCCGGCTAAACCCTTCCTGTAGAAGAATAGGTGATCCGGCCACGAGACTCAACCCGACCCTGTTCATCACCCGACTTTTGATCGGTCACCGACTCCGCCGCATCGGGAAGCCTGAAGTCCGGCCACCAGCGCTTGAGGGTGGGCGACTCGGGATTTCTTGAAAAGGAAGCCGGAGCCACAGTTCCGCCACGGGAGGCCATATTGGCCTGACGGTAAAGGGAGATCTTCGATGTGACCTCCGAAAGGACCCGCTCCGCCTCTCCGCGACCGGCACGGATGACAGCATTGGTCCGGGAAATGGCGACGGAGAGGCGCTCCCGGAGCTTGGCCCGCTTCTTGTCGAGGCGCACCGTCGCCACATGCAAGGCATCGAGCTCCGCATCCTGGTCATGGGCAAAGAAGGAGACCATATAGGCCCCCATGAAAATCAGGAGGTTGATGGCAAACATGGCATAGACCATATTGCCGGATCCGGCCCCCAGCTTGTGTTCGGCGTGGAGGGTCACATACATGTTGCGGATAAAGGAGAGGGCCGTCAGGGCGCCAAGAACCGTGGCGGGCGCCAGGGCGATCATGATCCCGGTGGCGATCTTGGGGGGCACCAGGGTCCGGATCTGGAGACCCAGAAAGACGCCGATGATCGGAAGCGTTAACGAGAGGGTCATGCTCATCACATAGGTCATGAGCTCAGGCTCGCCGAACATCCGGAAGACGACCACGTTCAGGGGGAACTCCCCGATGGCCAGGAGAAGAACGACGATCCAGTGCACGGTATAGGGAACCGGGATCACCACATCGCGGCCCACCGTATCCTTCCGGTTCCGGTAGCGAATCAGGACGTCCTTGAGACGATACTGGTTCGACTCGTAGGCATTGGCCAGGTTGCTGGTCTTGCCCTCGAGACTTGAGAGCTCGGAGGCCGTCTGGGCATAGATCTCGCTGATCTTGGACTCCCCCGCCGCGATGATAGATCGCTCGAAGGGCCCCACCTCGTAGCTGCTTCCGGCCGGAAGGCCTGCCAGCCCATCCTCATGCCCCGCCTTCCGGATCGTGTCATCGTCGGGGAATTCTGCCCGCGACTGAATTTTGTGTTTCATCTTTTCTCTCCTCGATGTCGGGAAGATCTCTTCCCGTTTGTGTAACGGCTAGTTGATGACGCCGCTGCCTTCAACCGAATTCCGGCGGTGGTGGCTCACGATGGTATTGAGCTCGTCGACCATGAACTGAAGCTTGGTATGGAGGTCGGCCACCGAGTTCACCCATTGGGATTCCCGGGCATGAAAGTTCTGGTAGTCTTCCTTGAATTGGGCGATGAAGCGGTTCATGCGCTCCGACTCGGCCCGCAGGGCATCCCGATCGGCGAGCAGGATGTCCCATTGCTTCTTCGTCTCGGCCAGCCGGTCCATGACTACCGAAGATTTTTCCAGAAGGTCGTTGTACTCCTTGACGGCGTTAATAATTTTGTTGATGTCCTTGTCACCTAGCATGGTCCGTTCCTTTCCCTGTTGGGGTTCGTTATTGGCTCTCGCCCGGCCTTTTCGCCCGGGAGAGTCCCTAATGGCTCCGGCGGGGGAGATCTTCCTCCCCATTTGTCGTCCGGACGCTCCGGGTCGAGTCCTTGGCGAAGAAGGCCTCAAGGACCACGAGGATCTCCGAGTGGATCGAACGGTGCTCCCGGGTCGCCCGGTCCTTGATGATCTGGTATAGCGCTTCATTCATGCGCAGCGTCATCCGTTTCATGATGTCATTCTAACACTATTTTGGTGCATGTCAAACATACATGCAAGATATTATATTTTAAAAATAAATCATTGTTTTAATATTTATTTTTTATTTTTTTATCGATAAATAAACACTAAAATTTAAGTTTGCCTTGACAGGACAAGAGAATATTTTTTTTATCATTATGAACACAGATGTGGTCAGCGTTTCCGTGACCGAGGTCACGTGAGAGCCTCAAGGAAAGCCCCGGAGACCTTTTTCTACGTCGACACAAAACGAAGAGAGATTCTGGGACAACCGGCTTTCAAGCCCCGAGGAGCGGGCCGGAGAGAGCCGGACCATGGAGAGGAAGGTTTCGGGAGAGGCCCAGACGACAAGCCCCCTCTTCGCCCGGGTGGCCGCTGTATAGAGAAGACGGCGTGTGAGCAGGGGGTGGAGCTCCCCTCCCAGAAGAAGACAGACCCGATCAAATTCCGAGCCCTGACTTTTGTGAACGGTCATGACGAAGGCCGTCTCCCAGGGAGGCGCCATCCGGAGGGGGAGGAAAGAAGGGTCGGGGTCCCCGGATGTCGGGAAGACCAGCCGCTCCCCGGAGCGGATCCCCAGATCTCCGTTCATGAGGCCGGTATCGTAGCTGTTCTGGAGAATCATGGCCGGTGCCCGGAAGCCCCGGGCCCCCCGGAGGCGGGAGAAGACACGCTCCAGGTGGCGGCTTCCTCTTTGGGCCCCCATCGGGCCGTCCCGAAAGGGAGAGAGGGCCATAAATTCCCCCAGACGGTCCAGAGCCTCCCGATCGGAGGCCGCCGAAGCCAGGGGGGTGAATCCCTCGACCAGGAGACGCTCCGGCCACCCCTCCGTGACCGGCGCAAAGACCAGATCCGGGTCTCCCTGCTCGAAGAGGCGGAGAGCCCCATCTCCGTCCCCGTCTGCCACCTTCAGGGAAAACTCCTGCAGAAGGGTGCTTTTTCGCTGACGATAGTTTCGGGACAGCACCACAAGTCCCCGGGAGGAGCTGTCCTCCCGGGACGACAGAGCCCGGCAGAGATCCCCCATCACTGCCCCCGCCCCCACGGGGGAGAGCTGGTTCTGGTCCCCCACCAGAACGAGACGGGTCCGAGGAGACAGGGAGGAGAGGAGGCTCTCCATGAGAAGAAGGTCCACCATCGACAGCTCGTCAAGAAGAACCAGGTCCCATGGGAGGACCTCTCCCCGGCGGGGAGCGATTCCTCGTCGGGAGGCCCCCAGAAGGCGGTGGAGGGTCATGGACTTAACCGAAAGGTCCGGGGGCAGCACCTCGGCCAGGGCCTCTCCCATGCGGGCGGCGGCCTTGCCGGTGGGGGCGGCACTGACGACCCGGATTCCTGGAACGAGCCGCCGGAAAAGAAGAAGAAGGCGGGCCGCCGTCCAGGTCTTCCCCGTCCCCGGCCCCCCCGTGAGAACCAGAAGCCCCGAATCCAGTGCCCTGAGGGCGGCCGTCCGGGAGGCTCCATCCGCCTCGGGAAAGATCTCCGCCAGGAGCCTCTCCCGCTCGGGGCCCTCCGGAATCCCTGCCACCCTCTCCCCGGCCAGTCTCTCGGCCAGGAAGCGGGCGACCCGCACCTCAGCCCGCCAGTAACGGTAAAGATAGAGTCCGCCCCTGTCCATCACCAGCGGTGCCGGGGCCTCCGGCCTTCCCACCGCGGAAGGAATCGAGGAGAGGAGGCGCTCCCACTCCCTTCGGGGAGGAAGCGACGTGGGCAGCGGAAGGGAGGGAAAGGGCTCCGTCTCCGATCCCAGGTCAAAGAGGGTATGGCCCTCCCGCGGGGCCGAAGAGGCCAGGACCGTCCCCAGGGCGAGAATATCGGCACTCTTGGGGTCCAGGGGGGCGGCCAGACGAAGGAGCGTTCCCGCCAGGGCCCGGTCCACAAAGGCGAGGCGCTCAAGCGACAGGGCGTCGTGGATCCATCTGACCGTGGCCTCGCTCACCCCCGGAAGACGCCGGTCGAGGTCGCTCATCGTCCCTCCCCGGAAAAGACCGCCGAGAGGGCCTCGATCTCCGCCCGATCCGGCCGAAGGTGAACGACCCCCTCCCCCTGCTCTCCCGCCCCCCGGACAAAGAGAAAGAGGGCCCCTCCGAAATGGCGCTCGTAGTCGTAGTCCGGACGGGAAAAGGCCAGAAGCCGGTGCAGGGCCAGGTTGTAGAGAAGACCCTGGAGGTCGTAGCGGTGCTGCGCCATGGCCCGGGAGAGCCCCTCCGGGCCATAGGCCTCCGCTTGGCTCTCTCCGGGCAGGCGGTTTGTCTTGTAGTCGAGAAGGTAGGTCTTCTCGCCCTGGCGAAAAAGAAGGTCCACAAAGCCACGGACCATCCCCCTGACGGGGTCGAAGACCAGGGGCATCCCTTCGGAAAAAAGGAAGGGACGAAGATCCCGGTCGAAAAGCTCCCCCACCGGGAGCAGAAACTCCCGCTCCACCGACCGGGGGAGCACGGCGATCCGCTCAAAGGCAAACCATCCTCCCGGGAAGGCCGGATCGGGAAAGAGTCCGGCCTTGAGCGTCCTTCCGCACAGGGGCCATAGAGCCTCCCGAAAGTCTTCCACCGTCCCTCCCAGATCCGAGGCGTTCTCCGCCAGGGCCTGATCGAGAGCCTGGGGAAGCTCCCGGAAGAGATCCCGGGGCTCTCCCGGAGAAGCCGGAGACAGAAGAATCTCGAAGGTCCGGTGAAAAACCGTTCCGAAAAGGGGCCCCCCCGGCGAGGGGTCCCCGGCAGGGCGATCCCAGGGAAGATCGTCGTCCTCTCGTCCCGGCAGAAAAGAGGCCCGATCCCGACGGCCGCCTCCGGAGAGCGAGGAGAAGCTCTCCACCCGAAGGGGGGGAGGAAGGGGGCGGGGAAGGCTCCGGGGGGGGAGAAGGGCCGGAAGGCTCTCGGAGGGACGCCCCTTCTGAAAGCGGTCGGGCGGGGAAAGCGTCCCGAAGAGAGCCGGGTGGTCGGCGACAAGGCGAGCGATCTCTTCCTGGAAGAAGGCAACGGCCCGCCCCCCCCGCAAGCCGCCCCCCCCGCTTCCAAAGAGAAGACGGGCCAGAGAACTTTGACTCACATACCGGCAGGGCACCATGATGACGGTCCGGTGGACCGCCCGGGTCAGGGCAACATAAAGAAGCCGCATCATCTCCTCGGGGCTCTCGCTCTCCGCTGCGTCCTCCGCCTCATCCTCTCCCCCTTCGCCCTTATCGTCGGAAGAGAGTTCTCCCCCGGAGAGCCCCAGAGGGAGGATCACCACCGGAAACTCGAGCCCCTTGGCACGGTGGATCGTGAGGATACGGACCCGCCCGTCGAGGGTGTCGAGGCGAGGGGCGGTGGTGTCGTCGCCTTTTTTCTCGCTCTCCCGCCGGGCCTCGAGATAGCGGTCGACAAGGAGGGCCAGGGGCGGCCGGTCGCGATCGAGAGACTCGACCCACTCGAGAAGATGAAAAAGATCCGTGAGGCGACGACGCCCGGAGCGACCCGCCCCCCCTCCGAGGATCCGGGAGAAGACTCCGGTTTCGAGACAGAGTCTCCTGAGGGCGCCCATGGCCCCCAACCGAAACCACTCTGCCGCCGTCCGGAAGAAGGGATCAACCCGGGCGTTCCACAGCTCGGGCGAGTCCTCCAGAGAAAGGAGCTCCCGGGCAGAGGCTCCAAAGAGGGAGGAGCTGAGGACCAGCCGCATCTGGCGGCGGTCTCCGGGGTCCTTGAGGGCCAGAAGGAGCATCTCGAGATCGAAGGCCATCTCCCCCCGAAGGACGCTCCCCCCGGCATAGGAGACGGCCGGGATCCCCAGAGCCTCCAGGGCCGTTAGGATCATGTTGGCATGGCTGTTCGTCCGGACAAGAAGGCAGATGTCGTCGGGGCGGAGGGGCGCCCCCTTCCTCGAGACCGGACCCGCCAGAAGGCGGAGAATCTCCCGGGCGGCCCAGTCGACAAAATCCTTGTGATTGAAAGAGTCCCTCTCTGGCTCGAGGGCAAAGAGAATCGGAGGACTTCCCGCTTTCTCCCCCATCTCGTCGAGAAAGTCGGAGGGTCCCGTTTTATGAGCCCGGACCGGGAGGTAGGGAATCGCCCCCCGGGAGAGGAAGGGGTCGGGATGGCGGGAGAAGAGGGTGTTGACCGCCTCGACATGAAGGGCGTCGGAGCGGTAGTTGACCTGCAGGGAGCACACGCCCTCCGCATCCTTCTTCAGCACGGCCTCCCGCGCCTCCACATAGGCCTCAAGGTCGGCGCCCCGAAAGCGATAGATCGACTGCTTGGGATCTCCCACAAGAACCAGGCTCGTCTCCCCGGGCGAGTCCTTCACAAAAAGATCGTAGATCCGTCCGAAGATGGCGAACTGGGCGTAATCGGTATCCTGAAACTCGTCGACAAAGGCCACGGGAAATCGCTCCCTCAGCAAGCGTCCCAACGCTTCGCCCTTCGGCCCCGAAAGGCCTGCCACGACCCGTCCGATCATGTCATCAAAGGTCTCCACCCCCTGGCGCTCCCTCTTTTTGAGGGCCACGGAGGAGAGCTCCCGGTGGACCTCCCGACGGAATCGCTCGCACAGGGAGGAAGAGATCCTGAAAGCGGCCTTGAGGAAGTCCCGGAGAGAGGCTAGCTCCGGGGGGCCCCCATCGGAGGAGTCCCGCAGGACTCTCTCCAGGTCACCATCGATCGACGACGTTCCCGCGGGCGGGAGAGGATAGGGAGTGGCCAGTTCGAGGATCCGGAGGGCCAGGGCCTCTCTTTTTTTCCGGTCGGCGGCCAGCACCCTCCCGTTCTTCCCCGATCCCGGGAAGGAGTCGAGCCAGCGATCCACCGCCTCCCGAGAAAGAGTCGAGGCTCCAGCGATCCAGGCTCCGCGGGACGCCAAAAAGACCTCCCGGCTGGCCTCAAGCGGCGGGATCCCCGGATTATCCCGGTAGGCCCGGGAGAGCGTCCCCGGCGGAAGGATCGTAAGGAGATCGTCGGGCCCCTGGGGGAAAATGCCCGAAATCTGCCAGACGATCCGGGGATCCTCCCGGTAGACCAGTTGCCGCCAGACCTCCCGGACCGAGGCCTTTTTATAGGAACGGTCGGAGCTTTCCAGCTCCAGGGAAAAAGGGGCGTCGAACTCAAAGGCGTACTCCCGGAGAATCCGGCGGCAAAAAGAGTGGATAGTTGCCACCGGGGCCCGGTCGAAATCGAAGAGGGCCCGGGAAAGAAGCGCAAGGTGCTCCGGACGGACATCGGCGACAAGGGGAAGGATCTCCGGGGAGGGCAAAACGCCCAGGGCCGTCTCCCGGGCCCGGGAGAGGAGGGTCCGCAACCGCCCCCGGAGCTCCGCCGTCGCCGCCTCGGTAAAGGTCACCACGAGAATCTGCTCGACGGAGACCCCCGAGAGCACCGCAGCCAGATAGAGCTGGGTCAGGGCAAAGGTCTTGCCGGTTCCGGCCGAGGCCTCGATCAGGGTCACCCCCCGACGCAACTTTGGGGCAAAGGGACGAGCGCTGTTCATCGGGCCTCCCAAGGAGAGTCGAGGCTTTGTTGCTCCAAGATGAGGGGGGAGAGAAGGCAACGGGCCCACACTCCGAAGTCTGGCTCCAGGGGAAGGGGGCGACCGGCAAAGAGTCTCCGGCTCCAGAAGGCCGGGTAAATCCGGGGGTCCCGGAGAACATCCCCCCGCTCCGGAGGGGGATCTTTCTCCCAGACCCTCATCGCGGCCTGACGCTTCGCGGTTTCCTCCCCCTCCCCTCCTCCCCCAGAAGCCTTCAGGCGTTTCGCCCGGACGTAGGCCAGGGAGATCTCCGGATCGAAGGCCAGGGGAGTCTCCCTGGCCTTATGAAAGGCCCTGATGAAGTGCCCGAGCCCCTCCTCCGCCTCCGGGGAAGACGACCAGAAAAGAAAGGCCTCCGGCTTTGAGGCCATTCTGCCGCACAGGAGGGTGCCGGCATACCCGGGAACCCCCCGGCAGGCGACAAGGTGCTCAAGGTAGGCGGTCACGTGATGGGAGGGATAGATCTTCCCCGGCCAGAGATCCACCACACGAATTCGCCCTCCCGAAGCCTTGGTCCTGATCCCGGACAGCCCCCCCACGACCCGGACACCCCCGACCTCCAGGGAGATCTCCAGGGTCTCAGGCGCCTCCTCAGAGAGATCCAGAAGCCTCCCGATGCGTCCGGCATGATCGCGTTTGTGGCGGACGCCCTCCGCAAGCTGAAGGGGACCCAGGGGGGGCCAGGGGATCCCGTCGACCTCGAAGCTCTTCAGGTCAAGCCCCTTGACGATTTCCCGAAGGGTCAGGGAGAAGGGTTCGTCCTCTAAAAGCTCGATCTCCCGGGTGCGGAAGGAGAAGCCCATCCGGCGCAGGAGAAAAAAACGGGCCGGGTTGGAGAAGAAGACGTGAAGATCGTCGAGGAGGATCCCCTCGGAGCCGGGACCCGGCTCCGGGAGGCGAAGGCCCGGATCCCAGAAGACGGGGGAACTCCCTTCCTCGCTCCGGGAGGCCTCAAGAACCTGACGCCAGCTTCGGGAGAAGCTGTGCAGGCGGGGATCCGGAGAGTCTCCATAATGGTCCGGTGAGAGAGGGTCGACCGGGGCCTGAAGAAGAATCTGTCCAAGGAGGGGCTCTCCCCCCTGGCCCACAAAGCCCTCGGCCAGCACCTCCTCGAACTCCCGGAGGAGGACGGAGGGCTCTTTCGGGGACCCGTCCCGGCTATCCCGGCCAAGATAGCTGAGCCAGAGGAACTGCCGGGCCGAAAGGATCGCCTCAAGAAAGAGCGTCCGGTCGTCTTCCCGGCGGGAGCGATCCCCCGGACGGGGACGGGCGGCAAGCCAGTCGAAGGAGGGCGGATGATGAATCCGGGGAAAATCCCCGTCATTGAGACCCAGAAGACAGACAACGCGAAAGGGCAGGGAACGAAGGGGGACCATACGGCCGAAGGTGACCCCCCCGGTCAGAAAACGGTCCCGACCCTCCCGCCCTTCCGCCATCCGGGCGATGTGGCGCCCCATCCATCGGGAGGAGACCTCCCCCTCAAAGTTGGCCCGGGAAAAGCCCTCCCGGACCTCCCCGGGAAGGGCAAAGAGGGTCTCCAGGACCGGGTCTCCCTCCTCGGGGTCGAAAAAAATCTCAAGGAGGGTGGCAAGAAGATCGGGCCATCTCCAGGCTGGCTGGGGATCCTTTAGGCGCTCCCAATGCCGGTCCAGCGCCCAGAGGAAGCGGGAGAGGGCGCCTACGATCTCTCCGCCGGAATCCTCGGTCACCGCCACCGGGGAGACGGGAAGCCCCTCCGGCGGCTCCTCCTCCCCGCAGGCATACCCCAGGAGCAACCGGTCAAGTCCCCAGAAAAAGCTGTGGGTGGCCACGGAGGGAGCCACTTCGCTCCGATCCTCGGCATCCCTCCCCCACCGGAACCCCCCCTCGGAGAGGATCTCCCGGAGTCGGTCGATCTTCTGCCCTCCCAGGTCAAAGCGCAGGGCGATGGAAGGAACGGAAAGAAGGGTCACCAGATGGGAGATGGTGATCCGCTCACCCGGAAGGGAGAGCAGGCAGAGGAGGGCCTGAAAGGCCGGGGAGGCATCGGTCTCCCGACGGTCGGAGATCACGAAGGGGATCCGGGGATCTCCTTCATCAGAGCCCGCTGCCTCTTTCGGGCCGGGAAGCCCCGGAGAGAAAACCGAACGGACAATCCCGGCATAGGGCAGGATGTCGGGAGCCAAGACAACGACATCCTCCGGGGTCAGGGTGGGATCGTTGGCGAAGAGATCCAGAAGGCGGTCCCGAAGCATCTCGACCTCCCGAACCCGCCCCGTGGCGCTCACGATCTCCACGGAGCGGTCGGTGACCGGGATCTCCCGGCGCTCGAGACGCCCGGAGCGGATCTCCTCTCCCCGGTCAAAGAGCGTCAGGATATCCTCCTGAATCCCTCCCAGAAGACTCCCGGACTCCTCTCCGAAAAAGAGGCGGTGGCTCTCGGGGATCTCGACGAGAGCCTCGTGAACCGTCCGGAACTCCCCTCCCCAGGAGGAGAGGAGGGGGGTGCCCCGAAAAAGATAAGGCTGCTCGTTTTCGGGAGCCTCTTCCCGTCTTTTGGGGCGTACCACATCTCCCCAGTACTCCCGGGAGGGGTTCAGGAAGAAAAGGTCGACGGCACATCCGTGGCGGTCCCCCAGGGTCCGGAAAAAGCGAAGATCGAGGGGGGACATCCCGGTGAGGCCGAAGAGTGCGAGGGAGGGCGGCAGGAGCCCCGGAGGAGGGGTCTCCGCTCCGGAGAGAAAACGGACCATCATGCGCGCGCGATGGAGAGGACGGTCCGGACCCGCCAGCGCCCGCCAGAGGATCGCGGGCCAACCGTCGGGACCCACGGGATCGTCATCGCGCCCCCCCTGACCTTCCTCCCAGGCCAGAAGGAGCTCGGGACGATAGATCATGGAGCGATCGTAGAGGTCGGCCAGAAGGGACGCCAGGTCGTACAGACGCAGGCTCTCCGGCCCATCACCAGCAAAATGGGCCACGGGAGAAAAGGCCGGAAGAGACAGGAGGTCGGGAAGAAGGGTGCAGATGCGGAGAAGGAGAGTCTCCCGGTCGAAGTGCACGTTTCCGGCGGCCGGACCGTAGAGACCGTCGAAGAAGTGGCGGATGTAACGTCCGGCCAGGGGAAGGTCGAGGGAGGCCGAGATTCCGAGACTTCGGGCGAGATAAAAGGACAGCCAGCGGCCGGTGACCGGATTCTGGGGGATGACGGTCCAGGGAACCAGAGGGTCAAGATCCCCCCCCTCCGCGGCGGACTTGAGAGTCGCCACGAAGGCCTCGGCCAGAATCTCCATCCTGTGGCTTTCAAAAAGACGGACTCCCACACCCCCTCCCCTTCCCGATGGACCTCACCCAGATGGATGAGCTCCATCATACCCGAAACGGGAAAGAGCCGGAACCGCTCCTTCTAAATCCCGAGACCGACAAGTCCGAAGGTGGCTCTACTGCCGCCGGGAGTCGGTTTTCATCTTCCGGATGAGGCGCCCGAGCTCGAGAATCTTCTCCGCCGAGAGATCCCGCACGGTGATGTCCGCCTCCTCGTCCCCGGCAAAGGAGCACAGAGCAATGGTGCGGCAGGCCGTCCCGCCCCGGATGATCTTCAAGGCGATATTGGAATAGTGGCAGTGGACCCCCACGAAGAGGCAGACATCGATCTTGTTATGCCAAATGGTGAGGTTGGGATGGTTGGGATTGATCTCGGTCTCGGGATCAATCTTGGGATACTTGGGCCGGTAGTCCGGCATGGGGATGATCCGGATCCCGTTGGACTCGGCCACAGAAAGAACGGCATCGGCCACCCGGCGCGATTTTTCGGAAAACTGCCACAGGACCATGGGCCCCGGAAAGAAGGTCGGGACCCGGGCCGTGGCGAGAGACCGGGCCGCGACCTCAAGCACCTCGTCTTCCGGAACGGGACGCCCTTCAACATTGCCATAGCCGGGCTCGGGAGGGGTCAGGCCCAGGGCGGTGGCCGCCAAGGGAAGAAGGCCGGCCGGACCGGAGGAGAGACGAGGGGACACTGCGTGGGACATGGGAGACGACTCCTTGGTTATGAGGTCAATGAAGAGGATTCAGATTTCGAGGGTGAACCATTCGCTTCCCCGAACGACGCCCCCCAGAAAAATGACAGGGAAATCCAGAGGGAACTCCTGATCTCCGGAAAGAGAAAAATAGCGGTCGGCCCGGGGGGAAGACCGGGCAAAAAAAGGCCCGTCGGGGGCGGAGAGAAGGATATAAGGGTTGTGGCGGGCACTCTCCCGGGTGTCGACCTCGACAAAGAACTCCTCCGGGATGACCCCATGGTGTTCCTCCGGGAGCCGGACCTGTCCACCCTCGTCCACCCAGACCCGAAAGATCTGCGGTGCCACAGAGGGAACCTTGGCTTTCAACTCCTGCTCCCTGCCCTTCATCCGATCCCTCCGGTGGGTTTGATCATAATTCCGAACATGTGCCCTATCCTTTTTTTGCAAAGATCTCCGCCAGCGACTGCACCTTCTCGAAAGTCAGATCCCGGATGGTCAGATGGGCCTCGTCGTCGCCGGCATAGGAGCAGAGAGCCACCGTAAAACAGGAGGTCCCTCCCCGGATGATCTTGAGGGCAATATTGGCATAGTGGCAGTGGACCCCCACAAAAATGCACAGGTCGATCTTGTTGTGCCAGATTGTGAGATTGGGGTGGCTTGGATTGATCTCGGTCTCGGGGTTGATCTTGGGGTACTTCGGCCGGTAATCCGCCATTGGGATGATCTTCATGCCGGAGACCGCGGAGAGACGCTTGACCGCCGCCGCCATCGCCGGAGAGTCCGGAGTCTTGCGCCAAAGGACGAGGGGGCCCGGAAAGAGGACGGGATTTTTGGCATGGCGGATCCGGTCATAAAGATCCGTCAAGGCCTTCCCCTCGGGAACGGAGTTCCCCAGAAGAAGGGCGTTTCCCGGATCGGGAATAACGACGCCGCGGCTGGTCACCGAAGGGGTCAGAAAGGATCGGTCGTCCGGGGAAAGAAGGGCCTGGGCCATAGGGTCTCCTGTCGACAGTAAAAAACGTTTGTTCGTTATATGGATCAATAGTGTCAATAATAATAGACAAAAGATCGCGATGTCAAACAAGGACCAAGGCGGGACGGGAACGGAGAGAGGCTCAAGGCAAAAAAAAGGGCGGGAAGGGCCGAAGCCCCGCCCGCCGGCAGGAAGAAGGAGAAAGGACTCTTACGAGGTTTTTTCGAGATGGCCACCAAAGGCATGGCGCATGGCCGAGAGGATCTTGTCACCGAAGTCGGCATGGCCCTGCGAGGTAAAGCGGGCAAAGAGGGCCGTGGCAAGGACCGGGGCGGGAACGCCTTCCTCGATGGCCGCCGCCACCGTCCACCGTCCCTCCCCGGAATCCGACACCCGCCCCTTGAAGGCCGCCAGCGAGGGATCACGGGCCAGCTCGGAGGCGGAGAGGTCGAGAAGCCACGAGGCCACCACCGATCCGCGGCGCCAGAGCTCGGCAATATCATCAAGCGGCATGTCATACATGAAATGCTCGGGATGGCGAAGAGGCGCTGTCTCGGCATCGACGGTATGCGAGGCCTTGCCGATCCCGGCGTTCTTCAGAATATTGAAGCCTTCGGCGTAGGCCGCCATCAGCCCATACTCAATCCCGTTGTGGACCATCTTCACAAAGTGACCGGCCCCGGCGGGACCACAATGCAGGTAGCCCTCCTCCGCCGTGCTCTTCCGGGTCATCCCGGCCCGCTCCGGAGTAGGGGGGGCCGCCTTCCGGCCCGGAGCCAAGGTCTGGAAGATCGGGTCCAGATGCTGCACCACCTCGGTCTCTCCTCCGATCATCTGGCAGTATCCCCTCTCGAGCCCCCAGATCCCGCCGCTGGTTCCCACATCGACATAGTGGATCTTCTTCTCGGCAAGAGCCTTGGCCCGGCGAATGTCATCGTGGTAGAAAGAGTTGCCGCCATCCACAAGAATGTCCCCGGGAGACAGGAGGGGAACAAGGCGCTCAATCGTTTCGTCGGTGGCTGCCGCCGGAATCATGAGCCAGACGATCCGGGGGGATGAGAGACGACCGATAAATTCGGGGAGGGCCGTGGTCGCGATGGCCCCTGTCTCCTTGGCCAGAGCCTCGCTTGTCGCCGCAGTACGGTTAAAGAGGACGATCTCATGCCCCCCCTTGCACAGTCGGCGCACCATGTTGGCGCCCATGCGTCCGAGTCCGATTATTCCCATGCGCATTGTCCGCTCCTTAGTTTCAAGATTTGACTCGCCGTTTCATTTTTAAATCGTCCTTCTTACCCTAACAAATGCCCACAAAAACGGCAAACGGTCTCCTCTCCATACCCGGGCTCATGGGCCAGGCCATTTGTAACCGGAAGAACCACACGACCCATCGGTGTTTCCAAAGGATCCACCCGACCTTTCGTTTTCTTCATATTTTGACAAGAACTCCCCTCGGCACCAGAATTGCAAACCTTCCGGAAACACATTCATCCTCTTGGAGGAGTCCCGATGGCGACAGCGACACGATCCGGAGGATTTTTTTTCTCAATCCTTTCGATGGACAGGCCCCTTTTCCTGCTCCTCACCGGTCAGCTCATCTCCCAGACCGGGGAAAACCTCTATCGTGTGGCCCTCCTCTGGTTCGTCTCCCTCTCCTCTCGACATGTGACCGACATGGTCATCGTGGGTGTTCTCCAGACCCTCCCCCCCCTTCTCTTCGGGGGACCCGGCGGGGTCTGGCTCGACCGCCACGACAAAAAACGCATCATGATCGGCGTCGATCTTCTGCGGGCTCTGGGCGTCCTGCTCATCCCTCTTTTGGCGGCGCTTCATCTTCTGACCCACTCCCTTTTGTACGTTCTTGTTTTTATCATCTCTGCCCTCAGCGGTCTTTTCGGCCCCGCCCTCTCCTCGATTCTTCCCCTGATCGTTCCCCGGGAGAAGCTATTGCGGGGCAATGCCCTTCTTCAGACCACCGGACAGGCCGGACTGTTGGCTGGCCCTGTCATCGCCGGCATCCTGGCGGTCATCTGGAGCGCCTCCGGAGAAATGGTCCTGACGGGATTGACCTTTTTTCTCTCTGCCGTCTTTCTCGTCTTCATCCGGACAACCTCGCACCACTCCCCCGGGACACCCTCTCCTTCTCCTTCGGAGATCCCGTCCCGCCCCGGAATGTTGTCGGAGATTGCCGAAGGGGTCCGGTTTGTCCTGGCCCCTCCCCGCCCACTTCTGCCGGCGTTCCTCTTCATGACACTCTTTGGCATTGTCACCGGTCCTCTGAATATCATGCTCCTTGTTCTCTCCCGGCATGTCCTGTCTCGGGGAGCCGAAGGGTTCGGGGACCTCACCGGAGCCTTTGGTGCCGGGATGCTGGCCTCAACACTGCTGCTCACCTTCTATACGCCGAAAAATGTCATCCGGTTTGTGGTGGGAGGGTTCGCCCTCGCTGGCCTCCTTTCCTTTGGCGTGGGCGAGACCCGCTCCTACAGCCTCGATCTGGCCCTCTTCTTCTTCTGGGGAGCCGCCGTCAACGTGGTAAGTCCCCTCTCCCAGACGATGATCCAGCATCTGACCCCTCGACGCCTTTTAGCCCGGGTGCTGACAGTCATGAGCGTGGGATTCCTTCTGGGCATTCTCCTGGGAATTCTGCTCTTCCCCCCGCTCTCTTCGACGCTCGGAACACGCTCTGTCTTTGTCCTCATGGGGACACTTCTCCTCACGCCCCTCTTGGCCATCGGCATGGGCAACCTTGTCAAAGGGATCCGACGGCTTCTCTTTCCCTTTGAGGCCACCCCGGAGAACGAACGCTCATCCTCATAACCACATCATCTCGTCCAAAACCTTATCTTCCCAAGGAGATCCCCTGTGACCCCAAGAGCCACCCCATCCCCTTCCCGATCACGCCTCTCCACCGCCCTGGGGGTCTCCTCCCTTTATCGACGGCTTTTTGGTGAGGGAGAGATTTTGGTGGCAACCCACCGGGAACCGGTTGTCTGGGTGGAACGCTCACCCGAAGAGACACGAAAGAGCGCCGCCCCCCGGCTTCGCTATCCGGCCGGAGGGGTCAGCCAGTCCCTCCACCGACTGCTGCTCCAGACCGGAGGCGACTGGGTGGCCCTTCGCTCCTCTCCCGGCCCCAATCCCCTGACCGTCTCCCTTCCCGACCAGCCGGCCTCCTATGAACTTCATCGCATACTCCTCTCTGATCCGGATATTTCTACGGGGTACCAGCGTTTTGCCAACGACCTCCTCTGGCCCCTTTTTCATGAGGAGCCGGGACGGGTCCTCACCCATCCCGGAGACTTTGAGGACTACCGCCATGTGAACGCTCTTTTTGCCGACGTTATGGCGACACTCATGGAAAAGCGCCACAACGGCTTTGTCTTCATTCACGACTACCAGCTAGCCCTTGTGGCCCGTGGCCTCCGCCCGCGCCTTCCTAAAAAGCCCCCTCCTCTTGCCTTCTTCTGGCACATTCCCTGGCCCCGGCACTCCTTTCTCAAGGAGATCCCCGAGAGGGCTGAGATTGTCCGGGGGCTGCTCGAGCACGACCTTCTGGGCTTCCAGACTCCCCTCTACCGGGACCGGTTTCTTGAGTCGGCGGCCGAGCTTTTGGGAGAAGAAATCCGGATCCGACGACAGACGCTCCTCTGGAGGGGACGCTCAATCCATGTGGGAGACTACCCCATCGGGGTAGACCCCGATCGCTTCGAATCCCTGGCCCAAAGCCCCGAGGGGCCGGGACTCGCCCGGAAGTTCCTCCGACAGGCCGGAATAGATCCCGAGGTTCCCTTCCTCATCTCGGTGGACCGCATGGACTACACCAAGGGATTCCTCAAGCGTCTGGAAATCCTAGAGACGCTTTTCCGGCGTTATCCCAAGCACGTGGGCTCCCTCCGGCTCCTCCAGATTGCCCCTCCCACCCGGGCGACCCACCCCCCCTACCAAACCTACCAGGAGAAGGTTCGACAGGCGGTACGGGAGACCAACGCCCGATGGGCGCGAGACGAATGGACACCCATTGTCACCATCGAGGAGACCGTCGACCACCGGACCCTGGCCCCTCTCTATCGACTGGCCGCCGGAGCCCTGGTGACCTCCACCAACGACGGCATGAATCTTGTCGCCAAGGAATACCTCGCCACGCAGAAAGACGCCGGAGGAACACTTTTTCTGAGCCGCTATGCCGGAGCCGCCCACGGATTGAGGGATGCGGTCCTTATCGACCCCTACGATCCGGAGGGATCGGCGACGATCATCCACCAGGCGCTGGAAGAACCCCTGGCAATCCGTTCGGGACGAAACCGGATCCTCCGCGAAGAGGTCTTGCGACACAATATTTACGAATGGATGGAGTCAATCCTGAATGAGGTCCACGACCTCAAAAGCCGGTAAAACAAGGCAGGAATATTCCTCGAGACAAAAAAGGCAAAAAAAGAGGGGCCCCAGGGGCCCCTCTTTCAATTCTAAGACCTTCAAAACGGTCTCCTATCCTCCGATGCAGACATTGTCCGGGATCAGGGAGATGTTCTTGTCGGTGATGTCCTTCAGGACCTGGGAAAAGCGTGCCTGGTCAAAATGCTTGTATTTGAGCTCTCCGCCAAGATTGGAGGCAATCATCGGAAGCATCTTGAGGGAGTTCCGGCGGGAGCACTCCCAGTTGGGCTGGGAATAGCGAACAAGGGCCCAGGCCCGGTAGAGGGTCCTCTGGTCGGGAGGAACCCGGTTGGGATGCTTGGCCTGGTATTCGATCCAGTAGTACTGATATTCTTCACCACCCACCAGCCACCCCTGGGAGGTCTGGCGAATCTGGGTCTTGGTGTTGTCCTTGATGCGCATCATGGTTTGAGTGTCGAGATTCAGCTTTCGCTTGACGGTATTCCCCACCAGATTCCAGTTCTGGTCTCCAATTCTGTCGGAGGCCTTTCTCTGGGCACGGATGAAGGCATCATGCTTGGCGCCCTGAAGAGAATTCTCCTGGGGTGAGCTCGCCTCAAACCACACGGAGCTCTTGTTGCCCTTCTTGTCGCTCCACCTGCCAATCCCATTGATCCAGGACGGAAGTTCAGAGCTCGACTGGGCCACAATCTTGTAGCCTTCAGGTCCTTTGGGAAGGCTCGGAAGAGAGGAACAGCCTGCCAAAGCAAGAGCCGAACCGGCCATCGCCCCTGCCAGTGTCCATACCACCTTTTTCATCGAAACTCCTTTCGTGTTATACCCCCGCGGGGGCCTTGCCCCGGAACGGGACAGCTTCCGGAGCGACCATCGTGTTAAAGGTCAGGGATTCTATCTGCGGTTGCCACATCAAGACGGGAACTCCGTTGATCTGCCCGGGAGGAAGGACAGCCAAAGACCCGATCCCATCGACATTGACCAAGTGTATTTCTGGTCGACACTCCCTGAGAAGTCTTCCAGAAGACAACGCCAGCCGACGTCTGTCGAACGGACTCTCCGGAGTGGCTGGAGGTCATTTTAGCGGAGGACGACACCATGGGGGCCGGAAGGGTGGACATGGCCCCCGCATCCCTGAAGTCGTCACATTGATGGCCCAGGGACGACGGAGCGGAGGAACGGGCCGATCCGCCATTTTCTCTGTCGGAAGGGAAGGCCACGAACCGGGGATCCCCGGGATTTATGAAGAGCCGGCTCTTTAGCGCCGCAAGATGTGGTCCCACTCCCCGTCCGGCCACATCCCGAACAGCCAGAAGCTCCCCTTGGGAGGCCATCAGCCCGGTTACGTTGTGCTCACCCACCCGGGATCCCCAGATGGTTCCATCGGGGGCCGCCATCGTCAGTGTGTAATCGGGCACATAATATTTGTACCGTCGGGAGAACCCTGACTCCATCGGGCGGACACTCACGGTCCCCCCAATGAGAACCTGCCCCCCGGAGGGAACCACCAGAAGCCCCATCCGGGTCACTGCGTCAGTAATGGCGGCCGCCACATGCCGAACAAAGCGGTCGGAGCCTCCGCATCCATTTTTCAGGTTGACGGAGACGGTCATGTGCCGCGAGAGAAGGCTTTCGAGACGGGAGAGGTCTCCCTCCACGTTGAAGGTGTTCGAGGGGGCTCCCCCGATGACCACGGCCCTTTCCCTGTCGAAAAAGGCCGCCTTTTCCTTGGCCCGGACAAGACCGGCCAGATCGTGGATTTGACTCATCGGGTCCGGGGTTCTTGAAAGGTCAGCCTTGATGCCCTTAATCGTCGTCCGGAGATTGTTGATCCGGCCCTTCAGGTAACGGGCCAATTCCTCGCGCTTGACCCCGACCACCGCCTCATAAGATCCCTGGCCCGAGACAAAACGCCCCCGAAGGTTCTGAAGGCCATAGAGCTTCGCATGGGTTTTCACGGAAAGGGCGTCACGGACATTTCTGGAGACGGACATCCCGCTTCTGTTCGAGGTCTGCTGGTATTGGGAGTGAATGTTTGAATCGAGCTGGGAGGCAATGTTACGGCCAGCATCCTTCCGGGCACGGCTCAGGGTCGAGCCATAGCCGATGGCGGTGAGGTAGTCCTTCGAGGGATAGCCCTTCACCTCCCCCGTCTCCCACCATTTCCCCCCGCAAAGGCCGACGGGCCTCCGGCGGTAGTGCAGGCGACAACTGTCCCCGAAATCAGGACGGCCCCCAGGACGGGACGAACCCATGTTTTCCCGACGTTCTTCAGCTCAGCCATTCAATCATTCCTCCGGAAGGGACGCTTTTTAGCGGGATGACTGGTGAATCATCCGCTCGAGAAGTGACCGGACCTTGGGATCCGAGGCATTCTGGCGGGCCCCTTCGAGGGACTTGCGAAGCAGGGCATCATAAAGATCCTTGCGGATCGACACAAGGACAGAGTACTTGTAAAAAGAATACGGAGGCTGGTCTTCCTGGTCCTTCTCCCAAAACTTCTGCCAGTAGTAATCCTCAACACGGGCTCCGGAAATCCGCGCGCTGGCTTCGTTCATCACCAGAGAGGTGACATGGCGGCGAACGCTCATGTCCATGCCGGAACCGGTCTCATCCATTTTCCTCGAGCTCGTTTCCCGATAGAGGGAGCGGGCGCGCTCACCGATTCTTTCGGCAATGGAGCGGACGGCATTCTGGTAGGCATCGGTCCGCCCGGATTCCTGGTCGGGTTCCTTGGTGGTTGTTCCCACAAAATACTCTCGCCCGGGATGGTCTTTTTGCCACGAGCCCAGACGATCAATCCATACCGGCCGATTTTTTGAGGAGCGGGCTTCAAGATGAGGAACACCCAGCCCTCCGGGAGGGGTCGAAAGGCTGGAACAGGCTGACAAAAGGGTCAGCGTCGCAAGAAAAAGGATCGGAAAAGAACGGGACGAGGGAGAATTTGTCCCAGACGGAGAGCCTCCGCAAGTGAAACGTCGGAAATATGTCATGAGAACCACCTTTCGCCACCGGGAAAAGTCGCGGATCCATCGAAAAAAGAATCAGGAAGGCCGACACTCTGCCACGGAAAAGCCTCCTGCCCGAATGGACATCATCCTACCCCAAGAGGGAAAAGTTTTCAAACCAATCCCTTTAGACCGGGGGGTCGGGAAGAGGGGAATCACAGGTGGTCACATCTTGTCCGTACGGGAGATGATGCGGATGGGGCTGGCAGAGCAAGTTGGGCGTCGGAAAGGATCGGGGACGGGAGTCAAAAAAGTTGATCTCCCGAAGAGGATCTTCCTTGATGTTCAGCACCACCCGGACCAGAACACCGGTTTTATCATCGTAGTCAAACCGCGCTTCGGGAAGGAGCTCGTGGATCTCTCCCAACAAACGGTTGACTTCATAGAGCCTTGACGGCGTCATCCCTGCCATCGGATCCTCCTTGCGTTACCCGCGCATTCAGATCAAGCAATGATGAACCAATCTTGCGCTCAAGATTGACACACTCAAACATGGAACCCTTTTTCCTAGGATATACCAATTTTCCAGACTGTCAATCATATTTAATTATTATATTTTTATATGAATAAACAGCCCGATTCTTCCCGAAAACCCGCATCCTCCCATTTCACTTGACACAAAAATAAAAAAGTTAAAAACAAGAGTGGACACAAGCAAAAACAGATCTCCTTCACCAAAAAGACACCAATGATGCCGGAGATATTTGAACAGAATGGGATTTCGTGTAGACTTTAATAATAGAATCCTTTGCAGGTGCCACGGGTATCCTCACGAATGCCTCTATTCAAAGGAGCCGTCAGGTCCATGAGTCCTTCCTCTCCGAACATTCCTCCCGTTCCGCCGGAGAATGTCGCGCCGGATTTCCTGAATGCTCCGGATGGGGCCCTTTTCGAAGGGTGCCCTCTTCCCCTTTGCCTTCTCTCTTCCCAAGATACGCTCATCGCGGCCAACGCGGCTTTTCGGTCTTTGCTTCTTCCTCCAGGACAAAGCCCCATAGGGCTGCCGATCAACGACTATGACACCCGGACGGAAACTCCCGGAGAAACCGGAGACGCCCACTTCCGGCGCTTCGACGGAAAACTTGTCCATGTCACGGTGAAGACCACCCGCCTCGACCTCGCCGAGCAGACGATACGGCTTTTGACCCTTCTTCCGGTATCGGACCCTGCCAGACCCGATGCAAAGTTTCAGCAGGATTCACCGGCAGGATTGATCTCCCTGAAAGGGGACCGGACCATCCAGAGCTGCAATCCGGCCTTCGGTCGGATGACCGGATATGCCGCTGACGAGATCTTATCCCTTTCTCCGACAATTCTGCTTGACCCGGCAGAATCCCTTCGAAAGTTTGAACGGTTCATCCTCCAGATTGAGGAACACCGGAACGCCTCCGAGACATTCCTTTTCAGAAAAAAGTACGGAGAGCCCCTCTTTGTCGCCATTGCAGGAACTCTCTGCGACTCTCCCGAAGAAACTCCGGCCCCGATCGATCTGGTTGTTCTGGATATCTCCCCCCTCTACCTCTCCCAGAAAAAGATGGAGAGACAGCTCTCCCAGGATCCCATGACCCGACTTCCCAACCGGGCCGCTTTTGACCACGCAATCAACGGAGCCCTGGCCCGGGCCCGAAGAAAGGGGCTGGTTTTCGGGGTGGGGGTGCTCGACATCGACGACTTCCGCCCCCTGAACGAAACCCTGGGAAAGGGCACCGGAGACCGGATCCTTGAGGAGCTGGCCCGTCGACTCAAGCTTTATCTTCGGCAGAGCGACTTTCTGGCCAGACTCTCCGGAGACGAGTTCGGACTGATCATCGAGGAACTCTCTCTCGAAAAAACGATGTCGCAGGTCGCCTCCATCCTTGATCAACTTCACAAGGCCGTGGAAGAGCCCTTTCCCCTCCCCTCCGGAAGATTCCTCACTCTTGGAATCAGCATGGGAATGGCGCTCTACCCCTCCAGCGGCGAGGATGGAGAAAGCCTTTTTCGGGAGGCGGAGGCCGCCCTCTACCAGTCTAAGGCCACCAAGGCATCCCGCACCCAATGGTGGTCCATGGGATCCATCCTCACCTCCGCCTCCGCCCTCGAGGCCTTCTTTGATGCCTACGGACCAGAGAGTCAGCGCATCCTCAGCCGTCACCACGAGCATATACAGGCCGCTATTGTGGATTTCGTGGAAGCCTTCCTGGCCCAGAATGACCTTGATTCGGATGTCCGGCGGATCCTGGCCGGCCAGGACGAAGCGGGGCTTCAAAGAATCGTTCAGGCCCAATCGGCCCACCTCTCCTTTCTCATGACCCCCGAACGGACGAGGGAGGAGGTCAACGCCCGGGCCAAACAGGTCGGAGAGATCCATGCCCTCAACGGGGTCGACGGGGCCATGCTGGCCCAGGGCATGGCGCTCTATCGCAGGCTTCTCTCCGAGCGTCTGAGCCAAACGTTCCTCACCGCCCGCGACCGTTACCGGCTGCTCTTGGCCAACGAGATACGGCTTCAGGACGATCTTCAGGAGGAGCTCCGGGCCGCGACCAATACCATGAGTCTTTTTTTCTCCTCTCTCTCGGCACCTATGCCAGAGCCAGGAGCCCTCTGGACCGATGTCCGGGAGAAGGAGCTCGCCCTGCTGGGCGAGCTTCCGGGCATTCGCTGCGCCTTGCTCATGCGGCTCGACAGCCAGGGCCTCTTCATCGTCGAAAGCAGTGCGGGAGTCCGCGGACGTGAAGCGGCCAAGATCATGCAGGACAAGCGCTTTTCAGCGACCGCCGACCCCAACGATCCGCGAGGACAGGGACTCATCGGCCACGCCTGGAGGAGCCTCGAAATCCAGAAAACATCGAACTACCATAACGATTCCCGCCTTCGCTACTGGAAGGACGTCGTCCATCCCCTGGGAATCCGGTCAGGAATCTCCATTCCCATCCGCTCCGCCGATGGAAGTGCCCAGGCCGTTCTCTCCTTATACGGAGCCTACCCCAACCAGTTCGATTTCCACTGGATGCTCCAGTTCTCTCGAGGGCTGGCACAGCGCTGGGAACGCGTCTGGGCCCTCTCCCGGGCTCCGGTGTCGGCCATTCCGGAAACCCGGGCCCAGGAATATCGCCAAGAGATCTTCTCCGGAGGACTCTCAATGTACATGCAGCCGGTGGTCAATCTCTCCACCGGGACCGTCGTCAAGGTCGAAGCCCTGGCCCGGCTCATTCGACCGGGAGGAGAGATCGTCCCTCCCGGTCTTTTTCTTCCCTCCATGGGAGATGCGGAGCTTGACCGACTCTTTCGGGAAGGCCTAGACCAGGCCCTCGAATGGGTGTCACGCTGGGACGCGGAAGGTGTTTCCCTCGATGTCTCTCTCAACCTCCCTCCCGGAACACTCCGGGACCCCAGTTGCCCCGTCTGGGTCGAGGAGGCGCTCACCCGCCACAGGGTTGCCCCGAAACGTCTGACCCTTGAGCTTCTTGAAAACGACGAGATCGATGCAAAGACGATGGATCAGGCCGTCGAACACCTTGTGGCCATTGGGGTCAACCTCTCCATGGATGATCTGGGGTCCGGCTTCAGCTCGCTTCAGAGGCTGGTCACCCTTCCCTTCGACAGCATCAAGGTTGACCAAGGTCTCCTGAAGCGGATTCGGACCGCGCCCCTTCATACAATCAGCATGATCGGAACCATCGTGCGCATGGGACAGGACTTCGAACGCGATGTTGTCGTGGAGGGGCTCGAAGACAGGGCGATGGTCGAGGCGGCCGCCATCTTGGGGGCTCCCTACGGGCAGGGATACTCCCTGGCCCGACCGATGCCAGCGACTCAGGTTGTCCAGTGGCTCCAGAACTTCCATCTTCCCATCACCCCAGGAGAGGTCACCACCGCCCTGGGAGGGCTGTCCTTTCACCGGTGGATCCATGCCTCAAACTCCGATATCCGTCGACAACAATTGGAAACCTGCCCCCTGACCCGATATTTTTCCCGGTTGGGAGAGGGCGGGGCAGTGGGGGCCCAGCTTCATGCCAGAATGCATGAATCCGAACCGGGAGACTTGTCTTTCAAGGATCTGACTCTCTGGCTTGTGGAACAGATCCGAAACGAGCAGGACGCCCTTGCGAAAGGCCAGGACTCGGGGAAATGACCGGGAGCGATCCTCCGGGAATCGCCTTCTACGACCGGAAGGCCCAGGACCTTGCCAGAGCCTACGATGCCATTGACTTTGAGGCTCTCCATGGACTCCTTCTGCCCTTTCTCCCCTCACAGGGACCGGTCCTTGATGTCGGGGCCGGATCGGGCCGGGATGCGAGGGCCTTGGCCTTCCGGGGTCTGGAGGTCGTCGCGGTTGAACCCTCGGAAGGAATGCGCCGGGAGGCCGCCCGACATCCCTCCTCCCCGAAGATCCTCTGGAAGGATGACTCCCTGCCGGATCTTGAGAGCCTCCCCGACAAGGCGTCTTTCTCCCTTATCCTTGTCTCGGCCGTCTGGATGCATGTTCCTCCCGAACATCGGGACCGCGCCTTTCGCCGACTCTCCGGACTTCTCCTTCCCGAAGGACATCTTTTCCTGACCTTTCGCCGAGGTCCCGATGACTGTGAGCGCGGAATGGCTCCGGTCAATCTGCCCGACACCCTCCGGATTGCCCGGGAATGCGGGCTCTCCCTGCTTGTCTCCAACACGTCCGAAGATCTTCTTGGCCGCTCCGGAATCACCTGGTCGGCCCTTTTGTTCCGGAGGGCTCAAAGAACCTGAGGTCTTCGGGGCATCGCCATCCGCCACAGACCAGGGAACGGCTTCTCGCCTTTCCAGGGAGGCCCCTCTTCGAATAAAGACGCCGAAGGCTCCGTTTTCAGAGGCCCCCCTTCCCCGAATCCTCTTGAGGTCCGCCTCCCTCGACCGGATCTCTCCTCGTCTCGATTCCGGAAGACGTTTCATCAGACCGACTCAAACCTGCCTAAGCCGGTTCAATGCTGACTTCCTTCCTCACAGAGGCCGGTTTCACTGCCGCCTGAAGGCTCCGGCCAGAGCCTTCCTCTTTACAGGCGGAACGAAAGGCAGAACCTGCCGTAGAGCCGTTTGGGACGGCCACACCCAACGCTTTTGCAGCCTCACCTAGGCTAACCAACCTATCCATAATGGATACGATGAATTAGATTTCAAGTTAAAAGTTAAAGCCCTCCGAAAAGCCCCCCGGGGCTCTCCCCGGAAAAAGACAAAAATAACTTGACAGACTCCCCTGGGATCCTGCTACAATTTGTCTCGGACTTATTGTCCACTTACTCAGTTTAGTTGGAGCCCCGATTAGGGGCTCTTTCTATTTTTAAGGTTTTCCCCTTTTCGTTCTTCTTTCCGCACATCTTCACGTCTTTCTTGGCGAGAACTACCCCGCCGCCTTCAATCCATGCTGTCCCTCCTGAGGTTCCGTCCGGCGAAGGCTTGCCAACCCTCCTCAGTTCGAGTAGAAAGAATTCACTGTGAATGTCGTTGCATGGGCAATAGAAGCAGAAAGGACCGATCTCTTCCGGAAAGGACCTCATGGATACCCTGAAAACAGTCGTCTTCATTGATGGACAGAACTTCAAGAACGACCTCCAGAAATTTCGCTTCAAGGCCCAGGGACACAACCTTCCTGAATACCGACTCGACGAGAAGCATTTTCTCTGGGAGAGCTTTTTTCAACATGCCATTGAGGCTCTTTCCCTCCGGACGAGGACACCTCATCGCCTCGTTCGCGTTTACTGGTACAACACCCAGGCCACAACCCCCTACCACCGTCACGATCGTGCCATCCGGGAGATCCTCGAGAACTACCGGGATCAAATCCCGGAGCTGACCGCCCCCCTCCTCGACATGCTGGCCCAGAGGTGGCACCGACACCAAAGAGAACTTCTGGCCCGAGCCAAGGAGGAGGTTTTTGACGAAATCCAGAAAAGAAGCTCCTTTCTGGAATTCAAATACGTCGGCCAACTGGTTCTGAGACCTTACAGAGTCCGAGAGATGCAGAAAGACAAGGAGGGAGGGATTCTCTACCAGGGGACGGTTGAGGGCGAGAAAGGGGTGGACATCGGGATCACCATCGACATGATCGCCAAGATGCCAAATTACGATGCGGCCGTGATCGTCTCCGGAGACACCGACTTCATTCCCCTGATCCAATACCTGAAGGACCAGCTCAAGCTGGTCTACTCCCTGTCACTTTCCCGAAGCGAAAACGGGCAAATCCAGATCTTATCCCCACAGATCAAGAGTGCCGTCGACTACTTTCATGCCGTTCCGGAAAGGGAGCTTCTCGGGACATTTCTGGACAGGCGATCGGGAATCCCGCCGATCATTCTTCAGGAAATTGACAGACGGCTTGAGGCTCTCGCTCAGGAGAAGGCGGGCAACGGTCATCGAGGAGCCTCCCCGGACTCCCGGGGAGGCCACGAGGGATCTTCGGAAGAAAACGGGGGAACGCCTTAGGACAGGGGACCCCCGCCCCCTTCTATATCGACGGGGGGTTCTTGCGGTAGAGCTCCCGGCCGTCCGTGTCGAGGACGATCGAGAGGACCTTGACCGATCCAAGAAGGGAGATATAGGGCTTGCCGGCGGAGGTCCGTCCGGCATCCACATCATTGGGCGAGATCCAGATATTCACATGGACAGGAAGCCCGCATCCGGAGCAGGGCGCCTGGCCAATGATCTCCGAGACACCTGTTTGGGGGTAGGGAAAGGAAAAGAAGATGCCCTGGGGAGAGAAGGCAGGTTTCAGGGGCCAGTCCCGAAGAAGCACCTGGGCATCGCAAAAGGGACAATCGATCCGGGCAGCAACACCAATCTGTCTGGAGGGAAAGAGCCCTGTCCCGGGGAGTCTTACCGGCAGGATTCCCGTCAGATAGAACCGGTCCTGTTGGGCATCATAGCGAACGAGGGTCGCCGAAATCGAAATCTTGAAGCGGCTCAACGTGGAGACAAGCTTTAAGTCATTGTCGATGCGATCCCGAAACTTCTTCCGGAACGCCGGATCGGAGTTGGCCTTTTCCCGGGTCCTCAAGGGGTAGGCCAGGGACAGAAGGTCCTTGTCCATTGGAAACCCCGGATGGCGGCTGTAAAAGAGAAGGTAAAGGGCGTAGGCGGAAGCCTGGGGATCCTTTCCGATGAGCTCAGGAAGAAGCTCGGCCTCATTTTGCTTCCGGATCAGCTGGACCTCCTTGCGGTTCTGGAAGTACCAGGTGATCGTTCCAAACATCAAAAGCATCAGGAGAAGGCTGGCCACCGCAGGAAGCCAGAGGTTTTTCCGGGAACGGGAAGGGGCTGACCGGGCGGTCGACACAAGCGTCGCCAGAAGAGCGGCCCGGGCTGACTCAAGACGTTCTTCCTCTCCGGCCCTGCTCTCCGGAGGAAGATCCGCAAGCTTCTCCTTCATCTGCTCAATCTTGCGCTCCAGGAGGCGCTCATTCTGATGGAGGGAAAGATCCTCGAACCCCCCCACAGGGAATCGCAAGACCCGTTCGGGGCTTCTGGCATCGGGAACAACAAGGCCCAGAAGCTTGGCAACGCGGGCCGCATCCTCCGGCGTCACGACTCCCGGAGGCATCTTCGACAGGATTTCGGGGATCCGGGAGACGCACGTCACGACATAGCTGTGGTCCCGAGTGGCCGGCTCATGGATGTAGAGCGTTCCGCTTTCGGCCAACCCCTCAAGATTCGCGTCATCAGGAAAAAGGATTATGCCGGTGAGATAGAACGGAACCTTCCGGTCCCTCAGGAAGGAGGCCAGGGGGCCAATACGATTCTTGATCTGGGTCAGGGGGTTGGCATGGCTCGACCCAGGAACCTGGATCGTCTCCCGTCCCGCCTGCCAGGACGCATTGAGCGTTCCGGTGACATTTCCCGAGATATTCTTGCATTCAACAACAAAGAACCCCCGATCAGTCGCCAGGAATCCGTCGATCTCCTTCTGCCCGACAGGAGTGTAGATATTCCTCTCATAAAAATAGACCGAAACCCCGGCATCCACGAAGGGGTCGCGAAAATCGGAGCTATCATGGCCCAAGGCCACGGTCTGGAGTCCTGTGAGGCAAAACTGCCGGACATCCTCCTCGAACCGCTCGGAGGCGGGAAGGGATTTAAGAGAGGCCAAGTATGACTCCTGAAATAAAAAACGTCCTCCATCAGGAGAGGACCACGTCGCCATTAACCTCCGGATCGCCCGGAAATACCATGGAATCAGCCAGAACCGGAAAGGGTTCAGACACAAAAGGATACCACAATTTTTAACCTCTTGGGATCTTCCGGACATCCGAGAGGTTGTCCATCCCCATGGCATTGTGCCAGTACCCTGTGATGTCTCGAGGCACAAGGAGGTTCGACACCCCCTGCGACAAGGGAATGGCCACGACTCCCTGGCGCAGAAGGATCTTTTGGGCGTCGTCGTAGAGACGGGCTTTTTCCGAATCATTGGCCTGCATGGCCTCGTCAAGAAGATGATCAAAGGCCGGATCAGACCATCCTGTCCGATTGTTCCCCGAACCACGGCGCATCAAGGAAAGAAAGGTCATGGCATCAGGATAGTCGGCAATCCAACCGGATTGATAGAACGCGGGCGTATGGGAATCGAGGCCGGCCAGGAAAGCTTTCCACTCCATGGAACGAAGCGTGAGGGAGACTCCCAGAACCTCTTTGAAGTTCTGCTGCATATAGGAGGCCATAATGCGGCTTTGGGTCCCCTCAGGAAAAACCAGCGTGACCTTCGGGAATCCCTGTCCTTGGGGAAAGCCCCCGGCGGCGAGCTCTTGCCTGGCCCGGACCGGATCATAAGGGTAGGCGGCATTCGGATCGTAGCCTGGAAGTCCACGGGGAATAAAGGAGGAGAGGGAGGGAAGGGCCGAGAGAAAGGTCTTCTCGAGCCTGGCCCGATCGACAGCCATGGCAAAGGCCCGACGAACATGAATGTTGTTAAAGGGGGCGCGATTGATGTTCATGCTGTAATAGATCGTCGACAATTGGGGAATCCGTTGGAGGAGCGGACTGTCTTTGTACTTTTCAATATAGAAGGAGGGGATGCCTTCAATATCCAGCCGGTGTTGCTCGAAAAGCGTCAATTGGGTCACCGGTTCGGGAATGACCAAGAAAACAATCCGGGAAATTCGGGGAGAGGTCGTCGAATCCGGGTGACGGCGCACCAGCTCAAGATAGGCATCATGGTGCCATGAACTCAGTAAAAAAGGGCCATTTCCCACAAGGCGGCCAGGATCGGTCCAGTGGTCGGGATTCGCCCGAATCAGGTCAAGACGAATCGGGTCCGTGATGGCATTGGTCAGAAGAGAGGGAAAGGTGCGCATAGGGTGGGAAAGGGTCACTTGCAAGGTCCGGGGTCCCAGGACCTTGACCCCCACAGCCGAATCCGGACATTGCCCGGCGGAATAGCACGGGGCATTTAGAATATCAAAGAGGTAATAGGCATAAGGAGAGGCGGTCGACGGAGCAAGAAGGCGCAGAAAAGAATCCCGATAGTGGGATGCCAGAACGGGGGTCCCGTCGCTCCAGCGGGCCGAGGGTCGAATATGGAAGAGAAAAACCGTGGCTGTGGCGTCAGAACTCCAGTGGTCTGCATCCCCGGGAACCACCCGTTGATCACGGTCGAACCGAGTCAGCCCCTGCATGAGATTGGTGATGACTTCAAAAGAGTTTCCGTCTGTGGCCTTGTTCCAGTCGAGGGTAGCAGGATCGTCAGGAAGCGCCAGCACAAGGTCGTGGGGATTTCCCTGAATGACCGGATGAAAGTGAGGGGAGCAGGAGAGGAGGGTGAAAAGAAGTAGAAAAAAGGAGACGGAGGGGAGAAAAGAAGGCACGGTGATCCTTCCGGAGGGAGGCCCGATTAAAAAAAACCCCTCGGGAAAGAGAGAGCCGAGGGGAGAAAAAGAGAGGAAGAGAGGAGAAGGGAAGAAAAAAGAGTCCGGCAGCGACCGACTTTCCCACACCCTCGCGGGTGCAGTATCATGGGCCCTGGAGGTCTTAACGGCCGTGTTCGGGATGGGAACGGGTGTTTCCCCTCCGGCAAAGCCACCGGACAGAAAGAAGCGCGTTTGAACAAGGGCGATGACGGACTCAAGTCTCTCGACCGATTAGTACTGGTACACTACAACCCTTGCAGGTCTTGCATGCCCAGCCTATCAACCTGGTCGTCTTCCAGGGGTCTTCAGACCGCTTGCGCGGTGGGAGATCTCGTCTTGAGGTGGGTTTCCCACTTAGATGCTTTCAGCGGTTCTCCCGTCCCGACATAGCTACTCGGCCTGCCGTTGGCACGACAGCCGACACACCAG
>JBMFWG010000012.1:0-46012 GCA_049965515.1 Leptospirillia bacterium
CCATCACGATTTGTCATTTTCCTCCCGGAACCAGCAAGTGGAACAAGATTGAACATCGCCTGTTTTCGTTTATCAGTATGAACTGGAGAGGGCGGCCGCTGGTCAGCCACGAAGTCCTTCTGAATCTGATCGCCAACACCAGGACAAAAAGCGGACTCACGGTCAAAGCCGAGCTTGATCCAAGGGTCTACCCCAAAGGCATCAAGATCTCTGACGAGGAGATGGCCTCTCTCCATCTGGTTCGCCACGCTTTTCATGGGGAATGGAACTATTCCCTTCATCCCAGAGACGGATGAATTGTTATCTTTATATTTTAACAAGCTCTTAGAGTCCAGCCGTCTTCTTTCCGACCGACTTGATCCCTTCATGGAGCACGTACGCACTCTCCTGATCTCCGCCCCGGTCCTTCATGCCGGCGAGACGGGACTCCGGTCGGAGGCGACGCTCCGCTGGTGTCACGTCGCCTCGACCTCGCGCGTGACCCTTCTGGGGCTTCACGAAAAACGGGGAAAGGAAGGGATCGAAGCCCTGGGGGTCGTCAATCGGGCCAAAGGAACCGCGGTGCACGACTTCGGGGGACCGTATCTGTCCTACCCCGGGCAACACTCTTTTTGCAACGCCCACCTTCTCCGGGAGCTGACGGCCATCGAGGAGTTCGACCACCATCGCTGGGCGACGGAGATGAAAGCGTTCCTTGTCGAGGCAAAGGCCTGTGCTTTCGCCCGGAAAGGGCCTCCCGGAGAGCGTGAGGGAATGGCCCTGAAAGCCCGGCGGCAAGACATCCTCGCGCGGGGATGGTCCGAGGCGGAACGTCCCGAAAAGTCCTCCTCCCGGGGACGCAAAAAGGCCACTCCCGCCCAGAACCTTCTCCCGCGCTTCGAAGAATACAGTCGGCAGATTCTCGCCTTCTTCTTCGATCCGGCGATCCCTTTCACCAATGACCAGGCAAAACAGGATCTCCGCATGGTCAAAGTCCGCCAGAAGGTCTCCGGAGGCTTCCGGACCGACCGGGGAGCCCGGATCTTTTTCACCATCCGAAGTTATACCGGGACTCTCCGGAAACAGGGCCACGATGTCTGGTCCGGCCTGACCCGGTCCATGAAGGGACTCCCCTTCCTCCCTTCCGACGCCTGATCCTTCCCTTCGCCCCCTGAAAGCCCGTCCTTCAGATTCTTCCGGCACCTCTCCTTCAATGCTCCCGCACCTTCCCTGCGTTTTTCTCCCGGGGAGGGACCTGAGTTGTTACCCCGAAAAAATATCTGCATTACAAGAGATAAGAAGCCTTCCTTGTTGCTTGACTTTACCGTGGCTGGCTGATAGCGTTTTCAAAAGCCACCCTTTATCAGAGAAAAAAACCCAACCCTCCCGAAGGATGAATCCCGTTGGAACGCACGACGCAATACCCTGGACTTTTGATCGCCATCGAAGGAACAGACGGATCAGGAAAAACAACCCAGGCGGAGCTTCTCAAACACTACTATCTGTCGCGCGGGGTCGCCGTCGTCGTCTCGGCCTGCAATACCGTTGAACTCATCCGGAAAGCCATCTCCGACCTCAAGCAGCAAAACTATCTTGATCCGATAACTTTCAGCTTTCTCTATGCGGCCGACTTTGTTGACCGCTTCGAACACCAGATCATTCCCGCACTGGAATCGGGGCAACTGGTCATTGCCGAACAGTATGTCTATACCGTCTTCAGTCGTGCCATCCTCCGGGGAATCGCCCCAGACTGGATCTCCAATATTTTCGACTTCGCCCTCGTCCCGGCCAAGACCTTCTATCTCGACCTCCCGGTTGAGACACTTCTTGAGAGGCTTCACTGGAAAACCCGTCAGGAGAGATTTTTCGACTATTACGAATCCGGAATGGACATGAATCTTTCGGGCCGCAAGAAAGACTCTTTCGTTATATACCAGAAACGACTGATCGAGATGTACCGGGAACTCGCCAAAACCCACCACATGGACACCATCAATGCCACGGCCCCAATCCATCGCCAGCAGAGCACGCTCCGGTCACGGATCGATGCCCTCCTCTCCGCCCATCGGAAGGAAAGCCGATGACACACACACCCCCCCATTCCTACCCCGGACGTCTCATTGTTGTCGAGGGCATAGACGGATCTGGCAAGTCAACTCAGCTCGATCTCCTCTCCGACTACCTGCAATCCAAGGGATTTGGGGTTCTAAAGAGTGCCTGGAACTCAAGCCCGGACATCTCTCCCATCATAAGAAAGGCCAAGAAGAAGCAGGTTCTCACCCCTTATGCCTTTAGCCTCCTTCATGCCGCCGACTTCAGCTTTCGTTATACCTATGAAATTCTTCCTGCCATGGAGGCTGGAATGATTGTTCTTTCAGACCGCTACATCTACACGGCCATCGCCCGAGACTGCGCTCGGGGACTTCCCCGTCCCTGGCTTCTTTCAAATTTCAATTTTGCCATCGTGCCGGACCTGACATTTCTCTTTCGCGTCGATCCGGAGACCTCCTACCAAAGAATTACCCGAACCCGCCCCATCAAATTCTACGAAGCCGGGCTCGATATGGAGCTCTCTACAGATCCCCGCGAATCCTATATCCTCTTTCAGTCAAGAGTTCTGGCAGAATACGACAACCTCCGAGAAACACACGGATTTCATGTCGTCGACGCTACACTCTCCCTCGAGAAGACCCAAACCCGCATGAGAAGACTGCTCTCCCCCATTATCCGGTCGCTGGGATAGAGCCCGACATCTCCAGGATTTCAGTTTTTATCGGAAAAATTGAGAGAGCCCCTCTTTAGGGAGAGGTCAGGCACCCTCGTGTGTGGACCCTGACAAGGAGTCCATGGCGGGACACTCTTTTTCCATTGGAGCTGTAGATACGGAAAGCATATCCCGTACAGGGGAGAAGCCCCATGATCCGGGTATGGTTTTTTGGAACGTCCTTGATCAGCCGGTTTCCGTCATAGACAAGATAATCGGAAGCATTTTCGACCCTTCTCCACTGCAGATAGATCCCGTCACCTTCGGAGAGGGGAACGACGTGGGAAAAGCTGGGAGGGTCAAGGCTGACCCCGAAGGAGGACCCTTTTGATGGATTGACCTGGGGGGTTGCCGAGGAAAAAGACTCTGTGGTGTTCGATGAAGAGGAGGATTTCCCGCTGGAGGCAGATCCAGATCCGGATCCGCTTTCCGACTTGCTGTTCCCCGGAGAAAAAAGTCCTCCGAGAAGGCCGTGGGGGTTGTTAAAGACGGAAGAATCACAGGAGGAAAGCCCCAGTAGAAGGCTCAGGCACATGAGCGATCCGGACAGTCGTCTTCCCAAGCCCCTTCCTTTCATGCTCTCCTCCGTCTTTCCTCCAGACCTACGAAGCTTTCCGCCTGACTCTTCCGCCCCACACAGGCCACACGCCCTTTCCCAGTCGTCAGTCTCGCATCCCCAATAATTCAATGATATAATTCTATGTGAGTCTGCGTGAATTGTCATCCGCCTTCCTTACAATACAATGCTTCTATAAACAATCCATCCGGGGCTCTCCATGACATTCTATTTTGGCTCGGACCATGCTGGCCGCGAGCTCAAGGACATCCTTCTGGCGCATGCAAAGTCCAGGGGGATCTCCGCCACCGACCTTGGGACCAATGCCGACCTGTCTGTCGACTATCCCGACTATGCCCGCAAGGTAGGAGAGGCGGTTATCGCGTCTCCGGGGTCATACGGCGTCCTCGTCTGCGGCACCGGTATCGGAATGAGCATCGCCGCCAACAAAATCCGGGGCATCCGGGCCGCACTTCTCTATAACGAGGAGACGGCCCGTCTGGCCCATCAGCACAACAACGCCAATATCATTGTCTTTGGAGGCCGTGAAATGGCTCCCAAAGACGCCTCTTTCTGGTTCGACACCTTCCTTTCTGCCGCCTTTGAAGGAGGGCGACATGTCCGAAGAATTGAAAAAATCGCCCAGATTGAACAGGAAAATCACGGGACAAATCCCTAACAACGATACGAACCCATGAGAGGAACCATGCCCCATGCGCTGGCTTGAGCAGAAAGACCCCGAAACCCACCTCGCAATCATGCAGGAAGTTGAACGGGAGCAGGACCGACTGATCCTTATCGCCTCGGAAAATTATGTGAGTCCCTCGATCCTTGAAGCGGTGGGCTCCGTCATGACCAACAAGTATGCCGAGGGGTACCCCGGCCGACGATACTATTCAGGATGCGAGGCGGTGGACAAGGTTGAAGAGCTGGCCATTGCCCGCGCCAGGACGCTCTTCGGAGCTGAACACGTCAATGTACAGCCCCACTCAGGATCCCAGGCAAACATGGCCGTTTACCTTGCAGCGATTCGGCCCGGGGACACCATTCTCGGCATGAATCTCTCCCATGGGGGCCACCTCACTCATGGAGCCTCCGTCTCCTTCTCCGGGCACTACTACAAGTCTGTCTCCTACGGGGTCGACCCCAAAACCGGTCTCATTGACCTCGATCAGGTGCGATCCCTGGCTCGCGAGCATCGCCCCCGGATCATCATTGCCGGAGCCAGCTCCTACCCACGAACCATTGATTTTGCCCCTTTCCGCGCCATCAGCGACGAAGTTGGCGCCACCTTCCTTGTGGACATGGCCCATATCTCAGGACTTGTAGCCGCCGGACTTCATCCGTCTCCCTTTCCCGTGGCTGACTATGTGACGACCTCCACCCACAAGACCCTTCGAGGTCCGAGAGGGGGAATGGCCTTCTCGAGGGAGGCTCACGCCAAGGCGTTGGACAAGGCGGTCTTCCCGATGATGCAGGGAGGTCCTCTCATGCATGTCGTGGCCGGAAAAGCCGTCATGCTCCGGGAAGCGATGGATCCCTCATTCCGGGACTACATGGCCCGGGTTGTCGACAACTGCCGGGTCTTGGCCCAGACCCTGACCGACGGAGGCTACCACCTTTTGACCGGCGGAACCGACAACCATCTTCTCCTGATCGACCTCAGGCCTCAGGGACTCACGGGACGCGATGCCGAGCAGTTCCTCTCACAGGCCGGCATCTTCGTTAACAAAAACGGAGTTCCCTTCGATGACAAACCCCCCACTGTCACTAGCGGAATCCGTATCGGAACTCCCGCAGCAACCACACGAGGCCTGGGGCAGGAAGAAATGCGGCAGGTGGGTCTCTGGATTCGGGAGATCCTTGACAGCCGAGGGAAAGCCGAAGTTACACAAAAGATCGCCACCCAGGTCCGGGAACTTCTGGCCCGCTTTCCCATCTACGGAGAAATACGCAGGAGCGGCTCCGCCACCCCGCGATGAACTGTCCCTTCTGTCGCATTCCGGATTCCAAGGTCGTTGATTCCCGTCTCACTGCAGATGGCCGCGGGATCCGGCGCCGAAGGGAATGTACGGCTTGCCATGCCCGATTCACCACCTACGAATGGGTCCAGGAATCGGCTCCCGTTGTTGTGAAGAAGGACGGGCGGCGGGAATCTTACGACAGAAACAAGCTGATGGAAGGTCTCAGACGGGCCTTCCAGAAGCGACCGGTCTCAACCGAAGCCATTACCGCCATCGTCGACGAGATCGAGCGGACCCTCTCCGAGATTTCCACGCAGGAAATCCCCTCCCGGAGAATCGGGGAACTCGTCATGGAGCATCTTTCCCGGATCGATCATGTCGCCTACGTTCGGTTCGCCTCCGTCTACAAAAGCTTCCGGGATCCGGAAGAATTCGCACTGGAAATCCTCCGGCTCAAGAGTGGTTCAGACACCCGTCCCCTCTGACCCTCACTCCATTGTGGAAGAGGGCCTGCTGACAGTTCTTCCCTTCGACGCCATTCCTGACATTCCGCTTCTCACCTATCGAAATCCGGACTCCTCCCTCGAGGTTCCTCCCGGAACCCGTGTGGCCGTCCCGCTCGGACGCCGAACCGTGGCCGGACTCGTCTGGTCTGTTTCCGCGCCACCCTTCGATGGACCCTTGAGAGACATTTCGGCAGTTCTCGATCCCGCTCCGGTCTTTCCCCCGTCACTCCACACCCTTGTTACCTTTGGAGCCTGGTATTACAGAATCCCTCCAGGCCTTCTGGCCAAATCAGCCTTACCCCCGTCCCTGTCTCTTCCCAAACTCCTCCCGGCTTCCTTCTGGAAGGAGTATGGAGCCCCCCTTGAAGAAAAAAAAGGAGGACTCGCCGACCTTCCACCTCTCTCCCTCGCCCAGGCTGAGGCTTTTCGGGAGTGGGAGGAAAAAAGACACCATCCCTTTGCTCCTTTTCTTCTCCGGGGAGTGACCGGATCGGGAAAGACGCGCCTTTATCAGGAGATGGCCAAGGCCGTTCTCTCCGAGGGATCCTCTGTCCTTGTCCTGACCCCCGAAATCGGGCTCGTGGCTCCTCTTCTCGAGGCCATGAAAGCCGTCTCACCTTTTGCGGAGGGTATCCATAGCGCCCAGACCAAGGCCGAACGCACCCGAGCCTTTGCCCGAATCCTTTCCGGACGGATTCCCGTGGTTGTCGGGCCCCGATCTGCCCTCTTTTCTCCGCTTTCACGTCTGGGGCTCATCATTGTCGACGAGGAACACGATCCTTCTTATCAGGCCTATGAAGGACTCTCCTTCAACGCCCGAAACCTTGCCATCCGGCGGGCACAGGACCTGGGTATTCCGGTTATTCTGGGTTCGGCCACTCCCCTGTCCGACGCCATCTTTCACGTCTCATCGGGTCGCTACCACTGCCTGAGTCTTCCCGAAAGAATTGGAGGACGATCCCTCCCCGCGATCAACCTCATCCCTTCCGGATCCGGAGCCTCTCCCCTGCCCGATCCGGTACCGGAGCGTATAGCCACATCCCTTGATCGTGGTGAGCAGGCTGTCATTCTCCTCAATCGAAGAGGCTACGTCCCCACCCTGTTGTGCCGATTCTGCCATAACACACTGTCCTGCCCATCCTGTGCCGTCAGGCTTGTCTTTCATAAGGTTCCGGATCGCAGGATGATCTGTCATTCCTGTGCCTCTTCTTACCCCGTTCCCTCCCTCTGTCCGACGTGCCTCGGACGAGACCTCGAACTTCGAGGCACCGCGACTCAAAAGCTTGAGGAACTCCTGGGAAAACATTTTCCCGGAGCCAGGATCATTCGTCTCGATGCCGATTCGGCAAAGGAAAGCCAGGAACGGCTCACAGCATTTCGGGAAGGGGCGGGGGACATTCTTGTGGGAACGCAGGTGGTGGCCAAGGGACATGACTTGCCGAAAGTGACCTATGGGGTCATCCTTGAGACAGACGGGATGCTGGCCTTCCCCGATTACCGGGCGACAGAAAGGGCCTTTGGACTGATTCTTCAGCTGGCAGGAAGGGTCGGGCGCCATCGGGAGGGCGGACAGGTGGACATCGTCACGAGAGACCCTGGCAATCCCGTTCTTGGATGGGCCCGGGACTACAACCAGGAGGCCTTTTATAAGCAGACTCTGGACGAGAGGAGGCTTCTGGGATATCCCCCTTTCTCACGCCTGGCGTCGATAATTCTCTCCTCCGCCCATGAAGAACCTCTTCGCGAGATCCTTGCCGAGAAATCTCCCTTCGGAAAATTCCCGGCAGGGAACGGGATCTTCGGACCCGTTCCGGCTCTTCCCCCCAAACTCAAGAACCGCTATCGGGCCCAGATTGTTATCAAGGCTCCCACCATTGCTCTCGTCCACGATCGTCTGGAACAGGTCAGAAGTTACTATCAGTCGCGGGGAAAAATTCTTGTGGAGTGGCAGATCGATCCCTTCGATCTGGGATAGGTTCAGGGAAGTCCTGACGATTTTTCCCCATCCCTGCTGTCCTTCGCCCCAGTCGCCGCCTCCCCTCGAGGAAGAGAGAATTCAGGAGCTATCGCCTCCCCTTCTCCACTTTTTCGGAGAACATATCCGTCGAGGTATCCGTCTACGGTCGCGGCCAAGTAGAGAGGGGCAGCCCGAAGAAATCCCACCACCCGTCCGCCCCTGAGAACGGGCACTCCATCGGGAGTCCGCCCCAGAACTTCAAGGATCTGGCTCGACCCATCGGTCCATTCGATGGCAGCGCCCGGGGCAAGATCGTCAAGGTCGGCGACACGAACTCCCTCCCACTGAGTAAAGGAGCGACTTCGCGCCCGATCCCACGCCAGCTCTCCACGGTAAAAAAGATCTGCCCCCGCCACAGGAAATCGCTCTCCTTTTCCCTCTCCAAACCCCCGAAGAATGACCTCCTGCATCCACATTGCATCACGGACAAGAAATGGAACAGGTTCAAGCCACGGAGCGAGGCCTTCTGCATCGAGAATCCCGGCCACCCGATTTCTTCGCCGAAAGTCGAGGAGCATCGTGAGCATGAGAAATCCCAGAATCAACCCCCCAAATCCCGAAATCAAAAGGCCTCGGCCAATCATCATCAGCCCGCCCAGAGATACGGCAAAGGCCCCCGCCCATCCCAGTCGCTCCGGGAGGCTCCCCTCTCCGGGGCGCTCCCAGCCATTCGCTCGACAAAAAATCTGGGAAACGGCAATCCCCATATCGAAGGGGAATCCCGGGAAGAGATTGATCAAAGCCAGACCGGCATTGATCACGGCAAACAGATGCAGCAGAAAGGCCACTTGGGGAAAGAAGACTGTCCAGTCTCCCCTTCCCGCCCCCAGGATGGACAGGGAGATCTGCCAGAGGAGAATATTGACGGCCGGGCCCGCCAGGATCACCGGAATTGACGCCGGGACAGGAGGACCAAAATCTACGCGATATTCGGGAAAAGCTCCCCAGAAGGAGAGCCTCCGACCATCATAGGGAACGCCAAGCCAGCGTCCCGCCAGCCGATGACCCATCTCATGAAAAAGCACCGCAAGAAGGCCAAGAAAGACCGATGTCAGCCCCATCATGAGGGAGCCCATCCCGTTTTCCCCTCCGGAAAACCCACCGACCCAGAAAAGAAAAAGGCCGAAGAACGCCCAGCTTCTGTCGAGACGGACCTTCTCTCCGGAGGAAGCGTCGTTTTTTTTTCTTTTGCCCGCCCGCCAAAAGGGACGGAAAAGGGGGGTCACAGGGCGGGGCCGGAAAGGGGTGTCCGGCCAGGAATCAGGAGGGCTAAAGTCCTGAGGATCATTGCCCGGGAAAAGGACCGATAGTCATGCTTTCCCGTGAGGATTGAGGCATAGAGGGCGAGAAGACCGGGATGCCGACGGGTCACCCGAAAGAAAAATCCCGGAAAGCGATAGAGAACCTGGGCCAGCCTCGCCCCTTGGGCAAAATCGGGCCAGAGAGTTCTCTTGACGAAACGGGCATAGGCCTGCGAGGCAAGGCCAAAGGCCGTCTCACGAGCCATGTCTTTCCGTGAAAGTTCATGGATGAGGGCTTCGGCCGCACGGGTGGCCGACAGAATGGCATAATAGATCCCCTCCCCCAGAAATGGGTCCAGAATCCCTCCGGCATCGCCCACAAGGAAGAGCCCGGGAATTCGGCCGTGTCGCACTGACCGATAGTTCGGAAGGGGCCAGGTGAGGACTTCGGCTTTTCCCACTGTAGCCTGACGGCTTTCAATATAGCGGGCAAACTCCCCCCTCGGATTCGCCAGCGGCCCGAGAAACCCTGCCACTCCCAAACCCCAGGAAGAATCCTTTTTGGGAAAGGACCAGGCATATCCTCCGGTAACAAGACCCAGGTCGATTCCGACATGGCGATCGTCGATCGGATTCCGAAGGTCTCCGAAGGCCTCCGCAGATGTAAAGGGACGAAGAGACGGATTTTCGCGGATATGTCTGGACGAATCCGGATCAAGATCCCGAAGTACCCGGCTCGTAGCGCCATCCGCGGCAAAGACGGACCTGGCTCGAATCACTCGGCGACCCGCCAAGACCACAAATTCCCTTCCCTCACGACGAGCACTGACAGTCTCCACACCCGTCATGATCTGTCCTCCAGCCCGGCGGGCAGCATCAAGGAGGGAAGTATCGAACTGGTCGCGACGAACCTGATAGGCAATGGGTTGACCAAAGTCCTGGTTCTGAGAGGGCCCTCCCCGAAAGGTCAGGGAGATTCCCGATGTAATCTGGTGGGGAATCTCATCAAGAAGTCCCGGGGGAAGCAAGGGAAGCGTTCGGGCCGATACCCCGCCTCCGCAGGGCTTGTTCCGGGGAAAATGTGACCGATCTATTCCGATACAGGAAATCCCGGCAGACGCCAAAAGACGAAGAGCTGTACTCCCTGCCGGGCCAAGACCGACGACAGCGGCATCGGCTAGGATCTCTTGGATCCCCTCGTCGGGAGTTCCTTGGCCGGCACTCACAGATTGGGCGTCCAGCCGATATGATGCTGGGTGAGAAATGCCGAGATGATGGTGAAGGCGTTGGAGAAGATCAGAACCCCCATGATCACCAGGAAGGCGCCGGATAGTCGGGTCAGAAGCGGCATAAAGCGTTTAATGGAACGCATGCTCCCAAGAAAAAGATTGAAGAGGACGGAGGCGAGAATGAAAGGGATTGCCAGTCCCAAGGAGTAGAAGGAAAGGAGAACGACTCCCTTGGCTACCGTTCCCTGGGATCCGGCATAGAAGAGAATGGCCCCCAAGATCGGTCCGACACACGGTGTCCACCCCGCCGCAAAACCGATCCCCACCAAAAAGGACCCCGACAACGTGGCCTTCTTGCCAAGGAAGGGCAGGTGAGCCTCCCGGCTCAGGAAAGGAATCTTGAGCCAGCCCGCGATGAAAAGACCAAACAAGATTATCAGAATGGCCCCCACCTTCCGGATCACATCCTGGTAGGTCAGAAGGAGCTCACCCAAAAATGAAGCCGAAGCCCCAAAACCGATAAAGAGGGTTGAGAAGCCGAGACTAAAGACCAGAGCATGTCGAAGCGACTCGCGGAGGATGATCCCTCGGGAGAGGGTCTGGGAGCGCCCTGTCAGCTCCTCAAAAGAGAGGCCAGTGATATATGAGACATAGGAGGGAACGATCGGAAGAACGCAGGGAGAGACAAAGGACACAAGACCTGCCAAAAAGGCGAGCGTCCAGGAAATCGGCTGGTGAGACATCACGTTCCTGCCTTTTTTTCTAGAAAGCTCTTAAGATACCGGACAACTTCTGGATTGGTCCAGTCGACCTGCCCCTCGACACGGCTCACGATCTTCCCTTGCCTGTCAATGAGAAAACTCTGCGGAAGAGCATGGACATGGAGACCTGAGGCAAACCGCATGGTTGGATCGAGCCGGAGAAGATATTTTCTCCCGTACCGTCGTGTGATCTTGTCAAGGATCGATCGATTGGCCTTTCCTTCCACAACCCCGGCCAGGGCGAGTTGTCCCCCCATCTGCCGGGAAAGAGCCACCAGAGAAGGAATCTCTCTCAGACAGGGACGGCACCATGTGGCCATGAGGCTCACAAGAAGGAGTGGATGGCCAACAAGACTTTCCACCGGAACCGGATTCCCAGAGAGGTCCAGGAGAGTGACAGACGGAATTGTCGGTCGGCTCGACGCCAGCGAGAGTGGCAGAACCAGTGACTTCCCAATCTCTCGAACCGAAATCATCCCCGTCCCAGGGAGGCTCACAAAGTTAAAAGAACCCGACCCTGAAGGAAAAAAGGGAGGAAGCATCAGGAACAAAAAAAGAAGGAGTCCCGATATCCAACGCCCCACTCCAGAACTTCTGGAGTAGGAAAAAAACGTCATCTTACTCCTCCGCATCATCCTTTCGTGCGGCAAGGTAGGCCGCGGGGGTTTTCGGCCCATGGTCGAGGAGGTCATGAACAACAACCAGGCTGTCTTTCATGCGCCAGTCGCGAGGTCCGATCACATGCTCGGCGACAACACCTTTTTGATCAATCACGAAAGTTTCCGGGACTCCGGTAATTTTATAAAGATGGTCGAGTTTTCCCAGGGGGTCAAGCGGGACAGTAAAATCGATCCCGAACTTTTCGAGAAAAGGTTTCACCTTCCCTTGGTAGAAAACATTATTTTCGTTGACAGCCAGAAGGATAAAACGGTCGCCTGCAACGGTCCGGAACCCCTTGCTCATCTCCTCCATGGAGGGCATTTCTTGTCGACACGGTTTACACCAGGTCGCCCAAAAATTGAGCATGACGACACGACCCCGGTAATCCGACAGGTGGACATTCTTTCCGTCCACAGTCTTCAGATCAAAGTCCGGAGCCTTCATCCCCACGGAAACAGGAGTCACGTTCGCCGTTTTGACGACATAGCCTATGGCAAGAAGCACTAGGCCCACAGCCACGAGATAGGGCCATTTTTCCTTCATTTTATCAATGTCCTTTTCGTCGTTTCAGGCCGCGTAGGCGTGGAGACCAGGAATAATGAAGCTCACGCCCCAGTAGAGAAAAATGACCGCGACAAAGCCAAGAATTGAAAAGTAGGCGCTTGGAGCTCCCCGCAGTCCCCGGGTCATCCGGGCATGGAGATAAGCGGCATAAACGAACCAGGTAATAAGGGACCAGGTTTCTTTTGGATCCCACGACCAATATCCGCCCCAAGCCTCATAGGCCCACATGGCACCAAAGATGACCCCAAGGGTCAGGAGCGGAAATCCCACCAGTACGGACTTATAGGTCAGATCGTCCAGATCTTCGGCGGAGGGAAATTCCTGAAGAATCCAGCCAACTTTGCCTTTCTTTTCAGCCCGGCGCTTGGCGAGATAGATCCCTGCAAGAGCTGCCGAGATGCCGAATGCGGCGTAGGAAAGAAACATCGTGAAGACGTGAATCTTGAGCCAATAGGAATTCAGCGCGGGATTGAGGGGCTCAACCATCTGGTAGCGATAGGGGAGCATCCGGGCTGCCCCGACGGCAAACATCACGATGGTCAGGACAAAAGCCCCTGCCACACGAACCTTGTACTTGAACTCCATCACCATATAACCCAATACCGAAGCCCAGGAAAAAAGAAACAGGGTCTCATAGAGATTGGACCAGGGGGCATGATGATCGGCAAGCCCTCGCCCGACGAGGGCTGCCGTGTTTACAACCCAGCCGGAAAAGGTCACCGTGGAAGCAATGGCCCCCACCTCTTTGCGATGAGAGATCAGGAAGAGAAAATATATGACAGTCGCGGCAAGATAAAGGACGATAACGGTATTGTACAGAATAAAGGAAGAACCGACCGAGTTAATGAAAGACATCTCGTATCTCCTTGCAAAGTTTTTCATATACCACTCCTTGACACTGATCCAGCCAATGGCTGATGGGCAAAGTCAAGGAGAGTCGGTTGTCACTCCCCGGATTTCCTGAGCTAAAGCCCCCGAGACAGTGAGGGGGTTCCCAATCCCCTCTCGGGAGAAGGGGTAGCCTCGTCGGGAGGGTAAAGATCGGAACGGATTTCAGAGACAAGGGATTCGAACTCGCGACCAAATCCAATCTTGTCCTTGTGGCCAAATCCTCCGGCCATAACCTGCACCCCCTCCCCCCGTGTCCGGATACGGATCCAGATCTTCCGATGGAAGATGAAGGAGGAGAGAAAGAGGCCGCCCACCAGAAGGAATGATCCGGTCCAAACGATCGGGACACCGGGATCCTTGGCCAACTCCAGCCCCGTATAGAAGGGAGCATGGTACCCTCCGAAAATAAAGAATTCCGGAACATTTTTCAAGACCTGAACCTGAGGAAATTTGTAAAAATACCATGGGCTTCCTATAACCTTGCCATTCTCGGAAACTTCAATCTGAACCGCAGGATTCTTTGGCTTTTCCGATTGGGTAAAAACCGATCCTGTCTTGGGATCGAAGGCAAAGTCCGACACATAACGAACCATCTTCAAAGTATAGGGGGTTCCCGGAATTGCCTGAGGAGTATCCCACGCGAGAGAAAACCGCCCAAGAAATTTCTTCTTGACCTTGTCAACAACAAGGATGTCGGCCTTTTCCAGTCTGTCTGGCGCCTCTCCGAAGCTTGCCTGATAAAAGCGGAGACCATCAAAGCTGAGCGGATGGTTCACTGCAATCACCTTGTGCTTCAGAACCTTTCCGTCCTTGAGGATATCCACATCACTGAAGTAGGCCTTGACCATGCCATTTTTATAGTGTGTGATCCAGAACTTGTTTACGCGAAGATCCCACCCCCCCTGGGGAATGAAGGTTGTGGAGTGAACATAGAATGTTCCAAAGAGCCGGAAGCCGGTGAGACTTCCCAGCAAGCCCCCCGCCAAAATGACGATAACCGAGAGATGCGCCACATGGGAGCCGATGCGCCCGAGAACCCCTTTATGGGCATAGATCGCTATATCTTTGCCATCTTGCTCGATGGCGACCTTGTAGCGGCGACTCTCCAGCCGTGTTTGCACCACCGCCATCAGATCCGAGGTCGCCATGCGAGAACGGGGAGAGGAGATCTCCGAATATTCTCTCTGCTTTTTCAGAAATTCAGGACTGACCGAAATTCTTTCTCGAAAGAGGGAACGGATGGTTACAGGAAAACGGCGATAGACACACGCCAGGGCATTCACACAAAGGAGGGCCAAGAAAGTGGTGTAATACCAGCTGTGGTAAATATTGTCGATCTTGAGGCCGACAATCCATGGCCCCCATTTGGGTCCATAGGTCGTCATGTAATAGGACGCATCACGTCCCTGCTCGATAAAGGTCCCGAAGATCGTGAGCACAGCGAGCGTCATGAAAAGGAAGATCGCCAGAATCAAGGAGGAGAGGACCCGGATGAGGATGTGATCCCGGACCATACTTGATGAAAAAGAAGAAGACTTTTTGGAAGGTCCTCCCCCGGTGGAGCGACTGGACTCGTCACCCTCGACACCGGAAGATCCTTCCCATTCGAGGGCCTGCTGCTCTTCAGGATCCAAACGTTCAGCCATTGTCGTCCTTGCAGTAAGACAGAAGGGCCATGCGTTGTCTTTTCTAAACAGGCCCCGGGAGACCCTGTCGAGAAAAAACACCGAAGCCGCTATCCATGGAATTAAGGGATTCCTCTAGGTTCTTCAAGAATACCTGTCCGGTGCTCCCTGCGTCAAACTTTCCCGTCACCACGCCTAGGGAAGGTGGCCCGCAATAAGATACTTGAGTGTTTCGTCGCTCAGAATCAATCCGCCCCCAACCATGGGCGAGGCCAGCGACGAATTGAACAAATTGTAATATCCGGCATTGAGCCAGAGATGGCCAAACAGGGTATAGGTGAAAAAAAGACGGGAATAGGGATTGGGAGTCATGGGATCATACGTGCCAATATTATACATTGTAAATGTCAGAAAAAGATTGTTCAGAAGCTGGTAGTCCGCCCCCACGCCAAAGCTGTTCTGGATCAAACCCGCCCGGACATCGAAGTTGCCAAACTTTTCTCCAAACTCGGCACTGAATTTTATCCCTTGAGTGGAGCCCGTAATCTGGGTCGGGCCTGCCACATAATTGCCATTCACCTGAGTGTAGGGAGTTGTCTGGGTGTAGTAAGGATTCGTGGTGCTCACCACCTGAATACGATAGAACTTGTCCGATCGCGGATAGAGGTCGAGGGTGAAAAAACCCTCCGAAGTCCCCCCTCTTGTCATATAGAGGCCACGCATCCAGACATCAAGGCGCATCCGGTCAGCCTTGTTCGTCACACCAGAGAGCTTCTTTAAGGTCTTTGAGAGATTGTCGTAGACATCAGGGTTATTCACAAGCTTGCCGATCGTTCCCTGGCCATCGTCAATTTTCTCCAGGATACTATTGAGATGGGCCAGAGAGCTGTTGGCGCTTTCGTAGGCGTCGTTCTTGTTCACAAGAGAGCCGATCGTCCCCACGCCATTGTCGATCTTTGTGGCGATCGAATCGACCCGTTTAAGAATGTCCGGAGAGCTTTCCTTAAGGGTTTTCGAAAAATCCCGAAGATTTTTCGTCAGTTCATCAAGGTGCCGAAGGGTTCTGCGGATCTCCTCCTTCCCTTCAGCCGTGCCGATCGAGGCCTTCAGAGAATGAGAAACGGCGCTGATGTCATCGGCCACCTTGTTCAGCTTTTTAATCAGGCGGTTCACGCTTACGGTGGTGCCCTTGGCCGACAGGGTGGCTCCGGGAGGCAGCTCTCCGGGGGAGGCGGTCTTTGCCCCTGCTGAAGTGGGGGCTAAAGGAGACGATGGAACAGAAGGGAGGGCTGAGGAGGGAGCGGATACCGGCGGAGGGTCACTCTCCTGGGGCGCCGCAAACGCGGACTTGGGAGTGAGGGCGCCAAAGATCTTTTTGAAAAATCCCGGGGTCTCCGGGTCGCGAGATGGATCAAGGTGAGGGCGGACCTTCGAGGGTCCCGGTTCGATTTCTACATACATCTTTCCCAGAAATCCGTTGGAAAAGATGACCGCCCGCGCATCAGCGGGAATGACAACCTTCTTGTCGACGATCATCCTTACCCGAGCATGACCGGAGGGTCCCAACGTTATGGAATCCACTTCCCCCACCTTGACCCCGGCCACCTCCACATCGGTCCCCTTCTCCAGTCCATCAACGGATCGGAATTCGGCATAGAAGGCATAGGAGTGCTCGGGCTTCATGGTGTGATGGGAAAGACGGAGAGAAAGGAAGACGAGGGTGCCGACCGCAAGAAGCACAAAAAATCCGAGCCTCGTTTCCGCAGAGAGCTTCACAAAGGAACTCCTTTACAAGAAAATATCACCGAAGAAAATATAAAAAAAACTAAGATGAATCCTTGTCATCCGGAATCACCGGTATCGGGCCCTTTATCTCTCCCCGGATAAATTGCTGAAGGAGAGGGTCAGGACTTTGGCGAATTTCTTCGGGAGTGCCGGTCGCCCGGATTTCTCCCCCGTAAAGGAACAGGATCCGGTCGGCAATACGAAAGGCACTGTTCATATCGTGGGTAATGACGAGACTTGTCACTCCCAGCTCCCCTTTCATCCGTCCGATCAGATCATCGATCGAGGCCGAGAGAACAGGGTCGAGGCCTGTTGTTGGTTCGTCATAGAGAAGAATTTCTGGAGAAAGCGCGATCGCCCGGGCGATTCCCACACGCTTTTTCATTCCTCCGGAGATCTGGGAAGGGGATTTTTCTTCCACCGTCCGGGGAAGTCCCACCAGTCGAAGCTTCTCCCGTGCCACATCAAGAATCTCACGCTTTGAAAGATCCTTCCGGTGCATCATAAGCCCAAAAGCTACGTTTTCAAGGCATGTCATGGAATCGAAAAGTGCGGACTCCTGAAAAACCATCCCCATTTTCTTCCGAACCCGGGCAAGATCCTCTGCCCAGAGAGACTCGATCGCCTCCCCATCGATACGGATTGTCCCGTGATCAGGGAGCAAAAGGCGCATGACATGCTTGAGGAGGACTGATTTCCCTTGTCCCGACCCACCGATGATGCAGTATGTCTCCCCTTTTGGTACAAAAAAGGTCACATTCCTGAGGACTCTCTGTGTTCCGAAGCTTTTAGAGAGGGCTTCGATGGATATGGCCGGGCCAGAAAACATCAGAAAAGCCAGGCTGTGAGAAAGTAGTCAACCACAAGGATGCTCATCGATCCGCTCACCACAGAAAAAGTCACCGCCCGCCCCACACCGGCGGCCCCTCCGGAGGCCGCAAAGCCAGTGCGACAGGCCCATAGGGCTAGAAGACCTCCAAAAAATACCGACTTTACAATTCCCGAGATGAAATCGTGGAGATCCACATAGTGGTTAATCTCCTGAAAATACAGATGGGGGGAGAGTCCTAAAAGCTTGACGGCCACAACGTACCCTCCGCCAATCCCGACAAGATCCGCCAGCGCTGTCAGGAGCGGAAGGGCCACAAGCGAGGCATAGAGCCGGGGTGTCACAAGGTAGTCCACAGGATCGACCGCAAGTGTTTCAAGCGCGTCAATCTGTTCGCTGACCCTCATACTTCCAAGCTCGGCCGCCATGGCCGAACCGGATCGTCCTGTGACCATCAGACTGGTGATGACAGGGCCGAGTTCCCGTGTCATGGACAGTGTGACCACAGCTCCGACAAGACCTTCGGCATTAAACTTCCGAAAGCCGATCCATGCCTGGAGGGCCAAGACCATTCCCGTAAAAAAGGCCGTCACAACTACGACCAGAGTTGAATCCGCCCCAATCCTGAGGAGCTGTTCAAAAAAATTTCTGCCAAGAAAAGACGGGCGAAATATCCCCCGGAGCCCTGACAGTCCCATCATAAAAAGGGAACCGGCTATTTCCGGGATTCTCACCAGTTTCTCGGTGACGCCCTTAAACACTTTGACCTGAGTCCGAAAGCGGGATCCCTACATATCTCCGTTCGGACCGATGGCCCAAAAGACAGAGAATCTCGTAAGGAATAGTGTCCCCCTCGAGCGCCAGTTGATCGACGCTCATGGAGAGAGGGTTCGCGGGATCGATGAGAGTGATCCACTCGGAGTGAAGTTCGTCTGTCGGAATATCCGTCAGGTCGACGACCACCATATCCATGCAGATTCGCCCGAGAAAAGGGGCACAGTGCTTTCCGATAACCGCCCATCCCTTTCCTGAAAGGAGACGGGGCAACCCGTCAGCATAGCCCATTCCCAGAATGCCAATCCGGCTCTCCCGGTCGACCCTGACCGTCCGTCCATAGGAAATGGAGCTGCCGCGGGGAAGTGTGCGGATAGCCAAGATTCTTGCCTCCAGGCCAAAAACAGGGCGAACAGGCAGTGAGGGGTTGCGAGTTCCGGGAAAGTGCCCGTAGAGAAGGATTCCCGGTCGAGCCCAGAAGGTGATTCTCCTCCCGGAGGGAGGCACGGGAAGGTCAAACATAACCTCTCCCGAGAGGATTGCTCCGCTACTGGCCATATGAACAACAGACAGATCCGAGAGGGCCGGGTGGTCCATCGACGGGATAATGGCCTGCCGAAAGATTTCACGGCAGTCGGACGTATCCTCCCGGTCCTCGGGAACCGGGAAATGGGTCATGAGGCCTTCAATTCTGACAGAGGGCACCTTCTGAAGTCGATCAAGAACCAGGGGAAGATCCTGGGGCAAAAATCCCAGTCGTCCCATCCCTGAGTCAATCTTCAGATGGACGTTCAGGGGGGTATCTCCGGGGGAACAGCGCTCCAGGGCCCAGACCTGATCAATGTGATGGATGACGGGAGTAAGGCGAAGATTGTGGCAAAGCGGGATTTCTTCCGGAACAAAGCCTCCGAGAAGAATGATTTGCCCGGAAAAACCGGATTCCCGGAGAAGGCATCCCTCATCGGCCCCCATGACGGCCACACGGGGGATCCCTTCCCCGGTCATTATCTGAGAGACGGGAATGATTCCATGGCCATAGGCATTCGATTTGATGACCGGAAGGAGCCCTGCGCCCTTGGGTAACGATCGTAGAACCGCCCTGACATTTTCACGAAGCCCTCCGAGATCGACAGTGACGCGACTACGATGCAACGGGAGGGCGGCACGGGAGGTGAGGAGGGATGGGCTCATGGGGGCGTGGGCAATCAGGTCGAAAGGATTTCCTGCTCCTTTTTCTTCGCATGCTCCTCAACCTTGGCGGAGGCTCCATCAACCAACTTCTGTACATCTTCCTGAAGACGTTTGACCCGATCTTCTGTTATCAGACCGTCCTTGGATTTTTTCTTGAGATCTTCGTTGGCGTCTCTGCGGATATTCCGAAGTGTCACCTTGGCCTCTTCTGCCATTTTCTTGAGAATCTTGACCAAATCCTTCCGCCGCTCTTCCGTCATGGGGGGAACCACAAGACGGACGCATTTTCCATCGTTTTGAGGGGTCATTCCGAGATTGGCCCCCATGATGGCCTTCTCGATCTCAGGAATCAGCTTGGTTTCCCAAGGGGTGATTGTGATCATCCGATTATCGACAATGTTAAGAGCCGCCACTTTGTCGAGGGAGACCTGGTTGCCATAATAGTCAAGGCGGATATGCTCCACCAAGGCTAACGAAGGACGACCCGTCCGAAGGGTTGAAATCTCCTTGCGGAAGTGCTCCACTGCTTGATCCATCTTAACGCCATATCCCTTGAGATCAGAGTCCACATGTACCCCCATTCCTGATGTTCGGGCCTAGAATCCTTGCCTGACAAGCGTCCCTACCGGCTCTCCTCTCACAACGCGGACGATATTGTCCGGAGCGTAGAGGTCGAAGACGATAATGGGGAGATTATTATCCATACAAAGAGACACGGCCGTGGAGTCCATGACTTTGAGCTTCTTCTCCAGAACCTCTAGATAGGTGAGCTCCACAAAGCGTTCGGCATTCTGGTTTTTTCGTGGATCATCGCTGTAGATTCCATCAACTTTCGTGGCCTTCAAAACAACTTCTGCGCCAATTTCCATGGCGCGGAGAGCGGCGGCGGTATCGGTTGTAAAATAGGGATTCCCTGTTCCCCCGGCAAAGATGATGACCCGCCCCTTTTCCAGATGGCGCATGGCCCGACGGCGGATATACGGCTCAGCCAAGGCCCGCATCTCCAAGGCTGTAAGAACTCGGGTGGAAACACCCTTTTTTTCGAGGACGGATTGAAGCGCCAACGCGTTGAGGATCGTCGAAAGCATCCCCATGTAGTCGGCAGAAGCGCGGTCAATTCCTTGACTGATTCCGGAAAGGCCCCGAAAGAAATTCCCTCCGCCAATGACCACGCCGAGTTCGACCCCGGCTGCCGCCACCGCCTGGATTTCCCGGGCGATCCTGTCGAGGACCGACGGGTCAATACCGAAGGAGAGGTCTCCCATAAGAGCCTCTCCCGATAGTTTCAGCAGAACTCTCCGGTATCCGGGCATCAGCCCTTCCCCTCTCCAATCTGGAATCGAGAAAACCTCTTGACGGAAATATTTTCTCCCATTTTTGCAATCTCAGACGCAATGATTTCCCGTACCGTCATCCCAGGATCCTTGACGTAAGGCTGGTCGAGGAGACAACTCTCCTGAAAGTACTTGTCGAGCTTTCCCTCGACAATGGTTCCCCTCACTTTTTCCGGTTTGTCCATCACCTCAGAGAGGAAGCCTTGGCGAAGAGTGGCAACCGTCTCCTCCGATACGGCGGTTCGGTCGACGTAGACCGGGGAGGCCGCGGCAATATGCATGGCAAGATTCCGGACGAGTTCCTTGAAGTTATCGGTTCTGGCCACAAAATCCGTTTCACAATTGACCTCAACAAGCACACCGATCTTGTTGCCAGCATGGATGTAGGAACCCACGACTCCTTCTGCCGTTTCCCGATCGGCCTTCTTGCTGGCCTTGAGCGCCCCGCTTTTCTTAAGAATTTCATAGGCTTTTTCAGGGTCTCCCCCCGCCTCGATGAGGGCCTTTCGGCAATCCATAAAGCCTGCCTGGGTTTTTTCCCGAAGCTCTTTCACGACATTTGCTGCAATTTCCATGTCTTGTGGATCCTCCGTTATTCTAATTTCCCCTTTAAAGAACCCCCTCCTCCGTCAATCCGAAGAAGGAGAGGGCCTATCGTTCATGCTCATTGGAGGGTCAGGCTTTTTTTTCCTCTCCTGCCGTGAAAGCCTCTTCCAGACCTGCATTCACCGTAGCCGCATCAGGGGCCTTCTGGGCAGAGCGGCGAGATATTCCTCCCTCGATCACAGCATCGGCGATTCCCGAAGCAATAAGACGGATCGAGCGGATGGCATCGTCGTTCGCAGGAATAGGAAAGTCAATCAGATCGGGATCGCAGTTCGTGTCGACCATGGCCACAACGGGGATTCCCAGGCGGTTGGCCTCATGGATTGCAATATGCTCTTTCTTAGGATCGATAACGAAGACCGCCCCAGGCAGCTGGGACATTCCGCGGATTCCGGAGAGAGTCGAGCGCAGCTTCGACTCTTCCTTTTCAAGCTGGGCAATCTCTTTCTTGGGGAGACGGGCCCACTGGTCACCTTCCTTCATTGCCTCGATCTTTTTCAGGCGATCAACGGATTTACGGATTGTCTGGTGATTTGTCAGCATGCCTCCGAGCCACCGCTGAGTCACATGAAACATGCCGCAGCGCTCCGCCTCTTCGACGACGATCGATTGAGCCTGTTTCTTAGTGGCAATGAAGAGAACGGACTTGCCATCGCCCACGATTTTCTTGATGAAAGCCGTTGCCTGACGGTATCGGCGGGTGGTTTGCTGGAGGTCGATAATATAGATGCCATTGCGCTCACCATAGATGAAACGCTTCATTTTCGGATTCCAGCGTTTTGCCTGATGGCCGAAGTGAACTCCGGCGTCGAGAAGTTCCTTAATCGTGACTGACGACATGATCTCCCTTTCTCTGGGTTATGTCCTGCAAACCTGCCCCGCCGTCAAGCCCTTCGTCGATCCTGGACTGTACGGACCCGTGGGTAAACGGAGATTTCTCCGCGGTTCGCTATCGAAATGATCTCTGGGGGGGCGGCCCATTGCCGCCCTCTCACCCTTTCGAAGGGGGCCCCTCAGGAAAGCCCCCCTTCCCGGGCACTTCCAGGAAGTGCCCCCGGAATGGTTCTCCACCCACTCCGAAAAAACATTTATTTGTACCACAAATAAACTTTTTATTCAAACAGATCAGGTTCTTCCCTTGTACCCCGCATTGATCCTCACATATTCCACCGACAAATCCGTCGTCCAGTACTCGGCCTCCATCGAACCGATCCCCAACATGACTCTCAGGGTAATTTCTTTTTTTTTCATCACCTCAAGGGCCTTTTCTTCCTGCAGGGCTCCCAGCCCCACTCCGCGATGAACGAGGGCGACATCTCCCATGAAAATATCGATTCTATCTTCAAAAACCCTGACTCCGGAATTTCCGACCGCCACCATGATCCGGCCCCAGTTCACGTCTTCCCCGAAAAATGCTGTTTTGACAAGAAGGGAACGGGCGATTGACTGTGCGATCTTTCGGGCGTCATTTTTTGTCTTGGCCCCTCCGACGACAATCCGGATGATCTTCGTCACCCCTTCCCCATCCCGGACCAACTGGTCCCGCAGTGACTCACAGACAGAAAGAAGCAGGGAAAAGAGCTCTTGATAGCCTGGACTGTTTTTTGACACTGGGAGGTTCCCTGCCTGGCCATTGGCGAGAATCAGCGCTGTATCGTTAGTGCTGGTATCGCCATCGACGGTCAGGGCGTTGAATGTCCGGTCCGCCACCTGGGAAAGAAGCGCCTTGAGAGACTCCTTTTCAACCGCTGCATCAGTCGTGAGAAAAACAAGCAGCGTCGCCATCTGGGGATGGATCATTCCGACCCCCTTGGCAATCCCTCCCACCCGAACTTTTTTACCGGAAACGGTTCCTTCAGCCTCTGCCATTTTGGATCGAGTATCGGTCGTCATGATCCCCCGGGCACACTCCTCAAATCCCTCACGAGAGGCTGAATCCACGAGTCGGGGAAGAGCGGAGATGATTTTCTCCATATCAAGGGGACGACCAATCACCCCTGTCGACGCCAGCAGAATTTTTCTGGGATCACATCCCAGGTAAAGGGAGAGCTTTTCTCCGATTGCAAGGGCATCTCTTTCTCCCGCCTCTCCATTACAGGCGTTCGCGTTCCCGCTATTGACCACAATCGCGCGAATCGCCGACCCCCGAGCGCGACGGCTACTGATTCTCACGGCTGGAGCCTTGATCTGATTGGTGGTAAAAACTCCCGCCGCCACACAGTCGACATCGGACACAATGAGAGCCAAATCCGGCTTGCCATTTTTCTTGACCCCTGAGACGAGACCTGCTGCCCGGAAACCCAAAGGATAGGTGATCCCGCCTTCATTCCTCTTTTTTGACATCGTCTTCTTTCCGATTCTTTTTGCCAATGGCAAAGGTTTTCTATTTTTGACAAAGTCCGTTGACAAAGTCTGATCAATGCAACGAGGAAATAGTCCCCTCCGGCGCTCCCGCATTCTCTTCAGGCATCAGGAGCCCTATTGTCCTGATTTTCGACAGGGCCCCACATAATGGCCGCTAAAGCGTGTCTCCATGATCATCGGGAGACCTCCCCGCATCGTTGTTACGCTCTCTCCCCGGAAGGTTGTCCCTGAGTAGGTATAACTCCCCCGGGTGACGGATGAACTACAGCGGATGGTCAGGGTCAGGGTGTTTCCCTGAAGCTGGCGATTCAGCGAACATCCCTTGGGCATCCGAGCTTTCTGGTCGGGTACAAGATGATGGGCGGAGAGACACTCAAAAAAGGAGGATTTGCGGGCGGGCATTCCGGGGATCCCGGGAGAGGAGGACTTTAATGTCATGTCCGCATCTATCTTCCATTCGCCTGCCTTGAAGTGGGGAGAAGGCTCGGCCCCGGAGATTCGTACAAATCCCAAGATCAAAAAAAGAGTTATCAAATAAGGGAAAACTCCTCGAAAACTCTCAAAAATTCCTGGTTTTCGAGCATCTGCTTTCCCGAGATGCGGTGCAGTGTCCAAGATAACTCCCTTTCAATGAAAGGCCACATACGCGACTTCGCGAGAGGCATCCTCCTGCACAATCCGGGTCACCTTAGGGGAAAAGGGCCGTACCAGAAAGTCCTTGTGTCTCGGGAAGGTCAAACCGACGGTTCATCGCCTGAATTCCCTGGCCGCCGGCCCCCCGAACAAGGTTGTCGATCACGGTTACCACGACAAGTCGGAGACCTTTGCTCCGAACATGAATCAAAACATCATTCGTCCCCCGGACATGAAGAGGATTCGGGAGTGACTCGACCCGCCTCACAAAGGGACTCCCCTCGTAACAGCGGTCAATCACGCCCTCGAGCTCTTCCCTGGGCAAGCTTTCCCGGAGGGTCATGTAGAGAGTGGAGAGGATTCCGCGACTCATGGGAACAAGATGAGGGACAAAGGTCAGCGCTCCCCCCCCGAACGGAATCAAAAGCTGTTCCATTTCGGGAACATGGCGGTGATCGAGAATTTTGTAGGCCGCCATTCCTTCCCCGATTTCGGGAAAGTGTGTTTCGAGAGAGAGTCCCCGTCCGGCTCCGCTAATGCCAGATTTTCCGTCGACAATGGCCGAACCTTCCACGACAAGCCCTTCCTTGAAAAAAGGAAGAAGACCCATGAGGGCTCCGGTGGGAAAGCATCCGGGGCAGGCAACCACCGGGGCGGATACAAGACGATCCCCTGCCCACTCGGGAAGGCCGTACACCGCCTCCTCAAGGCCGGTCGGATCCCCGTGCTCCTGCCCATAGACCTGTCGGTAAAGGTCGGGAGACTTCAGGCGATAATCCGGTCCCAGATCAAATACGGGGGTTCCTCTCTCACGGTACTTTCTGACAAGGTCAAAGGACTGCCCCGCCGGCAAGGCGAAGAAAACGGCATCCACATCTGTCCAGAAAGGATTCTCCGAAATTTTTTCGAAGGTGAGGTCCTGTCTCATGTGGGGGAAAACAGAGCGGATCTTGGTTCCCGCTTTCGACTCTCCCGCAATTCGGACCACCTCGGCCCCGGGATGAGAGGAAAAAAGGCGAAGAAGCTCCCCTCCGGCATATCCTGAGGCACCAACAACCCCGATCCTGAGTTTTTTCATTATCCTGACTTTTTTTACAAAGAATTCATTCGATTTTAGGCCAAAAAAAGGGGAGACACCCGTCTCCCCTTTTTTGCAACAAGGCATGGTGCGGTTTAGCGCTTGGAGAACTGGAATCTCTTGCGGGCACCTTTCTGACCAAACTTCTTGCGTTCCTTCACGCGTGCATCACGGGTCAGGAAACCTTCCTTCTTCAGGGACTCCCGAAACTCCGGATTAATCTCGAGAAGGGCACGGGAGATGCCGTGGCGGATCGCCTCGGCCTGGCCCGTCAAACCTCCCCCGGTCACCTTTGCAAAAATGTCGAGCTTCCCAGTCATATTGGTGATCTCGATTGGAGCTTTCACCTGAGTTGCCCACAGAGTCCGGGGAAAGTATTCCTCAAGGGGTCGGTCATTGACTTGAATCTGTCCCGTCCCGCTCTGAACACGAACTCGAGCAATAGCTGTCTTTCTTTTTCCGGTTGCGGCGCCGCGCCCGTCTTCATTATGCTCCCTCTCCATCAGCGACCTCCTGCAATGGCGTAAACTTCCGGATTCTGTGCCTGATGGGGATGTGCCTCCGCGGCATAGACCTTGAGCCGGCTCATAAATTGGTTCGCAAGCTTGTTTTTCGGAAGCATGCCCTTGACGGCATGAACGATCAGGTGCTCAGGCTTTCTTTCCCGAACTTCCTTGGCCGTTGCCGACTTGAATCCACCGGGATAACCACTGTGGCGGTAATACATCTTCTGGGACCATTTCTTCCCGGTAAAGGCCACCTTAGAAGCGTTTACCACAATCACATAGTCCCCCGCATCCTGGTGAGAGGTGTAGAAAACCTTGTTCTTCCCCCGAAGGAGAGTCGCAACGGCGACCGACAGGCGTCCGACGGTCTGGCCTGTCGCATCGACCACATACCATTTCTTTCCGGAAAGCTCCTCCGGAGTGGCAATTCTGGTAATTTTTTCCATTGAATCCAATCTCCTCAATGTTTCTTGGGACCCACCTTTAATGGGCGATCTGGACCAGCGCTACCTTCGCCTCGTCATGCCCCGACTGCTGGGGAAGCTTGAGCTTGGCAACCGTTTCCTTGTACGCCTTGTGGACCCTGTCCAAATCCTGGGTAAAAAACGCCCCCAATTGAGCCAGTGAGGAATAGAGCGAACCATCCTGCTTGTCTAAGAAAAGGGAGACGGCGACAGGGGCGGAGTTTTTGTGCTGGGCAAACCACTGCCTCACAGCCTCGATCTTTGAGAAGAACTCTTCCTCTCCCTGCCTCGCCCGTTCCATCACCGGCAATACGATACAGTCCACCTTCCCGGCAATTCTTGAAAGAGTCGCCATATCATCCGACCCTTCGGTCAGCGATTCTGAGAAGGGAACCACTGAACTTCCAAGCCTTGCAAAAAACTCCACAAGGCTCGACCCAAGTTCCGAGTCCAGAACAAATCTCGGAACACCCACACGGTTTGTGCGTGGTTTTCTGGCAGAGAAGGCCTCGCCTTCCTCTGCCTTTTCAAAGACCGTCGACCGGAGTTCATCAAGGAATCCCTGATTTTCCCGGCGCCAGTTCTTTAAAAGTTGCTTCGCTCCAAACTGAATCAGCGTCGAGTAATAATCCCGCCGCATGACACTTCTGCCAATGTTTTTCCAGGAATAAAAATCCTCCATGGCTGCAATCGCTGCATCATTGAGCTCATAGGCCGTCATGTTCTTTGGACGATAAACGGCATGGTGGCCGTCATAGAGGCTCCAGTCCTTATAAAGGAGCTCCCTGTTTCCTGTGGCATAGAACAGATCAAAGTCCGGCGAACCGGGAAGAGGTGTCAGGATCATGAGCTGGATCGACTGGAGCTCCCACTCCCTGGCAAGTCGGGCCGTTTCAAAAATTGTTTCCTTGTCATCGGTATCGGCACCGACAACAAACATACCGTGGATGCGGATTCCGTGCTTTTTGAAGGCCTCCACCGAGCGAACGATCTTTTCGTACGTTTGTCGCTTGTTGAACAGATCGAGAGTCTGGGGATTGATCGACTCGAAACCGATAAAGACATTAAAACAGTTGCTCGCCTTCATAAGCTCAAGAAGCTCGGGATCGAAGGCGGTTTCGGTCCGGATCTGGGCCCCCCATTCCGGAGTCAGCCCTTCTTCGATCATGCGCTTGAGGAGATCCTTTGTCCTTTTCCTGTTGGCCGTAAAAAGATCGTCTGCAAAAAAGACATACTTGGGATTGTTGACACGAATTTCCTCAATGACTCGCTCGATCGAGTGCATGCGAAAACCATGTCCATACATTCCAGGAACAGAGCAGAAGGTGCAGGTAAATGGGCATCCCCGAGACGTGGCAATCGAGATGAGTCCGCGCTTTTGGGTGTTCCAGCCTTCAACGAGGCCGTAATCCGGAATCGGATTCGAATCAAGGTCCTCTTTCAACGGACGGTCGGGGTTGTGCATCTTTCGCCCCCCCTTCCAGTAGGAAAGACCGAGTATTTTTTCAATGGAACGGGTTCCGTCCATGGCCTCGATCAATTCAAACAGGGTCTCCTCACCCTCTCCGCGAACAACATAGTCCGAGTATTCGAGCGCCTCATCGGCCATGAAAGTCACATGGGTACCCCCGATCACCACCGGAATTCCGGCCTCCCGAACTTTTTGGGCCAGCCGGTAGGACTGGGGAGCGGTTGATGTCAGCGTTGAAATTCCGACAATATCTGCCGAAAGGACTTCCTTCATGTCGATGGGGGCCACATCCTCAATATAGACACGGACATCCCAACCACGGTCGCGAAGCATTGTCCCGAGAAGAATGACTCCGAGTCTCGGAATAGTGAACGCGCTATATACATGCAAGTGGGTGGACTTCGGCTCCACCAGCACGAATTTTCTCGCCATTTCCTTACTCCCTTCAGGGGGAAGATCCCTCCAGGAAAATTCTCCGTTCCCGGAGGGAGCCCCGCTATCCGTTTGGATGGATCCTGGCTTTCTTTGCAAGAAGCTGTTCTTCCGTTTCGACGCAGTTGGGATCGGGAATGCAACATTCGTCGATCGGGCAGACAGCGGCACACTGCGGTTCATCGTGGAAGCCGATGCACTCGGTGCAAAGGTCCGGATCGATTACATAGATCGGATCCCCTTCGCTGATGGCATCGTTTGGACACTCGGGAAGACAAGCCCCGCAAGAGATACAATTATCGGCAATCAAAATGGACATTCAGGCCTCCTTGACCTTTCCTTGATCAAACTCTTCGCCTCTGTCAAAAGAGGACGAATGTCTTTACCGCCTCGGTGTACCGCGGCGGTCCCGACACACCGGGAGAGGTTTATCGTCTCGTAGCTCCTTCATGAATGAAAGAGGCATACACTCACACAGGTTATCAATTTTATAGATATTCGTGGTGAGAAATCAACCGGCTTTCAAAGAATTCACAAAAGACGGGATCTCCAAAAAGCGCTGAACCTTCGGCCCCGCCTTCAGATAAGGATGCCTAAATTCAGAAAGAGAAAGCGAGCGAAGGCCTCTCCGAAGAGAATCATCAGGAGGGCGACATACAAAAGTCCCGTGGCTGCCTGAGTGGAATGCATGCGGACCGTTTTATAGGCCAGGACAGAGATTGCCAACCCGCCCACAACCCCGATGAGAAGACGCCCCCACAGGTACAGTCCCTGAAAAGACTCCAGAAGAAGCCCTTCGGCAAATCCCGGCTGGGAGTTCCAGTTCCGAATCGTCAGGATTCCCGACAGAAGAGCCGTTCCCGCTGCCATGGTGAGCAGGGCCCGAACGAGAAACTCTAGCGGCTCAATGGGGAGAGTCGGATTTGTCAAATAAAAATGGCCCCAGTTCATGGCGAGAAGAACGGCTCCCAAAAGGAATGACCCCACAAAAAACGTGAGGAGGAGAAGGATCCCGGCCACAGAAATGGACAAGGACCGATTAAGCACCAGAGCCGCCCCTCCCACGGCACCCAAAAGCAATATTCCCGAAATGTTCAAAACCGGTCGGGAGAGACGGCGCGAACGATCCCAGGAAACAAAGTTGATCATGAGGTTATAAACGATGAGTCCCGCGGTCCCTCCCAGTATCAGGGCAACAGTGGTCGTCCCGGCGGGATCGTCAGATGAATGCGAAAACGCCAGGCCGGAAGGGCCCAGGGCAAAGAGGGCTCCCCCCGATGCCAGAAGAAAAAGAAGACCATGGAGCCTGTAAAAGGATCGGTTGACCGCAGGATATCGGTAGAGAAAGGTCATAAAGAAGGCTCCTCCCGCCGTGGTCTGAAGAAGGAGAAGGCCAAAAACATTGGGATGAAAGATCATCGAAAGTCCTGTCCCTTTAGAAATGGCGGGTTGATGGATCAGACCAGGAAGTGCGTGTTTCCGAGACGGTCACACCCACACGACCCACGGGAAAAGGAAGCGGAGCCGGTTCTTTCCAGAGAGTCAACGTCACGGCTTCCACTCCGGGAAAGCGTTCCATGATCCGGTCGACAATATGGTCGCCCAGGCGCTCGAGAAGGGAAAACTCCGTAGGCTCTGCACAGGCGCGAATTTCGCGGAGGAGCCGATCATAGTCCACTGTCTTTGCAAGGAGATCGTTTCCCCGTTCCTGCGTCTCAAGACGGCATTCCCCGGAGACGAGGACCATCTGGGGACGGGATCTTTCCCGGGCTCCGGTCCCGATTTTCACCGACAGGGAGAGAGCCTCAAAAAAGAGGGTGGGCGCCATCCTCAGGGAGTCCCCCCTTCCGATGGCAACTTCCGGTTGATCAGAATATGGACAGGATCACCCCCGACCATTCCCTCCACAGGAGTCGATCCGCTGTACTCTCCGCTTGACACAAGAGTGCTTCCCGATTCAAGGGAGAGGCGGGCAACCAGTCTGACAGGCCCCTGCAGGGTAATACCCGTAAGACGGACGTCCTTCTGTGAAATTTCAAACGGAACCGGAAATGTTGGGTGAACAAAGAGAACCCGGGCAACGGGAAGCCAGTCCGGAGAGGTTGGGCCCTTCATGAGTGCCACCACTGACAGGCTGCCATGGGTCATCCAGAGAGGAACTTTCGGGTCAAGATCCACCTCACCGACGACCTTTCCCGGCGAGGGAGCCGGGAGCGTCGCCCCCCCCTTTTGGGTGCATCCGGCCAGGCCGAGAAAAAGAAGAGCTCCCATCAGCCATAGGCCCGGGAAAAACAAGCCCTTCGAATAAATTTTCACCTGAATCATCTCTCCCCTCCTCTTCTCGCCTAAGGCGAAACGATGACAAACTCTTCGATATGGTAAAGTGGATCGCTCTTGACGATGACCTTTTTACGGATAATTTGCTGAACGGCATCAAGAAAGGGTTTCTCGGCAGCCATCTCGGCTTCCACATCGGGATGGACGTAGAGGATCACACGACGGTCCTTCCCTCCTCGCCCGGAAGGAAGCTTCCGCAGATCCTCAAAGATTTCATAGATGATTGTCCGTACCGACTTGACATACCCTTTTCCGTCGCAGTAGGAACATGTTTCCCCCAAAAGGTGCACGAGGTCTTCTCGAACCCGCTTTCTCGACATTTCGACGAGCCCCAGGTCCGAGATCCTGAGGGCATTGGTCCGGGCCTTGTCCCGGGACAAAAGTTCCTGCAGCCCCTGGAAAACTCTTTCGCGATTCTTTTCCTTCTCCATATCGATAAAGTCGAGGATGATGATTCCTCCAATATTGCGAAGTCTCAGCTGATGGGCAATTTCCTCCACCGCCTCAAGATTCGTCTTGAGGATGGTCTCTTCGGGATCTTTCTCTCCCACAAATCGGCCAGTATTGACGTCGATAACGGTCAGCGCCTCGGCACGGTCGATGACAAGATACCCCCCAGATTTTAGCCACACCTTCTTCTCGAGGGCTCTTGCCACCTGAGGATCGACATTGTACTCTCCGAAGAGGGAGGTTTTCCTGTTCCAGAGCTCAATCTTTGAGGCATAGGCTGGCAGATAGGTCTTCACGAACTCTAGAACGCGCTGATACTCCTTCTGATTGTCGATCACCAGTCGATCCACATCGTTGGTCAGATAGTCGCGAATCGTCCGGAATACCACATCGAGATCGACCCGAACCAAGGCTGGAGACTTCGCCTGTTCGTACTTTGCCTTGATATCTTCCCAGAGAAGATCGAGGAAGACCATATCCATTCTCGCCTCGTCTTCGGTCATCCCTTCGGCCACCGTCCGGATGATATATCCTCCCTTGTGTGTCCGGAGCGAGCTGACGAGATCCTTGAGTCGGTGTCGCTCTCCCTCGTTGGTGATGCGCCGGGAGACTCCGATATGATTCACCTGTGGCATATAGACAAGGTACCGTCCGGGAAGGCTGATATAGGTTGTTGCCCGGGGACCCTTGGTGCTAATGGGATCCTTTGTCGTCTGCAGCAAGACCTCCTGAGCGTCCGAGAGAATCTCTTCGATTGGCCGTCGACCTGATTTTTTGGGGGGAGGAGGAGACGGAGCCGATTCGCCCTCAGTGAGAGCGGGAACAGGGACGCTTTCCTCTTCAATAGGAGCCGCCGGTTCAATTGGGGCCACCGGGGGATCATCCTGAAGGGCATCCGGAAGAACTTCGGAGCCCTCGACAAAGATGTCGTCAACATACAGGAACGCCGCTTTTTCAAGCCCGATATCTACAAAAGCTGCCTGCATTCCAGGAAGAACCTTGCTGACCTTTCCCTTGTAAATATTGCCCACGATCCCCTGGGCCTGTTTTCTGTCAAAGAAATATTCAACAAGGCGTCCCCCTTCAATAATGGCAACCTTTGTCTCCTCTTCGGTAACATGAATCAATATCTCAGAACCCATAAGCCTCTCCTCCAATGCAATAAATCAATACAACTTTTAAAGAGCCTTCCCTGTCGGGAAAGGCTCTCTTCACAATCGACAGCCTATGAGTCGTCATTTCACTCGAAAGGGTTGTCTCGAACCTGCCTCACCTCTTCGCATAGAAACGGATATTCAAAAGAAGGGCGAGAGATCCCAGGGAAACAATCATCGCTGACCCTCCATAACTCATGAGAGGCATGGGAACACCCACCACGGGAAGGACTCCCAGAACCATCAGCGCATTGATCAGAAAGCCAAACAAAAAAAATCCCGAGATTCCCGATGCCAGATAGAATCCCACCGGGTCACGACACTCGAGAGCGGTTCGAGTGGCAAACCAGACGAGATAGGCCATGAGCCCCAGAAAAAGAAGAGCTCCTGCAAATCCCCACTCTTCGGTAAAGACGGCAAAGACAAAATCGGTCTGGGCGCCGGGAAGGAACTGGTAACGGACCTGTGTCGCCCCTGAAAGCCCTTGACCAAACCACCCTCCCGATCCAACCGCAACGATAGACTGAATCGTATGGTAGCCCATTCCCGACGGGTCGGAAGCGGGGTCAATGAAGGCGCGAATCCGGTCCTTCTGGAATTCATGGAGATGCGTCCAGAGAACCTCCCATGCCACTGGAAAAAAAGCGAGCCCGCCAATCAAGGAAATGCTCACAACCTTGGAAGGAATTCCCTTGAGAAAAATATAGACAGAAAAGATGATTGTAAGCTCCACCGCCGTCCCGAGATCCGGCTGACGAGCGATCAAAAAAGCCGGAAGAAGGGTGGCAATGGCGCCTCCGGCAAATAGCCCCGGAGTCATAGGAACATCTTTTCCGTTCTGAAGCAGGATGGCCGTCAGAAAGAATATGAGGGCCAGAATCATGAATTCGGACGGCTGGACCTGGAACCAGCCGACGCCGATCCAGCGTCTTGCTCCATGGCTCTGGTGGCCAAAAATAACCACCACAAAAAGGAGGGTCAGAACGACTCCATAGATGACCCGGGCGTTCCGGACAAGGAGCGTGTAAGGAATCATCAGGATCCCTGTCGACACAAAGAGGCCCACAACCTCCCAGATTCCTTGCTTCATCGCAAGGTAGGGGGCTACCGAATAGAGAGTCAGGAGATCGATTCCCAAAATCCCTCCCAGCGCCACGAGAAAGAGGGGATGAACCTTCAGGATATAGGCGACAACCTCGTTCTTCACAGGGCTCCTCCTCCCCTGAGAGGAGGGGCGGGAGGAGCGACTGGGGACGAAAGCTCGGTGGAGTGAATGACGTAGTACATCCGGAAGACCTCCCGAGCCACCGGTCCGGCCACATCCCCTCCATCTCCCCCGTTCTCAATCAACACCGCCACAACAATTCGGGGGGAGTCGAAGGGGCCAAAGCCAACAAACCAGGAATCCGCCTTGGGACGTTTTGTATTCTTGTTGGGGCCCCGGTTGCTCACGACCTGGGCCGTTCCTGTCTTGCCCGCAATGGCAAAGAAGGGAAGGTTGACGGGATGTCCTGTTCCATGGGGAGCCGCCACCACATCCCTGAGATCGGCCTTGACGATCGAAAAGTCCTTCACAGGGAAACCGATCGAAGACAAGGTGGTCTTCTGCTTGCCAAGTCGAAGGTGGGGAGAAGAAATCTGGCCATTCATCGCCACCGCGCCCATGAGGCGGGCCATTTCCAGAGGTGTTACCGTCAGGTATCCCTGTCCAATCGCCATGGGGGGGGTCTCCCCCGGATACCAGGGGGCGTGGAGAAACTTCTTCTTCCAGGCCCGATCAGGAACGACCCCGGAAAGCTCGGCAGGAAGGTCAATCCCTGTCTTCTGTCCCAGTCCAAAATCCCTGGCCACACGGGCAATGGCATCCGGACCCAGCTTCATCCCCAGGGTGTAGAAAAAAATGTCACATGACTGTTCGATCGCCCGGTGGAGACGAAGAGTTCCATGTCCCCCCTTTTTCCAGTCATGAAAAATCACCGACCCCACGCGAAAGGTTCCCCCGCAGTGAAAGGTCTTGTCCGGATCAAGCTTGTTTTCCTGCAAGGCTGATATTGTTGTCACGATCTTGAAAACCGACCCTGGAGGATAGAGTCCTTGAGTGGCCCTGTTCGTCAAGGGATGATCCGGCGCATGCACAAGCGCACTCCAGCGAGCGGTGCTCATCGCCTGCGAGAGCTCCCCCGGGCTGTAGGCTGGATGGCTGGCCATGGCCAGCACCTCTCCGTTCCGGGGATCGAGGGCGACAACAGCCCCTCTCCTGTCTCCCAGCATCCGTTCGGCAACAGACTGGAGGCGAACATCGATCGTTAGGCGGAGAGAGCGTCCCTCTCCCGGGGGATTCTCTCTAAGGCTCTTGATCATGGTCCCACGGGAATTGACAAGTTGCCGCCGCAATCCCGGTGTCCCCTGAAGCAGCCCATCGTACTCTTTTTCTATGCCGGATTTTCCGACTCCCGTTCCGGGAGGAAGATGGCGATAGAGAGAGCGCTTGAGATCTTCGGGAGTGAAGGATCCCACATAGCCAAGCAGATGGGCGGCAAGATTGTTGTCCGGGTAAATCCGCTTGGGCATAATCTGGATGAAAAATCCGGGAAGGCGGTAAAGATCCATATTGACCCGTCCGACCTGGGCCATCGAAAGGCCGGCGACCAAAGGAATGGGCACATGGGAGGGAAGGACAAATCCGAGGGAGCGGCTGGATCGAAGAAGGCGGGAGACGGGGATTCCCAGGTCGGTCGCCACCCATCGAACTTCCTGGGGATTGCGAACCTCTCCGGGAATCTCGAAGAGGGCAAATTCCGGTCCGTTATGGACCAGAACAACGCCGTTTCTGTCGGTGATCTCTCCTCGCAATGGAGGGATTGGCGTTGTCTTTATGATGTTTTCCTGGGCCAAGGCAAGATAATGCTTATGCTTGATGACCTCAACGACATAAAGCCGTATGACCACAACCGAAAGACCCGCCCAAAAAAGCAGGATGAGTCCGCGGAAGCGAGCTCTGGGGGTCCCCAGTAAACTTCTTTTAAGGGAGCGGGAGTCCAATGCCATGATGTTTTCGTGGACGAAGCCTGTCGTTTTTTCCGGGATAACGCCACAGGAACAGCAGCAGCGTCCCCAGGAAACCAGAGACCCCGTCCATCACCAACCAATCCTTCAAGAGGTCTATCGTAAGAGGTTCGTCAAGGAGGAGGCGGGAGAGAAGCCCCAACACGAGATCAAACCCCATGAATGTCCAAAAAAAACCTAAAGTCTTGGCTCTGGAAAAGCTCCCGGGGGTCTGAAGACGAAATGCCAGGGCCCCTTCCAGAGCATAGCGAATAAGAATTATCAGGGAAGGTCCGGGAAAGACAAGGGATACAAGCCCTCCTGCCAGTCCTCCCAGAACAAGCGCTTCCGTCAATGACCTTCGTTCCAAGAACAGAAAGAGCAATACCGGAACAGGATTCAGACCCTGGAGGAAAAAAGGAAGCCAATGCATGAGCGAAAGCATAACCATCAAAACAACGAGGAAGGAGAGTCCCCGAAGGAGTTGGCTCAACGAGAGGACTCCTTGCCAAGAAGGGAATGATCACTCCAGGACAGGGGCGGGACAAGAACAAAAACAGCCCAGAGATCGTCAATTCTTTCGGCCGGAGTCAGTCGCACCGACTGAAAGATATTCCGGCCGGAATCTCCGAGGGAAGCCACCGAACCAATGGGCTCTTCCGCAGGGAAATATCCATCCTCTCCCGTTGTCACGACCTCACTTCCCTTATCCAGATGTGTCAGAGCCGGAATGTAACGGAGAGAAAGGGAATGTCCTGCTCCACGCCCCCGGACCAACCCCTTCTGACCAGAGTCCGTCAGTCGTCCTTCCAGGGCAAACATCGGATCTTCGACCCAGAGAACCTGGGAAAAAACATCGAAGACGCGAACAACATACCCAACAACTCCCCGAGGGCCCACCACTCCATCCCGGACGGCCACTCCCTGATTCCTTCCACAATCAAGGAGAAGTGTCCGGGGAGAGTCGGTCGGGCTTGTCGCCAAGACATGGCACGTGATCTCGGATTGGGATATCCGTTTTTTCAGGTTCAGAAGCGCCTCAAGATCCCGGGATCTTGAGGACAGGATTTTTTCCTGGGCCAGCTGTCGGGTGAGCTCCGCAACCTGCCTTTTCAGATCATCGTTCTCGGCTTGCGCTCCCACGAGAGCCAGATAATGGCCAATCAGACCGGAAGTCCCCCGGGAAACGCCCGTAGCTCCGGAAAGAAGGGTGCGTACAACCTCCAGTGGAGGGTCGAGAATCCACCGCTGGTAAAGATCGGGATAAAATCCCATGACAAGAAGAAAAACAAGAAAAACCGAGAGAGCTCCCAGCAGCTTCCCGGACCAGGGTCTTTTCGAGAGATATCTCACTGGGCCCTAGTCTCCGAGGGAGACCTTCCTCAGGACATCCAGCTCCTCGAGCGTCTTGCCGGTCCCCGTCACCACAGTGATGAGGGGGTCATCAACCGTGATGATCGGCAGGCGTATTTCATCCCTTATCCGCACATCAAGACCGCGAAGCATCGATCCCCCTCCCGTCAGCACGATCCCTCTGTCGATAATGTCGGCAGAGAGCTCCGGAGGAGTATTTTCAAGGGTCTTCTGAACAATCGCCACAATACTGTTGATCGTGTCAGAGAGGGCATTGCGGATTTCCTCCTCGGTGATGCGGAGGGTTTTCGGCAGGCCCGAGATGAGATCGCGACCCTTGATGATCATGGTGTGGTCTTCCTTCTGAGGACAGGCCGACCCGATTTCCATCTTGATCCGTTCGGCCATGGAGTCGCCGATCAAAAGATTATGCTGCTTCTTGATATAGTTGATGATGTCTTCGTCCATCTGGTCTCCCGCGACCTTGATGGATTCGCTGTAGACCGTTCCTCCTAGTGAGATCACTGCAACGTCGGTCGTTCCCCCCCCGATGTCGATCACCATGTTTCCGGAGGGCTCCATGATGGGAAGCCCTGCACCAATAGCGGCGGCGAGCGGCTCTTCGATCAGATAGACCTCCCGGGCGCCTGCCATCCGCGCGGAATCCTTGACAGCTCTTTGAGCCACAAGGGAGATCCGGGACGGAACACAAATCACCATTCTGGGCCTGACAAACGTCGAACGCTTGTGAACCTTGTTGATAAAGTAAGAGAGCATCTGCTGGGCAATATCGGGATTATCGATGACGCCATTTCTGACGGGACGCACCGCAATGATGTTTCCCGGGGTCCGACCGAGCATCTTCTTGGCTTCGCGGCCAATGGCCAGAACGGTTCCGGACTTCTGGTCCATCGCCACAATGGATGGCTCATTGATGACAATACCCTGCTCCCTGACATAGACGAGAGTATTGGCGGTACCAAGGTCAATCGCCAGATCCTGTGAGAGGAAACCGAAAAGATTCGCAATGAGACCCAATTGATTTTCCTTTGTTCTTATGGAGACTGTGACTCCGTTGAGCCGGAGGCCGGACGATCCGCCCCGGGGGAGACTCCCGGGTCGAGGTGTCGTCCCGCAACCTTTTTCACGACCGTTCCCGCCAGATCATCGCCGAATCTCTTGTCGGAGCGCATCCCCACGAGGAGCAGTCCTTCCAGGGAGACGACCGCCAGGCCAAAAATCCAGCCGACCCAGGGAATTTGTCCAAGAATGTAGGCCAATCCGACAGGAGAGTTCCGCAAGGTCGACTGGTAGAGACTACACGGCTCCCCGGACTGGCCTGTCACCCGGAGACCCGCCAGCCTTTTTCCAAGGCTCCGGCCACCAGGGAGCCCGTCGGCCATAAGGAGATAGGCCGTCGCAGCCAACCAGGCAAGCCAGGAACTTCCCAGAAGAAACCCGGCGTGTTCTAGGGAAAGTGCCACCAGATAGTCGACGAATTTTGCAAGAAACCTGTCAAACAAAGCGGAGAAGCGGTCAGACGACTCCCGTATGTCCACTCCCGTCCCTCCACCTGCCAGATCAAAAAGATCAAGCAAAGAATGCGATTAAGACAACTTACCCTTCACGAAAGAAAAATGCAACACAATGACGGGACTCCCGGAGAGAAAATCGCCTCCGGCTCATTATTCTTCGCATGGGTGGATCATCATCCCGAAGCCAGCGCGCGATGAATCTCTCCAAAGACCGTTCCGCAAGGCTTTTCCCCAAAAATAGCCGATCCCATGACGAATGTGTCCGCCCCACAATCGGCCACCCGGGAAATGTTTCCGGCCTTGATCCCTCCATCGACCTCAAGTCGCACGTGGGTGGCCCCGGCCCGGTCGAGAAGAGCCCTCATGGCCGCAATCTTCTTCAGGGAATGGGGGATAAAGGACTGTCCACCGAAGCCTGGATTGACCGTCATCACCAGCACAAGGTCAATCATGTCGAGCACATCTTCGACCATCCCCACAGGGGTGGCTGGGGAAAGTGCCACTCCCGCCTTCATCCCGAGAGACCCGATTTTTCCCAGAACATAATGAAGATGGGTCGTGGCTTCGGCATGAACCGTGACCCTGTGCATCCTGGCTGAGGCCAGATCTTCAAGGTAGATCTCCGGCCTCAGGACCATCAGGTGGGCCTCAAGTGGCAGGGCGGTCACCTTTTGAAGGCCTTCCACAACCGGGGGGCCGAATGTGAGATTCGGGACGAAATGACCATCCATCATGTCGAGATGGAAGAGATCCGCCCCTGCCTCTGCCGCCTCCCGAACCTGTTCTCCCAGCCGAAGAAAGTCGGCCGAAAGGATCGAGGGGGCAATCAGAAGTTCGCGACCGTGTCGGAAGATGGCCATCTAGAACGCATGCCTCCGCTGGGGAGAGCTAGATGCGGCCATCATCTCAAGACGACGGATACGCTCTTCGGTGGGGGGATGGGTCGAAAAGAGAGACATCAGGCCTCCGGCATGAAAGGGCTCAAGGATGAACATATGGGATGTGGCGGGATTGGCATTCATGGGAACCGCCTCCACCCCCCGTTCGAGTTTGGCCAGCGCCCGGGCCAAAAAAAGAGGATTCCCGCACAGATTGGCCCCTCCGGCATCGGCGGCAAACTCCCGGGATCGTGAAATTGCCATCTGGACAAGCATCCCGGCCACAGGCGCGAGAAAGACCATCAGAAGATCTCCCCAGCCCCCACCTTCGCGCTCTTCGCGCTCCCGGCCGCCGAAAAGAGTTGCCCACTGGGCCATATTGGCGAGCATGGTCACCGCCCCCGCCAGGGAAGCGGCCACGGTGGAGATCAGCGTATCCCGGTGGATGACATGAGTCAGCTCATGGCCCAGAACCCCCGAGAGCTCTTCCGTGGTCATCAGATCCATAATACCCGTGGTCACTGCCACGGCGGCATGGTTCGGGTCGCGACCGGTGGCAAAGGCATTGGGAGAGGGGTCGTCAACGATATAAAGCTTCGGCACGGGAATTCCTCCCCGACGGGCAAGAGCGGCCAGCATGGCCTGGATTTCCCGGATACGGGGGTTCCCGACCTCCTCTCCGACCTCCCGGGCCCCATACATCGACAGGACGATCTTGTCGGAGTACCACCAGGAAAAGAAGTTCATTCCGAGGGAAAAAATGAGGGCCATCATCATCCCTGCATTTCCGCCGAAATGCTTGCCGATCACCAGGAGAAACCCTGTCAGAAGCCCTAGAAGAACAACGGTCTTGAACGAGTTCAACATGGACGAAACGACTCCTTGGAATGTCCGGAGGGAACTCCCTCCGGACTGCCGCAAAAAGAACACAGCCGGTCGGGGATCCTGACACCGGCCGGCACTGGCATCCGACCCGCCCCCTTCCCGGATGGTCCAAAAATCCTTCAGAAAAAAAGCTCGCCGGCCTTGAAAATCCGGCCGGAAACAAACTCTCGGACCGGGATCATCCGGCCTCCCTCCCTCTGGAGGGCCAAAATCCGGAAAACCCCCTCGCCGCATGCCACATCGATCCCTTCCGGAGACAGGGAGAGCACGGTCCCCGGAGGCGCTGTGGCCTTTATGTCAAGGACACTCCCCTCCCCCACCTTCACCGTCCCGATGGAAGACGAGAAGAAGGCCCCGGGCCAAGGGTTCATGGCCCTGACATGACAATCGACCACGGCGGCCGAGCCGGAAAACGGGATTCGCCCGTCCTCCTTCGAAAGAAGGGGGGCTACAGTTCCTTCAGGTGGTTGGGGAACGGGAACGAGATCCCCTTTCAGGTATCCTCGAAGCCCTTCAAGCATAAAATCCGGACCCTGCTCCATCATCTTGGCGGTGAGAGTGCGTGTTGTCTCCCGCTTGTCGACTGGAATCTCTCGTTTTGCGAAGACTGGTCCGGTATCCATCCCGCGGTCTAGGCACATCAGGGACAAGCCTGTCAGGGTTTCCCCATTTTTGATCGCCCAGACAATGGGAGAGGCTCCCCGGTAAGCCGGAAGAAGGGAGGCATGGACATTCACGCACCCGCGAGCCGGAAAATTCAGCACCTCAATCGGTAATATTTTACCATAAGCCACAACGACGATCAGCTCCGGATCCCAGCGCTCAAGGAACTCACGGCCCACCGGATCCCGAAGGGACAGGGGCGAGACGGCAGGTATTTCGTGGTTCAGTGCCCACACCTTCACGGGGACGGGGTTCACCTCCTGACCCCGTCCCCGGGGACGATCCGGCTGGGTCACGACCCCCCGGACATCGAATCCGCCGCGAACCAGAGCCTCAAGAAAAGGAACGGCAAAGTCGGGGCTCCCCATGAAAACCGTTCGGAGAGAATGGACGTCAACTGTCACGGATCCTCCTCACCCGCTCTTCCCATCTCTTTCTCCTCCAGTATGAAAGAAGGGCCGCCAGGGCATTCTGACGATCCGGCAGAAGACGGCCGTCGAGATGGTCTGTCTCATGTTCCACCATTCGGGCAAAAAGCCCTCCTCCCTCGAGAACGACTTTCTTGCCGTCGAGATCATATCCGCTCACCACCACCCCCTCCGGACGCCGGATCGACAGGTCAAGACCCGGAAAAGAGAGACATCCTTCGATGACCGCGACGGAGCCCAATCGCCGCTCGATGGCGGGATTGATCAAAAGTCCCCGGGTCGGAGGTCCTCCCTTCTCCCGGGGGCGCTTGAGGTCGAAAACAAAGAGACGCATGGAGACCCCGATCTGGGGCGCTGCCATCGCCACTCCCTTCTGGGTCGCCAACGTGTCAAAGAGATCCTGGACAACTTGCCTCACCTCCGGGGCACGGGGGTCGACAGGCTCCGACGGAGTCCGCAGAAGAGGGTCAAGATGGGAGACAAGGGGACGAACGGACATCCCGGGCTAGCCCCTTTTCCTCCCCGACCTCGTGGTGGAACACTCGGTCGGGCTCCCCCCGGGAACGGTCACAGGGATAATCACCGGGTCGATCAGCACAATGTGGTCCTTCCGGGCCGTCTGGTAGCCCAGACGGTGGGGACCGGGGGAGAGATGGCTGACGCAAAGGGAAAGGGGGGAGTCGGGAACGATCCGTCTCTCCAGGAGCCTGTCCCCATCGAGGGACAGGTAGAAAAACACACCGGAAGGGTGGGGGGGGACCCTAAAAACAAGAGTGGCCGTGGAGCCTCGGACGACAAGCGAGACGAGCTGTGGAAGAGACGGGGGAAGAGAAGGAGCGGCCAGGGCCATTGATGTTCCAAGAAAAAAAACAAGAACCATCGAGTTCGCATAGAAACTTCCGAAAACTCCCCAGAACTTTTTCAATGGATACCATCCGCCAATCAAGAGAAGAGTCTCCCAGGAACTTCCACACCCTGTGATCCTGTCAGCCTGACCATCGGGTCAGCTCCGGCTCTGGCGACTAGTGTAGCAAAGAGGAGGGGAAATGACACCAGAATTCTGACCCGAAGCCACGAACTCAGCCTGCCTGACCAGGGGATGAGTCAAGTCTCGACAACAGCCGGAGACATCAGCGCGGGCGCTGGCCATGTCGGGAGAGAATCGTCCGAAACTCGTCCACAAGAAAGGGAAGATCGAGGTTGAGGTCTCCCACGGCATTCCGCCAGCGGGTTTCCCGGATATGGAGAATCTGAAAGTCCTCCTTGAATCCCGCAATCTCCCGGGAGAGCCGCCCGGAATCCTCCCGAAGCCGGTCCCTTCCGTCGAGGAGAACATTCCATTCCTCACGGGTGGCCCGGAGTCGATCGACCACCAGAGACATCTTCTCCAGAAGGTCACCAAACTCCCTCACAGCCAGGATAATCCGGTTGATTTCCCGTGAATCGAGCACGGCGTTTCCTCTCCTGTATCTTGGGGCTCTGGCCGATCTGTAAGACGATGGGACAATAGTCCATCGTAGCACGGCGAAAGATTTAAAAAAAACAAACACCAAGATTTTTCAGGTAAAGAGTAATAAAATAAATGATAATTTTTGTTTACTTTTATTAAACAGAAAGTGAGGGAGCTTCGGCCATCTCCCTAAGGACCAAAGGGGAGAATGTCAGTGATGGATTCCCGGAGAAGTGCCGGGGCGAAAAAACCGGAGTGATGCTCTGTTTTAGGAGAGCCCTTCCGTGAGTCTCCTCAGCCAGGAGGAGATCTCGGCTATTTCAGGAAGACAAACAGAATGTCCCATCCGATAATCGATCCAGCGTCGCTCTCCCCCGCCGCCCAAGGCCACAATGCGCTCGAAGCTGCTCTTGCCGACGCGGTAGGGAACGACCGGATCTTCGGTTCCGTGGATCATCAGAAGGGGGGTCGGACTATCGGCAAGCCCGAGGGCCGGTGAAGAGGGAAGGTAGGTAGACAGGGCCAGGACCCCGGCATACCGAAGCCCGGTGGAAAAGGTCGAAAGGAGGGCGATGACCCCTCCCTGGGAAAACCCTGCCAGAACAATTCGCTCCCGGGAAATTCCCCGGGAGATCTCCCGGCTGGCAAACCTTTCCACCTCGGCTACCGAACTCCTCATTCCCTCCACGTCCGGATCACGGGCGATCTCTGGATGGGAGATATCGTACCAGGCGCGCATAGGGATGCCTCCGTTGACCCTCACCCGGATCACCGGGGCATGGGGGAAGACAAACCGGATCGGTTTCTCCGGAAGATCCATCTCCGAAACGATCCCCTCGAAGTCGTGACCATCGGCTCCGAGGCCATGAAGCCAGATTACGGCCAGGACAGGATCGGATCCGGTCTCGACAACCACGGCCTCCGGAGTTTCGCTACTTTGGAGCATGTTCTAAGACTCCTTTGAAAAACTTCGCAAGATCGTTGTCGACCGGCAGGAGGCACCCGAAGCTCCCGCAAAGAGTTCCCCGAGTCACTCCCGACGGGGGAGGAGATTTTTCCCGAACCCCCACTCCTTCCTTCGCCCGGACCGTCCAGACCCAGGGGGCATCAAGAGCGATCTGCCGTTGCCATTTTTCCGACTCCGATCCCCAGAGAATGGCCACTGGAGCGCCGGCATTCCAAAGCGACAGGGCTGACAGCAGCGTGTCAAACCCTTCGGGATGGTCGTTAAAGACCCCTGAAAAGAGTTCGAGTGTCCGGGAGGCCGACTCGAGGAAGCCCGGCTCCCCCAGAAGGGAGCCCAGCCTCAGAAGTCCCCGGGCGGCCGAGCCGTTCCCCGAGGGAAGGGACTGGTCGTGGCCCGGCTTTGTCCGTACCGGAAGAGCTTCATGGTCCCGGGCTGTAAAGAAGAAGCCTCCCTCGGCCGGATCCTCGAAGAGCTCCTGCAAGGCACGGGCCACCGAGAGGGCAAAGTCCAGCGTTTCCTCCGAGAACTCAGAGGAAAGCTCCTCAAGAAGCGCTTCAAGAAGAAAGGCATAATCGTCAAGATAGGCACCGAGGCGGCTCTTTCCCCCGGCCCGGACGGCGAGAAGACGTCCCTCGTGCCACATATGTCGACGGATCGCCCCAAGAATCTCCCGGCCCTCCTGCCTCCAGTCTTCCCGGTCCAGATGGCGCCCCGCTTCGAGCAACCCCTTCGCCCAAAGCGCGTTCCAGGATGTCAGGATCTTGTCGTCAAGCCCCGGACGTACACGGGTGGAGCGAATCTGAAAGAGCCTCTCCCGGGCTCCCCGAAGGGCTTGGGAAGCCTCCACGGGAGAAAGCCCCTCCTCGCGGGCCCACTCCTCCGGAGTTCGCGAAAGGACGGCATGCCAGTGGTGGCCCTCAAAATTCGGGGGACGGTCGAAGCCCAGACAGGCCAGGGCCGCCTCCCTCTCCCGGCCGGAAAGAGACTCCTCGACCTCGTGCCGGCTCCACCGGTAAAACCGGCCCTCCTCGCCCTCCGAGTCGGCATCGAGCGAGGAAAAATACATCCCCTCCGGGGACCGCATCTCTCTCTGGGCCCAAAGGGCTGTTCGCTCGGCCACTTCCCGGAAAAACGGATCGCCGGTCATGACATGGGCCCGGGCATAGAGCCCCAGAAGAGGTCCGTTGTCGTAGAGCATCTTTTCGAAATGGGGAATCTCCCATCGATCGTCGACGCTATAGCGGGCAAAGCCGCCGCCAATCTGGTCGAAGAGTCCCCCCCGGGCCATCTTGCGAAGGGTCAGAAAGGCCATCTCCCGGTCGGAGACTTCGGAGGAGTCAAGCAGAAATGACAGTCCCTGGGAGTGGGGAAACTTCGGAGCTCCGCCGAAGCCCCCAAAGTCGGGATCGAAGACCTGCCGAAGATGGGCGAGGAAGGAGGCGACGGGAGCCGGAGACAGGGAGGCTTCCCCCCGTCTCCGGGGAGAAAGGCTTTCCAGGACATCGACCACCTGGCGGTTGTCGGGGCTTTCGAGCTCGGCCTTGTGCTCGTCGTAAAAGCCCCGGATACGCCCGAGCACCTCGGTAAAGCCGGGAAGTCCGAAACGGGAGGTCCGGGGAAAATAGGTCCCGGCCGCAAAGGGGACCTTCCGGGAGGTCAGAAAAACGGTCAGAGGCCAGCCCCCACCCCGCCGGGCGAGAATCTGATGGGCGGTCTGGTAGATCAGATCAAGGTCGGGACGCTCTTCCCGGTCGACCTTGATGTTGACGAAGTCCCGATTCATCTGCCCGGCCGTCTCGGGATCCTCGAAGGACTCGTGGGCCATGACATGGCACCAGTGGCAGGCGGCATATCCGATGGAGAGGAGGACGGGGCGACCGCTTCGAGCGGACTCTGCCCAGGCCTCCTCTCCCCAGGGATACCAGTCGACGGGGTTGTCGGCATGCTGGCGAAGATAGGGGCTGGTCTCATCTTTCAGGCGATTCGGCATTGTTCTCTCCCGGGGTTCTCCGGACGGCTACCCGGGAGATTTCCACTCCCCGGACGGCCCCGGACCTTCATTTTAACCGGGAGACGAAGGCCTCGTCCAACAATCACTCACGAAAGCGCGAAACTCTCCTCCCCGTCGACCACCACCGTGTTCCCTCCCGCGCGCTTGGCCCGGTAGAGGGCTGACCTTGTCCCATAAGTCGGGTGTGGACACCGGCAGATTTTTCCTGTAGTCTGTCTGCATGAAAATTTTCGGCCAGACCCTTGACACATCGACTCTCGAGACGATCCGGACAGAGGCGGCCTCTGCCGTTTCGCGAAGCGCCCTGGCGCGGAAGGTCTGCGAGATCTTGGGATGGAGGGGAGCGAACGGCAAGCCCAAGGAGATGAGCGCCCGGCTTCTTCTGAATACGCTCGAAGAGAAGGGGGAGGTGGTTCTTCCCCCCTCGCAAAGGACGGTTCCGGCATGGAATGCTCCGAAAGAGGGAGATCCCCTGTGGCAGACGATGGCGGGACCGTTCGAGGGGCCTCTGTCCGACTTGGGGTCTCTGGAGATCGTGCGGGTGGGGACGAAGGAGGAGGGGTGAGCGACAAATTTTAGGACCAAAAATAATCTTGCAAGTAACTATTTTAAGGCATGACTGTTGACTCATA
>JBMFWG010000013.1:0-45128 GCA_049965515.1 Leptospirillia bacterium
TGGTGGCGATGGAGGGATTCGAACCCCCGACCGAGTGATTATGATTCACCTGCTCTGCCGACTGAGCTACATCGCCCTGGGGAAGAAAATATTCCTTCATTGCGGAAAAACCTGTGTACTATAGCATGGGAAAAGTTTTGGAGCAATCCATGGAGGAAGAATGAACCAGAGAGGACCTTTAGTGATGCTCCTTCTTCAAGTGACCTTCCCGGGTGAGGCGAGCATGTTCTTTCATGATGCATTTATCCATAATGACCGCCATTCCAGCGATCTCTGCCATACGATAGCCTTCCTCACTGACAATCCCTTCCTGAATCCACACACGGGGCACCGCAGTTGCCACCGCTTCCCGCACAACATCCGGGATATCGGAAGCTTTTCGAAAGATCACCACAAGGTCAGGAGTCACAGGCAGGCTCTTAAGATCGGGATAGCAGGGGACATGCGCCACTGACGTCAAATTGGGATTAACAGGAAGGACATCGAACCCATGGTCCTTAAGATAGCTGGCGACGGTGAGGCTTGGACGACCGAGCTTGTCGGAAATCCCGACAACAGCCACAGTCTTGGTGTCGATCAAAATGGATTTGATAAGATCATCATGTGCCATTGGCAAGGATTCCCTCGGGTGATTCTTCTTGGGTATATATTATTAAAGGAAGGATCCGAGACGACAACAAGCCTCCCGGACAACCAAAAATACAAACCCCTTCTGTGTCTATGGCAACCAACCGGTCACCCTCATGCTATCATAGAACCATGGCCAACAGAAGCCCGGAGAAAAAAGACAGACGAAATTGTCATTTCTTAGGAATTTTGAGAACAGGTCCGGCAACCCTCTCGGGGAAGCGAACCGAAACACTCAACAACATCAAGGGACATACCATGATCCATCTCCATGTGGACACAATGCCGTTTTTCCGACCGGGAGTCCGGGAGGCCATGAATAAAGAGCTTGAGGATACCGTTGTCCCCACCGCACGAACCCGCAGGGGCCTTAAAAAGGCTGAACGCCTTGAGGGGTATCGGGAGGAAGTCGCACGGTATGCGCATAGCCGACCGGAAGAAGTGATCTTTGTCTCCTCCGTCACAGAAGCGAATGTATGGGCCATACGGGGAGTTCGCTTTCCAGGAAACACTTCACCGGATCATGTTTTGGTCTCCCCTCTTGAACACAGCTCCGTTCTCCGAAGCGCAGAAGCCCTCTCCCGGGAGACCGGCGCGAAAATACAACCTCTGCCACTGACCCCTCACGGCATGGTCGACACCGATGCACTCAAAAAAGAATGGCCGGGAGGGAGAACACTGGTCTCTCTCCAGCGCGTGAACCCCGAGACCGGTCTCATCCAACCCCTGGAGGAGGTCGCCGAAATCGTCAGGGAAAGAGGAGGGATTCTCCATAGTGACTCCTTGGCGGCCCAAGGTTGGGAGCCGCTCTCCTTAAGCCATAATGGACCCGACCTGATGTCTTTATCCTCCGCCATCTCCGGAGGCCCAGCAGGAATTGCGGCACTTCTAATTCGCCGGGGGATCCGGATCAACCCCTGGCTTCTGGGAGGGGCCCAGGAAGACGGACGTCGTGCAGGGAGCCAGCCGGTCTTTCTCGCGGCAGGGTTTGCCCAAGCTCTCCGACAGGAGAAAGAATCTCTCTCGACAGATCGCCAACGGCTTGAACACCTAGATCACCTCTTTCTTTCAGCCATCCGGAAAGAACATCCGGATGTGAAGATTGCGTCTCTTCAGGCCCCAAGACGACCAGGAATTCTGAACCTCCTTGTCCCTGAAGTTGATGGCCAGGCGCTCCTGTCATTGCTCGACCGTGAAGGGGTAGAAGTTGGAACCGGGGCCAGCTGTTCGGCCCAATCCCTGACAGTGTCCCATGTTCTGACCGCTCTAGGTTATCCTGCACGTCAGGCACAAGGATCCATTCTACTATCGCTCGGATGGTGGAACCGGGAGTCAGATCTCTCCTTTTTTCAGTCCGCATTGAATAAATCTCGAGAAATCCTCTCTCGGATCAATGTAAACGGGGCCACGGCCTAGGACTTCTCCGTTCTTCTTTTTTGGCGAACCGTTAAGGGGCAATCAAATCAAGGTCATAGGGAGAAGGAGTTGATCATGAGTGAACCCACTTCACAAGTTCATGCAATTATCGGCGGCACGGGATTTGTTGGACGCTACCTGGCCGATGCCCTCAGGACAACGGGACAGGCTCGTGTCCGTCTCCTTGCCAGGAATCATCCTGACTCGCTCCCTCCTGAGACGGAATTTTACCCGGCAGATGCCGTCTCAGGAAACGGGCTGAAAGAAGGACTTTCTCGCGCCAATATCATATGGTATCTTCCAGGAATTCTTGCTGAAACCCGAGATCAGTCCTATGAGATGGTTCATCATCAGGGCATCGTCAATACATTGTCTGCGTTGGATCAGCAATCCCTGCGAAGAATTGTCCACATAAGTGCCGTGGGAACGGCTCCCAACGCGCCCAGCGCCTATCACCGAACAAAGGCCCGAGGAGAGGACGCTCTCCGCAAGAGCCACCATCCCTATACCATCGTGCGCCCCTCCCTGGTTTTCGGAAAGGGGGATCGGTCAATCAATCAATTTCTCGCCATTGCCAGACTCGTCCATGTCCTCCCGATGATCGGACCGGGAACAGCCCGAGTCCAGCCCATTTTTGCAGGAGATCTTGCAAGACTGTGCGTGATGATTGCAGAGCGAGAAGAAACCTTGGGCAAGATCTATGAAGCCGGGGGGCCCCGTATTTATACCTACCGGCAGATGATGGAGGCCATAAAAACCTCTCGCCACCTCAAAGCTCCCATTCTGGGAGCCCCTGTCCCCATCATGATGGCGTCGGCCATGTTACAGAAACTCCTTCTCCCCCGCCCCTTTCTGACACCGGACGTTCTCAGGATGGCCCTCTCCGATAATGTTCCCGAAAAAAATGCCTGTATCGCCGATTTTGCAATGACCCTTCTCGCCCTTGAGGCCTGGCTTGAAGGAAACGCCAGCTCATGAGGCTACGATCGCTTTTTGTCTCCCACGGTGCCCCCCTCTCTCTCGACGATGAAGACTGGATGAGTGCTTTGAAAAACTTCAGGGAGAAGCTTAAAGATTTCCGAGGTATCATCATCCTCTCTGCCCATTGGGTCGAAAGAGGACTTTTTGCAGGTCCCCTTCTCCCCTCTCCCTTGATTTATGATTTTTGGGGATTCCCTGAAAGACTTTATCGCATTCGGTATCCTGCTCCTCCCGGGAAGGATCTCCTCCCGATTCTACAAAAGCTCCCGGGGATCGGGCAGGTCACTCCCGCCCCCTCCCGCGGCCTCGATCATGGGATGTGGGTACCACTGATCGGACTTCTTCCGCAGGCTGATATTCCGGTTCTTGGCCTCTCCCTTCCGGAAACAGACCCTGCTCATCTTTATGCGCTTGGCCAGACCCTAGCCCCCCTCATGGACGAGGGGATTCTTGTCGTGGGCAGTGGTGGACTGACCCACAACCTAGGAGCCCTTAGGTCCGAAGAGAATCACGCTGTGTCGACATGGGCCCAGGAATTTGACCAGTGGGTCGTCCAAAAGCTTGAGGCCGCGAACATCTCCTCTCTTCTAAACTTTACAAAGGACGCTCCAAACGCCTCCCTCGCCCATCCAACCATTGAACATTTCGCCCCTTTATTCGTGGCAATGGGAGCGGCGGGGGAGAGATTTCAGGTGTCCTTTCCCGTGGATATGTTCCGATATGGTTCCTTGTCCCTTCGCTCAGTGGCTTTTTGGAATTAGACCCTCCCGTTTTTCTTTCTGACCTTGAAGCCACCGGCTCTCTTCGGATACAATAACACTCTGTCAAAAGCATTTTGCCTTATCGGTTAGAGGCCGATTTTCCCGGAGGACGACATGGAAATCAATAAAAATATCACGATCAAGGCCTATCTTAAGCCCAGCTGCGGATGGAGTCGAGGAGTTCGTGCAGTCTTCACCAAATACTCGCTCCCCTACAATGACATCAATATCATCGGTGATCCCGAAGCCTACAGTGAAATGGTCCGGAAGTCGGGCCAACGCCTCTCTCCCTGCGTGGAGATCGATGGAGTGATGCTTGCGGACGTGAGCGGGGAAGAAGTGGAAAACTACTTGATTTCGAGAGGCTATGTCGTGCCAGTTGAATCAAAGGATTCAACACCTCTCGACAGAGGCTGCCAGGACGGCGAACCGGTCGAGATGGGATCATGGGGAATGAACAAGAGCTCTTGACCATCCACACGGCTGACAGAGTCAGTGGCTGAACGTCGATAAAGCAGATAAAAGGGAGATTAATGATGCATCGAGTGGATTTGATGAAATCAGAAGAGATTGCCACCGGAACTGACGTTCTGGCTAATGGCACAAAGTGGAAAGAGCTGGCACTTGTTGTGGGAGCCTTTGTCTGGATCCCTGCGACACTTTACTTGATTCTTTTTGCCCCCCTCCCGATGGTTCATGACATGGTTCATCCTGTTCGCCATGCCTTCAGCTTTGTCATGTGCCACTGACCTTTGGCCACGCTTTCCTCATGAAGGGGCGACGAGAGAACTCCTGTCAGGCTCTCTCTCTCGTCCCTTTTCTCTTTTTCATCTCAACGCGCTCGTAGCTCAGTCGGATAGAGCAACAGCCTTCTAAGCTGTGGGTCGCTGGTTCGATTCCAGCCGGGCGCACCATATTTTAACGATCTCACACCCATAGACCCCCTCAAAGAATCCCAACCCGTCGGCTCCGAATTCACCCTTCCTCTTCTTCATCTCCTCGCTTGACGTCCGTCAGATCCGGAAAAACCCTCTCCTCGATTCTCACCGCGCGAGAGGACCGGTAAACTCCTGGTCGCCCCTTGAAGCGGAGAGCTTTCTCCACAGTAATCTTGATCGGATCATCCACATACTGGTCAAGTGTGATCAAGTCTCCGGGCTTCCAGGCCATGACTTCGGAGAGACGCGCCTTCGTCGTTCCGAGTTCGGCAACAATCTTGATCGGAACACTGTCAATCTGTTGTCGCAGACGGAGAATCCAGCGATGATCGACCTCGTACTGGTCGCTCTGAAAACCGGTATAAAGTTTCTCCTTGATCGGCTCAATTGTGGAATAAGGGATACATATGTAAACAGGGCGTCCCTGGCCATCGATATCGAGCCTGTAGGTCAAAGCAATGACCATTTCGGTAGGACTCACGATGGCAGAAAATTGCGGATTGATTTCCGAGCGGATATAGGAAACCCCGACATGATGGACGGGAGCCCAAGCCTTTTCGAAGTCCCCGATGGCCTGGTTGAGGATATTCCGGGTAATCCTGTTTTCAATGGGGGAAAAGTCTCGTCCCTCAACCTTGACATGTCCTCGCCCCACCCCGCCAAAGAGATGATCCACCAAAAGATAGACCATCCGGGCATCGATGATAAGAAGAAAGTTTCGTTTCATCGGCTCAAGGCGAAGAATATTGATGTTTGAGGGAAGAGGGATCTTCTTGATGAACTCCCCGAACTTGATCATCTCGGTGGAGACTGGGGAAAACTCGACGGCCTTTCTCAGTGTCGAGGAGAGGGTAATCTGAAAGAAGCGGGCAAACCGTTCGTTGACAATTTCAAGGGTAGGCATGCGACCCCGGATAACCCGCTCCTGGCTTGCAAGATTATACTCGCGGGTTTTCTTGCCTGCCTCTTCCGTAGCCTCCGGCTTGTTGGTCTCAACGTCCCCCTCGACAATCCCCCTCAACAGGGCATTGACTTCATCCTGGGACAGAATATTTTCAGCCATCGCACAGACCCCCCGGAACCCGTTTCCTTCGCCCCCGTGGAAAAACTCCGGCCCGGGGGGCAATGTTTTCTTTCCTTCCGTTTAACTTATCGGACAAGCTACCCGTTTCGTGAAGGAGCAGACTTGAGGTGACGCTCAAGGAATTCCCGAAGAAGCCTGTCCGCGCGATCTGCCGACTCTTTATGGTAGGAGGAGCGATCTTCGCAGAAGAATCCATGGCCTGCCTCGGGAAAGGTCTCCATCTGGAACGAACGATTGGCAGAGGAAAGGGCTCCGGCGACAGCCTTGCGTTCTTCTTCAGGAATAAAGTCATCCTTCCCCCCATAAAAGAGAAGAAGGTCCGCCCGGATCGCAGAAACCAGCGAAAGGGGCACCTCCGTATGCCCAGGGAAGAGCCCCTTGGGAGCTCCGATCCCGCCTCCGTAGAACGGAACAGCTGCCTTGATCTTCTCCCCGAACCATCCTGCCGATAGAAAGGCCAATCGTCCTCCCATACAGAAACCGACCACCCCAATCCGATCACGATCGACTCGGGGATCACTTCTGAGGATGTCGAGGCATCGCGAGATATCCTCCTTGGCCTCCTCGTCCCTAAGTCGGGAGAGATTTCCCATGGCGGTCTCCCGATCGGAATAAGCCACGACACGCCGCTCTTCGGGAAAGCGTCGATAAAGGTCGGGAACGAGAACCGCATATCCCCATCCCGCCAGCCTGCCGGCCAGACGACGAAAATGCTCGTTGACTCCAAAGGCCTCCATCAGTAGGATGATTCCCGGAACCTTCTTCTCCCCGGCGGGAAATTCCTTGAATGCCAAACCCCGTTCAATCCACTCACCCATATCCTTTTGGCCTCCTAACTTTCAGTGTCCTTGTCAATTGCCATCACGTGAGGCATAACACCTTCTGTGCGTTCACTCCCCTATCATCATCGTGCTTGCTATGGCTTGATTGTCGCTCCATCGATAACAAAGCGGTAGCGGACATCTCCCGCCAGCGTCCTTTCATAGGCCTCATTGACCATTTCCACCGGAATAACCTCGACGTCCGAAACAATCCCATGCTCCCCACAATAGTCGAGCATCTCCTGTGTTTCCCTGATACCTCCGATGAGAGAGGCCGTCAGATTTCGTCGACGAGAAATGAGCAGGAAGGAGTGCACAGAAAGAGGCTTCTCCGGAGCTCCAAGGAGCACCAGATTCCCATCACGGCGGAGGGCTCCGAGGTAGGGGCCCAGATCATGATCACCGGAAACAGCGTCAAGAATGAGGTCGAAGCGGCCGGCAACACCAGACCCCCATCCTTCTTTTCGTGTCAGGACAAAATCGTGGGCCCCCAGGTTGGCGGCATCTTTTTCCTTTGTCGGAGAGGTGCTGAAAACCGTGACGCGGGCGCCCATGGCCCGGGCGAACTTGATGGCCATATGGCCAAGCCCCCCGAGGCCCACGACTCCGACCTCCTGCCCGGGCCCCACCCCAAAACGGGAGAGGGGGGAGTAGGTGGTAATGCCTGCGCAAAGAAGAGGCGCCACATGGGAAAGGGGAAGTCCCTTAGGAAGCTTCAGGACAAAGTCCTCCCGGACGACAATAACGTTGGAGTATCCGCCCTGTGTTCGGGTTTTTCCGTCTCTCTCCACCGAGTTGTAGGTCCAGACAGGACCATGGTCACAAAATTGTTCAAGCCCCTCATGACAAGAAGGACAGGAATGACAGGAGTCAACCATGCATCCAACCCCGACGAGGTCTCCCGGAGCGAATCGGGTCACATCAGAACCCACTGCGGTCACCTTTCCGGCAATCTCATGGCCCGGAACCATGGGAAAGGCCGCTCCTCCCCATTCATCCCGAACCTGATGGATGTCGGAGTGACAGATACCGGCATAGAGAATCTCGATCACAACATCGCCCGGCCTCGGGTCCCGACGCGTGAACTCATAGGGAGCAAGGGGAGACTTTGGCGCCTTGGCGGCATAGCCGAATGCATTGATCATGAGTGACTCCTCTCGAATTTGTTCGCATTATCCCTGCTGACTCCCGCCTTTTGAGAAGACTCCTTATCCTCAAGGGGATTTCCGAAAGGCAGGGTGAGCTCTTTGCACGACTTCGCGGTGCAAGGATCGACCGAATCATCATTTCACAAAGGTGTTCTCTTAAAGTATACCGAAGAACATGCGACAGGTGAAGATGACCGGGGATCCCCCCAGTCAAAAAGGGCGGTACCTCCAGCTTTTGACTCGATAAGAAGATTCGGAGTCCGCCCATGATTTCCCCGACAACCCGGGATATCGATGAATCAGTTTTGAATCTCACCTTGGAATCCCTCAAGGGAGGAGAAATTTCCCTCCCCCCTTCGCCCCCTTTCCCCCTCTCGGGCGAGAGTGTTATACTTTTTCCATCGGACCATGACTTCTTGTCGAGATTTTTGACCCCATCCGCAGCCAACATCGGAGGACTGCATGTTCAATCCCTGGCACGACCTGTCCCTGGGCGACAATGCCCCCCACGAAATCCAGGCCCTTATCGAAATCCCCGCCCGCTCCCGGGTCAAGTACGAGCTCGACAAGGAGACCGGCCTTATCCGTGTGGACCGGATTCTTCACAGTGCCGTCTATTATCCGGCCAATTATGGCCTCATTCCCCAAACCTATTGCGAGGATAACGATCCCCTCGACGTCTTTGTGCTCTCATCAGAACCCCTCCAGTCCAGCTCCATCGTCTCCATTCGTCCCATCGGACTGATCAATATGGAAGACGGGGGAGAAAAGGATGACAAGATTGTCGCCGTCCTCATCAAAGATCCGGAGTGGGGTCAGTACCGGCATATCGAAGACATCATTCCCCATCGCGTCCGCGAGCTTACCCAGTTTCTCAAGGACTACAAAACCCTTGAGAACAAGCAGGTGACCGTGAGTGATGTTCTCGGCAATGCTGAGGCCAAAAAGGTGATCGAGGAGTCCATCCGCCTTTACAACTCGAAAAAGAGCCATCTCGTTAAAAAAACCCGCTAAAACGGAACCTTCAGCGCCCATGACACATAGCGACGGCCCCGGGATCGCAGTCCAACTCGAGGCCGTCACAAAGATCTATTCCGTCTCGGGAGAAGAACTCCCAGCCCTTCGGGGAATTTCCCTGGCCATCAGCGGGGGAGAGTCCGTCGCGATTGTTGGAAGCTCCGGATCGGGAAAATCCACACTTCTCCACCTCATGGGTCTCCTCGACCGGCCTACCAGCGGTGAGATTTACCTCGAAGGCCGTCGGGTCGATACTCTCACCCCCACCGAGCGGGCCGTCCTTCGCAATCGCTCCATCGGATTCATCTTTCAGAATTTCCAGCTGATCCCCCGGACCTCGGCTCTCGAAAATGTTGAAATGCCCCTTCTCTACCGGGGCCTATCCGCTCGGGAACGCCGGGATCGTGCCCGAGAACTCCTGGCCTCCGTTGGCATGGGTGACCGGGAACGCCACACCTCGTCCCAGCTATCGGGGGGACAACAACAGCGGGTCGCCATTGCCCGGGCCATGGCCGGTTCTCCAGGCCTGATGCTCGCCGACGAGCCCACCGGCAATCTCGACAGCCGCTCCAGCGCCACCATTCTTGACCTTCTGCTCTCTCTCCGCGATCGATTCAGGACAACGCTTGTCCTGGTGACCCACGATATGGAAATCGCGCAACACCTGAGCCGGACTGTCCGTGTCCGGGACGGAAGACTGGAAGCCTCTCCGTGACACTTATCCTCCTTGGGATCCGCTCCCTTCTCAAAAACCCCTACCGGTCGATTCTGACCTCGCTTGGCATTCTTATTGGCGTTCTCTCGGTTGTGGTCCTTACCGGCATCGCCTCAGGAGCCAAGGCCCTTGTGCTGCAAAGCATCCAGAGCCTCGGGCCGAATCTCCTCGTGGTGATCCCCGGAAGTGTCACCGACTCCGGAGCCCAGGTCGGAGGGGGCACCGACACCACCTTGACGGCGGAGGATGCCCAGGCGATCCGGACCCAATGTCCCGATATCTGGAACGCCTCGGGAGCCCTTCGTACCGCCGCCCAAGTCCAAAGTCCCCATGCCAACTGGTCGACCGTCATTCTGGGCGCGGAGCCAAGCTACCTTCCAGTGAGAGACTGGCGACTGGCCCGGGGGGGATTCTTTGGGGACCAGGAGGAGCGGGGAATGGCCCGGGTGGCCGTCCTCGGGCGCATTGTGGCCTCTCGCCTCTTCGGACTGTCCAACCCCATCGGAAAGTTCGTCCAGATCAACCATGCCCCCTTCCGTATCATCGGGATTCTCTCTTCCAAGGGACAATCTCCCATGGGAATGAACCAGGACGATATGGTGGTGGTTCCCCTGAGCACCCTGCAAAGCCAGATCATGGGCGTCACCTATGTCGGAGTCATCCTCGCCGCGGCCACCTCCCCCGACCGGATCGGAGCCGCCCGACGGGAAATCGAGGAAATCCTTCGTCTTCGCCATCACATTCCCCCTGACGGGCGTCCCGACTTTGAGATCCAGGCCATGAGCGACATTGCCAAAACGGCCGGACGACTCTCCCTGATCCTGACCGTCCTTCTCGCCCTGATTGCCTCCATCTCCCTGGTCGTGGGAGGGGTGGGGATTTTGAATATCATGTTGGTCTCGGTCCGGGAACGAACCCGGGAGATCGGGATCCGGATGGCGATCGGAGCCCGTCCCCGGGACATTCTCGTCCAGTTTCTCTCCGAAGCCGCCGCCCTCTCTTTTTTTGGCGCCATAGCAGGAGGGGCGGGAGGCGTTCTTTTTCTTGCCGGGATTCATCTGGCCGTCGGATGGCCCACTCCCATTCCCTGGGAAGGTCTTCTCCTGACAGTCGCTGGAGCCACGCTCCTGGGAATCCTGTTCGGTCTCTATCCTGCATGGCGGGCCTCCCGACTCGATCCCATGGAGGCCTTAAGGTATGAATGATCCGAACACAGGACTCCCGTTCCCGGTATACTAAAGGCGGAGAGCCTCTTTCCGACCCTCTGGCTTTGGGGTCATTGACCGGGAGATCATCATGAAATCCGTTCTCAAAAAACGTTTTGTCTGGATTTTCTTAAGCCTCCTCGCAGTGCTCAGTCTCCTCCTGCTTCGCCACCACCACAAACCCCAGACACCCCCCTTTGTCACACGAGCGGTGGTTCGCGGAATTCTCAAAAAAACGGTGACTGCCACAGGGCGCCTCAAGGCCTTGAAAACCGTTCATGTCGGAGCCCAGGTCAGCGGCATCATCATGAAGATCAACGTTGACTTCAACTCTCATGTCAGCAAGGGAGAGGTCCTGGCCCAGATCGATCCGGCCATCTACCAGGCCCAGGTCGCCCAGGCCGAGTCCAATCTCTCCAAAATCTCGACAAAGATCGCTCTCGACCGGATCCAGCTCTCCCGGGACAAGGATCTTCTCACCCACCACATCATCGCCAGGAGCACCTACGACTCCGACCAGGCCCAGCTCATGATGGATACCGCCTCGAAGCGGCAGCTAGAAGCCGCACTGAACCTGGCCCGAACCGACCTCTCCTACACAACCATCCGCTCCCCTATCGACGGCGTGGTCATCTCCCGAAAGGTCCAGATCGGACAGACGGTCACATCGGCCTTCAAGACCCCCCGACTTTTCACCATCGCCCATGATCTTCGCATGATGCGCCTCGATACCCGGGTCTCCGAAGCCGATATCGGATCCATTCGTCCGGGACAGGCCGTAACCTTCCGGGTTCCGGCCTATCCCGAACGGCTCTTCACGGGCTCCGTGACCGTGGTCCGGGACCATCCCCGGACAGTCTCCCATGTCGTGACCTACGACGTCCTTTCCACCGTCCCCAACCCCGACACAGCGCTAAAGCCCGGCATGACCGCCACCGTCACGATCCATACCGGAGAGATTCCCAATGCCCTGATCGTTCCCAACGGAGCCCTCGTCTACCGCCCCCCGTCCCACGAGCTCAAAGACAAGACAATCCTTCGGGCCAAAAATGTCACCTATCTTTTTCTTCTCAAAAAAACGGCCTCATCGTGGTCCGTCGTCCCTGTTCCCGTAACTGTGGGAGCCACCGACGGAATTCACACCCAAGTCAGGGGCGCCCTCTCCCCGGGCGACGAGGTCATCGTCCGTGACCGAGTTGCCAAGAGACATGGAGGAGGCCTCATTCCTTAAGAGTCCGGATCATGGTTCCTCTTTGGCTCGCGAAAAATCCCGAAAAAGTTGACTTTTATTGGGGGTGCCGGCAAATGGGGAGGACCGGGGCGGGGGCAATGTCAAAAGACACGAGGCAAGAGATCAGAAAGGCGTCACATGGGAGCGAAAAGCCAGAATTTCTCTCTGGCGAAGAATGAGATATTGCAGGAGGTTTTCCCGCATCTCTCCTTCAAGTCCCTTCCAGAGGGTTGTGACGAGGTTTTCTCCGGACGACTGGGGGTGGCAGGAGACCACCGTCACAGGACAGTCAATCTCAAAGACCGGAAGGGTGGGAAGCTCCACAACGAGACGTCCGGAAGTCCCTGGAGCGGGGGAGAGCCGGGAGGAGAAAGTGGCCGCGGCTTCGGAGATCCTCACCGGATGAACCTCGGGCAGCAAAATGGGTTCACCCCGGGAAAGACGGCCCAGACTGTCAAGAATACGGCCAAGCCGCATGTCAAGCGATTGAAAGAGACTGATCCAGGGAATCTCGGACTCAGGCAAAGACGCACCACGCGGAAAGGCGATCAGAGGACGTCTTCGAAATGACGGGGAGGCCAGAGGAAGAGACGGTCCGTCGTGATCATCGGGCAGGAAGAGAAGAGGAAGTCGATCCTCAACATTCAAGGAAGGATGCGAGGGAGAGTCTCTTGGGCCTGGAGGGGATCGGGGATCTTCAGGCAAAAAAATCCACCCGATTTCTGGGAGTTGCCCGAGAAGACTCCTCCTTTTGTGCCTCTTGCTCCCGGGTACGGGCGCGCTCCTCATCACGACGGGAAGACTCCTCACGCTTCTGGACCGCCGTCCGCTCCTCAACACGAGAACGAGGCTCAACCCGACCTACCGGCTGATCAAGGTTTGTTACATTGTTCACACCGAAGGCCATCGACCCCTCACGCAATCATTCTCATTACATCGTGATAACGGAACCCACCGGGCACACCATTTAAAAGCCTCTTGGCGATTTCAGGCGATCTGATTCAGCTTCATCCCCTGAAACATCATATAGGCTTCCCGGGCGGCATTTCGACTCTCTTCGTAAGCCCCCACCCGCAGTCCGGCATTTCCGATTCCGTCAGAGACAGGGGGGGACGGAGCGGGAACGCTCTGCCAGTGGTTTCCGATCTTCCTGGTGCCGTCTCCCTGGTCGATCTGGTGAACCACCACATCGGTCACAATACTGTGCCCCATCGGCTGGGAGTAAACCGAAACCTCGGCGGGAGTGGACCCCACGGCATCAATGCCGGCAAGGACTCGAGAAACAACCCCCGAATCAGACGTGGTTTCCGTGGTCAGATACGGGGTGTGCGGGCCTTCCGACTGGGAAGAGACGCCCGACAAAACCGAAGCAGGGGATCGCGACGGTTTGGGGGGAGCGAGAAGGGGAACTTGCAAAAGATCTCCCGCGGAGGAGCCAGCAACCCCTTGCACCCCCGGCCGTAACGGCGCAATGGTGGCCGAGGCAGAGAGCGGTCCATATGACCCTTCCCCCTGACCTGACAGGACTTCCGGACTCCCTAGCGGCAAGATACCCATCAGGAACCTCCTGATACCCAATTACCCTTCTCATAACCCTAATAATCCACTTTTATTTTATCACGAACGCGACCTCCGTCAAGGGTGCGGACAGGCTCTTGTCCTTTCTGAATAATCAAAGGCCATGACATCTAGGCCACGACCCGATTCCCCTCACGCAGAAGATCGACCTGCCGGGCCAGGGCCTCTGCCGCCTTTTTCCGGCCTCGCTGGAGGATCGGAAGAATCTCATACTCCACGAGATCGGCAAGAAGAATCCAGTCCTGATTTTCCTGGGCACCGAGCATCCCCGAAAGGAGTGAGTCGATGCGATCATTTTCCTCGATAAAATAAAGACGGAAGGTGTCGTGGCCCGCATGGCGCTCGATACGGCCGACCTCTTCGACAAGAACCTGCGTCGCCACGATTCCTTCAAGTCCCTGCATATAGACACCACCCGTCTCTTCCTTTCCCTCGGCAGACCCGAAAACAGCCGCCAGGTTTCCTCGACGAAGATTCGCGCCAATTTCTCCAAAGACCACAAGAAGGCTGTCGATGTGATGCGTGAGATCAGAGAGCACCTCCTCAAGAAGAAGCGAGAGGGCCTCAGATTCGATCTCAAGGATAAAATCCCCTTTAGGGCAGGCGGCAACCTGGGTTCGACTGGCAGGATTCCCGTTGAGCTTCACCGCCACGACCGTCCGCTCCTTGGACATTTCCCCTATGACCCGGTCGAGGACATCGGCCAAAGATTCTCCCTCGTTCCAGTCCCATGAGACCGGATTCCCATCCATCAGAATCTTCCCATTGTTTGTCTCTCTTGTCTTTTCCATCCCTGACTCCTTTTTGTCGGCGTGCTTGCCGGGGTTACCCATGCCAGGCTCTCTCCGCCATTTGGCGAAGCCCCTTGGCCCTGACATCCTGTTCTCTCTTTTCCGCTGGATGGCCATTTCCAGAAAACCAGCGGTCGGCCAGACGAATCAGACGGTCCACCCGAAGAACACCCTGACGGTAGACCTTCCCGATCGATTCAACCATTTCCATGAGGCGGAGGGGGTCATCGATGGCCACCGCCTCCTTCTCAATGCCAAAAAGGGTGGTTACCGGCCCCAGCGGAGGAGCAACCCAGCCCTTTTCGCGAATTTTCCGGTCGAGCTCCTCAAGGGAGGCCGCTGTCCGGGAGAGGGCCTCCTTTTCCGACTCCCCGATCTCCCCCTCCGACAAGGCCTGAAAGATGGAAAAGCAAAGGCTCTCCCCTTCCCGGAACATCCCCCCGAGCTCAAGAGCCTGGGAGCGAACGTCTTCCCATGCTGACCGGGACAGGCCCGATGGATCAAAATCCTCCAGCAGAATTTTTCCCAGGCTCTCCCAGTCGACCAGATCTCCGGACTCTATGGACCAGATCTGGCGATAAAGAGCCCGAAAGAGATCCTCGATTTTCATCGGATAACGGGTAAGAGGACGATAGAGGAGTCGGCGGCAGCGATCAAACTCCGAACGGGCCACAAGGATCTGCGGACCGGGAGGATTTTCGGAAAGAAAAGACAAAAGCGACTCCCTTTGAACCTTCTGCCGTTCTTCGTTCTCATCCCTGTCCGTTCCCTCCCCCTCCCCCGCGCCCAAGGCCAGCACCAGACGGGCCACCCACTCCGGATCGATCTCTTCGCGACAAAGTGGATTCAGACAGACGGCATCAAGGCCGCAAGGAGCGCAGGGTCTTCGGCTCTGAATCACCACATGGCCCTGGCCGTAAGGGGCTGTCTCATGGTAATAGAGATTGGCAAATGAAAGGGCGACAACCGGTGTCCCCATCGCCGCTGCCACATGCATCGCCCCGGTATCGTTCGAGACAAGGCGGGCCACTCGTCGAAGGACATAAGCCAGCTCCGGCACGCTCGTCTGACCTGTAAGATTTAAGATCCGTCCTGCGGACCAACGATCTTCGAGAGCGGCCACTATCCGTCGATTTCGGGACACATCCTCCGCCCCCGCCCCGATCAGGACGACCCCGTAGTCGGGCGCCCGGGAAAGCAGATGCGCAATCATCCTCACAAAAGCATGTTCCGGCCAGCGCTTGATTTCCACCGAAGCTCCGGTCTGAACGGCGATCCATGTTCGCCCTTTTGGGAGAAGACCGGAGTCCTGCGCCCCCATCTTCTCCGCAAGGACAAGGCCCTGAGGCGGAGGAACCTGCCCGACCCGAAGGAAAAGGTCGACGAGGTTGGTGTCGTTGTAGGGGCGATTCTGGACCATCTGGCCAAAGTAGGCGATGGCCGGATCGAGAAAGGCCCGAAAGCCGTCCCGGGTGAGCGTCACCCCCCGGACCTCTCGGGCTCCCACAAGATATCCCAGGACCGCACCGATCCGATTCGGGGTCAGATTGATCAAAAGGTCGACCGGATCAGCGCTCCAGTCGGCGCTCATCTCCTTGACCTTCCCGATCTTCTCCCGATAGGACACCGTGTCATCGAGGATCATCTTGCGAAGGGCCAGAGCATCGACGAGATAGATCTCATCGAAAAGGGCCAGTCCAACGGCCGTTTCTCCGAACTCCCGGTAGGCCACCAGTTCGATACGACACCCTTGATGGCGCTCCCGGAGGGAGGCCACCATGGGAGCCATCTGGAAGAGGTCTCCCATGCGTGTCATGGCAATGACGAGAATCCTCATCCCCTCTCCTTCTCCCTTTTCCAGGCGGGGGTGATCGCCCTTCTCTGCCCTCATACCTCGACCTCCCGGGCAAATTCCCGAAGCAGAAGTACCGCCGCCTCCGTCTCGGAGAGAGGCGCCTCCTGGGGACGGATTCCCTGTTCAAGGTCATGGAGATCCACCGAACCGAAGCATCGGAACCTATCGAAAAAGCTTGAGAGCTCGGGATCCCCTTCGGCCGCGGTGACAAGCTCCGTCACGCTCTGCCGTCCGGGGAAATCGGCTCCCTTCGGGCGAAATCCCTGAGCATAGAGATGGTCGAGCCACATCTCCATCCGCCGCTCGATAGTGTGGTCGCGCAACGTTCGCCTAAGTCCCGCCTGGGCTATGGCCTCCCTCTCCAACGGGTGGGACTGGAAGTGCCGCACCAGTTTGCGACAGCTCTCCTCGTCCTCAAAGACGGCCACTTCTTCCTCCGGAACAAGAAGCTCAGAAAGGTGCGACCTTCGGTCTACAAGCTGAAACCCGCCACAGGCGGCAATTTCAAAGGTGCGCGGATTGACAAAGTCCCCGTCGGGATTGACGCCCCTGTGATAGACGGAAGAGTGGAGGTTGAGATTTACCATGGAATTTCTATAGATCTGTGCCGCTTCACCAGGCGTGATCCGTCGCCCGGGGGATCGAAGATAGGGTCCCAGGGGATCGGAGCTCTCCCAGTCGGCTCCCCAGATTCCCAGACCCAGGTCCACAAGATGCCGGAGAAAGTGCTGGCGGTTATAATACCCGGCTCCCATAAAGGCCAGAGGGGCCGAATATCTCACCGGATCTTCCCCTTCTCCGGGCTCGGGGCGAAAGATCGTCCGGTCGGCAGCCGTGGGGAGATAGAGAACGTTGGTGAGTCCACGAGCCTCCAGACGGGGAAGCCACTCCCCTTTCTGGATCACGGCAAAGGAGGTGACCAGCGGGGCCACTCTTTCCCAATAGGTCGCAATCCGGAAGTCCTCGACAAACCAATAGGCCACGGGAATGTTCATTCCACGAAGACGTTCCAGAAGCTCGGGGGAAAGAGGTGATTGGGCCAGCCCCACGATGAGATCGGGCTTCTCCTGATAGACGCGGGCAAGGATCATCTCGGCCATGAAATTCTGGAAGAGTCCCCGAAGCTGGGCCCGATGCATGTCAATCCGACTTTGAGCGCCGATGGCCCGAAGGGACCCGGCAAATTCACCGGCGTCAAAAAGAGAGGCGCGGTGGCCCATCCCGGAGAGAGCCCGGACCACTCCGTGTGCAATGGGATAGGATCCTCCCGAGACAGGAGAGACGACCAGCACCCGCAGGGAGTAGTCGGAAGCCTGGGCCAGGCTTCCCGCAAGATTCTTGACCGACCGGTAGGCATCGGGACGAACCTTTTCCGATGCCGCATGAAGGGCCAGGAAGTACCCCTCCACCTGCCCCCGAAGGCTCCCCGGGTCTGTGACGAATCGGATCTGCCTGGACCGGCGGTGCCAGGGAAAAAGACGGAAAGAGGCTCGCAGGATATCGGGAGAGGGCTCAAAGACAATAACGGGAAGGGGGGTCCGGGCGAGCAGCGCCTCGACATGGTAGCCCAACCCCAGCCCCAGGACCAGGATCCCTCGGGCGTCCTCGGGAACCCCTCCGACAATCTCTTCGGCCCAGCGCTGACCTTCCGCGACTGGATCGTATCGACTGTGAAGGCTCGTCCCATCCCAGAGAAGGGTGGGGGATCCTTCCTTGGAGTCGATGATCTCCCACCGTTCCCGGCTCCTGTCGGGGCGGACAAGAACCTCCCGAAGTGCCCCTTGGCCAAAGGCATCGAGATTACTTCGGAATACGTTTTCATCGAACTGCCACATAACGCTCCTCCTTCTCGGGGCTCTTCCTTTCCGACCCGCCTCCCAGAATACGACCCGCACTCATGGCTTCCCAGGAAAGGGCCGCTCCGGCGCGAAGAAGTCCGGGAAGATCACCCCGACCTCCCTCGACCCGCTCCAGGTGGTGCAGGAGTGGCCACATCGCCGGGAAGTCCGCCGCCAACCTTTCAACCATTCGCTCCCTCTCGCCCGGGTGAAGGGATCGCTCCCGGAGACCCAGATAGAGGTCGATTCCCCGCTCGAGACGGACAAACCAGAGAGGATCGATGACTTCCTCCCTCCGTCCCTTATCGGCCGTGACAGAGACTTTGGGCCCACGATTCCCTTGCAAGAGATCATTAGCAAGACTCATGCCCGCGAGGGACATCTCCCGGGAGAGAGAAAGAAGAGGAGCCTCCGGATTGAGATAGCGCACCACAAAGCGACGCAAGAGAATCGCCAGGACCTGCTCCTTCGAAAAGGGAACGGGGGTGATCGCCTCCTGCAACAACCCCGAAGGAGTCTCCCGCGCGATATAGAGCTGGCTCCCCGTCAGAAACTCCGACAGTCGGGCAGCCACCCCGGCGGCCGGCTCCCCCCGACGGATTCCCGCCACGATCTGGGCCAGAACTTCAGGCTCAGGAATATCCCTGCAGGAAAGCGACGCGCAGGACGATCCCTCTCCCGCGCATGGATAGCATGACGCCCCCGACACGACAGAGACGGCACCCTCCCGATAGGCTCCGGTCTCGAAGGGAAGGGCGCTGGCAAAGAAAAGTCCGACAGTGGGAATCCCCATCGATGCGGCCAGATGAAGCGTCGCCGTATCTGGCGAGAGAACGACACCCGCTCCGGCAACCAGAGAAACAAGATCGGAGAGGCCCGTCAGCCCGGCCGTATTTTTGACGCGAGAGCCGTACTCCCGCTCAATCGCCTCCCCCAACTCCCGATCTTCGGGGCCACCGGAGAGAAGGACAGGGTGGCCGTCGATCCGGAGCAATGCGCCAACAAGCCGGGACAATGCCGACGGAGCCAGCCTCCGGAAGGGGCTTCGGCCTCCCAGAACGACAACTGTCGGACCGGATCCTTCCCCGAAACTGGCCGCCCGCTGGGAGGTAAAAGCTCCGGGTCCGGAAAATCCCTGCCACATGTCGGAGAGGTGGATGCGATTGAGCGCCCGGACGCCCCGTGACGAAGCCACCAGATAGGCTGGCCAGCCGGAGAGGGGGTCGACAGTGCCATCCTCCCGGTCGAAGAGGTGGTCAAAGCCCGATACAGGGACCCCCAGAAGCCTGGCCAGCATTACCCCCGTTCCGTGGTGATTGAGGACAATGACCCGGGACACGCTCTCCCGGCGCATCTTCCGGACAAAATCCCGGGCCCCAGAAATTCGTTCGAAGAGAGGATACGACACTGCCGGGTTCCCAAAATCAGGCCAGGAGACAACCTCCGCTGCCAGATTCAAGGCTTTCGCCCCCTCCACGACACCAGGGCGCACCAGAAGCATGGGGCTTGCGCCCTCTTTCCGGAGCCTTTCGATCAGAGGCCCGCTCTGGATGAGATCCCCAAGCCGTGCCTCCTGGATGACCAGAACCTTTCCTTCCATGACAGCCTCCCGATCTAGTCCTTGGAGACCAGGGCAGGGTCGGCAGACTCCGCCATTTCGACAATGCCACGTGCCACACGATTCTTCGGTTCCCGCATGAGGATCTCCCGGGCAATATGAAGGGCCTCTTCATGTTGTCCGGACTCATCGAGAAGCGCGGCATAAAGAGCCCGGAACCCGTTTTGGAAGGGATGAAGGAGCAAAAACTCCCGAACCCGTCCGATCGCCGCTTCGGGCTTTCCGATCGCGCGAGCCACATCCACCAAAAGCCGAAGCACCTCTTCCTGGTCAAGATTGATCCCCAACGACTGGTCGTAATAGTAGAGGGCCTCTTCATAGTTTCTAAGCTCCTGGCACACCATTCCAAAGCCGGAAAGGGCGGCATGGGATTTTGGATTTTTCTCGAAGGCCCGCTTGAAGTCCGCCAGGGAGTCCGCAAAATCGCCCATCAGAAGAGCCGCCACCGCCCGCCCCTGGTAGGCCCGTTCATCGGCGACCATGGGAATGGCCCGTTCGAATGCCTGGCGGGCTCCCGGGAGATCTCCACGGCGAGAGAGGATTTCGCCAAGCTTGATCTCGACCTCTCCCCGCTCCTCCCGGGTCAGCGCCGGATCCGCCAACGCCGAAAAAAGAAGCTCTTCCACACCCTCGGAAATTCCCGAGCCGATCATGTCGTCGACCTTCTCGATGATTCCGAAGACCCGCCGCCGCGCCGTCACCAGATATTGCATGACAAAAAGATCCCGGATCTCCTCCGGGGATTGATCCCGAAGGACGATATTGCCAAGGTCAATGTCAGTCCGCGATTCTCCCCGACGGGCGAGCTCTCCGGCCATTCTCGAGAACTCGCTGGAAACATTGGCTCCCAGAGTTTCGATCTGAAGACCGGTCTGCTCGAGAAGCTCCACCAGGGTCTTGCGGGTAAAGAAACGGAGATGGCTTTGGTCGAGGATTCCATGCTCCTGATAGTCAAACCTTCCCTGAGCCAGCCCTCCGAGGATCTCGTGGTAGCGAATATTCGGAACCGAGAGAACAAGAACGCCCTGGGGAGAAAGGTAGGGAACATACTTTTTCAGAAGCTTGGCCGGATCCTCCACATGCTCGAGAATGTCGGCCATGACGATGGCGTCGAAGCTTTCTTCCTTAAAGTCGGCCTCCCACGTCACCGCATCGGCCACAATCACCCGGTCATAGAAGGCCTTGGCCTCAAAACCCCGGGTGGGGTCCTTCTCGATCCCCACCAGGGTGACATTCCCCCAGCGTGTTCTTATCCCCCGCCCCATGGATCCCACGCCACATCCGATGTCGAGGATGCAATTCGCACTGGCAGGGATTCTGTCAATGACCTCTCCCCGCTCCTTCCGGTAAACCTGCTTGGGCTTCCAGACGGCCACCCTTTGGTTGATAAGCCGCTCCCAACTTTCCAGAAAGCGATCCAGAGGGAACTCCCGCGCCACGATTTCCCGGGAGGCGGCCCCCATCTCCCGGGCCAACGATTGATTCCCGAGAATTGTCTTCACATGATCTTTCAGATCCTCGACACGCTCGGCCTGGAAGCCGTTGATGCCATCCTTCACGGGCGAGCCGGAATGCGTCAGCGCCACGATCGGCATCCCGATGGCCATGGCCTCAAGGAGGGAGAGGTTGTATCCGTCCTCCCAGGGTTCGACCGTCGTGTGGAGAAGAAGGCGATGGTGGCGCATCTGCTCTTTCAGATCCTCAAGGTTCCGGGAGGGATGCGCTCCGGGGATCCGGGGGTTCAACCCCAGAGTGGTATGGGGAATACCCTCAAGGACCTGACCCGACAGGGTGGCTCCCAACATGAGATCCCGCTCCTCAATAAAATTCCCGATCCGGAGAACCCGATCGAGAGCTCCGTCATAGCCTCCCCATTCGGCAGGATCGATTCCCGGCAGAATCACCGGACCGGCAAATCCCCAGGACTCTTTCTTTGAGGCGGAGATAAAGACCGGCGTAAGGTCGCTCACCTGGGACATCAGCTCAGAGAGGGCCTTTCGGTACTCCCGGGGATCGATGGAGTTTTTCCCCAAGGCAATCATGGTATCGAGCCGGTTGTGGAAGACCATGAACTGAGGAACCGGAGACTTGCGCGTAAGCAGCAGATCGCTCATATCATGGCAGATGATGGCGTCGTACTCTTCCCGGGCAAGGTGGCCCATGGCCGTCTTGAAGTCGACAATCCGGGAGCCTCGGGGACACGGACGAAACTCGGTCATCCATCGTTCGTATCCGCCCTTGGCCCTCTCGACAATGTCAAAAGCTATCGGGAGCTTCCCCAAAAGAGAGATGTATCCTTCATGCCAGTTAAACGTAAGAATGCGCAACATGGTCGACTCCTTGTGGTTTGAAGGGGGCACCTTCGGAAAGGATACGGACGATTGAACGGGCCCGGTGATGGTAGGTATGGTGCGCGATTACCTTTTTTCGTCCCTGGGTGCCGATCCGGCGGGCTATCTCGGGGTGATCGAGAAGGAAGCGGACCCGATCAACGAGGTCCGCATCTTCGTAGACCACCAGGTCGACATCGGGCACAAACAGGTCAGCCAACCCCGGAACGGAGTCGGTCAGCAGACATTTCCCGACGGCCAGGCTCTCGAAAACTCTCATATTCAGGTCGTCCTTCACCGCCGAGTCAAAAAGCAGACGCGACGAGGATAAAAACCGGGCCATCTCCTCAAAAAACAGCCGACGAACCCCCACAGAAAAACGAATGCCCAAGCGAGCCAGGCGTCGGGAGCGCCTGTCAGTCTTTCCGGGAGAGGTGCAGATCGCAATATCGAAGACTTCGGGGACATCATAAGGTCGATGGATCTCGGGATCGCAGGCCAGGGGAAGCCAAAAGACCGGCTTGCCCAGGCGTTCCCGGAAGATGTCGACATAGGCCTTCTGGGCCAGAAAGACGACGTCGAATCGGCTGGCAAGCTGGAGATGATCCGCTGCCGAGAGGTGGGTATCGATGAGATAGCAGGCCTTGGGAAGAGAGGGGTCCGAGAGGATGGGCATCTCGAACCAGACGCCGCTCTCCACAAAGAGAAGCCAGTCCGGCCGAAAGCCTCCCAAACCCTTTTTGACCTCGTCGAGGGTTCCGTCCTTCAGATCGATATCGTGGGGAGTGACCCGGTCGGCGATGCCCTCCAGGTCCCAGGCCCTTATCGTCCAGTCGGCAATGGTGGGCCCGCAGGTTTTTACGGTGGCGACCTTTCTGAGTGCCTTTTCCAGGTAGGCACCGGTCGTATGGGGCATGGACGTGTACATCATCAGGATGTTCATGGCAACCTCCTTGACCTGCATAAAGCACGATCCATGCCAGCCGGAAGAAACACAAGGGACCAACGAATAAAAAGCTTTGTGGACAAAGAAATTTCAGAGAGGATCAAAAGAGGGGGAGGGTGGAAAAAAAAGAGCGGGAGATTTTTTCCGGGTTGGGGAGAATGGCAGGAGATTTCTTCCCGTCAGAACTTTGACGGAGCGAGACGACTAGGCCCGACCAAGAATCTTACGTTCAAAGAGCGCCCCGGAGTCACGGGTCGCCTTCCAATAGGCGCCGTGAGGACCCTGGCCGGTAATGGCAGCAATCCGGGAGGCGAGAGGACCGTTGGAGGCGGCGAAGGGAGCAAGGGCAGAGGTGAGGCGATCGAGGCGATGCGAGAGAAGGATCAGGTCCGGAAGGGGGAGTGTCGCCAGGGCCTCGGCCCCTATGCGGTCGATCGTGGCCTGGGCCGAGAGAAGGGGACCAAGATCCATCTCCTCGACCCGGGAGAGGGAGAGAGGCGCGTTGTCCTCGTCTGCCTCGGGATGGAGAAACTCCAGAAGGGAGCCCACCGCAAGGAAAAAGTCTTCTGCCGCCCTGGCGATGTCCGTACTGTTGGGGGGTCCCCCTGACGGCGAGAGGGAGAGGCTTTGGGGCTCCAAACCCCCTTCCCTTTCCGAACGACGGTCCGAAGATCCGGGGAGATAGCCTTCGCGGACACTCATCCGCGCACCGACAGGGTTCGTCTCGGAACCCCTCCCTCAGGAAATGTGTTGGCCGGGGAAGAGGGAAGCGATCCTCCCCGAGAGGAGGTGGCGGCGGCCTTCCAAGTCGCGAGAAGGTCCGCCAGGATCTCCCTGACAGGTCCCAGGCGCTCGACTTCGCTCGCCACATTGGCCAGGGTCACCTCCTGGATGAGAAAGAGATAGAGGGAGACGAGGGAGTCCGAGAGATCTCTGGGCTCCTGCCCGTCGACGGCCGATGCCAGCTCGGACAGGATCCCCGTCAGCCGGTTGACAGCCTCGGAGCGGCGAGGGATATCGCCGTTTCCCATTGCCTCTTTCATCATGTCCACAAGACGGACCGATCCCTCATACAGGCGGATCAGAAGATCTGCCGGAGGAAGGGTTCTCTCGAAAGTTTCCCGATACGTTGCGGCGGCGTTAGCGTTCATCACACATCCTTGTATACGAGGATTGACAGGAGGGACCGTCCCTCCCCTAGAGCACTCCTCGGGCGATTTGCTGCTGAACATAAGCCTGCTTCTGGTTCAATCCCCCCAGAAGCCCCTGGAGCCCCGAATACTTCTCCTCAAGCTGATCCTTGAGATTGGCCAGTTCGTCCTGCTTTCGGGTCATCTCCCGAACGTTCGTCCGCTCCTGGTCGTTGATATCGGAAATCTCGCTCGCCAAGGGACCGCTGGCCGGATTGGCAAACTCCATGAGGAGGTCATGGATCCCCGCGACAATCCCCGGAGTCGTCCCCTGGCCGGTCATGAGATGGACCACATCATCGTAGTTCGAGGCCAGGGCCTTGTCGAATTTCCCGGCATCAAAAGACAGATGGCCATTTCGCTGGAAGGTGATCCCCACATCCCCTAAGGTCCTGAACTTCCCCTGAACCTTCTCCGGAAGGGGCCTCGTCAGAAGCGTTCCCAGGCGGTTACGCAAATCCACCACGGAGTAAGCCCCCAGCAAGGGGCCGCCCTGCCCGGTGGCCGGATTAACCCGGGTCTCCTTGTCGAGAAAATCAAGAAGACTATTGTAGCTCTTAATGAAAGCCCCCACATTCGTCTTGATCGTCTTGGTATTATGGACGATCGAGACCGTCGTGGGGGTCGCTCCCGTGGTCTGGCGAAGATGGATGACGGAGCCGGGAATGGCGTCTGCCACATCGTTGGATTCCGACTGCACCGGAACACCGTTGACCGTCAGGCGGGCAAGCGAGGCCTTCTGGACCGTCTTGAAGGTAAAGTCGAGACCCTCCTGCTCCATGACACGAAAATTCATTCCATTTTTCGTGGAGGAGAGAGACAGGGAATAGGGCGCTCCCGGAGCCCCGGTGCGCATCACCATGGCGTGAATCCCGATGTGGGCATCGTTGATGGCTCCCGCGAGGCTTTCCAGGGTAAAGCCGGTACTCTGATCAATCCGAACGGATCTGATCTTGCCACCCACCAGATGATCCCCGATCAGAAATGTCAGGGTCGCATGGGAAAAGGCTCCATCCGGAGGGATGTTCAGAACGGAGGTCTTGTCCTTGTCGGCGACTCCGGAGCTGACGAGAACACCCGGACGGGCCAGCGAAGTGACAGAAACGCTGTAGGTACCCAGGGAGGACCCGGGACCCGGAGTCACGGTAAAGGGTGAATGAGGGGGAACGATACTTTTGAAGGCGCTGAAGTCCTGACGAAGATGGAGATTGCCGGCGGCCTTGAGAAAACCGTCAAGCTTTTGCTGCACCTGCCGCCAGATGGCGGACTTGGCGTCGAGGTCGGCCTGATGTTGCTGCATCTGCTCGAGCGGAATGGCGGCCGCCGACAGGTTTGCATTGACAAGTTTTTCCGTATCCAGCCCTTGGGAAAGGGCAGACATATTGGTGATCCGCATGCGACGAGGAGCGGAGACGTTTCCTCCTTCGACGCCGGGAATCGACCCGGAAATACCGCTCAACACTCACCTCCATCCCCAGGTCGCCTCGGCGGGAGGGGTTCTCCCCCTCTCTCCGGGACGGCCAGAGGAGTCCTGGTTCATGGCTGTTCGAGACGCACGCCCAAGAGATCGCTGAAAATAGGGTCGGCCGACGTTTCCGCCGGCCGATCCCTAGGCCCGACGGGCGGGCCTGGCTAAGGGAGCAGCTTGATGGCTGCCTGTGGAATCAGGTTCGATTGAGCCAGAACCGCCGCACCCGACTGCGACAGAATCTGCCGCTTGGTGAACTTGGCGGTTTCTCCGGCGAAATCCACGTCGCGGATTCCGGCACGGCTGGCCTGAACGTTAGTGGTGGCAGTGTTCAGGTTCCGGATTGTCCACTCCATCCGGTCCTGGACGGCACCGATGTTGCCCTGAAGCTCGTTGATCTTGTCGAGCGCCTGGTCGAGCTGGTCCACCGAATGTTTGGCATCGTTACGATTTAAGATGTCCGTCCCGTCGATACCGAGGGCATTGGCGTCCACCTTGCCGATCTTGACATGCAGGCGATCACTGAACGTGGTGTAAATACCCACCTGGAACTTGAAGTCCGGATGGCTTCCATCGAGGAGCTTCATGCCGTTAAAGTCGGTCACTTTGGCGATACGGGTGATTTCCGACTTGAGGTGCTGGTACTCCTGGTTGAGCACCTTGAGGTCCTTCGACGAAAAGGTGCTGTTGGCCGCTTCAATGGCCAGCTGCCGCATCTTCAGGATGATGGTGTTGTCGGTCTGAAGTGCCCCGTTTGCCGTCTGAAGAAGGCTCGATCCGTCATTGGCATTCCGGATAGATGCCGCATAGGACTTGATCTGACCGCCCATGCGTTGGGAAATGGCATAACCGGCCGGGTCGTCCGCGGGGCTGTTCACGCGGTACCCGGAGGAGAGCCGGTTGATGTGCTTCGCCAGAGCACGCTGGGTTTCGTTCAGGTTGTACTGCGCGTTCATCGACGCAATGTTGTCATTGATGATTAAACCGCTCATCGTTCCCTCCTTGGTTGATTCGGCCTTATCCCTGGCCTTGTCCTTTTTTGCCCGGCGACGTGACCGGGAAGGCGATCCTCTTCGCCTCAAGGACCTCATCGGCAGGGGGACGAAAAAACTTTAGGGAGTTTCCGAGCTTTTTTTCGGGAGAAAAACCGGCTGGCGAAGCCACTCCTCCGACTCAGCCAGGATCACCTGCCGGCCCAGCCTTTCTTCCTCCCGCACCAAAAGCGGGGCGAGGAGGTTTGCGGTCGCCGTCTCCCCTGAAAAGGTGACGATCACCATGGCGGTGAGGGAGGTGGCGGCAAGAGGAGCGAAGAACTCCCGATCCCATTCGGGAAGGACGAGCCGATCCATGTAGTCAGGGACAAGCAGGGCCGGATCCATGACCACAAAAGCCAATGCCGGATCGTCGAGGGACTGGAGCCAATAGAAAACCTGGGCTTCTCCCGTCTCGAGAAGGAGGAAGCGATGGGCTTGCGGAAATCCCGGAAGGCCATCGGGAAATCGGATCACCCCCGACATGGCGACGGGGATCTCGCCAAAACGAACCGTCCTGAATGTCGACATGGCCTCCCTGCCCTTGTCCGTTGTCCCGGCAGCAAGGGGAACACTCCCGGAAACACTCTCCCGGGGGTTCTCCATGGCATTGCGATTTTCTTCCTCGATGCGTCGAAGAACCTCGTCCCGGTGGACCCGGACGCCTTCCGGCGCCTCGATCCCCAAGCGGACGGAGCTTCCCTTCACTTCAAGGACAACGACCCGAACCGAAGGCCCGATACTGATCCCTTCCCCGCTTTTTCTCGTCAGGATAAGAATGGCGTCCTCCCTTCCCTGGGGTTGCGTTTCTAGTGGAACAACACGTTCTGGACGTTCTGGAGAATATTGCGGCTGGCCTTTGAGCTGACATCGAGGAGATTTTGTGAAAGGGCCATGCGGGAAGCCGCCCGGGGGATATCCACATCCTCGGTCTGGCTTCGGAGAACCTTGAGGTCGGTCCGGTACTTCTCCAACCGGGAAATGGTGCTGCGAAGGGCCCGTTCATAGGTTCCGAGAACAGCCGAGCGTTCCGAGACCTTTCTGACAGCCGCATCGAGTTCCCCGATGGCGGTCCTGATCGCTATGTCGTCGTTGTTCTTGAGACCCAGAATAAAGCGGCGAAGGGCGGGGAAGGCCAAGTTGGCCTCGGGGGCCCTTTTTGAATCCCCGAGAAGCGTGTCTCCGGCGATCGTTGTCTTGAGAAGCCCCGCCTGCCGGAAGGAGGGAGTAAACCCCTGCTGGATTGTCGAGCTTTTGTGGTTTCCCTGGTAAGAAACGACAAAGGGCTCTTCCTTGTGGGGATCGGAAAGCAGGAAGGGCGGCACGCTGATGTTCGTCCCGCCAAAGAGGTATTGCTCCCCCCCCCGGGTGTTGGCCAGCGCAACCGTCTGCTCGAGGAGCCTCTCCGCCTCTTCGGCGGCGATCCTCCGGTCCTGGGAGTCCATCGTTCCGTTGGCCTGACGTATGGCCAATCCCTTCGCCCGGATCATGATATTGTCGATCTGGGTCAGGATGCTCTCCATCAGGGCGATGCGGGTGGCTCCCTCACGGGCATTCTGGATGATCTGTCCGGTGACGGCCAGGGAGCGGTTGACCCGGAGAACCTCGCTCATCGCCTCGGGAGCATCACCGGGCGTATCAGCACGAAGCCCGGAAGACACCTGCTTCTCCGCCTCATAGAGCTTTTCCGTGGCCCGATCATGGTTGGCCATCAGGGATCGGTCAGTCATCAACCCCGTCACCCGGATCATGGTCATCCTCCGCTATCCGCTGTTGGGAAGGCGGACCAGCGTGTCGAGAAGCCGGTTCACCATTTGAATGAGGTTGGCCGAGGCCTGGTAGGCTTTCTCGAAGCGGATGATCTTGGCCGACTCGTTGGCGATCGAGACTCCGGAGACGGCCAACCGCTGGGTCTCCAGACTCTGGGAGATCGCAACCTGGGCCTTGTCGTTCAGTCGGGCCTGACGGGCCCAAGCCCCGATCTTGGCCACCCCGGAGGCGTAATATTCATAGATCGACGCCGGCTCATCCTCCCCGGGGAAGCGCAAATGCTTCTGGGAAAGATAAAAGATCTGGTGGGCGTTGGCATTGTCTCCCTCGTTGCTTCCGGGTGTTACCGGAGAGGAGGCGACGGCCACATCGTCCGCCGAGAGGTTGGTCACATCGAGATGCAGGGCCGTCCCGGCTATTTGGGTGCCGCCCGAGACAGTATAGGACTCTGAGCCCTTCTTTGGAGCCATCACCCGAAGGGCATACCCCCCGGCCGAAACGGTTGCGACACCGTCCTTGACGACCCCGCTCCCGATGAGAACATGATCCTTGCCCGAATAGACCCGGACCCCTGTCGCATCGCTCTCTACAAGAATTTTGGGAAGAACGGCCGAGGCATCCTCGACGTTGGCCACAAGCCCCCCGGAGCCGTCTCCTGCTGTCCGGGCGACCTTTACCGTGGGCTTAAAAAAGTTCACCCCGGTCTGGCCGGAGAGGCCATATCCTCCCGCATGGATGGAATTGACGCTGTTGGCAACCTGGAAGGCCAGGAGGTCGAGATGATGTTGCATGGATTTGATCTTGTGATCGCGCACATCGATGTAGCCACCCAGAACTCCCCCCTTGACCCGGTCTGTGATATCGATCGGGGGGCCCGAGCGGGAGGGAGGGGCAAAGGTGATGCGATAGCGGTCGTGCACAGGGTCGAAAATTGCGGCCATGTGCCCCACCTGCTGCTCGGAAAAGGCCGACTGTCCCCCGATGTGGAGATTCAGGGAGCCATCCTTGTCGTAAAAGAAGTGGGCGTTGGTCAAACGGGAGACTTCTCCGGCAATCCGGGCCCTCTCGTCGAGAAAGGTGTTGGGATCCTCCCCCCGGCCCCGGGCGGCGAGAATCGAATGATTGAGGACCGCTATACGAGCAATGCGGGTATTGATCCTGGTCACCTGATCCTCGATCTGGTGGCCAAGACGATTGCGGGACTCGGCGTAGAGAGCGGTCATCTGGTGGAAGTCCTGCCCCAGATTGTGGCCGTAGGTGATGAGAGTGGCCCGGGCGGCACGGTCGGCCGGATGGTTGGCCACCGTCTCCCAATGGTTGAAGAATCGGGAGAGGTCCCGGGAGAGCCCTTCGGACTGGGCATGAAAATAGTAGGAGTCGATCTCGCTAAGGGAGATCCGGGAGGACTCCCAGAATCCCAGGGTCGTCTTCTGGCGCGTCGACTGATTCTCGAGAAAGTGGTTGACCACGCGACGGATACGGGCAGCATCGACCCCCGCCCCCATCATCCCGGGGTGACCCATGTCAGGGACGTGCTGCTCGAACATCACACGTTCCCGGGAATATCCCGGCGTGTTCACGTTCGACAGGTTATGCCCCGCGGTCTTCAGGGCGGCCTCGTTGGCCTCAATCCCTGTCTGACCGATATTCATGACCCCTATGATGCCAGACATCGTCGTCCCTCCGGTAAGGATCGCCCGGGTCTCATCCCCGGGTCGAGACCAGGGCTGGAGAGGTTCGGCGAGCAGGATCAACCGATCCACTGGACCCGTAGGTCCCCCCTCCTGCGCTGTCGAGGCTGATCTCCCGAAGAAGCTGGCCCACGATCTGCGAGGATTCCCTGGCAATGGCGAGGTTGACGGCCGTCAACTCGGAAAGATGAAGAAGGGCACCCCTCAGGGCGGATCCCTCCTCTCCCACCTGGGCCCTCTCTTCTGTGGATAGCCCTGACAGGAGTTCGCCCAGGGAGCGGCCCAGAGACTCCTTGGATTCCGTGAGGGCATCGAGCCCCTCCCAGTCACCGGAAACCAGAAGATCTCTCTCCCGCTCGAGAACGGGAACAAGCTGGCCAATAACGCCAAGAGCCTCCTCCCAGCGGCGGGAGGGATCGGCCGTTTGCTCCCCTTCAATATCAGGACTTCTATCAGAGATGTCCACCTTTGCCACCCTTTCCGGACTTGGCCTTGGCAGGTCCGAGCTTTTTCCTGGCCTGTTCTCGTCGCTTCCTGACGCGTCTCTAGGAAGACGTTGCAGAGGATCCGCCATGGTCGCGGCCCCACTCGATCATCTTCCGGGCAACCTCGCGCGAAGGAACGGCATAGGCTCCGGATTTTATCCTGGCCTTGATGTCGGCTATCCGCTCTTCCCGCACGTCGGGCACTCTCGCGATCTCCTCACGCAACTTGGCCACCTGTCTTGCCGGACCGGAAATTTCCAGGACATCGGACTCCACCAGGCGGGTGACCGCCTCCGGGCTTTTGTCCCCCATTGATCCGGCCGCTTCTGTCTTTTTCTTGCCCGAAACTCCCGCCGGCCGATCAGGCAGGGGTGACGGACTCGAGGATGTGATTTTCGTATCGCTCATCGACGTACCTCCCTCTGGTATGGGCACACACCTTCAAGTCTTCTATCGGCATTTTATCATCAAGACTTTAGCAAGGTTAATCCCACAAATCCATCGGGCGTCCTCTCCCTTACGGAATCAGTTTGATCGCCGCCTGGGGGATCTGGTTGGCCTGGGCCAGGACCGCCGTTCCCGACTGCTGGAGGATCCGGTCCCGAACAAAGCGCGCCGTTTCCTTGGCAAAATTTGCATCCTTGATCTGGGACTTGGTGGCCGCAATATTGACAAGGGCCGTATTTAGATTCCGGATTGTCCAGGTCATTCTTTGCTGGAAGGCCCCAAGGGTCCCCTGGATCCGGTTCAGCTCGTTGAGGGCGCCGTCAATGGCAGACACCGCCGAAAGGGCCATCTGACTGTTGATGATCGACGTCATCCCCAGGGGTATCATAAGCGTGCTGCCCTGGTAGAGGCCAAGAACATCGGTGCTGATGGAGGGAACGGAGATAACGAGTCGGTTTTCTCCCTCGGTTCCTACGTCGATCTGGAAGGTCAGGCCGCCCTCGAGGCTTCCGTCGAGAACCTTGCGGCCGTTGAAGTTGGCCACCTTGGCAATACGGTTGATCTCGCTTTGGAGGTTTTGGTATTCGTTTTGCAAGGTCGACAAATCGGTGTCGTTGTAGGTTCCATTGGCCGCCTGGATGGCCAGGGCTCTCATCTTGATGAGGATCTCGTTGTCGGTGAGGAGCCCCCCGCCGATCGTCTGGATCAGGTTCGCTCCATCATTGGCATTCCTCACCGCCTGCTGAACCGACTTCATGTAGGCGGTCATGACCTGGCCGATGGAATAGCCGGCGGGATCGTCAGCCGGAGTGTTCACCCGGTAGCCAGACGAGAGCCGGTTGATCGTCTGGTTGATGCGGTTCTGGGTTTCGTTCAGGTTGTACTGGGCTCCAAGAGACGCCGCATTGGTGTTGATGACCATACCACTCATGATTCACCTCCTCATACTGTGACCGACACGATGGCCGGCCGGACAGGGGAGCCTCCCGGCTCCTTCGGCATCGCGAGACCCTTGCGGGCATCCTCGACAATCTGACGGGCCAGACCGAACCCGCCTGCTTTAACCAGTTCCTTCGAGAGCTCCTTCTGATAGAGCTCCTGAGCAAGAGAGAGCCCGGCTGAGCGTCCCTCTTCACGCGAGACGGGAATCGTTTTCCACATCTCCCGAACCATTCCCTCGACCACCATGGACTCGAAGCTCCGGGCCGCCTTGTCGAGGGACCCCTCCGGACCCTTCGCCCGGGAGACCGCATCCCTGTGCTGAGGCGACATTTTGCCAAGTCGGACATTCTCCATTCCGGACCTCCTACCCCACCACCCGAATTTCAGCGTCCAGTGCTCCCGAGGCCTTGAGGGCCTCAAGGATCGCGATCATGTCCTCCGTCCGGGTTCCCAGGGCCGACAGGGCCGAGACCAGGGACCTGAGCGTGATGCTCCGGGCCAGATAGGTCAGCGGGATACTCCTGTCCTTGGCCGGGGAAACCACTCTCTTCCCCTTGACCACCACCGAGAGGTCGCGGTGGCTCACAGCGCACTCCGAGACCCTGACGCCTTGCCCGATGACGATCGTTCCTGTCTGCTCATTGATCACCACCAGAGGAATCCTGTCAGGGGTCACCCGAAGATTCAGGATCCGGGCCATATAACCCACAACATTTCCCCGGGCCTCGTCCGGGATGCTCACCTGGACGCTCCGACCGTCTTCTGCCACGGCCGGACGTCCTCCTGTGGCGGCATTGATGGCCCGGGCAATCCGGGCCGCGGTCGTGAAATTCGCCCGATCCAGGCTGATCCAGAGATGGTGACGACCGTTGAAGGCAACGGGGACCCCCTTGACGACAAGCCCGCCCTGGTCGACCATGCCGCTGGTTCTTCGGCCTTCCGGGGGGTCCGACTTTCGGATTCGCTCCCCTATACGGCCCGGCGCACTAGTATCCACAGGGCCCTGGGCCGTGGCATAGACCCCTCCGTTAGGAGCCCGCAGGGAGGTCAGAAGAAGGGTCCCCCCCACCAGCGAGGTGGCATCCCCGACCGAGGCGACCCGAACGGTGAAGCGCCCCCCCTTCCTTATAAAAGGGGAAAGTCGAGCCGTCACCATCACCGCCGCCACATTGTGCCCCCGGATCCCGGCCTCCAGATCCCGGGCATTCACCCCCAGCCGGGAAATCGCCGAGACAAGGGATCGACGGGTAAAAGGAGTCAGCTTCGTGTCACCCGTGCCAGGAAGACCGACCACCAGGCCGTATCCCACAAGAGGGTTGTCGGTCATCCCCTGAACGCGAGCCAGATCACCGATCCTCTCCGCCGCCGCATCATGATTAGCAATGAGCATGCCAGCCCCCACAATCATGGACAACATACCTACGGTCATAATTTTCATGGCGTCGTTCCTTTTCCAGGTTGCGAAAGCGCCGACTTGGCAATCTTCTTGGCCGCCTTAGATGCCGCGTTACTCAGAGGCGGCGGAGCAGAAAAATGCTTTCTCGGCCCCCCGCTGGACTCGCTGTCGGAGCGAAAGCGAAGCATGGAGATCTTTGAGATTGGCACTTCGTTGGAGCTTTCGATCGAGCTCCGGGAGACTCGCCCCACCAGGACGATCCGCCGAAGCGATGACCCATCCCGAATGGTCCTCTGGGCGGAGACGAGAAGGCGATCCGAGGGCTCGACCCGGACCACCTCTCCCGCTAGGCGTGTCGTGCGGCTCTGGGGAAGACCGGGATATCCATTCTTCGGCCCAAAACGGATCACAATGGGATCTCCGACTTGGGAGGCCACATCATCGCTTGCCAGATCCCCGAGAGTGCCCGGCTCGTAGAGAGAGCCATCGAAAAATTTTTCTTTTTGCAGCGGCGGAAGGGGATGGGGAGCACCGTCGGAGTAATTGACATGGCTCACCGGAGCCTTCTGCATCATGCAGCCCCCCAAAAGAACGAGGGTCAGAATGCCCAGCCAAAAATGCCCCAGGCGACCTTGAAGGCGATAACGGAAGCTCACGAGTGACCTCCCCCCAACACAACCAGGACCGCATCACGGCCTGTCACCTGTCCTGAAAGACTGACTCCCGAGGCAGGGTTGACCACCGGAACAGCGTCACCCACCCCTCCGTCGCTCTGGGCGATTCCGGAGAAGCGGATGAGAAAACCCTCGCCTCGAGCCGTCACATGGACGTTATCTCCCGCCTTTACCAGGACCCCGGAGGCTGTCGCCTCATTTTCCAGGGCCACCTCCCGTCCGGAAGAAGTCTCTCTTGTCAGGCCTTTCGAATCCTGACCCACTCTTACCTTGAGATAAAAGGACTCCCGGGCGACGCCATCGGTGACAAGATCGAGAAGATAGAGATATTGTCCCGATCCCTCGTCGGCCTCACGGGTGAGAACCGCGGAGAGATTCCCTCCCTGGGGCCCCTTGAGCCTTTCGGGAAGGTTGTCGACCCGGATCGAGGAGAGGGGAGAGAGGCCCAGGTCCTGACGAATGCGCGCCATGATCGCGTCGCGGCTCAGGACAATCTCCCCCGATGAATTTTTTGCATAAAGGGGCAAGGCCCCCGCCCGGACATCGAAGCGACTTCCTCCCGGCATCGAGGAAAAGAGCAGCGTCACGGCCACCCCGGAGAGAACTCCCAAACCAAGAGCTCCAAGCTTCATGACATCCTCCTAAAGAGTCGCGGTATAGCCCAGCATGCGGTTCACCGTCCGGATGCTCGACGCATCCATCTGGTACGCTCTCTGGCCAATGACCATGTTCACCAACTCCTCCGCGACATTGACATTCGAGGCCTCGAGGAATCCTGACTGGAGACGGCCGGCGCCATTGACGCCGGGGTCCGACAGGGTGGGCTTTCCCGAGGCGGACGTCTCCATAAAAAGGTTGTTCCCTCTCGAGGAAAGGCCCGAAGGATTAATGAACTGGGCCAGAACAAGCTGTCCTAGCTTCACCGGGGCGCTTTGTCCCGCCACGGTGGCCGTGACCTCCCCGTCCGGTGCCACATGAATCGACTTGGCGGTCTTGGGGACGACGATCTGGGGATCGGTTGTCAGCCCATCCGGCGTCACGATTCGCCCATGGCTGTCAATATTGAAGGTCCCGTCGCGGGTATAGGCCTGACGACCGTCGGGCAGCTTCACGACAAAAAAACCGTTTCCCTGAATCGCCACATCGAGCGGATTATTTGTTGTCCGGAGAGATCCCTGAAGAAAGACCTTCTGGACCGAAGCCAGCCGACTTCCCATCCCCACCTGAAGCCCCGTGGGGACCTGATTCCCTTCGAGAGAGGAGGCCTCTCCCGGCGGAACCATCGTCTGGTACATGAGATCCTGAAAATTCGCTCTCTGGCGCTTGTATCCCGTGGTATTGACGTTGGCCAGGTTATTGGTGATGACATCGAGATTGGCCTGCTGCGATTCCATGCCGGATGCCGCATTCCAGAGTGACCGAAACATAGATCCTCCTTAGAGTCAGTAATTCAGGCGATCACCGTCATGTCGTTGACGGTCCGGTTCGTCAGATCATTCAGGGTGTGCAGCGCCTGGAGATCGGTCTGGTAGGTCCGCATTCCCTGAATCATCCGGACCATCTCCGAGGTTCCCTTCACATTGGACCCCTCAACCCCACCGTTTTTGACGACGGCCTCTCCTTTGGTGAGACCATCGGGCGAAAAGAAAAGCCCGTCTCCCACCTTGGTCAGGTGCTCCATCGGTCCGGCAGGGGCGCTGATGGCAAGCTGACCCACCATTTTCTCTCCCGAGAAGACCTTCCCGGCCGAATCAATACGGATCGGGTCGACACCCGAGGGGAGGTGGATCGCCTTTCCGTCAACGCCGACCAGGGGGTGTCCCTCCTGGGTTGTCAATCGACCCTGACTGTCAACAGTGAGGTGGCCATTTCTTGTCAGAAGGAGGCCTCCCGGAGTCCGGACAACGAGGAATCCCCGGCCTGACAGGGCCACATCCAGGGGGTTGCCTGTACTCTGGAACTCTCCTTCCTCATACCGCACATAGATCCGGTCGACCCCCGAATGGGGAATATCGGAACCCGCCATCCCCCAGGGCGTCGGAAAGGTCCCATACGGCGTCAGGTTGAAGCCCGGACGGTCGGGAGGCGTCCGATGAAGATACTCCCGGTGCGGCAGATAGGTCCGGAACACCACACGATCCTTCCGAAACCCGGGGGTATTCACATTCGCCAGATTGTTGGACAAGACATCCATCATCTGTTCCTGGCCCTGGGCCCCTGACACGAGAGCAAATTCGGCTCGTCTCATGACATCTCCTCCTTGACACATTTTTAAGCAATATACATGCCAGATTAATTTTTTTCATTAAAACAGAATATCTTAATTAAAATTACGATTCGAATCGGAACTTTCTTCCCTCAAAAGGGGGAAAAAAATTCCCTCCTCAGAAATTTCCTGATCACATCGAAGGTTGGAAGAGGCCAACGGACGAGCAGTCCAAGGCCGTCGAGATTCAAGGTCCTTAAGGGGAAGAGACAGCCGTCAAGAGAGGCCATGCCCCAAAAGAAGCATCAGGAAAGAGGAGGAAGAGAAGAGAGGATTGCTCCGGAAATGTTTCAGAAGCCGAGACGGCGGGCGGCCTCGGCAGGATCGATTCCGTCCGCCCAGAGTCGTTCAAAGAGACGCTCGAAGGTCCATTCTCCCGAGGAGACAGGAGCGGAGGGAAGGAGATGGTCGAAAGACTCCAAAGAGATTTCAGGGTCGAGAAGACGGGACATTTCTGCAGGGGAAAGAAGGATCTCCCTGAGATGGGCGGACTCTCGGGTAAAACTCCTGGCGAGTCGATCCGGATCAGTGACCGACTCCTCCGGAATCGTGAGGAGAATTCTGACATCCTCCCAGGAGAGAATCAGGAGGTGTCCGGAAAAGAGTCCCGGACCCCTGCGGGCCAGTGTCATCGCTGACGGATGGGCTCCTAGGGTTTCGAGAACCGGAAGGACAAGGCCGGATGTTTCCTCATTGAGGGTCCACCGGTGGAGGCCCGACCGCAGACCTCCCTTTTCCCTGTCAAGCCCCACCACAGAGAGCACCTTTTCTTGGCGGGGGGGGGAGAGCCGCGAGGGAAGCCCCCGGAACCATTCGCGGAGATTGGACGAGGCCGTAATTCCCGACCGTTGGGCAAGTTCGCGGGTCGAAAGGGAGAGGAGACGTCGAAGACTGTCGACAAGCGCTGGAAGGGAAAGGGTTTCCATAAACTAGAGTCTAGCAGAAGAGTCGCCGGGAGAAAAGAAGACTCCTCCGCCGTCTTCCAAGGAAAAGAGAGAAAATCCTCCACCCCATGTCAGAAGATTGGCACTCCCCTAGGGCCGGAGGGACCCAGATTCCGGAATCTTTCCTGAAACGAACAGGGTGGCCAGGATCACAGCCACAGCTTCGTAGAGCTCTTCGGGGACGGGGTGGCCCGGAGGGACCCGAAGCAGCTGCTGCGAAAGGTCGGGGGATTTAACCACGGGGATCTTGAGGCTCTGGGCAAGCAAGACAATCCCCCGGGCGATCTCCCCTTGACCGCTCACCAGGACCAGAGGCGCCTCATCCACCCCCGGAAGATAGCGCAAGGCGACAGAAAGCCTCATTTGACCCGAGCTTTCCCTCTCTTCGGCGGGATTCTGACTCATGCCTCCCCTCCCCCACCGTCGTTTTGCCTTCCGAGATGAAGCCCCAAGGTGACTCCCGGGAAGATGCGGAGGCTCTCTTCGAGAATCCCCTTCCGGGAAAGAAGATGCCGGCGAAAAGAGTCGGGCATGCCAGAGGAGGATAGCTCGATCGATCCCTTCGGATGAAATCGTCCCATGAGCCGGACATTCTTTCTGGCATTCCCGCCCTTCTCTCTCGCCTCATCCCAGGGGATATCGAGCGTAAAGACAATCTCCCTCCCTTCGGGTGCCTCCGAGAGCACTGACGTCTCCTTTCCTTCATCGGAAGCGACCCACCTTACGGAAAACTCCACCGTCTGACCGGGAACAAAGGCGGGCCATACCACCACAGGACCGGCTCCTCTGGGCCCTCCGGCACCTCCGGTCAGACGCAGACTTCCCGCTTTGAAGGCCCCCTCTCCCTCCGCAGATTCTTGCGGCAGGTCCTCAAGTCTTCCCGAGAACCAAGGTTCGGAGCGGCCGGGTGCTTCGCCCCCTCCTGTGGATGGGGGGAGGGGAGCCGGGGCGGAGGGGGTCTCCAGGGCCAGAAGAGCCACACCCTCCGTTCGGGATCGCAGGAGATCCGACCGGAATTGTGCACTCGACTCTTTTCCGGTAAAGAGCCATTCGAGACTGTCGTTATGGCGGGTGACGGACACGTGGATCCGGGGAGCTCCCTTCGAGAAGTCGGGAGAGGAGAGAACGCGTTCAAGAGAGCGTGCCAAAAGAGGCGAAAGGGGGAGGAAGCGAAGTGGTCCTGCCCCCTCCGAAGTCAGGGCCCGTTCGAGAATGGCAGGAGAGAACGAGGCGAGAACCGGGGCTTTCGAGGAGGGCCCCCTGGAGAGATCAAGAAGGCGAAGAAGAAACTCAATCGGCCGGGCCCCCGGGTCGGGAAGCGACGTCGGCCGGCTCTGTCCGACAGGATCCATGGTCCTTCTCCCTTCCTCCGTCGTTGCTCCTCCGGATGAGCAAGGAGGGCACTCTCCTGACGCGGATAGGAACTGTTCCCTGCGACGCCCCGGGAATTACTCTGGCTGGCCGACCTTTTCCATTGAAAGAAGAAAGGCGACCTCCCCCTCGCTCCGACCGATGGCGGCGGCAATTTCCGGGACCGAATGTCCTTCTCTCGAAAGGGTGAGAACAGTCTCCTTGAGAGGTTTCTCCTCCACGATCCGCTTGGGAAGGGGTCGAGGAGGCTCACTTTCAGGGGGAAGATCGTACATTCTCCCGCTGGCAGACTCTCCGGGAGGAGAGGGATTTTTCGCATCTGACGAAACGGAGACCTCGACGGAAGACGAGGCCTTCATCTTTCCCAGATCATCGACGAGGGACTCGATATCGTAAAAGAGCACCTGAAGCTCTGCACGCATCCGTTCGGCATCCCGGACCAGGGTCTCGAACCGGCTGCGCTCGCGCTCCATTTCCTGACGGTAGGCGGATTCCTTCAGGGCCAGGTCGGACAAGGCCGGTGGGGGGGAGGCCGAAGATGGTGCCCCCTGCGTCTCCTCTTTCGACTTTCGCCGTTTTATGGCCTTTCTGAGGATGCTGACCCGGACGAGAAGGACGATCCCCATGACGACAAGGAGGACATCAATCGCCCCAGAGATCACCTCAAATTCCGCGAGCCTCATCCTTCTTCTGCCTCCCCTCAGGCGCGAATATCTAGGCGGTGCCGGGATGACCGCCCCCCCGGACTGCGCTTTCTCCCCGGAAGACGCCCCCTCTTTTCGACAGAATACTCTGATTCCTTTTCTTTCTCTACCTCATCCTCGGTCCCCGACTCGGCACCCACTGGATCGACAGGGCGAACCCCTTCCACCGGAGGAGTCCCGGTCGTGTCTTTCGGAACCCTTGGCGCCTCCGTCACCGGCGGTCCCTCCTCCTTTTTCTGGTCACGAACCCGCTCACTTACCAGGGCCGGAGACTGGGCAATCACCTGTTCAAGACCCACGACGGGAAGGATGGCCATGACGCCTCCTTATATTTTGGGTGCAGGCAGCTCGGTCGGCACCGGAGGAACGGGAGAGGGAGCCGGGGGGGGAGTGGGAGTTTCTCCCCCGCCTCCCCCCATGTCGCTCGGAGCGATATTCTCAAGCGGGGAGTTCACCGCAGAAACAGGGGAAGGCGACGGGAGATTTTCCGGAGCCTTTTCCTTCAGGACCACAATCTCCACCCGCCTGTTCTTTTGTCGATTAATTGCGCTCGTATTGGGAACAAGGGGCCGATACTGGCCAAAACCTGCCGCACTGGCACGCCGGGGATCGATGGGCCCAAGGGCAATGAGCTTTGTCAGGACATTGACAGCCCGCATGGAGGAGAGGGCCCAGTTGTTCTTGTACTTCCCGTGAATCGGCACATTGTCAGTGTGTCCTTCCACCCGGATATTCCGCTGGGTTTTGGAGAGAATGGCCGCGATATTCTTGAGGACCGGAATGGCCTGCTTTCGCACGGCGGCGTGGCCCGTCCGAAAGAGAAAGGCGGCCTGGATCTGAATACGGATCCCCTCGCTCGTCTGGACAACCTTCATCGAGCCATGGGACGAGGACTTCTCCTGAACAAGCTGCATCGCCCGAAAAAGGACCGTCCTGACCTTGGGACTCGCCTTTCCCGGAGTCACCCGGTTGTGGGGGATGATGACATGCATGTGGGCAGTCACGGTCTGGTGCTTGAATGTGGCCACAATCGCCTGGGAGAGTACCTTGTATTTTCCGGTGTTCACCGCAGAGATGGCATACATCATCACAAAGAAGGTAAAGAGGAGGGTGATGAAGTCGGCGTAGGAGACCAGCCAGCGTTCGAGGTTCTCATGCTCCTCGTGCTTGACCTTCTTGGCCATGGCAGACCCTCCCCTCCGGATCGACCGGAGGGACTATCGGCCCTTCCGGTAGGTTTGTTCGTACTTCACACGTTCGGCATCGCTCAGGAATCCCAGAAGGCGCTCCTCAATCATGCCGGGGTTTTCCCCCTGCCCGATCCCGACAAGTCCATCGACGATGATTTCCCGAAGCTTCGCCTCTCCTCGCCCCTTCAGCTTGAGCTTTCCCCCGATGGGAAGATAGACGAGATTGGCGGAGCCCACCCCATAGACCGTGGCGACAAAGGCAACGGCAATGCCTTCGGCAAGCTTTCCGGGATCCCCCATGTTGCTCATGACGTGGATGAGTCCCAGGACGGCTCCAAGGATTCCGATGGTGGGAGAATACCCGCCCATGGACTCGAAGACCTTGTAGACGACCCCCTCCTCCTCCTCGATATAGTGGGCCTCGACTTCAAGGGCCTCGCGAACCTTGGTGATCTCCGTTCCGTCCATGACCATCCGGACCCCCCGGGCAAAGTAGGGGTCTTCCTTGATTTCAGGATCTTCAAGATGGGCTTCAAGCTTCAGCAATCCCTCCTTGCGGCTTGTTTTGGAGAGATCCTGGATCTTCTGGATGATGGGCCCGGGATCGACGCTTTTTGAGATCAGAACCCGGGGAACCATCTTGAGGGCCTTGATAATAAAGCTTAAGGGAAACTGCAGGAGGGTGGCCCCGAAGGTTCCCCCGAAAACGATCATGGCCGCAGTGGGCTGAAGAATGGTTGAGAGAGGAAGCCCTTCGAGAGTCGCGCCAAGGAGGATGGCCCCGATTCCTATCACAAAACCAAGAATCGTTGAAATATCCATTGGACGCTCCTAGCCCTCCTGCCTCATCTAGCGTCTGCCCGCATCGCGCTGAATGGTATCGAGAAGCTTGGGCAAGTCCAGAAGAACAACGAGCCTGTCGCCCAGATGCGCCACCCCGGCCATGACGGAATCGAGAACATTCCCCAGACCAATCCCCTCGTTTTTCTCGATCTTGTCACGCCCAATTCGGATCACCTGAAAGACCTGGTCCACCGCAATGCCCACCATCACACCTTCCTGAAAGACAACGATGGTCCGGGCCTCCTCCGAATCGGTGGACGAGGGGGGAAAGCCAAAGCGCTTTCGCAGATTAATGACCGGGAGGATTTTTCCCCGGAGGTTCATGACTCCTTCAACGAAATAGGGGGCCTTCGGAACCCGGGTCACATCAGAGATACGGTTGATCTCCCGAACGTTCATCACGTCGAGGGCATACTCCTCTTCGCCCAGCTTGAAGCTCACGAGCTGGAGAACGCTGTCTCCGAAGTCCATCATGCCGGGAGCGGCAGAGCGTTCGAGAGAGAGCTCTTTTGAATCGTTCATGGGAACAACTGCCGTTTCCATCTTTTCCATCACTTTGCTCCTTCGAATGTCGGTTGTCCCGGTGCCTTTGCCCCGGGCAAACCCTGCCTTCCCGCCTTCGGACTAAACCTTGAACCGGGAAAGATACTGGCTCAGCTCTCCCATTTGCTTCTGCAGTCCCTCTCCGGCCTCAACGGCCTCGGCCACATTCGTGACCGTCTCCCGAGCATCGTGCGCCGTCTGGTCGACCACCTTCCCCACCTGCGCGATGGAGCGGGTCTGCTCTCCCGTCCGCTCGGCAATCTGGTTGACCCGACCCGAGACATCGGAGGCGGAGGAGACGATCCGGGAGAAGACTTCAGCCGTCTTCTGAGTCTCTCCAATTAGCATTCTCATCTCTTTTGAGCCGCGATCCATGACCTTCACCGACTGATCGGTCAGCCCCTGCAACTGAGAGATGGTTTCCGATATCTCCCGGGTCGAACGGGTCGTGCGCTCCGCGAGCTTTCTGACTTCATCGGCCACAACAGCGAATCCTCGCCCCTGCTCTCCCGCCCGGGCCGCTTCAATCGCCGCATTCAGGGCCAGAAGATTGGTTTGCTCCGCAATTTCATTAATGATGTTGACGATTTGAGAAATCTGGTCGGAGCGTTTTCCAAGGTCGAGGATCTTCTCTCCTGCCTCCTGAATGACCGTCTCGATCCGACTGAGTTCACGCACCATCTCGGCGACCGTCTCACCGCCGGCATTGGCCTCCTGGCTGGCCTTGAGAGAGAGATCCGACGCCTGGCGGGTCACCTGGGCCACATCGGCCAATGAGCGGCCCAAGTCGTCGACAGCTTTCTTCGCCAGATCGATCTGCTGCATCTGGGTGGCGGCCTTTCCCCGGATTGTCTCCAGAGATCCGATCATGTTCTTCGTTCCCGCCTCAACGCAGGAAGATTCATTCGTCACCTTCTTTACAAGATCCCGAAGGTGTTCGACCATACGCCCGAAGTGATTGACGAGGTCGCCGACCTCGTCCCCGGCCGTACTTGTCATGTTTATGGTCAGGTCGCCTTCTGCCGTGCGTTCGATCACCTTTACCAATCCTCCGATGGGACGGACGGCGATCGTTCGGACAAGGACGGTCAGGATAAGAAGGAGAATGCCGATCGTGCTCAAGGCATATCCTGCCGCTTCAAGTCTCAGCTTCGAAAGATCCCCAAGAAAGGAGCTCTGCTCCATGCTAATCCGGAGAACGGCCAGGGTCGGCTCATGAGAAGAGTAGCCATGACAAAGGGCACAGTTCTTCTCGTACCTTATCGGAAAGAGCCTCGTCAGGACCGGCTTTCCATCGATGACCTCCGTATAGGTCCGGGACTTGGCATACCTCACCACATCCACAAAACGGGGATCTCCGCCAATCTTGCGCTCGTCATGGGCCGGATGGGCGAAAAACATCCGGGGAGAGTAGGCCTTGTAGTGGCGCCAGGCGTTGACCTTGTTGATGGTCGCATTATCGTAGAAGGACTGGACTCCATCCGGACGAATCACCTGAACCCGAACAACCCCCGGAAGGGACTTCTGGTCGGAAACGAACTTCTGGGACAAGGCCGGTGCATTGATGGAATACATGATCGTCCCGAGCCCCCGAACGATCGATTGGCCCATCATCGTCATCTTCCCCGTCTCAATCCGGGAGAGATCCGCCTTGGCCGAACGATAGAAAAGGGTATAGGTCAGCCCGAGAACCACAACCAGAGCCAGAGCTGTCGCGATGCCAAGCTTGACCGACAGCCTCATGCGCATATGATGCCTTCGTTCCTCCATGGGAAAGTCTCCTTCGGGCCACTGCCCGAAAATCTCACGGGCATCTGCAAGCCGCCACTCTCAGAAAATTCGCACTCGCCACTCGAGGGGCCGCCAGAGAGGGAGGGTCCTTTCCCGGACAAAAAGTCTGACACTATCGGGATGCCGCCCCCAGAATCCCCGTTTCCACCGAGTCCATCTGGGTCACCGGACCTCTCGCCCGGAGCGAGACATCCTGAAGGATCTCTCCCACATCGAGAATGATGACGACCTTTCCGTCTCCTGTAATCGTCGCCCCTGCCAGGCCACGGATCCCCGCCAGGAGTGGTCCCATCGACTTGATGACAACCTCCTCCTGATAGGGAAGCCGGTCCACCACAAGCCCCAGGTTTTTCGCACCGATCTGCACGACCACCACATAACTCCCCGCGAGAGCCCCACCCGACTCCTCATGGGGAACCTTGAATTCGTCCCGAAGCCGGATGAGAGGCAGGACCTGCTGACGCAGATTCAGCACCTCGCTTCCGGAAATCGTCTTGATGTCCTTTTCGGTGATTTTTACCGTTTCCACCACACTGGCCAGCGGAATTGCATAGGTTTCGGGGTGAATCGTGACCATGAGGGCCTGGATGATGGCTATCGTCAGGGGGAGACGAATCGTGAAGGTCGACCCCGAGCCCTTCTGGGTCGTCACATCAACGGAGCCATTAATCTTGCTGATGTTAGTGCGGACCACATCCATCCCCACACCTCGGCCGGAGACATCCGTGACCTTGTCTGCCGTCGAGAATCCCGGGAGAAAGATGATGTTGACCGCCTCGGCATCGGTCATCCTGCGAGCATCCTCCTCCGAGATGATCCCGCGCTCGACGGCCTTTTTCTTGACCTTGCCCACATCGATTCCCCGGCCGTCGTCCTTGATCTCGATGACGATGGAGTTTCCTTCCTGGTAGGCAGAGATGCGAACCACCCCTTCCGGGTCCTTGCCGTCGGCCACTCGGTCATCGGGAAGCTCTATGCCATGGTCGATGGAATTTCGAATGATATGAACCAGCGGATCCCCGATCTCCTCGATCACGGATTTGTCGAGCTCTGTCTCCTCCCCGACCAGTTCAAGACGAATGCTCTTTCCCAGCTTCCGGGAGAGGTCCCGGACCATCCGGGGGAACTTGCCCAAGACCTTCTTGATGGGCTGCATCCGGGTCTTGATCACCGCAGTCTGAAGGTCTGTCGTCACCCGGTTGAGCTGGGAAATGGCCTCGGCGACCTCCTTGATGCGCTGTTCAAAGTCCACGACCCCATCAACATCCCCCGAGAGCTTCACAAGCCTGTTGCGTCCCAGAACCAGCTCTCCCACAAGGTTCATCACATTGTCGAGACGGCTTATTTCGACACGAATCGTCTGGTCGGCCTCGGCGGCTGACTCGCCTCCCCGCCCCCCCTGAGCCTCACCTCCCTGGGCATCCTCACGGGAAGCCGCCGGAGTCACACGCTGAGGGCCGGGGGGTGGGGGGGAGGCAACGG
>JBMFWG010000014.1:0-43489 GCA_049965515.1 Leptospirillia bacterium
CGAGCAGTTCGATGCACTGATGGACAAGGCTGCTCCCTGGGACTGGAAAGACGTCGAGGTCTTGGCTCAAAAATTAGGGCTGACAGCCAAGGACGTGGCAGAAATAATCCGGGACAGAAGTTCCTGACGCACTGAAACGTAATGGAAGAAGTGGCAGAAAGGTTGGGATTGTCAGAATAAGAACGAAATGTAACTTGATGTTTTATGATGCACTGAAACGTAATGGGATGGTTTAAACGCAGGATTTCAGGAGGATCTTCTTGTCACCCTCTTGTCACCCGTAAAGTGACAATAAAGGCAATTTAAAACAATCTGAAATAACATCGTGTATCGTTAATTTTGGCTCTGGTACTGAAAAATACTGGAGCGGGAAACGGGATTCGAACCCGCGACCCTCGCCTTGGCAAGGCGATGCTCTACCGCTGAGCTATTCCCGCGATCGGTCGGTATGATTGAGGCTTAGATAAGATACGAAAATTTCCCTGACAGGTCAAGCGTCTGCGTTGAAGGGAAAAGGGCCTTCGGAAATAAGGGATCCACAACAAAGTCGCCACCCTCGAGTCCTGGCCAATCAAAGCAGGCAGCTTCATGAGGCAGGTGACGGTCTTGTTGAGGAATCCTTCCGAAAGCAAATGAGGTGAAGGTGGTTGTAGTGGTCAGGCATCAAAAAATCGGGAAGATACCCGAGGCCGAGGAAAAGTCGAACATTTTCCCCCAGAATGAGCATCGTGCAGACAGAGATCTTGTGGCAGGAGCCGGGGGCCTCGGCCTCGATCCTTTTCATGAGCGCCTTTCCCAGCCCCTTCTTCCTGGCCTCCGGGACAACAAAGAGTTTTCGGATCACCCACACCCCTTCTACCTCTCGGCCCCGGATCCCTCCCCAGACCTCCCCGCCGGGCCCCTTGGCCACAAGAAGACAGGTATGAGCCATCTCGGAGCGACATTCCTCCACACTTTCCCGGGTCCAGACCGAAACATCAAAGAGCTTGTCGTGGGTGGCAAAGGCTCGGGACTGCCCGTTTAGAAACACCGGGAGGTCCGACTCCCCCAAGGATGATATCTCCCACTCACTCATCAAAATGTCTCCTTTTTTTCAAGGTTTTGATCTTTTCCTCTGCACACACCTCTCCCCCTCATTGACCACTCATATTGCAGAGAACGACGGCCTCAAAAAAACCTTCAGGAAAGTTGAGGGCGGGAAATCTCCCTCTTTCCCCCTGCCATTTCGTCTCCAGTCGACAACGCGAGGTCGTGCGATAATGCTCTATATGTGCAAAAACGCACAAACCGAGGGCTCAATGAGGGGGCTGACTCCCTTGCGAACACAATCGCCAAAAAATCAAGTCGTTACCAGATAGTGATTTATAAAACTGGCATCCCGGTTGCAATAATGAAGGGCTCAATCAGTCTCTCCTGCAGTTATCCAACAGGAAGGACTAGAAAAAAGGAGCGACCTCATGACCCTTTCCTCTCTCAATATATCCGCATCACTTCTGTTATTGATTTTACCCTGGCCCCTTCTCGTTTCGGGACTTTTCTCCCTTTTTCTCAGAGACAGAAAATATCGCCACCTTGTTAGAAAACTCATTGTTTTCTCGGCCGGATTTGCCCTTTTGGCAGCCTTTCTTGCCCTGGTTGCCAACGTGGCCGGGATGAGGAGCTCGCTCCCCTGGTTTTCCCTTCCACTTCCGGGGGATCTGGGATCCTTTTCCATCATTGTCGGCCTCAACCCGTTGAGCCTTCTGATGGCTCTTTTGGTCGCCTTCGTGGGCTTTGTCGTGGCACGTTTTTCCGCCCGATACATGGATGGCGACGAGAGAGAGATCCGCTTTATGGGAGACCTCGGTCTCACCCTTGGCTTCTTTTTTACCATGGTGGTCGTCGATAACTTTTGGGCCTTCCTGGTCTCCTGGGTCGCCAAGGGACTGACCCTTCATCGCCTTCTTGTCTTTTATCCGGATCGGCCCAAAGCCCGGCTGGCGGCCCGAAAAAAGTTCGTCCTCCACAGGGTTGCCGATATTGCCCTTTTTGGTGGCTTTGCCCTGCTGGCCAGGTCGCTTCATGTCGACAGCTTCACAGGGCTCAGAGACGCGATGTCCCGGGGAGTTTCCCTCACGGATCCCTCCCTCGTCCTGGCTGCGGGACTTCTCAGCCTGGCCGTCGTTCTCAAAAGTGCCCAGTTCCCCCTGCAGGGATGGCTGATCCAGGTCATGGAGGCGCCGACTCCGGTTTCGGCGCTCATGCATGCCGGACTCATCTATTCCGGAACGATTCTCTTTCTGCGCAGCTGGCCATTTTTATCCGGAGCAACAGTCTTCCGGGATATGATCATCCTCAATGCCCTGGCCACGATCACTGTCTCGGCCCTGGCCATGATGATCGCCAGCGACATCAAGGGGTCTCTGGCCTGGTCAACCAGCGCCCAGATCGGATTCATGCTCCTTGAGTGCGGTCTGGGGATGACCAGCGTGGCCGTCATGCATATCATCGCACACTCTCTCTACAAGGCTCATGCCTTTCTCTCATCGGGGAGCGTTGTGGAGTCGTACCGGGGACCGGAGCCCTCTCTCTCCCCTCGCATGGGGGGGGCTCCGGGGCGGATGTTTCTGGCGTTGGGAACCGGAGCCCTCATCACCCTCGCCGCCTCGAAAATCATGGGCATCGATATTCTTCACCAGCCCGCCCTTTTTCTTCTGGGAATGATTCTTTCCGTGGCGCTGGCCCGACTCCTTCTTTCGGGCCTCTCCGCCGAAGGACGTCGAGGTCTTCCCCTCCTGATTCCCACAGCCGGGCTTGTTCTGGCCGTTGCTTTGGGCACGGCAGCCCTTCATCGTCTCTTCGAACTCTTTCTGGGGCAGGATCTCCCCTCCACCCCTCTCCCCGGAACCCCCGTGCAAGAGGCTCTGCTCCTCTTTAGTGGGCTATGTTTTCTCGGGTTGCTCTTAATCGAGGAAAGCGTCCCTCAGTCTTCCGCAAACTCTATCTTGAGACGTCTCTATGTCCATGTGGGCTCAGGGCTCTATCTTGACCTTCTTCTGGATCGGGTCCTCTCTGACAAGGTGTCCTCTTTGCCGAACCCCTCCGAAGAGCTTCGCCCGATCCATGGACCCCTGGTGACAACCCCGGCTCCTCCTGCGAGAAAGGCCCTGCCATGACGATGACAAACACGCTCCAGCCCTCGCTCTCCCAGCAGATCGAGCAAGCCTGCCGAAGGATCGCTCCCCTTTGGCCGCTCAAGCACTTTGTCGCTGTCAGCCCCTACTTTGGAATGGTGGATGAACCCATGGAGGCCGTCGATCGACGCCTGCGCCGGATCCTGGGTTCGGGGCTGTCGATCCCGCGATCCTATCTTCAGGAACAGCTCCGTTCTGGCCGGCTGACCCGGGCGCACATTGAGATCGCGCTTTCCGAACTTGAAAGCTCTCTCTCTGTGAGCGAGATCCTCATGGATCTCGAGCACCCCTCCCCCCCTCTCTCGCCGGCCCCCCTTTTGATCCCCCCGATTCGCAGCCGAATCGACGGATCGCCCTGGGAGAGCATTGTCATCGATCGGATCACTCCGGTCTTGGCCTCGTGGTTCGATATGGGACAGGCTCTCTGGAAAAATCCCTGGAAGTCCCTCTCGCTCTACCAAGCCTGGCGATCCCAGGCCCTGATTGACAAATCTCCCCTTTTCCTGGGCATCCGGAAAGCGGGGCAAATCATTGCCGAGCTTCCGGAGACTCCTGCGGAAGCCATCCAGCAAACGGTCGAGTTGCTTCCCTTGCCCCAGGAGCTCGAAGAGGATCGGCTCCATGCAGCTCTCCTTTCTGTGGGCGGATGGGCCGCCTGGAGCCGCTACCGCCTCTGGCAGGCCGAACTTCGGGGCGAGAGCGACCGGACAATGGAGGACCTTCTCGCAATCCGCCTGGCCTGGGAGACGATTCTTTATGCCTCCTTCCCGGGAGAAGCACTCAAGAAACTTCGGGAAGAGACGATTGAGGGCTACCTCAAAAATCGCAAGGTCAGAGACGAGAGGGTTGAGCGAGAGCAGATGATCGATCGGGTTCTCCGGCAAGCCTTTGAAACGGGCTATCGGGCGCCCCTCTTTGCCCGTCTTGCCCAAGTTTCGCCCTCGGGGAAGGATCCGATCCCTCTTCCCCGGGTCCGGGCGGTCTTTTGCATCGATGTCCGATCCGAGGTCTTCCGAAGATCACTGGAAGCGGTCGCGCCCGATGTCGAGACCGGAGGATTTGCCGGTTTTTTTGGGATTCCGGCGGCGGTGAGCTCCATCGGAACCCATGGGTCAATGGCCCATCTTCCGGTTCTTTTCTCGCCGGCCTATGATATCGAGGAGCGGCCACCCGCACATTCTCCGACCTCAATGGAGGATCTCAAGCGGCGAAGGGAGAGGCGGCTGGGGCTGGACAAGACATGGAAGATCTTCAAGGGGTCGGCCTCTTCAACATTTTCCTTTGTGGAGGCGGCGGGAATCCTTGCGGCCGGAAAGCTTCTCGTCGGAGCCCTGGGGCTGGGAAAGGACAACGCACCTCCCCGCCATCGGGGTCTCGACCGGGAAGAGAGCTCCCGACTCTCTCCCGATCTCGACTTTTTTCAGGACGGAAAGGGAATTCCCCTGGAAGATCGTCCGCGTGTCGCCTTGTCGGTCCTGAAGAATATGGGGATCACCGACCGATTTCCGCGCATCGTTCTGCTGGTGGGCCATGGATCGACCACCGTCAACAATCCCCAGGCGAGCGCCCTGGACTGCGGAGCCTGTGCGGGACAAAGCGGAGAGGCGAGTGCCCGCATTGCGGCGGCCCTATTAAACGACCCTCTGACTCGCGGGGGACTGGCCGCGTTGGGCATCGAGATTCCGGAGACGACCCATTTTCTCCCGGCGCTTCATGACACCGTCACCGACCGGGTCACATTTTTCGACACCGACCGACTCCCGGCCAGCCACCGGGAAGATCTCGCCCGGCTCGACGCGGATCTCGAAAAGGCCGGGGAAGTGGCAAGACAAGAGCGCGCCCTCCGATTTAACATGGGAGGGCGGGACAAAGAGAGTCGCACGGAACTTCTCGGTCTTTTTTCAGAAAAATCGAAAAACTGGGCGGAGGTCCGTCCGGAGTGGGCCCTGGCCGGAAATGCCTCCTTCATTGTGGCCCCTCGCACGCTGACCCGGAACATCGATCTCCAGGGGCGGTCCTTCCTGCATGACTATGACTGGCAAGCCGATACCAGCTTTGAGACCCTGGAGCTGATCCTGACCGGTCCCCTGGTGGTGGGACACTGGATCAACATGCAGTACTACGGGTCGGTCGTGGACAACACCCACTTTGGCAGCGGCAACAAGGTCCTGCACAATGTTGTGGGCGGAGCCGTGGGCGTTCTCGAAGGAAACGGAGGCGACCTCAGGACAGGGCTCGCCCTCCAGTCCCTTCACGACGGAGAGCGCTTTATTCATGAACCCCTGCGGCTCCATGTTCTTGTGGCGGCACCGTCTGAGGCAATCCGACAGATCGTCGAGCGCCACGCGCTTCTTAAGAATCTTGTGAAGGGAGGGTGGATCCTGGTTTATCGACTGATCCCGGGAGCCCTCCCCGAGCCGCTCAATTGAGCCGGACCCGAAGGGAGGAGCGATCCATCTCCTTCCTCTCCCCCTCACCGCAGGAACAGATGAGGAATCCAGTGAATACACCCCGAAAAGACACCCTTGGAACGATCTCCTTTACCATTCCGCTCGAACGGATCCTGTCTCGGGATCCCGAAGGGGAGGGCGAGGGGGGGTTTTGCCTGATCGACCGCCAGGGAGTCATGCACTTTGCCTCACCCGGCTGCGAAAAAATTTTCCGGGAGCTCTTTGTCGACGCCCCGGACGGCCCCTCCCGTCCCCTGGAGTCCCTCCTCAAGGAGCTGGCCCGGAACGTCCTGATCGGTACCACCGGCCTTCGCCGCAAGATTGCCGCGCGAACCCCGGAGGGGGAGCCCCGGATCATCGACTGCCAGACGACACGTCTTCCGGCAGGAAATCCCGGAGAAGATCGGGCCCTTGTTCATGTTCAGGACATGACAGACCTTGAGGTTCTGGCTCGGGAGACCCTGGCCTTCGGGCGCTATCAGGAGGTCCTGGGCCGGATCGCTCATCTGGCCGTCAAGGGAGCCGAAATCACCGAGATCGCCGAGGTGGCCGCCCGGGAAACCGCCCGGGCCCTTGACGTGGAGTTCTGCAAGATTCTGATTCCCGGAGACACCGACCCTTTTCTTCACCTGATGGCCGGAGTGGGATGGAGAGCCGGACTTGTGGGAAGCTATGTCCAAGAGGGCGGGATCCATTCCCAAGCCGGATTTTCAATCCGTCAAAAAAGACCGGTCATCGTGGAGGATCTCCTTACCGAAACGCGATTTTCACCCTCAAAGCTTCTCTCCGAGCATGGCGTTCGCTCGGGGGTGAGCGTTCCCATGATGTTCCAGGACCAGGTTCTGGGGGCCATGAGTGCCCATACCACAAGCGTCCGGCGCTTCGACCCGACAGAGATCACCTTCCTCGAAACGGTCGCAAATACCTTCGCCACACTTCTTGAGCGCTGGAAGCGGGAGGAGACGCAGCTCTCCCTCTATAAAAGACTTTTTGCCCAACTCCAGGACGGAGTGATCCTCACCGATACCCGAGGCATGATCCTCGAGTGGAATCCCGCCATGGAACGGATGTCGGGAATCGGACGGCAGGAGGCGATCGGCCGGACCCCCCGGATCCTCTCCTCGGGACGCCAGCCCCCCGAATTCTACGACACCCTCTGGCAGAACCTTCTCTCCGGCAAACCCTTTACCGGTCGTTTCATCAACCGGCGTCGGGACAAGACGGAGTTTCTCGTGTGGGAGAACATCAGCCCGGTGATGGATCCCGACGGTACCATCCGGTATTTTCTCTCCATCCTGACCGACCTCTCGGAGCGGGAACGCCTTCTCGAGGCACTCCGTCACACCGAGCAGATCCGTCTGGTGGGACAGCTCGCCGGCGGCCTTCTCCATGAAATTCGAAATCCTCTTATCGGAATCGGTAGCCTCGCCGACCATATGGGACAAAGCCGGGAGCTTCCCGAACCCCTTCGTCGCCAGGCCTCGCTGATCACTCGGGAGGCGCGGAGGATCGACGAGCTCCTCGAAAGCCACCTCTCCCAGCTCAAACCCCGAAGCTTTGACCTTTCGGAGATCGCCCTCGACGAACTCCTCCGGGACACTCACTCTCTCCTGGCCGAGACCTTCAAAAAACGTCAGGTCACGGTCCGGATTACTCAATCAGGAGAGGTTCCCTCTGTGGAAGGGGCCCGGGGACCTCTTCAGCAGGTCTTTCTCAATCTGGCGATGAATGCCCTCGACGCCATGTCTTCGGGCGGAGGGAGCCTCGAGATCCACCTTTCCCGCGATGACCGGCCGGCCGGTGCGGGCGTCAGCGTCTGCCTCAAGGACACGGGTACCGGCATTCCCCCGGCCCAGTTAAGACGCATCAACGAGCCCTTTTTCACCCACGGCAAGGCCAAGGGGGTAGGGCTCGGGCTTACCATCTGCCGCGACATCATCGACCGCCATCGTGGCCACCTGCTCATCGAAAGCCCCGGAGAGGGAGGGGTCCGGGTTACGGTCTGGCTTCCCCTCAGACAGGAACAGGAGGCTCCATGAGTTCCAGAATCCTTCTGGTGGAAGACGAACCCCTGATTCGGGAGGCCTTTGCCCTTCGACTGACAGAGCGGGGCTACCATGTGACCACCGCCTCCTCTGCCGAAGAGGGGCTCATGGCCCTTCGGACCGCTCCGCCCGACATTCTTCTTTTAGACATTGTCATGCCGGGAATGTCGGGCCTCGATCTCCTTCGGGAGATCCGGGCCTCAGACCTCGAGATCCCCGTTATCCTCCTCACCGCCCGGGGCACCGTCAAGGATGCGGTCGAGGCCATGCGCCTCGGAGCCTTCGACTTCGTGGCGAAGAACATCGACATGGATGAGCTTTTTTTGTCCATCTCGAATGCCGTGCGATTTCTCTCTCTTTCCCGGGAAGCCCGTTATTGGACAAGCCGGGAATCCGGCCGATACTCCCTCGACCGGATGATTGCAGAAAGTCCCTCTGGAGCCTCTCTGCGGGACCAGGTGGCAGGCCTTGTGGAAAACGACAGGGTGACGGTTCTCCTTCAGGGCGAGACCGGAACCGGCAAGGAATATGTCGCCAAGGTGCTCCACTACAACGGTCCCGCGGGGGATCGGCCCTTCATCGAGGTGGACTGTCCCGCCATCCCGTCCGAACTTTTTGAGAGCGAGCTCTTCGGCTATGAAAAAGGGTCTTTCACCGGAGCAACCGGACGCCGCATTGGGCTTGTCGAGCTTGCCGAAGGGGGAACCGTCCTTCTCGACGAGATCGGCGATCTTCCCCTGCCCCTTCAGGCCAAGCTTCTGCGGGTCATCGAGGAACGGACCATCCGACGGGTGGGAGGGGGTGCCCCCTTTCCGGTCAATGTCCGCTTCATGGCCGCCACTCACCGGGATCTTCGCGTCGCAGTGAAGGAGGGCCGATTTCGGGAGGACCTTTTCTACCGCCTCAATGTGGTGACTCTCACCATCCCGCCCCTTCGGGAGAGAGTCGGGGACATCGTCCCGCTGGCCGAGCGATTCCTGCACCTCTCGGCGCAAACCTTCCGGAAGAAGATCCTGCGCATCTCTCCCGCCGCCCAGAGGCTGTTGAAGAGCTATTCTTTTCCCGGGAACATCCGGGAGCTCTCGAATCTGGTCGAGAGGGCCGTTCTCTTTTGCTCGGGAACCCAGCTGGAACCGGGCCATTTTCCCTCGGATCTCCGCGCGCCTATCCATGAACCTCTTCCCGTTGCCACGCCGGACGAGCCCGATCCCCGCACCCTTCTTTTGCCCTTTCGCATGGGAGAGGATACCCTTGATGCCGTGGAACGGCGTCTGATCGCCGACATTCTTTCCCGCTCAGGGGGGAACAAGACCCGGGCGGCTCAGGCCCTGGGAATCAGCCGCTGGGCACTCGACCGCCGCCTGAAGGGCGATCAGGAAGAATCGGAACCAGCCGGAGAATAAGGCTCCGCGATCCTTCTATCTCCCTCCCCTGTTTTTCGCCTCCGAAAAAGACAAAAAAAGGGAGGGGATTGCTCCCCTCCCTTTTGACATCAAAACAAACGGAATTCTAGTACGCCTTGCTGAACCCTGGCTCGTCTCCGTAGTTCCAGAGCTTCTGGGCCGCGGACCATTTCCACTTCTTCGACAGGGCGGTCAGGAAGGTATCCACATCCGCATCTGTCACGGTCTTGGTCGCCATAAAGCGGCAGCGATACCAGTTGACCAGCATGAGATCGTCACTCACATAACCCGGCCAGACCTTCGTCCCACGGTTGGAGACAAACTCGATCTTGAAGGCGCCGTAGTCATCAAACTGGGGAATCCCATTTTCGGTGATGATATAAACATCCACACCCACGAGGGTAATGGGCTTTGAAGGCCGCTTGGCGCGGCCGGTCGTCGCTTTCGTCAACATGACAGTGCTCCTTCGTTCGTAGGGGTCTTAGACGGTGTCCATAGCACGGATGATGGCATCGGCATATTCATCGGTAGAGGCCGTTCCGCCGGCATCGTAGGTCAGGGTCTTGGCCTCGGCCAGAACCTTGTTCATGCCCTTCTCGATCTTGTCCGCGGCGGCATTTTCACCAATCCAGCGGAGCATCATCACGCCCGAGAGGAGGACGGCGGAGGGGTTGACCTTCTTCATTCCGGCGTACTTGGGAGCCGATCCGTGAACCGCCTCGAAGATGGAGCAGTTGTCGCCGATGTTGGCACCGGGAGCAAATCCCAGTCCGCCCACAAGTCCGGCGCAGAGGTCGGAGAGGATATCCCCGTAGAGGTTCGGAAGCACGAGGCAATCGAACTGTGCGGGATTTCTCACAAGCTGCATGCAGCAGTTGTCGACGATGATGTCACCGGCTTCGATTTCAGGATACTTCTTGGCCACCTCGCGGAAGGCTTCCAGGAAGAGACCATCGGTCATCTTCATGATGTTTGCCTTGTGAACGCACTGGATCTTCTTGCGTCCATTGGCCTTAGCCCACTTGAAGGCAAACTCGGCAATCCGGACCGATCCCGGCCAGGTAATCACCTTGAGGCACTGGGCCACCTCGTCGGAGACCATGTGCTCGATGGCGGCATAAGAGTCCTCGGTGTTCTCCCGGAAGGTCAGGATATCGATCTTGTCCCAGGGGCGTTTGAGGACGGGGATCAGCTTGGCCGGACGAACATTGGCATAGAGATCGAAGAGTTTCCGGAGGGTCACGTTCGCGCTTTTGTGGCCGGTCCCGACCGGGGTGGTCGTGGGGCCCTTGATGGCAATCTTGTTCTTTGCAATCGACTTGATGGTCTTCTCAGGGAGAAGGGTTCCATACTTATCCAGGCAGTCGAGGCCAATATCCTCATACTCCCAGACGATCTCCACGCCGCTGTGGTCGATGACCCTTCGGGCCGCTTCGCAGATTTCCGGCCCTGTTCCCTCGCCGGGAAGCATTGTGATGACATGTTTTCCCATCGTTTGAAACCTCCATTCGTCAGACTGTAAGTCCGGTGTGTTTCCGGCCTTTCCTCATTGAAAGGACGGTCGCTCCTTTCATAAGCAAGAGGGGTGCCAGAGGAAATTATTTATATAAATATCTTTGAACAAAAAGATTCACGAAAAACAAAAATTTCCTCGAGAGCGATTTTGCACGTAAGAAAAGAGCATATTCGCACGAACTGAATGATAGCGTGCGAAATCACGCACACCCAAAATCGTAACGAGAAGGACCGTAGATCCGGACAACGGATCAATCCTTCGATGGACAACATCGACCCGTCGGGGCCCCCGGGTGGTCCGCATGGTCAGGAAGCCATCGATCACATGGAGATCGGCCGGCTCCACGAGTTCGATTCCCATCTGCCGGGCCAGGAAGGAATGCTCAAAATAGGCCGAGTTGTAGACCCCGGGACTCAGGAGGACCACCGTGGGAGAATCCGTTTGGGGAGCCAGCGACTCCAGGGCGTCGAGAAGCCGGAGAGGATAATCATCGACGGAGCAGATGCGGGAGGTGGTAAAAGAGTCGGCAAAGGTCCGTATCAGGACGTGACGATTTTCGAGAACATAGGAAATTCCTGAAGGACATCGGAGGTTGTCTTTAAGCACAAAAAACTCGCCCGACCCGTCGCGGACCAGGTCGGAACCAGTGATATGGCACCAGATCCCGCCGGGAGCCTCGATTCCCCGGCATTCGGGGCGGTAGGCCGCGGAGGAGAGGACCACCTCTTCCGGAATGACACGGTCCCGGAGGATCTTTTGCTTGCCTTGACATCCTCCCCTTCCTTTCCGCTTCTGCGGCGAGCGAAGCGAGAGGAAGGGGAGGATGTCAACAACACCGAGGCTTTCGGAGCTCTCAAATGAGCCTACTGTATTATGATGAGATCTGAAAAGGATCCACCATCAAAAACTTATCCTCTTAATAAGAATTTATTAAGGGAAATGTGCGCGAAATTCCTTTATTCTTCTGTTCAGTTAAGAGAAGGAATCCGACCTTTAAGGAAGTGGCCCGTCTGTCGACCGTTTCTCCGGGGCCCTTCCTTGATTGGCCGGGGGGCCTTCGGAGGGCCATAAAGGGAGACTGTGTCCGATTTTATGGTCCCGAGCAATTCACAACCCATGATTTATCAAGGAGGCAAACAATGAGTCGATCCATGTCACGTCGGGAAATGCTGGGGATGCTGGCCATGATGGGAACAGCCACAGTGGCGCTCGGGCTTGGAGGGGGGAAGGTTCCTCTGGCATCGGCGTCAGAGTCCCTCGATCTTCAGCCCCATGGAGATCACCACCTCCACGCTCTCCTTTCGGCCCTTGCCCGGGCAAAGAAGCGACGGGACTATCGCTCGTTGACAATGATCAGCCTCCATCAGGACGAGTGGGATCATGAGGCTCTGGCCCTTCTTCTCCGCTATCATGGAAAACCGAAACAGGTCTGGGACAACACCGTCTTCGGCTCTCCCTGGCTCAACCTCATGCGAAACTCCCTGAATGCGCAGGTCTACAGCTTTGGGAAAAAGGATGCACTGGTCCTCTCTGCCACCCATGGAACAGCCCATCTCGCACTGTTTGACGACATGATGTGGGACAAGTACCGCCTTTACAAAAAGGCCGGGGTCAAGTCAAAAACCAACCCCCTGATCCGCCTCTCTCCTGCCTCGACAAAACCCCTGTCGGCCCTGAACGATCCTCACGGAGTTCTCTCTCCTGAAGACAATAACATTCCGGTCCTCCAGGCCCGGGGAGTCGTCTTTCTGGCCTGCCACAACATGATCTGGGAACTTTCCGGAGCGCTGAAAAAGGAAGGCACCAACCCCGACCACAAGACCCATGGAGAGCTCGCGGCCGAATTGACCAACCATCTGATCCCCGGTGTGGTCCTGACGCCCGGTATTGTGGGAACGCTTCCCCTTCTGGCCGAGGCCGGCTATCAGTACGCCCACTCCTGAGGAATTTCACCATGAACGATTCAAGGCGATGCGACATTGCAAAACGAAGGGAAAGAACATGAAAAAGACGGGTCTTGCAACCGCATTTCTCGCAAGCGCTACATTGTTCCTTCATGGGGGCCCCTGCTCCCCGACCGAGTCGCTGGCGGCCTCTTCGGAGATCTTCCCGCCCTGGAGCCACGGACGAAACAACCCCTCGACAAACAAGGGCATTGATGTCACAGTGCCGGATGTCGATAACCTTCCGGATCTCCATGGAAACCTCTCCCATCCCCGCCTCGTCCTCTATGTGGGGGGAAACTACTTTTTCGCCATGGCCCCTCTGGTCAAAGCCTTTGAAAAAAAGTATCCCCAGATCCGGGGGGGTCTTTTTTATGAGACCCTTCCCCCCGGACTCCTGGCAAAGCAGATCGGAAAGAAGGGACGCCTGACCATCGGCAATGCCACCATGACCATTCCCGGTGACGTCTATGCCGCCGGCCTCAAAAAGGTCCGGAAGCTGATAGCCAAGAAGCTCCTTGTGGGAAAACCAGCCATCTATGCCACCAATGACCTGACAATCATGGTTCCCAAAGGAAATCCGGCCCACATCAAAGGTCTGGCCGACCTTGGAAAACCTGGTGTTCGACTGGTGATGCCCAATCCCGCCTGGGAAGGGGTCGCCCGACAAATCAAGGGAGCCCTGAAGAAAGCGGGAGGGGAGAAGCTTGTCCAGGCGGTTTATGTCGACAAGGTCAAAAACGGAGAAACTGTCCTGACCCGGATCCACCACCGGCAAAGTCCGATGGCCCTGATGCGGAAGAATGCCGATGCCGGGGTTACCTGGAGATCCGAGGCGATCTTTCAGGAGGAGGAAGGTCACTCCATCGAACACGTGTCGATTCCCGACAGCCAGAATGCCCGGGCTATTTACGCCGCAGGACTCATCCGTGGAAGTCACCATGTGCTGTGGGCAAAGCGCTGGCTCGCCTTTCTTGAATCGCCCGAAGCGCTCCATATTTTCGAACACTATGGATTCAAGCCTGTCACTCGTAAGGACGTGAACTAGAGAGGTCGTTTGGGGCCGGCACAGGGAAACAACAACGTGCCGGCCTCCCCTATTCTTGTTCAACCTTATTATTGTCTTTGCCGGCTCAGAGATAACATATTCAGCCGCCTGGCTTCTTCGCCCTCGGTTTTTCCTCAGCAGAGGAAAGAGAGCTCCGATCTCAAGAACGCCCAACGACACGCACGATGAGTTCGGAATCACTCGAGGGATTCGCGACTTCGGCCTCCTCCTCTTCTGTCCGGTCGGGGACACCGATTGAGCCCTTAAGGCCGCTCCTGAACTCCGGTTACAAGGGGAAAGCTCGATGCATGCCACTTTTCAGTTCTTCAAGGCCCAATGGCGGCCACTCCTTCTTCTTCTGACAGGTGCCGCTTTCGGATTTCTCCTTCAGGCGAAGCCCGTCTTGGCAGACACGAACCCTGCCCTCCCCGATGCGGCCACGATGCGGCAAGGAGAATATCTGGCCCACCTAGGAGACTGTTTCGCCTGCCACACGGCCCGGGGCGGGAAGCCGCTGGCGGGGGGTACCCCCATGAACACCCCCTTCGGCATTCTCTACTCGACCAATATCACTCCCGACCGTGATACAGGAATCGGGAAATACACCCTAAAGCAGTTCATCCGGGCCATGCGGGACGGAGTCGACAGAAACGGGAACAATCTCTTTCCGGCCATGCCCTACCCCTCCTATGCGAAAGTCTCGGACCAGGACCTGTATGCCCTCTATTCCTATCTGATGCATGGAGTCACTCCGGTCTACCAGAAAAACAGGGAAAACCGGATCCATTGGCCCTTCAGCATGCGTCAGGGGCTTTCCCTCTGGAAATGGCTTTTCCTCGATGATCGCCCCTACCAACCAGACCCCACCCGATCCGCGGCATGGAATCGCGGGGCCTACATCATTCAGGGCCTGGGCCATTGCGGCTCCTGTCATACCCCTCGCGGGCTCGGGCTTGAAGAGAAGGCGATGGATGAACGAGGGCCAAATGGGCGCGACTATCTGAGCGGAGCCACCATCGATTCCTGGTATGCGCCAAGCCTCAGAAATCCCGAGGCCCTCAAAGGAATTGAGGCCTTCCTCAAAACCGGGCGAAACGGTCAAGCTGCCGCCTTCGGCATCATGGCGGAGGTTGACCATTTCAGTACACAGAAATACTCCGACAGTGACCTCCATTCCATGGATGTCTACCTGAAGTCTCTCGTCTTAAACTCCGGGACGACCGCGCCGCCCTCCGTGCCCTCCCCCCAGACAACCTCAACAAATCAGCTCTATACCACTCCAGGAGGACTCGGTTATGTTCAGTTCTGTGCCTCCTGTCACCAGCTCGATGGAAAGGGGGTCGCCAATCTATTCCCCCCCCTGGCGGGAAATCCCTCCCTCCAGTCGCGCAATCCCCTCTCGGTCGTCCATGTGGTCCTTTCCGGATCCCGCTCCGCGGTGACCGCGGAGTATCCGAAGGCCTTCGCCATGCCAAACTACGGAGGGCTCAAGGATGAGGAGCTGGCCCAGATCGTGACCTTCATCCGGATCTCCTGGGGCAATCATGCCTCGGCCGTCACCCCTGAGGAAATCGCGAAAATCCGCTCTGAAATCACCCCTCGGCCTGCTTCTCCGGGATCATATGCCGCCCCACGGCTGGCAGGGATCCTCAAGGATCCCCATCGCGATGAGATCGTTGAGGGACTGCGTCTGATGGTCGAGACGAAAAAGCTCCTTCCGAAAAATGTGGGGGATGAGCTGACCTGCTCAAGCTGCCACCTTGATGCCGGAACGGTGGCCTATGCCTCACCCTTCGTCGGGCTTGCCGCCCAGTTTCCCTCCTATGCCTCTCGGGCGGGGAAGGTCATCGACATGGCCGACAGGATCAATGGCTGCTTCCTGCGTTCCATGAACGGAGCCGCCCTCGACAAACATTCAAAGGCGATGGCCGCCATGTTGGCCTACATGAACTGGATCAACGGAGACTTCCATCGCCACGACGCCATTCCCGGCCGGGGAGTCGGGAAAGTCAGCAAGAAGCTTGTGCCCGACTTCAAAAAGGGAAAGAAAATCTACCGTCAGGACTGCGCCTCCTGTCACGGGACCCACGGAGAGGGTCTTCTGGATGCTCACGGATCCTATGTCTTTCCTCCTCTATGGGGACCCCACTCCTTCAATATCGGAGCGGGAATCGCCAAAACCTATACGGCCGCGGCCTTCGTCAAGAACAACATGCCCATCGCCCACGAAATCAACACGCCCCTGGGTCAGGGCGGGCTGACGGACCAGGAGGCCGTCGATGTCTCCGCGTATTTTACCCATATGAACCGCCCGGACTTTCCTGACAAGGTCAAGGATTGGCCCCACGGACACAAACCGTCGGATGCACGTTATTAAGTCAAAGGAGGTAAGAGGGCTTCTATTCCTTCGGAAGTCGGACGGGTTACGAAGAATCAAGGGTCTCAGGGAGAAAATAGCGAAGCCGTTATCCGCCAGACTAACCCTTTGTTGAAGAGGTCCGAAGACGGGAACGGGTGATCCGGATCTTCCCCAACGAAGACTCGGCCATCCGACTCATTGGAGCCCTTCTCTCGGAGTTCCATGAACAATGGAGCACGGGAAAGAAGTATTTCGACATGACCGAATATTGGGAGCGGAAGAAACAGGAGCCGTTCAAAAACCCCTCCCTTCTTTCGGTCGTCGAATGATCCATCTATTCCATTTCTCGGGAAGACAATTTACAGCAACTTTTGGACTTGACCTTCCGGAGTCACGTCCGGATCGACCATGTGGCGGATATGGCGAAGCGCCGTATGGCAGTCCAGGGCCCGGACGAGAAATCCGGCCTGGGCCAGCCCCGTTTCGAAATTCGAGACCACCGCCCGGTGCTTTTCCCGGAGTCGTGCGATTCCGGCGTAAACGTCCTGGCCGGCCGAAGTCGGGCGCCATTTCGAAGCTTTTCGTTCGGCCTCCCGGGCAGCGAGACGCTCCTTGGCGGCCTCTTTTCTGTCGGACGGAGGAAGAACGTCGGGGGTGGTCCATACGGCGACATGCATCGCCTCCTGGGCGCACCAGCCGGCCAGAACCCGGATCTTTTCCTCGAACAGGTCCGAGAGAGCGAGACCGACACGACCGGACGTCCGGATCGCCGCCTCGAGACTTTCTCCCACCGCCCGTCTGGACTCCAGCGGATCCCGGGAGAAAGAAATCTGGACGATGTGTCCCCCTCGCCCGACCGCCGTGTTCAATACATCGGCGATTTTTCCGATGAGCTCCGAAAACTCGGCGTTCCCCACAAGGGAGGCCACCCCTCCGACAGACAAAAGCGTGACGAGGGATCCGTCCCTGGTTGCCAGGACGGTTTTCGAGTCCGCCGTCTCAAGCTCGACTGCCGCGCTGACGGACCGGCCCAGACTGTCCAGAAGACTCCCCGCGATGTTTGAAACAATTCCTGGCATCATTCTCCCGTTTTCAGTAGTCTCTTGACTGGGTTCGTTGTGTCGTATCTGTGACGCTCCTGGATTTGAACGTCAGAAAAATCGCGTCGTTTCGATTCGCTTCCGTGTTGGCAGGCACCCTATAAGTTGTTTGCGAATAATGTTTTTCTTTATCATTCATGTTGCTGTTAATCACCATGTCGCAGGTTCGATCCCTGCCCGGGGAGCCATTTTTCCTCAACTCACATTTTCTGCGACCATCTATCGGTGTTAATCACGTCCGAGAACTTCCCCTTGGGCGTTCTTCCTCCTCAAGTTCTTTATGCTCTCGACCGAAAAGGTTTCTAGTCAAGTTCGTTTTTTGGGCGAAAAAAAGAGGTTGATTCATGGTTCTGCTCTGCGGACAAGCTTCCATCTCCCCTTGGAATTCATATTCGAATGTGGCACCATTGAACACAATGAACACAATGAATTGATTCTTGTCTCGCCATCTTTGGATATAAGAGGAAGAAACCATTCATGCCGAGAAGAAATCTCATGATGGATGACAGCCCTGCGCGATGGAAGTTGTTGACCTATCTTTGAGTAAAGTGACATTGCTGTCATAACTCAGACGGCCATCGATGACGGGAGACCGGGAGAGGACCTTGATGCGGGATTCGAAGGCTATGGGCCTGAGCCGATGAGCCTTTAAGGCTTTTTGAAGAAGACTCCTTATCGATGGGATGAAAGCGGTCACGCCAGCTCAAGGGGTCAAGAATGCAAGTCGGACAAATCGGGAGGATGGTAATGAGGGTTTCTGAAGGAGAACAGACGGATCTTCTGGCACTGGGAGATATTCAGAAGGAAATCGTCTTCATCCAGAATTACATTGTCCAGCTTGAAGAGGTCAACCGCATGCATGACCGGAATATGCGGGAGATCAACGGTATCCTCTTGGGCCAGATGGAGCGGGTGGACGTGGGGGCCCTTATTTCTTCCGCGGATCAGGCGATCACCAACCTGGCAAGCTTCAGGAATGTGCTTGAAACCATCGGAAAAATTGGGGGAGAGATTCGCGAAATTTCGACCCAGGTCAATCTTTTATCCATCAATGCTGCGATTGAAGCGGCTCATGCGAAGGAGGCAGGTCGAGGATTTGCTGTTGTGGCCGATGAGATCAAGAAGTTGTCCGACCGGACGCGCAAGGCGGTGGAGGAGATCGCCCGGACGGTTTCCTCTATCGACAAGGAGCTCGATGCTGTCACAGGCAATATTCAGGAGCTCCAGTCAAAGATGCGAGAAATGCGGGATTTTTCCGATAAGTTGGCCCAAAGTGTTGCCAATATGCGGGAGATGACCTCTGGAAACCTCCTCAAGCGTCTTCTGAATGTGGTGACATCCCGGACCGCCCGCATAGTCAAGACAATTCGAAATGCCTTTTCTTCACGCCACCGCTAACCTCGATCAAGGTAAGGACTCATTGAGGGATTTTTTCGCAAAACCTGTTTTTTAGGAGGAAAGACCCTCGGCATGGCGTCAACCCCGCTTGAACGTACCGTTGGCACCGGGGTGTGTTTTGACCATGTTGGCCAATTAGGGTGATCGGGGCAGTTCACTGGCGCTCCCCTTTCTCCATAGAAACTTTCAACTTCAGATCCTCACAGTCATTCATTTCTCTTGACTTCGGCCCCAGCCATTAGGGTCTCATTCAGGATCCCCCCAGTACAGGACAGTTTCTGAAGCCTTTCCCCTTCATCTTTTTTTCTTTTCCGAGGGAAACCTCCCGATGATTCGGGCGGAAGGGGCCACGTTTCTGGCGCACTTGTCGGCGGGCTTGAAAAAAACACTCGTTTCAAGGTATTCGGAAAAAGATCGCAAGGGATGTCTTGCAAATCATAGACGTTGTTCCAGGTGTGATGGCAGGGAAGGAAGCGAGGACCTAAGGGGTGTTCGGTGCTTTTCGTCAGGACCTTCGACGTTTAGACAGGGTTCAGAGGCAGGTTGTGAGGGCAGCCTTTTTGGGGTGGAGCCTTGACGCCTTTGACTTTTTTCTCCTTGTCTTTGTTCTTAAGGATGTCGCCCGAACCTATCATGTGACCCTGACTGAAGTGACTGTCGCACTTTTTTTGACATTGGCCGCCCGTCCGGCAGGGGCTCTCCTTTTCGGAAGGATCGCAGACCGGGTGGGGCGCCGGCAGGTTCTCTTGGCGGTGATGGCTCTTTATCCTTTTTTTGCCTTCCTGTCAGCGCTCGCCCCGTCACTTTGGAGTTTTCTCCTGCTCCGAACCCTTTTCGGGGTGGCCATGGGGGGGGAATGGGGGGCCGGAGCCTCGCTGGTAATGGAGAGTGTTCCCCCCGGGTGTCGAGGCTTCGTCTCGGGAATTCTTCAGGCGGGATATCCCTTCGGGTATCTTCTGGCCGCCTTGGCCTATGCTTGGGCCTACCCGCTTGTTGGCTGGAGAGGATTGCTGATGCTGGGGATCTTGCCAGCCTTTGTCGTCTTCTTTGTACGACGTCAGGTTCCTGAATCGGAGGCCTTTTCTAAACGAAAGCCGTCTTCGCCGATATCAGTGATGGAAGGAGTCTCGCAATACCGGAAGACAGCTCTTTTTGCCATTGGTCTCATGACGGCCTTCAACTTCCTGGGCCATGGGACCCAGGACCTCTATCCTACACTTTTGGAAACAATGAGAGGACTTTCCCCCGAAGCTGTCGGAACAATTGCAGTTCTTTACAATATTGGGGCCGTTCTGGGAGGAATCATGCTAGGGACTCTCTCGGAACGTATCGGACGAAAGCGAACCATTTTCTATGCGGCGATTTTCTCTTTGCTTATCCTGCCCCTCTGGGGGCTAGGAGGCTCTGTCGGGTTGATTGCGACGGGGGCCTTCCTCATGCAATGTGCGGTGCAGGGGGCATGGGGGGTTGTTCCGGCCTATCTCAATGAAATATCTCCGCCGTCTCTCCGGGGGACCTTTCCGGGGGTGGTCTACCAGACGGGGAATCTTCTTGCGGCGGCCAATGCTCCCCTGCAGTCACATCTGGGCAAGGTTCTGGGAGGCCGCCTTGATCTCTCTCTTGTCATTGTTGCAGGAGTGGCGGCACTCACCATCGCTCTTATTATTGGACTCGGTCCGGAAAACAGGGGAGATGTTCTCCATTGCCATGATCCTCACACATAGGTGGCAAAGGCTGTGAGTGCCCGATCGAGCGCCTTGTGCCCCTTGCGGTATTTTTCAAGGGGAATTTTCTGGGACCAGGCCTCCCAGGATTGTCGTATCGACTGTCCACCGGCCCTGGCTCCGTCTGGATGTCCACAGACACCTCCTCCGCAGAGATAGGCAAAGTCGGGACCGAACATGTCAGCATGGATCCCTAAAGTTCCCGCGTGCATCCCCCCTCCTACGGCAATGAGGGAGGACTTCATGGACGGCATGGGTGCCTGACAAATATCGAAAACGTCTGTGAGAAATTTCTTTTTTGCCTTGAGCGTTCCTGCCAAAGCCGGATAGAGGATGATGTCGGCCCCGAGGATCCTCATGAACCGGGCCCAGGCCCGGACAGACATTCCATGAGGCTGCCAGAGCCAGTCGGAGGTGGCCATGTGGGCCATGATAGGAACGATGGCATGCCGGGCTAGCTCTTCGAGCATAGGGAAGCCCGATGCTGCCGGGCTCAGCATGGCAATTCCGGCCCCAGCCTTCCCGCCCGCAAGATACCGCTCGACTATCGCGGAGGGGCGATCCACCGTATGCATCATGACCCACTTGGGCTCGCCTGTCTCTTCCTCGGCTCGACGGGCCGCCTCGACAGTGGCCTTCAGACGTTTGATATAATCCTCGGAGGGTTCCTGGAGCAGTTCATCACTTTTCACTACATCCATTCCCCCGACAAGGCTTTCATAAGCAATATGGGCATATTCGGAGGGAGTAAGCCCCTGGGAGGGCTTCAGGACAGTGATAAAGAGGGGGCGCTTAGGGTTCTTTCGCTTCTGGGAAATGCCCTCGGCCCCGAATTGGGGGCCGGGAAGCCGGGCAAGAAGAGTGTCCGGAGGATGGAAGTCGGTCAGTTCGATCGACTTGAGAATATTGAGGCAGCTGATCTCTCCGGCGATGGAGAGGACAAGCCCATAGGCCGAGGCAATGCGCTGGGAGGGAACCATGATTTCGACCACCACCTTGCTCTTGCCAGTCTTGAGGATTGTGGGCTTGGCGGCGAAGCTTTCTGTCTGGGCCGTTTCATAGGACGTTTTCTTGACGCCCAGGCTCATTTCGCGGGCAATGAGGTTGGCCGCCCGGGTCGGTTCGTCGGTGCGGATTGTGTAGGTCGTCCTGATCAGTTCAGTGTGGGCCATGGCATCCTCGGCTCTCGGGGTGAGTGTATCGGTTGGAAAAGTCTCTCCGGTACGATCTAAGATAGGCGAAAGCGTTCCCACCTGCAAGGCGGGTCAAACCAACAAAGGAGAGAGAGTCGGTATGGGAGAGGTGATGACGGCACGTGTGGATAAGATCGAAACGTTTGCCGAGGATGTGAAGCTTTTTCGGCTGCGGCCAGAGAACGGGACTGTCGATTTTGTTCAGGGACAATTTCTTAAGGTTCTCTGGGAGGGGGAAAAGGGCTCCTACTTTGCCATTGCGTCTCCCCCCTATGAGAAGAACCATCTGGAGATTCTGGTTAAGCGTGGAAAAGGTGTCTCCGAAAAGCTCTTCTCGTTGACGGGAGGGGAAACCCTCTCTTTTGAGGGGCCCTTGGGAAACGGATTTCCTCTCGATCCCCACAAGAGTCGCAATCTCCTGTTTGTCGGAGTTGGTACGGCAATCGCCCCGCTGCGATCCACCCTCCTCGAGGCCCTTCGCCGGCGCAGTGAGTTTGGTCGTATAGCGCTCTACTTCGGGACGATGACCCCAAACCACCTTTATTTTGGCGAAGACCTCGCGTCTTGGAGCCAAATGGGGGTGGACGTTGTGGTGACGGTCACCCATCCCGATACTCGATGGGATCGGCACTCGGGCTTTGTCCAGCACATTCTCCGCGCCGAAGGACACCCCTTGCCCCAGACGGTAGCCTATGTTTGCGGGATGAAGGAGATGGTCGAGGAGACGATCGCTGTCCTGAAGGAGCGGGCCATTCCCGAAGAACATATCCTTCAGAATGTCTGATGTTTTTCTTTCCCTTGCTCCATGTATCATTGACCTCAGGGCGACGGGGCTTTAGGATGAAAGAAGGGGAAGGAGTCACAGGCAGGCAGTTTTCCTCTCAGACAATGCGTGGGGGAGGTCGCGCCGTGCTTTCCATGAGTCGGGAGTTTCTTCACTCCCACTTCGGGATTCCTGCCTCCTTATTCTTTTTCTCTCGCCTGACCTTCTGTTTTCTATGGAACATTCAACCCCTGCGTCCCCTGCGGATAATGTGAAGGAGGGTTTCTCCTTCTGAATTCGCCAAGGTGACGAGATGAGGACCACTCTCCCATGGACAAGAACGATCCGCTCGCACGAAAGCCCCTTTCCCCTCCTGGACAGCCTTCGGGGGGAGCCTCTGCCACGGGCAGCGTCTCCAGCTCCTTTTCAGAGATCCTGGAAGGGCTCGAAACCCTCCTGCGCAACCTAGATGGGCGCGAGGAGGATCTGCGTCTCACCTATCGATTGAAAAAGCGATTTCTTGAGATTGAGAATGAGTGGCAGAAGCTTTCCGTCGAATCGGCACGCCTGTCGGAGGTCCTGGAAAAGGTGACCAAACCGGCCTTTCGTATTGGAACATGTTTGGGGAGGACCGATGACGGACTGGCCTGGGTATCCGTGGGAGGGGGCGACTATCAGGCCGCAGTGGATCCGAGGGTTGATATGACGACTCTCCGAAAGGGGGAGCGCGTTCGTCTCAACGAGGCCCTTTCAGTTCTTGGCACCCTAGGTCCGGATATTTCTGGTCCTGTTGTTCGCGTGTCGCGAGAGCTTCCCGACGGGCGGGTTGAGGTTGGCTCTGACCGTCCTGACAGCCAGCTGGGAACTGTCCTCGACCGATCCGAGGCCCTGGAAGGCCAAAGTCTCTCTGCGGGGGATCTCGTGAGGCTCGACAGCACATCCCGCGTGATTGTCGAGAAGGTTCGCAAGCGGGAGGAAGGCTATCTCCTTGCTGAGGTCCCCAAAATGGGTTGGGAATCAATTGGGGGACAAAAGGAGGCGATCTCCGAAATCAAGAAGGCGATTCTTAATCCCCTTCTTTACCCTGAGTCTTACTCTCGCTACGATTTCCGCTCTCCCCGGGGATTTCTGCTCTATGGTCCTCCCGGTTGCGGCAAAACGCTGATCGGAAAGGCAACAGCCCGGGAAATTGCCCAGCGTCTCTCTCAGAAAAAAGGGAAGGACCTTAAAGGGGTGTTCTTTCATATCAAGGGACCCGAAATCCTCAATATGTGGCTTGGAGAGTCCGAAAGAATCGTTCGGGAACTTTTTGAAGAAGGGGAAAAGATTCGGTCCGCTGGAGATTTCCCGGTCCTTTTCATCGATGAGGCCGAGGCAATCCTTGGAACGCGCAGAAGCGGGAGAGGATTCAATATTCACAATACCATTGTTCCGATGTTCTGCGCCCTTCTCGATGGTCTTGAGGGGCCGGGCGGCTTCGAGATGGTGATCCTTGCCACAAATCGACCGGAGATGATTGATCCGGCGATTCTTAGACCGGGAAGAATTGACCGGAAGATCAAGGTGGTCCGCCCCTCCTTTGACGCCGCATTGGAGATCTTGGGAATCCATCTGGGAGAATCCGTTCCGGTTGACTTTTCTGCCGGAGGGCGGGAAGCTCTTCTCCGAACCTTTCGTGACCGTCTCTTTGAACGCTCTGATGCCAATGTGGTCTTTGAGGTTCTTCGACGTTCAGGAGCCAGAACTCCAGTCTACCGATCTGATCTTTCGAGCGGAGCCATCCTTGGCTCCATAGTTCAGAGAGCCAAAGAGAAAGCCCTTCTGCGTGAAATTGAAGAAGGGAATGGCGGCGTGACCCTCGAAGATCTTCTTTGGGCTCTGGACAACGAATATGAGGAGGGGGACATTCTTCCTCCCCAGGATGCCGCTGTCGACTGGATGGGACTTTTGGACATTGAAGCCCATGATGTTGTTGATGTTCGGCGGGTTCGAACACCCTCTTTCGGAGCCCGGATTCACCGGGCCATTGAATAAGTTCCGGAATGGTGGTCCCTGAAAGAACGTATCGCCGAGAATTTCCCCCGGGGAAGATTCTCTGCGGTATCGAGACAGAGTTCGGCATCATTCGCCGGGATGTGCAAGAATCCGATCCGGTTGTCGAGTCAATGGAGCTTATCCGATCATTTCGGGAGACCTCTTTTGCAACTTGGGCCTATGAGGAAGAGGATCCTCGGGCTGATGCCCGGGGGGGTCGCGTTGAGCGGCTAGCCCAAGATGAGGAGGAGGAGGCCTTTGTCCGCTCGGATCTAAGGAGAGGGTTTTCTTTTCGGGATTCGAAGAGTGACCGGATCCTGAAGAACGGTGCTCGATTTTACAATGACCACACCCATCCCGAGTACTCGACCCCCGAATGTCTGTCGATTCGGGACCTTCTTCTCTTCGATCGGGCGGGAACGGAGATTCTTCGGGAGGCGATCCGGCTTCGGGAGTCTGCGCTGGGAGTTCCCGGAGCTCTTGGCCTCTATCGAAATAATACTGATTTCCATGGACACAGTTACGGGTGTCACGAGAACTATCTTTTGCCACGGGAGATGTCTTTTGATGAGATTGTCCGAGGGCTAACGGCATTCCTGGTCGCTCGCATCATCCTGACAGGGGCCGGAAAGGTAGGCCAGGAAGGTGACGACGGCCAGAGAGCTGATGGCTATCAGATCTCCCAGCGGGCCGACTTCATGGAGGTTCGGACCGGGGTCGACACCATGCAGCGGCGCCCTCTGGTGAACAGCCGTGATGAACCCCACGCTGACAGAACGCGCTACCGGCGCCTCCACCTCATTGTTGGGGATGTGAACATGTCCGAGTGGCAGACGGCGATGAAGGTCGGCATGACGCGTCTTGTTCTGGGAGCCCTCTATCTTCGTCCGGAGCCGATCGTTGAGCTCGAGGATCCGGTTCGTGCCATCCGAGACATCTCCCGGGCCAAGGAGGGGCGTATCCCGGTGAAGTGCCGGGATGGTCGGACTATGACGGCCAGCGAGATTCTTTCTTTCTACAGGGAAAGAGTGGATCCGATTCTTGCAGGACCGGAGGATCGCTGGATCGTTGATGAGTGGGACCGGGCACTCGGAGATTACAATGCTGATCCCCGCCGCCTCTCCGATCGGGTTGACTGGGTGGCCAAGTCCATTCTTCTTGAGTGGGGAAGGGAGGAGATGGGCCTCTCTCCTGGCGATCCCGGCTTCCAGAGTCTTGATCTTGCCTACCATGACATCGATCCTCATGATGGCCTTTTCTGGCCACTGGAGGAAGAAGGGAGCATCCAGCGCCTCACTCGCCCCGAGGAGGTCTCTCACGCACGGGTTTCTCCGCCGAGGCGAGGACGCGCCCCGATTCGGGCCGCCATCCTTGCGCGTTTTGGTGAAAGGATTCAGGAGGCCGGGTGGGAGCGGATCGTCTTTTCGGGGGGAAGGGCCGTTGATCTCCCCCCTGCACTCGACAGTGATGAGCACGAGGTTGCAACCATGGTAAAGAAAATTGCGGCCCTTGATGATCCGTCTGGCCTTGATGCCATCGTTTTTTCGATGGAGGAAAAAGGAGAAAAACATGTCAGTCGCTGAGAGAATGATTCGAGCGGACTATACGGGAGGACGCGTCCCGGGTGTTTTCGGGTATGAGGATCAGGATCGTGTTCCACTTCCTTCGAGGAAGGGGGGAGGTCCCGATGCTCCTGCCCCCAAGAATCTTGATCCAAAGCCAATTCGGGACCGCATGATTGACCGCATGAAGAAGGTCGATCCGAAGCAGTCAGAACGATATCGCCAGAGAACGGGAGAATAGTCCTTGAAACCCTTTGAGAGTCTTTTTCCTTCTGAGGAAGGTTTTCGCTTTCCTCAGAGGTCTGGGTACCTGCCCGACCTTCTTCGTGGCTACTCTCCGGATCCTTCTCGCCCTCGTCTGTTGGGACATGATTTTGCAGGAATCAAGGGAGTGGTCCACGGTACTACAATTCTGGCCTTTCATTTCAGCGAGGGAGTCCTCGTCGCAGGGGACCGGCGAGCGACCGCCGCCAACAGGATCATGTCAAACAGAGTGGACAAGATCCTGGAGATTGATGGATCGGCCTTGCTGGCCATCTCCGGCTCCCCTGCTATGGCCCTTGAAATGGGGCGAATCCTGGATCATTCCCTGAAGTTTTATCGAAGAAGCCAGTTGGCAGAAATTTCCCTGGAGGGAAAGCTCCGGATTCTTGCCCAACTTTTGAAAGAGAACCTTCCGATGGCGGTGGAGGGAATTGGAGCCGTGGCTCCACTCTTTGTGGCGCGCGATGGAGAGGCTGTGCGGATCTATTTCTACGACATTCTGGGAGCCCATTTTGAAGGGGTCGAGTTTTCCGTGGGAGGGTCGGGGTCTCCGGAAGTCCAGGGGATTCTGCGCTATCTGGATCGATGGGGAGAGAAACGCCTCAGCTCGCTTTCCCGGGAGGAAGCCTTGCTTCTGTCCCTGCGCCTGCTGGAAACTGCCTCTTATTTTGATGCGGCCACGGGGGGGGTCGGGGGGCAGGATCCCGTCTATCCCGTTATTCGCATCCTGACTCCCTCATCTCTTGAAACAGTGGCCGACGAACAGATCGCTGCCCTTTACAGAAGCGAGGTGATGCGTGTTCGATGAGCCTTACCGATGGATTGATGCCATTCATCAGAGGCGCGATTATATTGCGTCCCAGCTCGATCGGGCAACACCCGTTTTGGCCGTCTCTGTCGCGGAAGGAATCGTTCTTGCCACCTTTCATCGTCAGACACCGAAGATCTTTGAGCTTTATGATCGCATGGTTCTCGCCGGAATCGGCCATCCGGCCGACCTTGAGTCCGTGAGAGGACAGCTTCTGTCTATGGCACATGTGGAAGGTTTCCAGCGTTCTTCGTCGGATGTGACCATCGAACGGCTGGCGTTGTTTGGGCTGGCTCCAAAACTCAAGGGAGCCTTCGAGGACGTCTCAGTGCCTCCGGTGATCCTGAATGTCCTCCTGGCTGAAGTTGGATCCGATCCCTCCAAAGACCTCCTTCTTCAGGTCGCCTATGATGGAAACATCTACCGGTCCTCTTTTTATGCCGTTTTGGCCCCCGATGAGGAGTCCCGGACAAAAGATTCCCAGCTTCTTAAAGAACGCCTTCCATCCCATCCGGCCGCCCTTTCCGTCGTTCTTCCGGTCATGGGTCGGTTTTTCCTTGAGATTCTCCATTCCCCTGAAGAGCGGGGGCAGGATGAATCAGGAAACCTTGTTGATCCGGAAAAGGCCGAAGAATGCGGGGCACGGCTCCTGGCCGAGAGGATGTGGGAGTGTGTCATTCTCGACCGTACCGACCCTTCGAGGGTTCGACGAATTCCGGCCGACCCGGGTTGGTTCCGGTGAAGTTTCTCTGCGGGATTGAGACGGAGTTTGGTCTTCTCATCCGGGATCCGGAGCTGAAGGGAGGCTCCATGATCCGACAGGAGGATTTGTTTCGGCGGGTTCGGGATCATCTTTTTCGTAAAAAAGGGGCGGGGCTCATTGACCTGCACCAAAGAGCCTATGATGAACCTCCCGGAAATGGAGGCTTTCTGCGCAATGGTGGTCGCCTCTATGTGGATATGGGACACGTGGAGTATGCCGCTCCCGAGTGCGGGACGATTCTCGATCTCGTGGCCATGGACCGGGCAGGTGACCTCCTTCTGACAGAAGCTCTCGAAGAGCTGGGTCTTGCAGAAGAAGTCTCCTTCATCAAGAACAACATTGATCATCAAACCCTTGCCACTTTCGGTTCCCATGAAAATTATTCTGTTCCCCGGAGCTTCCCCTTCAACGAGCGGGGACTCGATCCCCTTGTGGTCTTCCTGGCAACCCGACAGATTTTTGCCGGGGCGGGGCGTGTGGGCGCCTCCTACGTCAACGATGTGATCTTCCCCTTTCCGGGAGAGTCCCCAACAGTTCCCTACCAGATTTCCCAGCGCGCGGATTATGTGGTCAACACCTTCTACCAGTGGGTTCAGATGAACCGCTCCATCGTCAATACCCGTGACGAGCCTCTGGCCGATCCTCTGCAGTTTCGGAGAATTCACCTCCTTCTCGGAGACTCGAACATGTCCCAATATGCCCTGGGTCTGAAGGTTGGAACAACACGCCTGGTTCTGGGGCTCATCGAGCGGGGAGAGGCCCCTCGCCTGTCTCTGTCGGACCCGGTAGCAACGGTTCGAGGGGTCTCCCATGACCTGTCGATGGAATGGTTGGTGGAGCTCTCCAACGGAAAGACAATCGGCGCCGTGGAAATCCAGCACGAGTTCTATCGCGCAGCGGAAAGTGCCTTTCGGGGAGAGAGTGACGATACAGACTGGGTTCTCGACGGATGGCGAGAAATTCTTGCGGATCTTTCGAAGAAGGATCCCTCTCTTGTGGCGGATCGTGTCGACTGGGCTCAGAAATTTATTCTTCTCGAGGAATTTTCACGGGAGGAGGGAATCGGATGGGATGATCCCTGGATGGAAAGCCTGGATCTGGCTTACCATGATACGAACCCTGCCACGGGCCTCTTCTATCCGTTGGAAGAGGAAGGTGTCCATAGACGCCTTGTCTCTCCGTCGGCAATCAGGCAGGCACTTCGGGATGGCCCGGTGGGAACCCGGGCCCAGGGACGATCTCTGGCGATCCGGAAAATTCTCGAAAATCCTCAAATTCTGGACTACATCATTCAATGGTTTGGTGTGCAGGTGAACGAAGGCGAAATTCTCTATATGCTTGATCCCTATAGGAGCTACCGGCAGGAGGTTGAAGAGTATTTTGCTCCTCTGCCCCGGAAGAAGGGCCCCCTTACCGACGGAGACCGTCTCTGAGGTTCTGCTGCTTCATGTGATAGGCCAGAAAGGGATCCCACATGGCTCCGGTGGCCGACATGGCAAAATCGGCTCCCGAAGAGAGTGCCAAGTCGACATCTTCGACTGTCATCAGTCCTCCGACGGCGATAAGTGCGACGGGGAGCTGTCTGGCCTTGACCTCTCGCGACAAACGACTGACCACTTCCAGGGCGGCCTTTCTGATTCCATTTCCGCAGACGCCTGACCTCTCTCGTCCTGGTCCGGGAAGTGCGGGACGGCCTTCAGGATTTATGATCGTGGCCGAGAGGGTGTTGATGGCAGCGATGCCATCAACATTGGGACCGATGGCACTCACAAGCTCGCCTGCCGCCTGGTCGTTTCCGATATATCCCACCTTGGCAATCAACGGAATCTTTCCCCCGATTCCTGACCGAACTTTTCGGGCAATCTCGCCTGCTGCCACCGGATCCTGAAAGATCTGTCCCTCCGTTCCCTTGACGTTGGGACAGGAAAAGTTCATCTCGATGGCCATGGCTCCGGCTTCAACCGCCATCTTGGCCGCTCGGGTAAAGTTGTCCGCAATGGATTCACCCTCTCTCTCCGTTCCCACGACGCTGACGATCAGAACCTGCCCCTTTCCGATCAGTGACCGAGAAAGCTCGACATCTTTTTGCCATATCGAGGGATCCTGGCTTGGCATTCCAAAGGAGTTGGTGATGGTGATCTCTCGCATCGAGGAGGGCTCCATCTGCGGAATGCCGATGAGCGGGGTGACGAGAACTTCGGGCGTGAGGTCCCCGCTCACGGAAACATAGAGACAGTTCGGAGCAGGGTAGGACGGGTGCGGGTGGGTGCGGACAGTCTTGTAGACAAGAAGGTCGAATCCCATCTTGGCATAGAAGCCGATCCATTCTGAGTTCAGCAGAGGTCCTGCGGGAATGCCGAGGCGGCTATTGGCAGGAATCCCCAGAAATGAGACGGGGGGAGAGTTCGGGATGGTGGCAGGGATTCTCCCATGGAAGACAGGACCTTCCCGGTAGTTGTCGTCGTAGGATTTGTCGATGTTGTAGACAGGGTCAGGAATTTGCACGGCGAACTCCTTTGGGGTCGATGGAGGAGGGCATCACCAAGGCTTCGATGGAGAGCTTCGCGAGAGCAGTCCTCAGCGACTCGATGAGGATCGGGATCAGGTTGGAGCGGTGAGTCAGTGCCACGGTAGTCGATCCGGCTCCGGAGATGGCAAATCCCGAGGCTCCTGCCTGCAGGGCCGACTCGCGAAGGGCCTCAAACCCAGGGATCAGGGCTTTGCGGTAGGGTTCGATCAGCGGGTCGTGGACTCGCTGACAGAAGAGAGCCGGATCTTGTCGGAGAAGCGCCAGGAGAATCCCTGCGGTGTTTGACAGGGCCCCGATGGCATTGTGTCTTGGGACAAGCTCCGGAAGGATCTTGCGGGACTCGGAGGTCCTGAGGGTTTGTTTCGGGATGACGAAGACGAGATGGATGCCTTCGAGAAATCCTGCGGGAAGAGCCGTCCGGCTCTCTCCGTGGCTCACGGTCACGCCCCCGAAAAGACAGGCCGAGATGTTGTCGAGAAAGACTCCACCGCTCACTCCAGCTTCTGCCGTGAGGGCGGCATCAAGAATTTCCTGGGGAGAGAAGATGTCTCCGGCAAGAAGGTTTCCAAGATAGGCGCCGCCGACGGCCGAGGCGGCCGAGGATCCGAGTCCGGAGCCGGGAACCCCTTTTTCAAGAACGAGTCGGAAGGGACGACTCTCGCCGGCCCGATCGAGCATGAGCCGGAGGGCAATACTGGCCGTGTTTTCCCTGGGATCTGTCGGAAGAGAGGTCCAGGCCCCGGTGATCCGTTCGATCACATCTTTGGAAAGAGAGGGGTCAAGGGTGGCCGATAGCGTATCACCCATCCCGGTGACGGCCATCCCTAAAGTATCGAAGCCGGGACCGATGTTTCCGACTGAGGCCGGAGCATAGACAGAAAGGGTGCGAAAGGTCATGAAAGAGGACGACTCCTTGAAAGATCAGGCCGAATGAACGTCTGGGCGTGGACGATTATCGCTGATTGGCCATTCGTACTGAGTGGCGGACTTTTTGAATTTTACCATAATCCGAGCGACCGAGTCGCGAGTGGATAAAACGAGAAGGCGAATTCAGGAGAGGTGAAAAAAGCGGGGAAGGATCTCCCCCAAAAAGAGACCAGCGGCGGCTGCGGCTCCTCCAAGGAGAATCATTTCTCCTACACCTTTGGAGGGGGGCTCTCCCGCAAGGCGGGACTTGATGGAGCCGGTGATCGCCAGTGTGAGCAGGGAGAGGACCAGTGCCACGGTAAAGGCTTCGTAGGCCTTTGGGAAAAAGAAATAGGGGAGAAGAGGGGGGAGAGCTCCCGCCATAAATGAAAGAGCTAGGATTCCCGCACTCTTGGCGGGAGACTCCATCGTCTCTTCGTGGATTCCCAGCTCCTCTCTGACCATAAATCGGTGCCAGACTTCCGGGTCGGCAACAATCCTTTGTGTGATGTTGTGCGATTCTTCCGGAGGAAGGCCAAAGGAGATAAAAAGATCGTACACCTCTTTTTTTTCCAGCTCGGGAACATGGATGATTTCCCATCTTTCTCGATCAATCTCTCGCCGAATCAGGTCGTTTTGGCTTCGGGTGGCAAGGAGGGCTCCGGCTCCCATGGAGAGACTGCCGGCCAATGCCGTCATGAGTCCGGCATAGAGGATGGAGGTATGAGAAAGAGGGGCGCCTGAAATCCCTCCGAGAAAGCTCGTGAGGGTCACCATGCCGTCATTCATTCCCAATACGACATCGCGAATGCGAAGGCCGGAGGGAAGGTGACCGGTTTCCGGTGGAAAAGGAGAGTCTGAAAAGTTATTATTCATGGAAGTTATAATAACCCAGGAAAACTCTTGGCGCCAGAGTCAGGGATGACATTAGTTTTGGGAAGTAAAAAGAGGCTTGACAAGAAATCCTTCGAAGCGTATTCTTCGATAGTGTAATGCCCTCAAAATTAAGGTCTGCACGCTCCATATATGTGGGGTCTGTGGATTTGGCATCTTTCCTTTATCTTTACTTAAAAGGGGGTCTGTCGTGGCTCAAAGCGGTCAAAAAGGGATCGTCGGTTACTGGCTCAATGCAGCCTTTTCGGCGGTCGGAAGCGGATCCGTTGTCGGCTTCTGCCTTCAGGAGTGGTTCGGTGCTCACCGGTTCGAGACGTGGCGCGAATCCTATGTATGGATTTATTGGGTCATGGTTCTGACGACCATCGTTGGAGCTCTGATCGGTCTTTACTCCTATGCCTACCACCGCAAGAGGGAGAACTGGTAAGTTTCTGGAGATTTATGGCCTTGTTTTCAAACCTTTAAGGAGGTGGTGGTATGTGGATGTTGAGTGCGATCACAAGTCTTACTCCCCAACAGTTGAAGGACCTGTCGAATCCCGGTGATCCGACCCATGTTCTTCCTTCTCAGTACCACTTTTGCTGCGGAATGACTCCGGGAGGTGCCAGTCAGGGTGTGGCATCCTTTGCTGCGGCCATGGGAACGGCATCTGCGATTGGGAGCCTTGTCCTTCTTCTGGTGTGCATGTCAGGAGTCGCAGGTCGGGCGAAATTCGACCCGTCTCGCAAAAAGTAAGCCGCTTTCCAGGTGGGCGGGGGGAGGGCTCCGGAACCCCTGTCTGGGGGGGCGGGTTTCAACCTGTCCCTGATTGCTCCATGTCTTCATAGTGGAGCAGGTTAAAACTCAAGATCTTTAAGGAGTGCGAGATGGCATTTCGCGAGTACAAGTTCGGCGTGATGATGACCGGGACAATTTTTGCGGTCACCCTGTCCATTACCGTGTTGTTTCCTGCTATGCAGATGAGCAAGGTTCCCCCGTCTGCCACCGCCATCCAGAAGGCGAAGGATTACGGTCCAGAAAGCGGGTTCACGATTGAGGATCCCTTCATGACCGGAGAAAATCGTCCGACCATGATCGGTAAAGGAAAGGTGATCTTTGTTCGCGAGGGATGCTGGTGGTGCCATACGCTTCTTCCCGAGCAGACCCAGGACTGGCAGTACTTTGGTGCTCCTCCCCGGGTTTCCGACTTCGTGGGTGAGTCCCCCACCGTGTTTGGCTCGGATCGGAAGGCTCCCGACCTTCTCCATGTAGGGTCACGTCTTCCCATCAAAGGGTGGCATCTTGTTCACCATGCGAATCCACGCGCGGTTCAGCCCATGTCTCAGATGCCAGCGTTCAACTATCTCTCCAAAAGAGATCTGAATGCGCTGGCTGACTACATGATGAGCCTCAAGTAGAGATCTTTGAAAATTCTGGGGGGTCTGGTTTTTTAAGCTAGGCCCTCCTCCTGAAATGTGTTAGTATGATCCTGTGATCGCCGCAGGCGAGCGATCTAAACGATATGAAAGGAGTGCCGTAATGGCCGATACGGAAGAGCTTCTCAATCAACGCTTTGATGGAATGCTCGAAGGAACGAACAATGTCCCCGGTATCATCATCCTTCTTCTTGTGATGGTGGTGGTGACGGCTGAGCTCTTCACCTTCCCGCTTTTTGGTGCACGGCCTCAGCTGCCGGGAAACCTGCATTACTGGATCGTTCAGGGACAGCCTGTCTTGAAGGCCCATACTTCACCCAATCTCGCCCGACCCTGGTGGGACCAAGGATATGTGGTCAATTCAATTTATGTGTCGATTTTCTTCACTTGGGTCGGCCTTCTGATGAAGAGAACGGAAGTGGCCCGCGACTTTTAGCCGCTGTGTCTTATGGGTAATTGCTCGTGAGGGTTTTTCTCTTTGAATAATCACAATCCAAAGGGAGGTGATTCCTTTGTGGAATGTCAATAGTCCTATCGTATTCTGGTGCATTACCCTGACAATGCTTTTTGGGTCTTTGATCTATTCCTTCTTTATTGATGATGTGAAGCCCGAGTAAGATCCCATCATCAAGATCAGGAACACAGGACTAATTTCTTCTGTATATTAACGGCATAAAAAGGCGGATTCCTTACGGAGCCCGCCTTTTTTGTTTTTCTTGTTGCAGTTCGGGGCGTGTGGGGTGTAGAATCTGAGCTAGAGGTGTTTATGTCCATTAAAATGTCAGTGTCAGTCGTTATCTTTACCTTTCTCTCTGCTTCGGTTATTGCCTTTACGATCATGTCCCGTTACATTATCGGTCCCTTCAAAAAGCTCAAGCGAGGTGAGCAAGTCATTATCGCCATGAGCTTTGTCGGCATTATCAGTGTGATCTCCTTCGCAGTTATCCAGCTCCTTTTAAGAATCCTGGTGTAGACTTCATGAAAACCGGTGAAAAAGTCGTCTTTCTGCTGGCTGGATTGATGGTATTGTCCTCTATGGTTCTCTATGTCTTGGCTCGCATGCATATTGTGACATTCTGGACAACCAACGATGTCTATCTGTTCAGCAAAAAATCGGCGGCCGGCTATGAGGTCTTTGAAAAATATTCCTGCCGGGATTGTCATGTTGTGTATGGAGAGGGAGATTATGATGGTCCGGACATGGATGGAGAGGGAACCCGGAGAACCGCCGCCTGGCTTCACTCCTATTTCCATGACCCGGGCGCCCTCGTTCCGGGGACCGCTCATAATGGTAAATTTGCCCCGACCTTCGACAAGATCTCCCCTAAAGAAAAGGATGAACTTGTCGATCTTCTGATGAGCCTGAAATCACTTCCCGGCTCACCAAACTATCCTAAACCCCCTAAATAGCGGAAATGTCGGGATGATTCCACCAGGCGCTAAGGAGAAATAAAATGAAACTTCCAGAGGGTATTGTTGCTTATTTGTGGACAGCAACGGGACTTGTTTCGCTTGTTATTGTTGTGTTCGGAATCTACTGGGCCTACAAAAATGGGCAATTTGATGAAAATATCAAATACATTATTTTTAACGAAGAGGATGGTGACGCCAAGACTCCTCCCCATGAGAGCAATTCGGATCATACTCCGGCGTCGAAACCCCGCTGACGTCCCCACGGAATAAGGAATTTTCGAGCATGAAAAAGAAGCTGAATGTGCGGGATGCTATAGGCGGCGTTCTCGCCGGTTTTCTTCTGTTTTTTGTAGGAGACCGAGCCCTTGGGCTTACCAATGGGGCTTTTCATCATATTTTTGGGGCAGGAATCCTCTTTTCCTACCTCTTGGCGCCTTTGCTCGTCTCCTTTGTCACGGGATATATCGCAGGCCCATTCGGAAAATTTCTCGGCCCTATCCCTCCGATGACCTATCTTCTTTTGGCTTATCTCTATGAGGTATATCACCCATCCGGAATGGCGGTCGGGATCCCCGTCGCTCCTTTCATGATGATATTCTTCATCACGGTTCCCGAGGTCTCCTTCCTTGGAGGATATGTAGGAGAGGTCCTCCGACGCAGGAGAAGTTCCCGTGGAACACCGACTCCCGCCCCCAAGACCCGGGGCCCGGAACGGATTTCCTGACCCTTCACTTAGAGGTGCGTATGAAAGACGAGACACTCATCGGATCTCCCAGCAGCTCCACTGACCGGCTGGGTTTGAGATTTATCCTTTTCGGCGTTTTTTGCCTCTTCATAGGGACGGTGCAGGGTTTTCTCCAGTCGACTCCCCGAATACGACACTGGGTTCACATGACCGGTCAGGCTGGCCACCTTGTCGATCCTCTGGCCCATGCGCATATTAATCTCATTGGGGGAGTTGTTTCGGTCGTCATGGCGATGGTCTATTATCTCCTTCCACGCCTCTCCGGAAAGAAGATCTGGAGTCCATTCTTGGGAGAGATGAGCTTTTTCTTCATGGTGGCGGGTGTTCTTGGTTTTTACATCGTCCTTCTGACCTTCGGAATACTGGAAGGAAACAGAATGCTTGACCAGGGAATCGTTTATCCCTTGGCACGTGCCGTTTATCAACCCTATCACCGCATCGGCTTTGTTCTGGCAGCCCTTTTCATGGGGATAGGACACTGGACATTTGTCTGGAATGTCTTCGCCACAGTGTGGTCACGTGACAATAAGTCTGTTCTCGAGGGAGTCCCGACTCCGGCAAAGGAAAGGATCTAGCCAGGATGGAAGATTTGAACCAGACTCATGGCGATCAGGATCCCCATGTCTCCCGGGGGGAGGAAACTTCGTCAAAAAAAATCACGACCTCCGATGATGACGATCTGGCTCCTGTCGAGATGTCACCGTGGCAGCTGCCCTGGAAGGCTATCACCATTACCATTCTCCTGCTCATTCTCATTGCAGGGGCAGTTCATGTGGTCGGGTTGGCATCCAACAGAATCGTTCGCCTCTCCACCGCCTCAGTTCGCAAACACGGTGCCGAGCCAGGAGAGTTTCGTCCCATGGGAGGAGTTCTTACCGAGGCACTCCCTGGCTCCAAAAATGCGCAGATCCAGGGAGCCGCCTCCCGAAAGCTGGCACAGGGAAAGGATTTGGCTCCAACGCCCCAGATCCATGTGGATGCCTCCGGGTATAAAATTCCTGAGGGATATGTCCTGATTCCCGCCGGTCCTTTCTGGATGGGGGCTGAGGACAGCTTTGCCAACTTTGACGAAAAGCCCATCCACAAGGTCTACCTTCCCCCCTACCTGATTGAAAAAACTCTTGTCACCAACCGTGAGTACAAGGAGTTTGTCGATAAGCTTCACTACCTTCCCCCCGCCAACTGGAAAAATGGCACTTATCCTCCCGGGCGGGGTGATTACCCGGTCACATTTGTCTCTATGGAAAATGCCCGGGATTATGCCCGATTCCGCCGGGCCCGCCTCTGTACGGAAGAGGAATGGGAAAAGGCCGCCCGCGGGGAGGACAAGCGTATGTGGCCTTGGGGAAATGAATGGGATCCGCGCCGGGCAAACGCAAACTACACGGTGGGAGATACCTCTCCCGTGAACCGTTATCCCATGGGAGCCAGCCCTTATGGAGTTCTCGATATGGCAGGAAATGTCTTCGAGTGGACTAGCTCGCCCTATCGTCCCTATCCTGGGAGCACAGCGAACAAGGCCCGATTTTACGCCTATCGGGTGGATCCCACCGGCGCCCTTCATCCTGTTGCCGGTAAGAGCTATTACGTTTTGCGGGGAGGGTCCTGGAAGAGTGATCAATACAGTGCCCGCGTGACCGCTAGAAATCCCACTTGGCCGGTATATGCCTCAGATTTTTTCGGATTCCGGCTTTGCAAGGATGCCGTCAGGTAGAGACAGGGCGGCGGCAAGGAACAGTCAAGGTCAATGGACGGAGGGTAACATGACAAGGGACGAGCGAATCAAGGATTACATCATGAAGTTCTACTATGCCTGCCTCCTGTATGCGATCATCGGTTTCTCCTGGGGCGCGGTGATGGGAGGGGTCGAAACCTTCCGGAACTTTGTTCAGGCGGGGGCGGGTGGACCCTCCGATCTGATCGTCCTTGGCCATACGCATATCAACCTGCTCGGATGGGTAGAAATGGCTATTTTTGGCTCGATGTACTATATCGTTCCGAAGATCTATGCCGGACCTCTCTATAGTTACCGCCTCCTGCGAATTCACTTCTGGATGCACAACATCAGTCTCGTCGGAATGGTTCTGGCATTTTGCATTGCCGGATACAAGGGGGGAATGATTCTCCTTCATGGGAATGTGGCCGACATCAAGCCCGTTGAAGCCCCGTATATGGAGATGGTCGGGGTTTTTGGCCTCTTTGTGCTCCTTGCCAACATTATCTTCGCCTATAACATTTATATGACCGTTCAGGTCGCCAAAGGCCGGAAGAGCCTTCCTGTAAACGAGCGCGAGGAGCTCAGAGGCGGAATCTCTGCCGCGGTGGCGACTGCCGGCGAAGGTCGTTCCTAGGTGAGGAAGAATCCTCTTTGGACAAAGGTTTCCGAAGTGTGGGGGCGAGGCCTTCTTTACAAACCCCTTCTGCTGGGTTCACTATGGGGAGTAGGGGGTGTATTCCTCCCAGCTCCGGCATGGGCCTATCTTCCCCGGTATGTCCACGTCACCTTGGGTCTCCCCTGGTTTGCCTATCTCTTTTTCCTTCTGGGAATCCTCATTCCCGTTTTTCTTTATCTGGGGATCTCCTGGTACTTCAAGAAGGAGCTTGAGAAGCCGGGCCATGGGGGGGAAATGAGGCCAATCGGCGGCCCTCCCTCCCGCTCGGGGCATCCTGACGACGAAGGGGAAGAGTAGGGCCTCCACCCTATAATCTAGAGGGACTTCTCTTCCAATGGAACAGACTCAGCCACTGATCCCGATGCCAAAGATTGGCAAGCCGGCAACGGTTGCCAGAGGTCTTCGGGTGACTCAGGTTCGGACCATCGTTCAGGTGGCCTTTATTGTTCTTCTTATTGCCCTTCCCTTTACAGGTCTCTTTCATATCGATCTCTCCACCGGCCGTTTTGTCATCATGGGATATCAGGTGTGGTGGAGTGATTTCTTTCTGATCCTTCCCTTCTGGATCTTCGTCATCTCCGCGATGACCGCGGTCTATGCCATGCTTGGCATGGTCTATTGCGGGTGGGCTTGCATTCAGAATACCTTTTCCGAGTGGACCAATGCGCTGGCAAAATTTTCCTTTGGTTCAGCTGCTCTGGGGCCAGGCTTCGGGGAAATCTCCCTTTCCGGTGCCCGGCCGAAGAAGGTGGGGCTACTCAGAAAGCTTGGCCAGTGGACGATCTTTGTCGGTGGGGTGACACTCTTTTCCCTCACCGTTTCGGTGATCATCACCGCCTATGTCATTCCTCCCCGGACCCTCTTTCACGATCTTCTGACGGGGGCCAACCACACGGCTTACTGGCTGGTTTTGGGGATTGGCGGAGTGATGTTTTTGAACCTTCTTCTTGTGCGCCACTACTGGTGCAAGTGGGTCTGTCCCTACCCGCTTTGGCAACACATGTTCAAGACCGATGACACTCTCAAGGTGGCCTTTGACCATAGTCGTCGAGCGGAGTGTACGGGGTGCAACCTGTGTGTCAAATCCTGTTTTATCGATATCGATCCCCGGGACACCAAGAACTATTCCCGATGCATCAATTGTGGAGAGTGTGTGGTTGTCTGTGAGGATTATATGGGAAAACACGGGAAACCGTCTCTTTTGACCTTCCACAAGAACGGCGTCTATGTGGCAGGAGATGGAACGACCAAGGCGAGGCGGCTTTCCCCGGGAACGGTGAGATTTGTCGTGGCCACGATTTTTAGCCTCGTTCCCCTCTCCCTTTTTATCTATGGGATCGTGACCTATTCGCCTTATCGGGTGACCTTCAGTCAGGTTCCCGGGAGATTCGACCAGTTTGAGGTAGGCCTCTACAACAAGACACCGCGTCCTGAACGTTTTGTTCTCGGACAGAAGGGGCTGCCGCCTTCAAGTGTAACCTTCGGCCGGACGGAGGTGGCAGTCCCACCCGGTGAGCACCGGAAGGTTGTCATGACGGTGGGTCCTTCGGGAGTTCTCGCTCCTGGACTCCACGATTTTCAGGTCGATGTGAAGAGCTTTACCCCTAAGCCAGGCCAATTCCGTCAAAATGCCACGGTCTATATTCCGGGCCCCTCGCAGGGATAACCGATATGTTCGGGGAAATGGGGCGAGAGGGCTCTCCGTCTTCGCCACATCCGGTGGGCATAAGGGCGGTTTCAGGAGGCGGAGTCGATTGGGGGGAGACCCTCCCGGAGAATGTGGGCCAGATCACCTGCCGGGTGGATGGGCAGGGTCTGCTGGACTCCTGTTTTCAGATCCTTGACGGTCAAGGTTCCGTCAGACCGTTCGTTTTCGCCGGCGAGTCCGATGTAGCGGGCTCCTTCCCTTTCGGCCGAGACGAAGGCTTTTTTGAGACGGTTGGAGGAAAAAAGGCCCACACAGGAAATCCCTTTCTCCCTCAATCCGGCCAAAAGCATGCGAATATAAGGACGGCTGTCATTATCGAGAGGGTGGAGGGCAATCATAACTGGTGGCTCCGTAGAGACGGAGAGAGTCCCGGCCTTTTCTCTCAGGAGAAAGAGCCGTTCGATCCCGATGGCGAGTCCCACTCCCGGAACATCAGGTCCGCCGAGAGAGCTGACGAGTCCGTTATAGCGTCCTCCGGCCGCCCACGTTGATTGAGCTCCTAGTGCATCGGAAACCCATTCAAACGCCGTTTCCGTGTAATAGTCGAGTCCTCGAACAAGCCGGTGCGAAAGAGTATATGGGATGCTACTCTCGGACAGTGCCTGGCAGACCCGCTCGAAGTGATCACGAGAGGCGGGGCAGAGAGAGTTGGCAAGAGCCGGTGCCGCATCGAGTATGGCTTGGCAGCCCTCAATCTTGCAGTCGAGAACGCGGAGCGGATTGGTGGCGGTACGGCGCACACAGGTCTCACAGAGGGCATTCTTGTGTTCCTCAAGATAGGAGACGAGTCTTTTCCTGTATTCGGGACGGCAATGTTCGCACCCCATACTGTTGATGAGAAGCCGGGAACCCGGAATTCCAGTTTTTTGGGCATATCGGCTGACAGTGGCAATCAGGTCGGCATCGGTGTCAGGGTCATTGGGTCCAAGAATCTCGGCGCCTGCCTGATGAAACTGTCTCAGCCGGCCGGCCTGGGGACGTTCGTGCCGGAACATCGGTCCCTGGTAGAAGAGCCGGGAGGTTCGTCCCGGTTCCGCAAGACGATGTTCGATCGCGGCCCGAAGGAGGGAGGCGGTTCCTTCGGGCCGAAGGGCGAGCGTCTCTCCCCCTTTTCCCTCAAAGAGGTACATTTCCTTTTCCACGATGTCGGTGGATTCTCCTATTGATCGGGTAAACAAGGCCGCCGACTCAAAGATTGGCAGTCGAACCTCCTGGAAGCCTGACAAGGCAAAGAGTTCCCGAACCTCGTCCTCGAGTCGCCTGAAGGAGTCTGACTCCGGGGGGAGAAGATCTTTGACGCCTCGAGGAGCCTGATACTTCATAATTGCCTTTCCGTATAATGATGTCTTCCGGTCTTGACCGTGGCTGGGGAGCTGGGACAGGCTGTTCTTGAGAGACTTTGAGAGGAACTGCTGGCCCCGATAAACGAACCTTCATTTTAGCAGAGGATCGTGAAAAACAGAAAGAGTAACGTCAGAAATCTCGTCGCAACCGATGTCTCGACTCTCTCTCGGGGCTTTACCGAGAGATCTCTTGACCCTTCCTACATGGATCGACCTGAAGCACGTGAGGCCTATGGTGTTTACTACGGCGAGGTCAGCTACGCCAAAGGCGAGGCTTTGGGGAGGGAGATTCTGCGGCGAGCTTTTCCAGAGCTCTTGCGGAAGGATCGTCTTCGGATGCTTGACCTCGGGGCCGGGACAGGGGCGTTTTCCCAAGGGGTTGCCACGGCGCTTTTTTCAGAATTTTCTGGCCTCCTCGACCTTCAACTTGTTGACCGGTCGGCTGGAGCATTATCCTATGCGCTCAATGCGGCGAAGGATCCCCGAATTACCATTTTAGTAACCCAGGCGACACTTCCGGAGGAGAGGCCCTTTCTTCCAGGCTCTTTCGATATCGTGACCATGGCCAACTGCCTGGCCGAAAACGAGCATCAGGCAGAGAGCTTTGCCGGTCTCCTTGAAGAGGTGGCGCATGCCCTCCTCCCGGGAGGGATCATGCTTCTCGTTGAGCCTGCCGACAAAAGATCTTCCCGTGAACTGCTCTCTCTGGGAGACCTTCTGATCTCCCGTCAATTCCCCTTGGCATTGCTGGCCCCCTGCCCTGGAGGAAGAACCTCCTCCTGTCCAGCCCTGGCTACTTCTGACGACTGGTGCCATGAAGATCGGCCGGCAAATTTTTCGGAGACACTTCTGAAAACGGCGAAGTCGGTCGGGCACATCAAGGACGCCCTCAAGATGAGCTATCTCCTCTTTGGCCAGCAGGGAGCCCCTTCTCCCCAGGCGCTTCGCCTGGTCTCGCCTCTCCATAAGGAAAAAGGCTTTTATTCGGGGGATTTCTGCGACGGACAGAGCTGGTGGCGAATTCGCCTCTTGAATCGGAACAGGAGCGATCTGACCCGAAGCTTTACGCGTCTCCATCGGGGAGAGACAATCGATGCGACCTTGTTGGGAGCCCTGACATCCGGCTCACCTCGAGACAGAAGAGGAACGAGGGATTGGCCGAAGGGTTTTCCTGTTATTCGTCTGGCCCACCCTGACGGAGAGCCCTTTGACCCGGAGGGAGGCTCGTGAGCCGGATCTGGCCGGTGATGGCCCCCCATAGCCCTGATCTGCTCACTTCCTGGAGTCGGGAAGATCGTCGAGAGATGACCGCTACCTTTGTCCGCTTCCGTCAGGAGATGTTTTCTCTTTCGGAAGAACCTTTTGATGCAGTCATCGCCTATACACCGGCGTGGCAGGTTCGGCATGTTACACTGATGGATCTCTCTTCCGAGCATCGTTCATCAAGGGATTTTTCCGGCTTTGGCCATCATTACCAGTACGATCCTCCCGGCTCCCCGAATTTAGGGGAGCGGCTGATGGCCGTTGGACGGGCCAAGGGGATGGCGATGGCGTCAGGAATCCATGGGGTTGACCATGCCATCTCGATTCCCTTGTTTTTTCTTCTTCCTGAGGGAACGACCCCTGTTCTTCCCGTATCGCAGTCGCTTTCAGGAGTTCTCCAGGCTCATCGTCTGGGGGAGACGATTCGTGCTCTGAGCCCGAAGAGCCGCGAAAAGATCCTTCTGATCATGTCCGGGGTGCTGTCCTTTAATGCCATGGAAATGGCTCGGGGACGAGAGGATCCGGCGATTCCCCGGTGGACGGAGAAGATCATTGAGGGGCTTGTGGGGAGGGATCGTCCTGACTGGAGTCTTCTTCCGTCATTGGGAAAGGATGTTCTGGATGTTCTCGACCCCCCCGGTCGCCTTCGGGAACTGCATCTTCTCAAAGGGTTGGGTGTTTCCGGAGGGCGTCTGTGGGCCCAGGAGAGAATTGAAGGGCTGGTTCAGGCGTTGATCAGTTTTGATCCAATCGAGACATAAATATGGCAAGAATGTTTCATTTTGGATCTTTTAGGGCTGTAAGGTGTTTCAAGGTGTGCCGCTCTTTCGTAAGTCTTTCCTCCGAAAGCTTAGGAGTCAGAGTAAGCGGTTCGAAAAGTATCGGTCGGCTGCTTCCGTGACTTCTTCAAGCCATTGATCAAAGGAGCTGACCTCCCCCTCCGCTTCCTCCTCGGGCCCCCATGAGCGCTCCTCGATTTGTCCGCTCACCTTGTCTTGATCAGCTCTGGTGTGAGCCATCGTCTTCTCCTTTTTGTCATTTATGCTTTTTGGAGGGGGCAGATCCTTAATCCCTCCCGGTATGAAATAAGCAATCTTCGTGCCATTAAAGGAATGAGCGGAGTGGTACAGAGATTTTCTACCTTTCCCTTGTAGGGAAATTTCTTTTGTGTTTATTTGAGTTCATCTTTGTATTTTTATTGTCTTTTTTGTTTATGTTTGGATCTGGACAGATTCAAGGGAAATATCTTTTTTTCATTGAACATCTGCCCGCACATTCCCCTTCTTAGGCGGTAAGCCAAGAGGGGGTCAAGCGGGCGGTTTGGCTTTGCGCG
>JBMFWG010000015.1:0-40851 GCA_049965515.1 Leptospirillia bacterium
GGGGCGGGGATTTGCCGTGGTGGCGGACGAGGTTCGGAAGCTTGCAGAGCGGACCATTCGGGCGACCAAGGAGATCGGGGCGACCATCCGGGAGACCCAGAACGACACCACGAAGACGGTGACACTGATCCATGGGACCCTGGGGAAGGTTGAGGAGAGCCAGAAGAAGGCGGAGGTGGTGGGGACGGTCTTCGAGTCCATCGTGGACCATGCCAGTGTCTTGTCCAACACGCTCTCGTCCATCGTGGGGGTGACGGAGAACCAGTCCCGGAATGTCTCCTCCGTCAAGAAGCAGCTCGAGAGCCTCGTGGGTGGCCTCAAGGATATCATGAAAAAGGTTCGGAGCTCTTTTTGAGGCGATTTCCTTCTGCGATCAAATTCCTTTAACGGAGGTGCCATGTCCGCAGAGATCATCTTTGATTCCCCAAACCACAAATTCTGCTGGCTGGGTCGTGATGAGACCGGGCTCGAAGAAGGGGTCCAGACCAATCAGTATCTGATCGTCGACAACGGTCGGGGGACGCTCCTCGATCCCGGGGGATTCGGGGTCTTTTCCCGGGTGGTTGTGAACATGAGCGAGTTTGTCGATCCCGAGAAGGTCGACCATATCTTTCTCTGCCATCAGGATCCCGATGTGGGAGGGGGGCTGGCCTCCTGGCTCGACATGACCCCGGCCCGGGTCCATGTCTCCTCGCTCTGGATCCGATTTCTTCTTCATTATGGAGTTACGGCCATCGACCGGATCGACGGCATCCCTGATACCGGGGGAACCCTGACGCTCGCCTCGGGCAATCGGCTTGAGTTCATCCCCGCCCACTTTCTTCACTCTCCGGGGAATTTTCACGTCTTCGACCATGCCTCGGGCATCCTCTTTACGGGCGATGTGGGAGCGGCCATCTATCCCAAAGGGGAAACGCCCCTTTATGTTGAGAACTTCGATGACCATGTGAAGCACATGGAGGGCTTTCATGTCCGCTATGTGGGAACGTCGAAGGCGATTGAGTACTGGATCGGAAAGATCCGGAATCTTCCGATTAAGATGATCTGCCCGCAGCACGGATCGATTTTTCGCGAGAAGGAGGCCCGTCAGTTCCTCGACTGGATTTCCCGCGCCAAGGTCGGCTTTGACGCCAATATTTTTACCTGAGAGTTGCAGTAATTTTGGCGGGAATCTCGTTTCCCGCTTCCCACAGGAGTGCCCATGAGCAGTGGTAAGACGGACATCGAAAATCTTGTTCTCCAGGTCGGCACCAATCAGATGGAGCTGGTTGACTTTCGCATCTTCCAGGTTGACAAAAGCAACCCTGACAAAATCCTGGAAGGAATCTATGGGGTCAATGTCGCGAAGGTGATCGAGATCATCAAGCTTCCTGAGATTACCCCGGTTCCCAACGCCAATCCCTTCCAGGACGGGGTGATCAACCTTCGGGGAATCGTCATTCCCATCATCAATCTTGCCCGATGGATGCGGGTGACCGAGCCCCCCGGGATCACTTCGGCCCAGGTGATCGTGACCGAGTTCTCCAATATTCGACTGGGATTCCTTGTCCACCAGAGTGTTCAGATCCGTCGGGTGTCGTGGAAGAGCATTGTGCCGATCAATCTCCCCTCAACCGCCGGCCATAAGGACTCGAGTGTGGTCGGGACGATCAAGCTGACCGACGGCCCCGATGCGGGGCGGGTTCTCCTGATTCTTGATTTTGAGACGATCGTGGAGGAGATGGGGCTTTACTCCCGGCAGGAGCACGATCTCGAATCGATGCAGAAGGCGGCCCCGACCGGGAAGGTCGTTCTCGTGGTGGACGACAGCGCCGTGGCCCGTAACATGCTCTCCAAGGCCCTCGACAAGGATGGGTACAAGGTTCTTCTCGGACGAAACGGCGAAGAGGGCCTCACGGTCCTTTCCCAGATCTGGAAGAAGAATCCCGACGACTTGGCCGCCATCATTTCAGATGTGGAGATGCCGGTTATGGACGGGTATTCCTTTGTCAAAAAGGTCAAGGAGCATCCCGAGTGGAAGAATATTCCCATCATCATGAATTCTTCTATGAGCGGAACCGAAAATGTCCGCAAGGGTCGGGAGCTCGGGATTGATGAATATGTCGTGAAATTTGAGCCCCAGAAGTTCCTTGAAGCGTTGAATGCGGCTATGGAAAAGCATCAGGCGAAAGTGGCGGCTTCCGGAACATCCTGAGAGCAGGGGGCGTTTGGAAGTGCGCAGGCCGGGGAGCGATCTCCCCGGCTTTTTTTTTGATTCCGGAGGTGATCGGGGGGATCTTTCTCCCCCCAGCGGAAGGTCAGGGAGAGTAAGGCTCAGTCTTGCGGGGGGGAGGCCTTCTCTGTTTCAAGGCCCTGTTTCAAGGAAGGCGGGGGTCAGAATTTGGGAAAGTAGATGAAAGATTCGGCAAAGAGAAGCGCAAAGGCAAAGATCCAGGGGAGTTGGGGGGCCAGACGATAGAGGATCGTGGGCGGGGTTCCTTCAATGGGGTCGGGGCGAGCCTCCTCCAAAAGGGCTCCAAAGCCGACCGCCGCCGCCAGGCTTCCGGTAATGGTAAACCAGGAAATCATTTCAAGACCGCCGATATTGTGTGTCACCCCGTAAAGATTGGCGGTCATTCCTCCCTGGATCAGGAGAAATTCGAGTCCGAGGTAGAGGATCAGACGGGTGATGAAGGCTGTCTTGTCATTCATTGTGTTCCTCCTCCGGTCAGGACGGGGGTCTGGTCTCGAATCTCCCGAGCGAGCTGACCACAGGCGGCCAGAACATCAGTGCCCATCGACTTGCGAACGGTGGCGGTGATATGAAAGCCAGCCAACACCTCCTGGAACTCCAGTACCGAACTCTCCGCCGGACGCTGGTAGGGAGATCCGGGGAAGGGGTTGAAGGGGATCAGATTCACCTTCGATCGAAACGGAGCCAGAAGTCGTCCGAGCTGACGGGCCTGGAGAGGATTGTCGTTGACCCCGGCCAGAAGAACGTATTCAAAGGTGATCCTGTCCCGATTCCGGAGAGGGAAGCGTCGGCAGGCTGCAAGGATCTCCTCAATGGAATAGATCCGTCCCACTGGCATGATTTCCCTCCGGAGCACATCGTCGGGGGCGCAGAGGCTGATGGCCAGCCGGACCCCCGTATTGGCCTCCCCGAGGGCGTCAATGCGGGGAGCCAATCCTGAGGTGGAGACGGTGATGCGTCGAGGAGAGAAGCCTGCGCCATCGGGATGGGTGAGGGAGCGGATGGCCGGAATCAGGGCCTCAAGGTTGGCCAGAGGTTCGCCCATTCCCATGAAGACGATATGGTCGATATGTGACTCGTTGGGGGGGAGTGTTTCCACGAACCGTGCCGCCAGCAGCCATTGGGAGAGAATCTCTGCCGTGGAGAGGTTCCTGGTGAGACCCATGGAGGCTGTACGGCAAAAACGACATCCGATCCCGCATCCGGCCTGGGTGGAAAGACAAAGAGTCCACTGGCCCTTTCGGGGAATCAGGACCGCTTCGATGAGCGGACCATCCTGGAGCCGGAAGGCCATCTTGACTGTTCCGTCAAGGGACTGGGCGGTGGAGAGTGTGTCCGGGAGTTCGAGAGAGAGTGTTCCTGAGGTCAAAAGATTGCGGACCCCCGGAGGAATATTGGACATTTTCCGGGGGTCGGTCGTGAGACGCTGGTAGACCCAGTGGGCCACCTGTCGGCCACGGTAGGCAGGGTGGCCATTTTTCTCCAAAATCTCTCCCCAAAAGGTCGGCGGATGGTTCAGCAGATTCATGGGATGGCCTTTGTATCCGTTGGCGGGGGAAGTCCATTCCGCACCCGGGGAAGAATGGTACGACGGACAATAACCGTGGAGAGAAGTCCAATGACGGCCCCCCCCAGAACATCCAGCGGAAAATGGGCTCCCACATAGATCCGGGACAGCCCCGTGAGACTGGCTATGGCATAGAGGGGGATGGCCAGTCCGGGGTAAAGCCCGGCAAAAAGGGAGGCGGTCGAAAAGACCGTAAAGGTATGTCCCGACGGGAAGGAGTTGGCATAGAGCGACGGACCCAGAACATGGACCGTGATTTGATGATGGGCGATTCCGTCATGGAAGGCGGAGAGGGGACGGTGGCGGTGGACCAGGTGCTTGAGGGTCGTTCCGATGATGAACGAGGTAAAGGAGGTCGACGCCCAGAGAATAAAGTCCCGACGAAAGTTCTGGCGAGCAAAGAGAGCCATCAGAAGAAGTCCCAGCGGGAAGAGATAGAAGCCATTCCCCAGAGATGTCGCCGCTTCCATGACAGGATCGAGCCACGGTCGGGACAGGGAGTTGTTGAGCCAGAGAAAAAGGCTCTGATCCAGGGTGATGAGGCTGGTCATCCCTAGTCCGAACGATCCCGGTTGAGAAGGTCCTGAAGAAGTCCCTGAACCTTGGATTTGGACCACTCGGCGGGATAGGAGATGCGGATCAGACCTCCGGCATCCCTGAAGCCATGTTTGTCGATAAGATATCGGGCCGTCTCCAAGACCTGGTCCTTCCAGGGAGAGGAGCTCGTCCAGCGCATTGCTTCAAGGAGAAGCTCTCCGAATTCTTCTTCCGTCAGGTGGTCGGGGTGCCATAGATCGATTTCTCCCGTATGATCGGGATCCCGGCTGACGAGGGAATAGACAGGCATGAAGGAAAGTCCTCGGGGATAGAAGATGTAGAGTCGAAGGCATGTTTAGGGCTATTATACACCAATGACAAATTTCTGCCAGACATCAAAAGCCAATCTTCAGTCCAGACATCAGGACGGGATCTTGTGAACCACACCGCCGCCTTGTGCGTGATCGTCTCCGTAGTCCTGTCGGGGGCTCTTCTTTTGACCCGCCTGGCGGGCAGATTCCGTGTTCCGGATATCCTGTGGTTCATGCTTCTGGGACTTATGCTGGGTCCCTTTGGGCTCAACCTGGCTTCAGGAGAGAGCCTGATGGGCCAGGATCACGTCTTTCTTCTGGGCGCAGTTTTTCTGGTTCTTTACGAAGCCGGAACGGGTACCCGGTTGTCACTTCTCCGGCGCCATGCCGTCTCCGTGGGCCTTCTGGTCACCGCCGGGCTTCTCCTGACAACGGCCATGCTGGCGGCAAGCGCCCATCTCTTCTTGGGGTATACCCTGTCGCAGGGGCTCTTGCTGGGGGCCATTCTCTCCACGACGGATCCCGCCTCGATTCTTCCGATTCTCCGGAGGCTTTCCATTCCTCCCCGGGTGGTCGAGACCCTTGTTGCAGAAAGTGCCATCGGCGATGTCACCGGAAGCCTTCTGTCCCTCTTCCTCCTTTCGTGGTTGGCCGCTCCGCCCTCCGGGGGGATTCTCCGGATGGGGATGGTTTTTTTTTGGTCCGTGGTCGGGGCTACTGTGGTGGGGCTGTCTTTGGGGTGGATTTTTGTTCTTCTGACTCGCCATTCCCGCTTCGGCATCTTCCGCAGGAGCGTTCCGGTCTTCCTTGTGGCCGTCTTGCTCGGGGGCTTCGGGATCTCCCTGCTCTTTCATCTCCAGACACTCCTTTTGGGATATCTCCTGGGGGTGGCCGCGGGGCAGACACGACGAGAGGAGCCTGCCGCGGGAGTGATGGAGCCTGCTTTGTCGGGAGGGAACCGTCCGGGTGACTTTGAGACAATGAACGACCTTCTCGTCTATCTGGCGACCTTTTTCATCTTTCTTGTCATGGGAACCCTGATTCCCCATGCCGGGAGCGGGTTCTCCCTGGGAGGAACCCTTCTCTTCCTGGCCTCGCTCCTTCTTGTGGTCCGACCGGTGGTTGTCTTTTCTCTGGTTCCCTTTGACAATCTCTCCCATTTTACCTCGCGGGAGATGGGATTCATGGCCACGGTGAGGGAGACCGGGATCATGGCTGGGGCCCTTTTGGGTCTTGTCCATGGAGAGCTTCCATCCTCTGCCTCTGCAGTCGTCTTCGCCGTTGTCGTCGGGACCATCGCCGTCGGGGCCCTGGTCGCGGCGCCGGCTGCCCGAATTCTGGGCCTTGAAACAGGGATGGGCCAGAAAAAAGGCGGATCTCCCTCATGAGCCTTCGTGCGGTCATTCTGGGGCTCCTCCTGGCCTCGGGGGTTTCCTCCTGCGGTCTTCCCTCCAACCCCCAGACCCCCCCGGAGGTTCTGGTCACGGCTCTGGGCTCGACAACCTCGGCGGGAGAGGCCAAGGGATTTGCCATTCCCTTTGGGGTTTTGCCGGGATCCCTCTCCTCCCAACCCCTCCCGGCGGGTTTGACGCTCTGGGGGGCAGCGGTCGCCGACAGCACCCTGATCCTTCTGGCCCGGACCTCTTCAGCAGGAGGAGAGTTTCTCCTTTCGCCCCTCCCGCTTTCTCCGTCCGGGCCTGTGACGGTCACAGGCCTAACGGGCACTCCCTACGCCTTGGCCCTGTCGGGTCAGGTGGTCGTCGTTCTTGAGACGACAGGGTCATATCCCGAAGGCTGCCTCCAGACCTTTTCGGTGGGCTCCCTGATTTCCCTCTCGATCACCGGAGGATCGGTGGCCCCCCTTACCACCTGCCAGGGGCTCCCCGGGAGTGATCCCCTCTCCGGAGGACTGCTTCTTCCCATGGCGGACGGAGTGGAGTTTCTTGTGGGGGTCCTTTACCAGGCTCCGGCTCCCATGGATCTTCTCCTTTATCCTCAGTCCACTGTTATTGGTGGAGGATCTCTTACCTCTCCCCAGACCCTCTTGACCACCGCCGGCTCCTATACAGGAGGCACGCCCCTCTCGGGCGTCGCTCTCTCCTCCGTTTTCCTTCTTCCGGACCCCGCTTCTCCGGCCGTCGATCTCTACCGAGTGACGGCACTTTATCAGAGCGGAGGAGGAACTCTTTCTCCCCTCTCGGCGACCTCCCTCTCCCTGCCGGCTTCGCCGTCCCTTCTCTCCGTGGATCCGGCGCAAAATTTTCTTATAGTCGGCTCTTCGGGTTCGGTCTCGCTTTTTGGCCTGGGATCAGTCCTGAGTCCGCCAGGCACACTGGGAGCCATCGGAAAAATTCCAGCGGTCCCGGGTCTTTCTCTGGGAGCCCTGGCGATCTACACCGGAAGTTCCTAGTCGTCGGTCCTTGAGGTCAAGGCCAGGGCGACAGTTTTCTCTGGGTGAAGGAGATTGGGCAATGTACAGTGCTGGACTCGAAAGCATCTATCTTCTTCTGGGGGGGATGTCGGGCTTCCTGTCGGGACTTCTGGGGATCGGGGGAGGAGTCGTTCTGCTCCCGGCTCTCCTCTTTCTTCTCCCTTTGGTATCTCATGCCAGGATTGCTCCTTTCATGGCCACGGAGATCTCCATGATCCAGGTGGCGTTCGCCTCCCTCACCGGGATCCTCGCCCATCGCCCGTCGGCCCATGTGCCCCTGGGGAGGCTTCTCTTCTGGGCCGGGTCGGCCCTCGCCGGGGGCGCCATGGGAGCCGTCGTCTCCTGGAGGCTCCCTGGAGAGATCCTTCTCTGGATCTTTCTTGCCGAAACCCTCCTGGCATTGACTCTTCTTCTCTTTCGCTCTTCTGAGAGACATTCCGGGGAGCCTCACCCTCCCACTCGACTTCCCGCGGAGTTTCTGGCCATTTTCTCCATCGGACTGTCCAGCGGGATTCTGGGGGTGGGGGGAGGCTTTCTCCTTTACCCTGTCCTGACCCTTCTCTTTGGCTATCCCTCTTTTGTGGCGGTGGGCTCAAGCCTTGCCGTGATGTTTCCGATGGCGGCAACGGCCGCCCTGACCAAGGCGCTGGTTTCGGGAGGAGTCCCTCACCATACCATGACCATCGTCGTGGGGGCGTTGATAGGCTCTTTCCTGGGGGCTCGCTTCACCCGAAGGCTGGGGGGAAGAAGAATCCGGATCTTTCAGGGATTTCTGCTTCTCCTGACGGCGATCCGGCTAGTCTACGCTCTGATTACACGGGGAGGGTATTAAGGAGGAGACGACCAAGATGGGGAGGTTCAGGGAGGGGAGGGCAAACCAATAACACGAGAAGATCGGGCATTCACTTTGATCGAGGAGGCCGCATTGTGCGGAGGCCTCGACACCCTCGGCCACGACTCTCAGTTTCCCCTATGAACAAATACCCGTAGCCATCACTTCTCTGGAGAAGGTGACAGGCCGTCTTTGAAATCCCCTGGACCACGCCGGAACCGGTCGTGACGTTGAAACTCCCGGAGGACCGTACAGCCACACGCCCGACGTACGTTCCGATCTTCTTGCCCGCCGTCACGACGGCCCGGACCAGATCCCCGGTCTGGAATCCGAAATGGGCTTTCGTTCGGGTGAAAAACCCTCTCGGAAAACCGAAGCCATCGATCCTGGTTCGTTGGTAGCTTCCCCGCCCGGTGGACTTGATTGCCAGAACAGGCCGATTGTCTCCCTTCACCCGATCCACGTTTCCGACACAAGCCGCATCCAGACTATGTGTTTTCGGGAGTCCGAGACGGGTCCGGTTGTATTTCGTCCGTCCACCGGAGGCGACTTCAACCGGAAGCTCGGTCGCCTTTAGCGCCTGAAACAACGCCCATCGGGTGGAGTTGACGGCGGAGGCATCACAAAGCGGAGCTTTCGCCTGGGACATGATCTTCTTTAACGTCTCCGGCTTCTTTGCCAGAAAGACGGTTGCGTCACTGTTCCCTTTCTTCTGGTTGCAGACATGACAGGCCAGCGTCAGGTTGGAAATTCTGTCCGTTCCGCCCTTCGACCGAGGGTGGATGTGATCGATCTCGAGCGGAACATCCTTCGCCCCGCAATAGGCACAGGTCCGGTTCCATTTCTCCAGCAGATACTCCCGGACCTCGTACCCGGCCAGAGTTCCTTGCTGATACTCGACTCCGGAAATCTCCGGAGTCTCCATCTGCTGGAGATCGAACCGGACAAGCTCCTGGGAAAGAGCAAAAACAGGAGAGAGTTTCCGGAATCGATTCACCCAGGAGAGGGTCGTATCGACCCGATGCTGTAAAGAGGGTGGTAGCCACCCCTTCGGCTTTGTTCGATTGTTGACCCTAGGCTTCCTATATCGGAGATTACTTCGTCTCCGTCTACGAAATGCTCTCCGGGCCGTGAGCCGGTCCCGGATCTTGCCTCCCCGGTGGGTGAGTTCAGCCAGAAACAGGACATGAGCGGTTGTTTCGGTCTTTCCTGTTTCTTGAGAAATCGTCTCTTCTTCCCGTACCAAGGCGATGCCGGTGGTCTTGCTCCCCGGATCGAGCTTGATCCGGACGGGCTGAACCTCTCCCCCAATCCGGTCTTTGAGGCGAATAGTGAAGGGAGCGATTTTGTGGACCACGGCTTTCTTTCGCTCCAACAACAGCCTTGCCCGTTTTTCCGAGCACGGCATCAGCGGTTTCTTTCGTTTGTCCAGCACAAAAACGGCCATGCTAGAATCTCCAATTTTCGTTGCCCTTACGGGCCTTGTAACGCGGACTTTCGTCCGTCTCCCCTCGGGAATGTTGGTCACCGGCTTTAAGGGATTCCTCCCTCCCGTGCGAACCGTTTCGTCCTTGCCCTCACGGTTGTCTGCATCCGCACGTTCCAGAGCCCGGAACTGAAGAAGCATTCCGGGGTGGGTCTTCTTGCCTATAACCAACGGAGCGGCTTACGCCGCTAACCCTGGTCAACCTGAGCTTCAAATTCCTCTCAAGCTCCGCCCTTCAGGGCGGGGTAGTTGACTTTTCGGTCCTTTCTCTTCTGCGCCCGACCCCCTGCCGGGATCCGTCATAACGCCGTCTCAGCGCCTCCCACCAGGGACGATTCTCAAGATACCAGCGAACGGTCTTCTCCAGGGCTTCCTCGAAGGTATGGGTGGGGCTCCAGCCAAGCTCCCTTCGGACCTTGGCCGGATCGATCTCATAACGCCGGTCATGGCCAGGACGATCGGGAACGGGGGTCATGAGATCGCGAACAGGTCCCTTAAGACGGGGAGCGAGCCGGTCGAGGATGTCGCAGAGGGTCAGAACCAGCTCCCGATTGGTGCGGGGGTTCCCCGCCCCGATGGCATAGGTCTCCCCCATCCGCCCCCGCTCGAAGGCCGCCAGGACCCCTTCGCAATGGTCTTCCACGTAAATCCAGTCCCGAATATTCTCCCCGTCGCCGTAAAGCGGTATCGGACGGTCTTCGAGAGCAGCGAGGATCACTGTCGGAATGAGTTTTTCCGGGAACTGCCAGGGGCCATAGTTGTTCGAGCAGTTGGTGGTAACCACCGGAAGGCCGTAGGTGTGATGATAGGCCCGGACGAAGTGGTCCGAGGCCGCCTTCGAGGCGGCATAGGGGGAGTTGGGGGCATAGGGGGTCGTCTCCCGAAAGGGAGGGTCCAAAGGGGAAAGAGAGCCATAGACCTCGTCGGTAGAGACATGAAGAAAACGAAAACTCTCCGGCTGCCCTTCCGTCTCCCAAAAGCGGAGGGCCGCGTCGAGAAGGACGAAGGTCCCCTGGACATTTGTCGCCACAAACTCCCCGGGGCTTTCGATGGAGCGATCCACATGGCTCTCGGCCGCCAGATGAAGGATCCCCGCGGGGCGGTGGCGCCGGAAGAGCTCGGCCACCGCCTGGGGGTCACGGATGTCCCCCTGCACAAAGAGATGGTCCGGGTCGTGGGCAAGAGCGTCGAGGTTGGAGAGATTCCCCGCATAGGTGAGAAGATCAAAGGTCACCACCTTCGCCCTCTTCTCCCGTCGGATCTTGTGGACAAGATTGGAGCCGATGAAGCCCGCTCCCCCCGTCACGATCCAGGTGGGAAGGGCATCCTCCGTCTTCCTGGCTGCCTCTTTGGCATCTGGCATGGTCCTCCCTATCATTTATCCGGCGTTTATCCGGAAGAGAGATCGATCGTCTTTCCCCGAAAAGAGCTCCTGTGAAAAACCTAACAAGGGGAGACTTTATCATGGATCGCAGCCCGAAAAAAGAACACCGGCTTGGGACTTCCTTGGCCGGCAATAGAGGCCTTGGGAAGGATCGATCCGAGACAAGAGGGAGCCGTAGCATCGTCGGGGAGCCCCCCGTGAATCGGCTGGTCTCCCCCAAACGAGGGTTCTTGGGAGTTGAGGCAAGAACGTGATCAGCAGAGAACGTACAACCTCTCGCCAAACGATCTCTCCCTCCCCGATGAGGGAATCGGTCGACGAAAGTCCCTCCCCAAGGCCCCTGACAAGAGGAGATCGTTCGATTACAATCAACACTGGGACTATAAGGCCAACGGGAGGCTCTCCAAAGGGGGGAGGGGGGGGTGCTCGCCCCCTGAGCCTCCACAGACGTTCACGACCTTTCCCGATGATCCTGTGGATCGACCTATCGAACCCCGAAGGTGTTCCCCCCAATTTGCTGCCCATTTCTGTCCCAAGGAGATCCCGACCGTATGGATAATGACAATCAGCGCCGGTTCATCGACTGGTTCCGGGAGGCGTCCCCCTACATCCACCGGTTCCGGGGACAGACATTTGTCCTGATCATTGGAGGGGATCTGATCCTTGATGGACGGATCATCCGGCTGTCGCATGACATGGCGCTTCTCACCAGCCTCGGAATCCGGCTGGTCCTGGCCTTCGACCTTCCTTCCTCCAAAAAACCCCGGCCTTTACCTGCTCCCACGACCGCCTCCTCTTTAGGAGACCCCGTGGTGCCGGTGGAAGATCTTCCCTCTCTGATGGCTGAGGTCGGTCACCTACGATTCAACATCGAGGCGGCCCTCTCCCAGGGCACCGATGCCACCCCTATGGCGGGGGCCCGCGTTCGCACGGTGGGGGGCAACTTCGTCATGGGCCGGCCTGTTGGGGTTTTGGACGGGATCGACCATCTTTACGCCGGCAAGGTGAGACGCATCGAAGGGGAGGCTCTTCGCCGGCACCTCGAAGCGGGAGAGGTCGTCATCATGCCCCCCTTCGGATTCTCACCCACCGGAGAGACCTTCTACATTCCGGCCGAGGAGGTGGCCTCCCGCACCGCCGTCGCCCTCTCCGCCGCCAAGATCATCCGGCTTGAGCCACGCTCCGGGATCCCGGACTCCCAGGGCGAGCCACTCCGCCAGCTGACCCTTGCGGAGGCCCGACAGCTCCCCGGCGCCCCCTTGCCGTCCGCTCTTTTGGAGGCGCTCGACTCGCGCGACATCCGGCTTCATCTTCTTGATGCCCGGATCGACGGGGCGCTCCTGCTTGAGCTCTTTACCCGGGACGGCATCGGCACCCTCATCTCCCGGGATCCCTTCGAGCATATCCGGAAGGCCACCCTCGACGACCTCGTGGAGATCCTCGAGATCATCCATCCCCTGGAGGAAAAGGGGATCCTGGTCCAGCGGCCGAGAGAGCGCCTCGAGATGGAACTCGACCACTTCACGGTGGCGATCCGAGACCGGTCGGTCATCGGGTGCGTCTCGCTCACCCCCTATCCCGCATCCGGGACCGCCGAGATGGCCTGTCTGGCCCTCCTCCCCGAATACCGGGGACAAGGCCGCGGAGGCCAGCTTCTCGCCTGGTGCCGAAAGGAAGCTGCAAAGCAGGGCCTTACCTCTCTCTTCGTCCTGACGACCCAGTCCTCCCGCTGGTTCATCGAACGCGGCTTCCGGGAAGCTTCCCCCCTTGACCTCCCCCCCGAGAGACGGGCCCTCTATGATCCCGCCCGAAAGAGCCAGATCCTCCTCTCCCCGGTCTCCCCCTCCGAAGCCTCCCCCCGGGGGTAAGGACCTGTCATCCCTGCCGCCTCAGTCGGAAGACGATTTTTCCCCGAGGCGCGCTGTCAGGATCTCCCGGAGAAGCTCCTCCTGGGGGCGAAGGTCGCGCCCCTTGCGAAGAAGGATTCCAATCTCCCGGAACTCCCCGAACCCCTCCACCGGACGAACAGCAATGGCCGGATACCGCCCGGGAACCGAGGAGAGGAGCCTCTCCGGGAGAATCGAGAGCCCCAGCCCCATCTCCACAGCCGCAGCAATGGATTCAAGGGTCTCAAGCTCGGTCACGGATGTTGGACGGAGCCTCTTTTTCCGGAAGGCCCGGTCAATCAAGTCCCGGGTCGCCGAGCCGGCCGGCGGCAGGAGGAGCGGAGAGCGGGCCAGACTCTCCAGGGAGAGGGGCAAAAGGGCACGGCCTGCATTTTTCCTGACCTCCTCCGGCTTGGCAGGAGTGGCCCCGGCAAAGGTATCCCGCCAGAGGCGCTCGGACCTCAGCCCCTCCTCCCGGACGGGAAGCGTCGCCACCGCCATGTCCACATCCCCCTGTCGCACCTTGCCAGCGATCGCTTCCGAGCTGCCAAGAACGAGCGTGACTCCGACACCGGGGGCGAGCCTGCCGAACTCCCGAAGGGGAGCGGCCAACCCGTTCGACGCCACATAGTGGCTGCATCCCAGCACGAGGCGGTTTCGGGCGAGTCCGTCCGTCTCCCGGACCCGCCGAAGCGCCTCCCCCACATGCCGGAAAATCTCCTCCGATTCACGGAGGAGGACCTCTCCTGCCTTGCTCAGCCGGACCCCCCTCCCAAAGCGCACAAAAAGCGGGGCCCCCACCTCCCGGGAGAGCATCGCCATCTGTCGGGTGACCGCCGGCTGGGTCATATGGCGCTCCTGGGCCGCACGATGCATGCTTCCGTGAAGGGCCACCGCCCGGAATGTTTCGAGATAGTCGAGGTTCAGGGTATTACTGATCATTTTTCCCTATCTTTTTGCTAAAAAAGTTTCAATTTACTTATTGGAAGACATTTTCTACACTAGAAGGATCGATTGCAAGAAAAGCCCGCCGAACAAGGAATCGAGAAAAAACGATTCTTCCGCCCGACTGGGATGTCCGGTCGGATATTCTGAAGGAGAACGCCATGCCACGTACCATCATCGACAAGATCTGGGAGAACCATGTGGTCACCGAAGAGAACGGGACCGCCCTTCTCTATATTGACCGCCACCTTGTCCACGAGGTGACCAGTCCCCAGGCCTTCGAGGGGCTCAGAATCGCCGGCCGCAAGGTCCGCCGGCCGGATCTGACCTTCGCCGTCCCCGACCACAACGTGCCGACCACCGACCGCTCCCGTGGCATCTCGGACCCCGTCAGTGCTCTCCAGGTTGAGACCCTGGCCAACAATGCCCGCCAATTCGGAGTGACCCACTTTTCCATGAACGATCCCCGCCAGGGAATCGTTCATGTGATCGCCCCCGAACAGGGAATTACCCTTCCAGGACAGACCATCGTCTGCGGGGACAGCCACACCGCCACCCACGGCGCCTTCGGCTCTCTGGCCTTCGGAATCGGCACCTCCGAGGTCGAGCACGTCCTGGCCACCCAAACTCTCGCCCAAAGCCGCCCCCGCACCATGGAAATCCGGCTTGTGGGGCAGACCCCCCGGGGCATCACCCCCAAGGACCTGATCCTGGCAGTGATTGGCCAGATCGGGGCAGCGGGTGGCACCGGCTACGTCATCGAGTTCACCGGGGATCCTGTCCAGGCGCTGTCGATGGAAGGACGCATGACCCTTTGCAACATGGCCATCGAGGCCGGGGCCCGGGCCGGCCTCGTGGCCCCCGACGCCACCACCTTCGCCTATCTCAAGGGCCGTCCCTACGCTCCCAAGGGCGAAACCTGGGAGAGGGCCGTGGCCTTTTGGAAAGAGCTTCCCTCCGACCCCGGAGCCGCCTACGACAAGACGGTGACCCTCGACGTCTCCCGCCTCTCTCCCCAGGTCACCTGGGGAACCAACCCAGGCCAGGTCACGGGAGTCGACGGCCGTGTCCCCGATCCCGAACAGTTTTCCGATCCCGTCGCCCGCGAATCGGCAAAAAAAGCCCTTGTCTACATGGGTCTGGTTCCGGGGACCCCGATCACCGAGATTTCGGTAACACGTATCTTCATCGGCTCCTGCACCAACGGACGCATCGAGGATCTCCGGGCGGCGGCCCGGGTCGCCAAGGGCCGGAAGGTGGCACCGGGCGTCTCCGCCATGGTTGTTCCGGGCTCGGGACTGGTCCGGACCCAGGCGGAGCAGGAAGGCCTGGACAGGATCTTTCTCGAGGCAGGGTTCGAATGGCGCGAGCCGGGATGCTCCATGTGCCTGGGGATGAACCCTGACCAGCTGGCCCCCTTTGAGCGCTGCGCCTCGACCTCGAACCGCAACTTCGAAGGGCGTCAGGGCAAGAACGGACGGACCCACCTCGTCAGCCCCGAAATGGCGGCGGCCGCGGCGGTCACCGGCCACTTCGTCGACCACCGGACCCTCTCCTGACCCCGACACTCTCACCCTCAAGGAGCCTGATATGGAAGCCTTCGTAACTCTCGATGCCCTGGTCGCCCCTCTCGACCGGGCCAATGTCGACACCGATGCCATCATCCCCAAGCAGTTTCTCAAGACCATCCGGAGAACCGGTCTCGGAGTCGCGCTCTTCTACGACTGGCGCTACAAGGATGCCCCCTCCGACGGACGGACCGATGGTCTTGTTCCCGACCCCTCCTTTGTCCTCAACAACCCCCGCTACCACGGTGCCCGGATCCTCCTGGCACGGGAAAACTTCGGGTGCGGATCCTCCCGCGAACATGCCCCCTGGGCCCTCCTCGACTATGGCTTCCGGGCCATCATCGCTCCCTCCTTTGCCGACATCTTCTATAACAACTGCTTCAAGAACGGAATTCTTCCGGTGGTTCTCCCCGCCGAGCAGGTGGATCGTCTCTTCCGGGAGGTGGCCGCAACCTCGGGCTACCGCCTCACCATCGACCTCCCCTCCCAAAAGGTGCTCCTCCCCTCGAAGGAAAGCTTTCCCTTCTCCATTGATCCGGTCCGGAAGACCCATCTTCTGGAAGGGCTCGACGAGATTGGCCTGGCCGAGAAAAAGGCCCCGCTCATCGAATCCTACGAAAAGCGCCGTGTGGAACGCGAGCCCTGGCTGGTTCCTGCCACACCCGGAGGACGCTAATCTTGTCGTCCCTTCCCCCGCTCCTCCCTCCTGCCGACCGGGGATCTCCGGCAGTCCGGGCGATTCTTCTCCTTGCCCTGGCCGGAACGGCCGCCGACGTCCTGGCCCCCTACGCCGTTCCCCTCCTGTGGGCGGCGATACTGGCCTTTGCCACCTATCCCCTTCTTGCCTTTCTTCGGCGATTTGTCAAAAGGCCGCTCCTGTCGGCCCTTCTCATGACGGTCCTTTTTCTGGGGCTGGTTATCGCCCCCCTGCTCTCCTTTGCCCTCCCGCTCACCCAGGAGATCCTCACCGAGGTGGCCAAGCTTCGGGGGTTTCTCGAAAACCCCCAGGCCACCCTTCCTCCCTGGGTCGACCACATCCCCGTCATCGGATCCCGAATCGAGGGGTGGTATCAGAACTTTCGGGGCCATACCCCCAGCCTCTCCATCTTTCTCGACAAGCTTCAGTCCCACCTTCTGTCATTGGGGGACCGCCTCTTCTCCATCATGACCGATGCCGGCAAGATTGCTGTCAAGACGCTGATCCTTCTTCTGGGTCTTTTTGCCTTCTATCTCCGGGGCCCCGGGCTCTGGAGCGGAATCCGGACACTGCTTCTCCGTTTCGGAGGACCGGCAACCGAGCGTCCCTTCAACCAGATTGCTCCCGTCACCCGGGGGGTGGTCTACGGGATGTTCTTTACAGCTTTGGCCCAGGCGGTCCTGGCCGGCATCGGCTTCGGGGTGGCCCGGGTTCCCGAAGCTCTCCTCCTGACCTTTCTCCTGTTTTTTCTGGCACTCTTCCCCATGGGGGCGGTGGCCGTCTGGCTCCCGGCCTCCTTCACCCTTCTGGCCCAGGGCCGGACCCTGGCCTTTCTTCTCTTCCTCGTCTGGAATGCCATCATCGTGGGCGGGATCGAGAACGTCATCAAACCCCTCTTCATTGGCCGATCCTCCGAGATGCCCTTCATCCTTATCCTTTTAGGCGTCCTGGGAGGCATTGAAGCCTTCGGGATCATCGGCCTCTTCATCGGTCCCGTCATCCTCGCCATCCTTCAGACTCTCTGGACGGACGCCACCCACCCAACTCTCCCGTCTCCTCCCGCGAATGACGCGTCAAAGTCATCCTAAGGGAACCTTGTAGCCTGGCTCCCGACAGACGATCAACCAGGGACCGGAAAACAGATCCCGCCAAAGCCCAGGCACAGAGGGACTGGACCCCGGCTGAGAAGACAACATCGTGGTGTCTTCTGCCTTCATGAAGAGCCGAAAGCAGAGGCGGATTCTCAAGGAAAATGGAGGGGTTCCGGATCGCATGGAGGGCTCCCCTCATCTTTTCCTGAAGGACGGCCGTCGGTCTGCCCCCGTTTTCGTCCATCCCGGAAGGGACATCATGAAAGACCACGAAAGATATGGTTCGACGGATTTTGAAGGAGGCAGGAGTCCCACGACGATCTCAGATCCGGTCAACATTGAAGCGACTCTCGAGAGGGGAGAGGCGAAAAGAGGCGAGTGCAAAGGCACGCAGAAGTAACCGCGTTCGGTCGGCGGTCGGAGGAAAGACCGGCCGGAGGCCCGCGTCGCTTTTGAGGGCCCGGACGGATCTCCACCCGGGCCAGAGGGAAAGAGAGGGACCAGATTCCGAAGGCGGAAGGTTCCGTTGCGAGAAACGGGGCAGGAGATCTCGGCTCTCCCCCACCCCCACAAGACCCCTCCAGGCCATCAGCTCCCATCCCCTGGGAGGGCCGCCAAGGCCTTTATTGCCACAACCAATCAAGACTCAAAGGGTCAGGGCTCAGTTTCCCGTCTTCGAGGCCGGGCTTTTCCCTTTCCGGTGGTCGGAGAATTTTTTGCCCCTCCCTGCCCTTTGGGCAGCTCGATCATGGCGGAGGAAAAAAAGATGCGGATCAGCTCATCCATGGTCTCTACCGGATGGATCGTGAGGTCGCGCTTGACCTCGTCGGGAAGCTCGACGGTATCCTTCAGGTTCTTTGCCGGGAGATAGATGGTGGTGATCCCGGCCTCCCGCGCTCCGATGAGCTTTTCCTTGATGCCTCCCACCGGAAGAACCCGGCCGGACAGGGAGATCTCCCCGGTCATCGCCACAGTGGCCGGCACCGGGATCCTCGTCGCCAGGGAAAGGATCGCGGTGGTCATGGTGATGCCGGCCGAGGGACCGTCCTTGGGGATGGCCCCTCCCGGAACATGGATGTGGATTTCGTTCTTCGAAAAGAACTCGGGGGGGATCCCGAGGCTTTTGGAACGGGACTGGGCAAAGGACAGTGCCGTCCGGGCTGATTCCTTCATCACGTCGCCTAGCTGCCCTGTCAGGATGAAGCCCTTGGAGCCTGGAATCGCCACCGACTCCACAAAGAGGACCTCCCCCCCGTTGGGCGTCCAGGCCAGACCCGTCACAATTCCCGGCCCGCTCTTTCTCAGACGGGTCTCCGGCTCGATATACTCGTTGCCAAGATAGCGTGCGAGGTCCGCTCCTTTTACGACGATCTTCTTTTTCCGCGACTGAAGGGCTCGGTCCCGCACAATTTTCCGGAGGATTGAGGTGATCTTCCGGTCGAGGTTTCTGACGCCGGCTTCACGGGTGAACTCCCGGATGATCTTCTTGAGTGTCGCATCGGGAAGCTCGAATTCCCGGGCGTCGAGCGACAGCTCTCCCATGGCCCGGGGAATGAGATGACTTCGGGCGATATGGAGCTTTTCCTCCCAGGTGTACCCGGACAGTGGGATAAGATCCATCCGGTCCAGCAGGGGAGGAGGGATCGTCTGGGCAACATTGGCGGTCGTGAGGAAGAAGACCCGGGAAAGGTCGAAGGCCAGATCGAGATAGTGATCCCGGAAGTCCTTGTTCTGGGCCGTATCGAGAACCTCGAGCAGGGCCGCAGAGGGATCGCCCCGGTAGTCGGCTCCCACCTTGTCGATCTCGTCGAGCATGAAGACCGGGTTTTTCGTCTGGGCCTTGCGAAGCCCTGCGATAATCCGCCCCGGCATCGCCCCCACATAGGTGCGCCGGTGACCCCGAATCTCGGCCTCGTCCCGAACACCGCCCAAAGAGACCCGGACGAACTCCCGGCCCATGGCCCGGGCGATGGATTGCCCCAGCGTGGTTTTCCCGACGCCGGGAGGTCCCAGAAGGCACAGGATCGGTCCCCGGCCTCCCTCGTTGTTCTTCTTTTTTCGGGCCAGGACGGCGAGCTCATCGAGAATCCGCTCCTTGACCTTCTCCAGATCGTAGTGGTCGGCATCAAGGATCCTCCGGGCCTCGACGAGGTCGTAGGACTCGGGGGATTCTCGGTTCCAGGGAAGATCGAGAACCACATCGAGGTATGTGCGGATGACCTGGGCCTCCTGGGACTGCCCCCCCGCCTTTACCAGACGGGAGATCTCCCGGGCGACTTCCTTTTCCGCCTCGGGGGAGAGTCCCACCTCCTGGGCCTTCTGACGGTAGCGGACGACCTCCTCGTCCCCCTCCTCGCCGTCCCCCAGCTCCTTCTGGATCGCCTTCATCTGCTCCCGGAGGAAGAAGTCGCGCTGGGACTTCTGGACTTCGTCGGCAATCTTGGACTTGATCTTTCCGCCCAGCTCCTGGATCTCGATTTCCTTCACCAGATGGCGGGCGATGAGATGGAGCTTCTCCTCGAGGGTGCCAGCCTCGAGAACCTCCTGGCGCTCGGCCACCGGAAGGCGCAGGAAGGTGGCAATGAGGTAGCACAGGTGGAAAGGGTTCTCGACGTTGAGCGTCATCGTCTCGAACTCGTCGGGAAGGTAGGAGGCCAGGGTCCCGAGTTTTTTGGCCTGGGAGAGAATGGTGCGGAGCAGGGCCTCGGTGGTGTCGGTTTTTTCAGGAAACTCGGGGATCTCGGAGATCTCCGCCCGGGGGTAGGGCGACTCGGGGATTTCCCGGTCGAGATGGACCCGTCGGACTCCCTGGACCATGATGGCGATCCCCCCGGCGGGGATCCGAAGAAGCTTGTGGATGACGACGAGAGTTCCCACCTCGTAATGGGCGGTCGGCTCTGGAGCCATCGGAGCGGGAGGACCATCCTCGAAGATCTCCCGGGCCTCTTCCGGAGAGATGATCTCCGGCGCCGTCGCCTCGCCCTCCTCCCGTTTTCCGGCAACGCAGACGAGGGTTTTGGGGTCACGGTTCATGGCATCGTCGATGGCGGCCATGGCCCGGGGGTCGTGAAAGGCGATCGAGGCCAGAATATGGGGAAAGACCACCGTGTCGTTCAAGACGACATAAGGAGAATCGGGGGGAACTTTAATAGGATCGTCAGCCACTATCCGGCTCCTTCATGGAAACTGATGGGAACGGTTACCGTCTGCTTGGGTTTTTTGCCAACGATGATCCTCAAAAATCCCGAGGCATACTCGGCCCGGACCGGACGACCCTCGATCCCGTCCCTGAGAAGGAAGACGCGCTCGAAATCTCCGTAGTTGATCTCCATCTGGACAAAGTTTTTCTTCTTCTGGGGCTCGTAGGTCTTGGATTCGTCCTTTCGGGTCCCCCGGACCACGAGGCGGTTGGACTCCACGACAATGGAGATCTCGTCTTTCGACACTCCGGCCAGGTCCATCTTGATCACCGTTTCGTCGTCGGTTTCGTAGATGTCGGTCATGGGAGACCAGCGCCCGTCTCCCGCGGCCTTGAAGACGATATCGGGCCACATCCCCTTGGAGAGGGCCCCTTCGAGCTGCCAGAAAAATCGTTCCATGTCGTGAGGTTTCACGTGGGAATCTCCAGGTGTTTGTTCATTGCTCCCATCCATCACATAGTCATTCTATCGCGGATCCGCCACGAGGATAAAGACCGGAGAAAGAGGATCCCAGGATTGGAGTTCTCACTCCGACCCTGCGCCTTTCCCGGAGAGGCGCTGGCGCTGGATCTCATAGAGCCGCCTGAGCTCTTCCGCCGTTGTCGCATCCTCCGCCCGCTTGTCGGCCCGGGGTCCGGAGACCATGCGGGGAAATCTCAGGGCAAAACCCTCCTCCTCTCCGTCGCGACGTCCTGCCCTGTGGGTCGGAGAGCGGGTGAGCTCGTCGGCCAGGACAGGGACCACCAGCTCCGGGCGAACCCAGAAGTCGGGGACAAGCCCTGAGACAACCCCGGGAGGAGGGGCCCCGGTCTGCAGATCCTCCAGCATTTCCCGCAGATCCCGCCATGCCTCTTCGGTAAGCCCCGATCCGATCCGGGCCACCGACTGGAACTCCCTCCTCTCAGGATCGTAGACCGCCCCCAGAACGGCACCGATCCCCAACTTGGTCCGAAGCCCCTTTCCCCGATAGTAGCCGATAAGGGCCAGATCCACCGTGTCGGAGAGGGCGCTCTTGTAGGAGCGCTTGAGCTTGATCCAGTTGAAGTTCCGGGAACCGGCGGCATAGACCCCGTCAAGGCGCTTGGCAATCACTCCCTCGAATCCTTCCTCGACAACCTCATCGAAAAAAAGATCGACTTCATGGGGATCCTCGGTCACAATGAGGCGGGAGGCCCCGAAGACTCCCTCCGGAGGGAGCTCCCGGTCGGCAATTCCCCGCACCCGGACGGGAAAGAGGCCTTCGAGAATCTTCCGTCGTTCCGAAAAGGGTCGATCCATGAGAGAGGCGCCGTCGAGGTACAAGATGTCGAAGACGAGACACTTCAGGGGGATCTCCGAGGATTTTTCCAGAACGTTGTGTTTGCGCTTTCTTGTGATTGTGACCTGGAAGGGGTGGTAGGAGTCGTTTTCGGCATCGTATCCCAGAGCCTCCCCCTCGAAGATGACGCTGCGCCCGGCAAAGAGATCCGATGCCGCCCGGGCGATCTCGGGGAACATGGCCGTCGTCTCCTCGAGGTTGCGGGAGAAGAGGCGGGTCCCCGTCGGACTGCAATGGATCTGGCAGCGAAATCCGTCGTACTTGGATTCGACCGCCGCCCGGCCGATCTTCCCGATAATCTCCTCTCCCGACCCCAGCCTTTCGCACAGCGCCATACGCACGGGGTACCCCACCATCGGGGCAATCTTCCGGATTCCGTCGAGTCCCTCCGCACGGAGCACGGCTCCCACCCGGCCAAGGTCGGAGCAGAGATTGTAGGCCCCCTCGAGCTCCTCCCGGACTCGCTTGCGTTCGGCCTTCATCGCGGTCTCCTCTTTACAGGGAGAGACAACCGTCTGGACCAGCGCGTCGAGAATGGTGGCATCCCCGACCCCCAGGCGAAGCCGTCCCATGACAAATCGGCAGACAAATCGGGCGGAGAGGGGGGAGAGATCGGCCAGAAGGCGCGAAAGGTGGAGAATCTTGTCGTCCTGGGATCCCGTCCCGGAAAGAAGGGAGATCCCGACAAGTCGGTCGTAGACCACGGAAAGAGAGACCGGAGACCTCTTGCCAGGGGGAAGAAGGCTCTCGGCGAGCAACCCCGGATCCCCCATGGCTGCAAGACGCTTCTTGAGGTCGGTCTCGGACAGGGGGGCATCCAGAGTCTCCAGGGCGCGGCCGATGGCCCGGAGCAGGAGACTGCCCGCCACCCCCATGGGCTCTCCTGCAAAGGAGGGCATGAGCTGCCCCTGAACCATGTACAAGGCCTTGGCCGTCTCCTCAGGCGAGAGCTCCGACAGAAGAAGGGAGAGTCCCTTCGCCAACTCGATACGTCCGGAGGTCTTCTCCAGGGCTTCAAGCCCCTCGGCAAAACGGTCAAAATCCACAAAAACCTCCAGTTTCCTAGCAAATAGCGCCTTTATTTACGAAGGACGCGTCTCGATTTCGGACAAGGCCTTGGGGTATGATGCTAACGAGAATAGAGGAGAGAGTGAAACCCTCAGAGAATCAGGCCCGAAGAAATCCCAGAGGATCTGCAAGCGAGGACAAGACGATGGTCAGGGACCTTTCCAAAGATACTTCCCGGTCAAAGACCGGCCGGACAAAGACATGGCCCATGGCCCTTCTGCTTTCGGGGATTCTCGCCACGGGACTTGCCGGTTGCAGTGCCTTCACCTTCAACGGGCATACCTTTGGCGGATCCGACACGCAGACGCAAGGCGCCACAACACCCGCCTCCGACACGGAGGACATGGCCTCCCCGGTTATCCCCCCTGCCTTCTCGTCGGGAGAGCATCTGGGCAAAACCGAGCCTTTGGGACTTGCCCCCCTGGGACAGGACCAGAGCCCCCGCTCCCAGCTCATGAACGAGGGGACCCTCGGCTATGTGCTCGACCATCTCTTCGGCGGAACCAATCCCCGGATCTCCGCGCCCTACCTTCCACCGGCCACCTACAGCACCACGACGGCCGGAGGGGTTCCCGGAGGACTCTGGCCCGGCAACTGGTGGATCGAGGGGCAGGGAGGGGGTTACAACCTGGTCCACCTCCCCTAAAGGATCATCCAATCTGGGGGAGAGATGGCCCCTCTCCCCGCGACCCTGGCCAACGGCCCGATCTTCTGGCTCAGGGCTTCTTCCCCTGGGGGGCGGACTTCACACCTAAAGTGGCTGACGGAGTGACGGTTTGAGCCGCCAGAATGTGGCTCCACAACCCCTTGGCCTTGTCCCACTGTGCCTGGTTCATCGTCGTCTGGACCCGATAGAGGCTCTTGATGGCATGATAGGTGAGCTCCCCCCGGAGGTTGCTGATCTCCTCCAGAACCGGCTTGACCTTTTTGAGGTCAATCGGGTACTTGCCGACCTCGGTCGAAAGCATCACCGCATCCTTCTGGATTCTCCGCCCGATCTCCTCGCTCCGGCTCCGGAAGTCCCCCTGAATCTCGCGAAGGGCCGCGGTCTGTCCGGCGGAGAGACCCAGAGCGGGCCCCTCAGTCGGAATCCATGTGAGGAAGAGATCCGTGGACACCACGCTTGTCTTGAGAGCCGACAAATCCCCGGCGCATGAAGAAGCCGGAGAGAGAAGGATGGCTCCCCCCGAAAGGATAGCCACAAGGCTGACTCCCGCCAGAATCCGGTCCAGGAGCCCTTTCCGATGTTTAATAATCAACGTTGATCCTCCTGAAAGACCTCATTTTTGACCGCTGTCCCGGATTTTCCCCTCAGGAACATTCATCATTCATGAAGAGCAAGGACCTCATCCAATCCCCGAAAACCCCATTCGGATTTACTCAGGACTCCATTATCAGTCAAAAGCCCCCAATCTACAACTCTCCTCCGAAGAGCGTTGTTTGCGGATCCTAAATTGACCGCCAGGGGGAATGCCCCCCCTGAGCGACAATTTCGCAAGGAGAGCGGGCCTATGGTACATTTGATGCGCCATGACGACTCTGACCTCCCTCACATCGGCATTGACTGAGCGGCCTAGCGGCCTGGCAAGGCACCTTCGCCTTCTGATCTTCCTCGGGGCCGGAGGAGGATTCGGAGCCCTCTTCGACACGTCCTCCCTCGATGTTTTCTTTTATCCTCTTCTAGTCCTTCTTCTTCCCTTTTTTCTCCTCCCCCCCCGATCGGCCCGGGAAGGCTTCGGAGAGGGCTTCCTCTTCGGGCTTTCCGCCAATCTCATCGGCGTGTGGTGGATCACCGTGAGCATGGAAGAATATGGCCATCTCCCTCCCCCGCTGGCACTCGGAGGGCTCCTGCTCTTTTCGCTCTATCTGGCCCTCTATCCGGCGCTCTTCCGGGCCCTCTCCTTTCGACTGGGAGTCTGGGACCCTGTCTCCCGTTCCCTCCGCCTGCGAAGCCTCTGGATGGCTCCATCGCTGTGGGTCGTCTGCGATGCCGGCAAGGCCGAGGTCCTGACGGGGTTCCCCTGGAACCCTCCGGGATCCCTTCTTTTCGATCACCCCCTTCTGGCCCTTCCCGCCCGGATCGTCGGAACCACCGGGCTGTCCTTTCTCATCCTTCTTGAAACAGCACTCCTGGCCTTTGCCCTTTCTCGCCTCTTTCAAACCGGGGACAAAAGAAAAGGGTTATGGCTCCTGCTTCCTGCCGGACTTTTGGCCCTCTGGTTCGCGTGGGGCAAGGCACTGGCGAAAGGGCCGGATCATTCCCCGTCCCTGCGGGTCGCCCTCATCCAGGGAAACATCCCTCCTGACAGGAAATGGTCCCCGGAAAACGTCCGAAAGATCCTCTCCCGGACTCTCTCACTCTCCCGGCAGGGGATGAAGGATGGCGCCCGATTCATCATCTGGCCTGAAACAGCCCTGACCTTCGTCTACAACGGGCCGCGAACCCATCTCTCCACTCTTCTCGCCCCGACACTTTCCCCTCCCGGCGGCCCCAAAGCTTCCCTGCTCACAGGAGCCATCGGAGAACGTCCGGATCCCGATTCACCCGTGGGGCTCTCCTTTACGAACTCGGCCGTCCTTTACTCTCCCGAGGGGGCGGTGGTGAAGGCTTACGACAAGCGCCACCTGGTCCCCTTCGGAGAGTTTCTCCCGCTGCCCTCCCTCTTCGGGTGGCTTCGTCCCCTGACCGGAATCACCGGCGACATGGCCTCGGGCCACCGCTCCGTCCTCTTTCCCCTGCCAAAGGGGGCGGGAGAGGCGGCCCCCCTGATCTGCTACGAAGCCCTCTATCCCTCCCTCTCCCGGGAAAACCTGGGAAAAGGAACGCTGTTGGCCGTGATCTCCGATGATGCCTGGTTCGGAAACACGAGCGCTCCCTGGCAGCTTTTCCGGGAGTCGGGAATGCGGGCGGCCGAGAACGGAGTCTATCTTGTCAGGGCCGCCAACACGGGGCTGAGCGGAATCGTGGCTCCCGACACGTCCGTCCCTGCCATCGGCCCCCTCTTCCGCCAGGCCGTGGTGACGGGAGAGATTCCCCTCGAAACAGGACAGACCTTCTATCGTCGCCATGGAGAGTGGGTCCTGCGTCTCTGCCTCTCCTTGCTCCTTTTTGCGGCGGCCATTCTTCCGCTTCTCAGAAAGCCTTTCCCCCCGGTCTTTCCACGCGTCTCGTCTTGAGGGGGCCTTTCGTCTTCCCGGGAACCCGACAGCGACCAGGACTCTTCCAGCCCCGTTAATCAGTCTTGCCTTTTTTTCTCTCAACGTGTACTCTTTTTACACGGAATTTCAAAAATGCATCCGTCTCCGCCGGACCGTTGTCAGGTTCCGGACGAGGGTTGTCGGGATTCCCGTGGAGCAATTCCAGACGGCTTGATGTGGTGACGTTCACGTCCCAGACACATCGAGCCAGGGGCCCAACATCAGGAGCGAGAATAAGGGACGAAGACAAGGGAGTCTTCATGAGTTGTCATGGAGTCTCCCTTTTTTTGTGTTTCGATCCCGTTTTATGCTCGGATGACCGAGAGTTCCGCTGTCTTGTCGGAACGTTGACCCTTCACCACCTTCCTACACAGGAGCCAAACCGCATGACCCCGAAAGAAGTGCTTGATTATGCCAAGAAAAACAACGTTCAGATCATCGACGTGAAGTTTACTGACCTGTTCGGGACTTGGCAGCATTTTTCCATTACGCCCCACCAGCTCACCGAAGAGACCTTCGAGGAAGGGCTGGGATTCGACGGATCCAGTATCCGTGGCTTCCAGAGCATCAACGAGTCCGACATGCTTCTGGTTCCGGACCCGAAGACGGCCTTTCTTGATCCGTTCACCCAGGTTCCGACCCTCTCCCTGATCTGTAACATCAAGGATCCCATCACCGGAGAGTCCTATTCCAAAGATCCCCGCCATATCGCCCAGAAGGCCGAAAACTACGTGAAGAAGGTGGCCGATATTTCTTATTGGGGCCCTGAATGCGAATTCTTCGTCTTCGATGACGTTCGTTACGGTTCGAGCTCGAATTTCTCCCACTATTCCGTGGACTCCATCGAAGGTGCCTGGAATACCGGCCGGGAAGAAGATCCCAATCTTGGATACAAGGTTCGCCACAAGGAGGGCTATTTCCCGGTTCCTCCCACCGACACCCTGCAGGATCTCCGCAGCGAAATGATCCTGACCATGGAGCAGATCGGTATCCGTTGCGAAGTTCACCATCATGAGGTGGCCACGGCCGGTCAGTGCGAGATCGACATGCGGTTCGATACCCTGACCAAGATGGCCGACAACGTTATGAAGTACAAGTACGTGGTGAAAAATACCGCGGTCAAGTACGGAAAGACCGCGACCTTCATGCCCAAACCCCTTTTCCAGGATAATGGGTCCGGAATGCACGTCCACCAGAGCCTCTGGAAGGCCGGCAAGAATCTTTTCTACCAAAAGGGGGGATACGGGGACATCTCCGAGATGGCCCGCCATTACATCGGTGGTCTCATTCACCATGCTCCCGCCCTGCTGGCCTTCATCGCCCCCACGACGAACTCCTACCGTCGTCTCGTTCCTGGCTATGAAGCTCCCATCAACCTCATGTATTCGAAGCGGAACCGGTCAGCCTGTGTGCGCATTCCCATGTATTCGAAGAGTGAAAAGTCCAAGCGCATTGAATTCCGGACTCCCGACCCCTCGAGCAACCCCTATATCGTCTTCGCGGCCCTCCTGATGGCCGGGCTCGACGGGATTGAGCGCAAGCTTGAGCCCCCGGCTCCTCTCGACAAGGATCTCTACGAGCTGACCGACCGGGAAAAGAAGAAAATCCGTCAGATGCCGGGAAGCCTTGACCAGGCTCTGGCGGCTCTCGAGAAGGATCACGATTTTCTTCTCAAGGGCGGCGTCTTCACCAAGGAGCTCATCGAGACCTGGATCCATGAAAAGACAAAGAAGGAAGTGGATGCCATCCGTCTTCGTCCTCATCCCCACGAGTTCTTCCTGTATTTCGATATCTAGAATAGAGGGAGATTGTCAGGAATTATCGACTCGGCAACGGGGCCGCAGGGAGAAGTCAGCCCTGGGCCCGACAATCACGACAGGGCCCGGACAAAGTTATTTGTTCGGGCCTTTTTTTTTCGCGGGGACCCATGAATCACGAACAAAAGATCATTCAGGAGCTAACGGCCTTTTTCGAGATCAGCCGGGAGCTCGCCAGCTCTCCGGACCTCGACAGTGCGCTCTCTCACATCCTGGGCATCATGGACTCCCAGCTCAACCTTCACCGGGGAGCCATTCTTCTTCTCGACACACAGACCGATGAACTCATGACCGAGCTGGCCTTTGGCATGTCGGAAGAAGAAAAAAGAAAGGGGAGGTTCAAGTCGGGGGAGGGAATCAGCGGAACGGTCCTCTCCACGGGGCAGCCCATTGTGGTTCCGGATATCGATGCAGAGCCCCGCTTCCTCAACCGGACGGGAAGTCGAAAGGGAAAAGGACGGACCAAGACCGCCTTTATCGCCGTTCCGCTCATCTTTCAGGGGAAGAAAATTGGCGTTCTCTCCGCCGACTGCGACATGTCCCAGGGAGAACGCGACCTTGAAGAAGACACCCGGGTTCTCTCGATCATCGGGTCGACCATTGCCCAGGCCGTTCTTCTTCGCCAGCGCTTAAGCCATGAGAACAAGAAGCTCATCGAGGAGACGACGCGGCTTGAGCATGCCCTGAAGGGCCGCTATTCCATCGAAGGATGGGTTGGCCGCTCGAAAATCATGAACCAGATTGCCGAAAGTGTTCATCAGGTGGCCGGAAGCCGAGCCACGGTTCTTATCCTGGGAGAAAGCGGTACCGGCAAGGAAGTCATTGCCAAGGCGCTCCACTTCATGAGCCCCCGGGCAAAGAACCCCTTTGTCCAGATCAACTGCGCCGCGATCCCCGAGACCCTTCTCGAGAGTCAGCTTTTTGGCCATGAAAAGGGAGCCTTTACCGGCGCCCATCTGTCCCGTCCGGGAAAATTCGAGGCGGCCGCGGGCGGGACGATTTTTCTCGACGAGATCGGGGAGATCTCGCCCGCGGTTCAAGTAAAACTCCTCCGGGTCCTTCAGGAGAGGTCGGTGGAGCGTCTGGGGGGGCAGCGAGTCATTCCGGTGGATGTGCGGATAGTCGCAGCCACGAATCGCAACCTTGAAGAGATGATCCGGCGCAATCAGTTCCGGGAGGATCTTTATTACCGCCTGAACGTGGTTCCCCTGGTCCTCCCCCCCCTTCGCGAACGCCGGGAAGACATTCCTCTGCTTGTCAACCATTTCATCGACAAATTCAACAAAGACAACGCCCGTTCGGTGACCCTGGGGGCCGGGGTGATTGATCTTCTGGTCGATTACGAGTGGCCCGGCAATGTGCGGGAGCTTGAGAACATGGTGGAGAGGCTGGTCGTTATGGCCCGGGAGGAGCAAATCGCCGTGGAGGACGTTCGGAAGGCAATGACGCTCTACCCCCGTCCCGGGCGGACGGCGATACGGTCGGAACACGAAAGGGACGAACGCACGGAGACGGTCTACCGGCGGTCCGTCCCTGAACCGGAGGAAGACAAGGGCCTTCTTGGTGCGGTCAGCTCTCTTGAGCGGGAGAAGATTGAGGCGGTCCTCAAACGCTATGGGTATGTGAAGACCCGGGCGGCCCGGGCCTTGGGTGTGACTCCCCGCCAGCTCCGGTACCGGATGATCAAATACCAGATTCCTGATGAGGTCCCGAAGGAGTGACCCACCCCCTTTAGGAGAGGCGAATTCCCAGCTCCTTGAGCTGAACGCCATCGACAGGGGCGGGAGCCTCCGTGAGAAGACAGGAGCCCTTCTGCGTTTTGGGAAAGGCCATGACCTCCCGGATGGATTCACGTCCCAAAAGAATCATGGCCAGCCGGTCAAGCCCGATAGCCATGCCCCCGTGAGGCGGGGCCCCGAAGGAGAGCGCTTCCAGAAGGAATCCGAACCTTCGGGTGGCCTCCTCTTCGGAGAGGCCGATCAGATCGAAGATCCTTCGCTGGAGTTCGAGCTCGTGGTTTCTGAGGCTTCCTCCCCCCACTTCCGTCCCGTTCAGCACGAGGTCGTAGGCCAGGGAGCGCGTTTTCTCGGGGGTGTCCGAGAGGACCCCCAGATCGTCGGGATGGGGGGCGGTGAAGGGATGATGGATGGCCTCGTAGCGTTTCTCGTCGGGGTTCCACTCAAGGAGAGGAAAGTCAACCACCCAGAAAAGGGAGGTCTTTGACCGGTCAATGAGTCCGGCCCTTTCTGCCACATGCTGCCTGAGGGCACCCAGAATCCGCAAGGCGGTTTTATGAGTGTCGGCGATGAAGAGAAGGAGATCGCCGGGCTGAGCCTCCAGGCGCTCCTTTAACTCCTTCTGGATCTCCTCAGGGATGAACTTGAGGATGGGGCTGGCAAGTCCCCCCGTCTCCGCCTTGATCCAGGCGAGACCCTTCGCCCCTTGTCCCATGGCCCAAGCCGTGAGATCTTCGATCTCCTTTCGGCTGAGGGCGGCCCCTCCGGGGTAACGGATCCCCCGGACCGTTCCTTCCTCCGCCGCTACGGCACTGGTAAAGACTGAAAACTGGGTCTTGCGGGCAAGGTCCGTGAGATCGATGATGCGAAGATCGTAGCGCAGGTCAGGCTTGTCGCTTCCATAGCGGTTCATCGCCTCATCGTAGGTCAGGCGCATAAAGGGGCGGGAGAGCGTCTCGCCCCTGAACTTCTGGAAAATGTCGCAAAAGAGCTCCTCGATGATTCCCAAAAATTTATCCCGCGTCAGAAAGGAGGCTTCGATATCGACCTGGGTGAATTCCGGCTGTCGATCGGCGCGGAGGTCCTCGTCCCGGAAGCAGCGGGCGATCTGAAAATATCTCTCAAGACCTCCCACCATCAAAAGTTGCTTGAAGAGCTGGGGGGACTGGGGCAGCGCATAGAAAGATCCCTTTTCTAGCCGGGAGGGAACAAGAAAATCACGCGCCCCCTCAGGTGTGGAGCGGGTGAGAAGAGGGGTCTCGATTTCCCAGAACTGGTGAGCGGTCATATGGTTCCTGATCAATGCCGTGAGCTCCGAGCGGAACCTCAGGGCCTCCAGAAGCCGGGGCGAGCGCATGTCGAGGTAGCGGTAAGTCAGCCGGAGGCTCTCTGAGACCTCCTCCGATGTTCCGACGGGAAAAGGCGGAGTTTTGGAGGAGTTCAGGATGGTCAGTTGGGTCACTCTGACCTCCCGGTCCCCCCCGGCGACGGAGGCGTTCACCGTTCCCTCGGGCCTCATCCCCACGGTGCCGTGGAGGGAGATGACCCATTCATCCCGAAGGGTCTTGGCGGCCTCTTCTAGCGAATGATTGTCCCTGGCGTCGACAACGCACTGGATCCGGCCCGATCGGTCCCGAAGCTCGATAAAGAGGAGACCGCCGTGGTCTCTGACCGTCTGGACCCATCCGGCGATGGTGACGGGGGTTCCGGGGGAAGCGGTGAAGAGGTCGGAGACAGGGTGCGAACGGTACATGAAAAATCCTCGGGGTTAGGGGAATGCGGCTGGGATTTCCCGCCGGATCCCCGGTGGGGGCCATGGGGGAATCGAAAGGGTCCTAAAGTCTCTGTCCCATTGGGACTGCCGGGCTCATTGTAGCACAAGAGAGAGACTCATCCATGCTTCGGGGCTGACCGGATCCGAGCCGCCCTCAGGGAAGCGGACGACCTTCATCGAGGTCAATCAGGTCGAATGGAGAGAGCTCTCCGATGTCGGGCCGGTGGGCAAGGGTTGGATAGGTCCGCTTTCGGTGGGCTGTTCGCCTTTCGTCGGCGGGAGCCTCTTCGATGGAGCGTCTCCATTCCTCCTTTTCCGTCTCGCTTCTCTTGCGGCCGTGGGATTCGACAAAGGCAAGAACGGCCTCATCGTCAGGGGCACGAAGAATCGCGGCTTCGAGCTCTCCGGGATCAAGTTCCTTGAAGGCCAGAAATCGTCCGTCAAGGGGGTAGAAACCCATTTCCGGGCTCACCGGACGGAGAAGGTTGGGCCGATAGTCCTCTGGAAGCTCTCCCCGGGCTTGAGCCCGGACCTTGTCGACAAGACGGGGAAGAATCACGTAACCCCCGAGAGTCTCACGAGGAGAGCGAAGTCGAAGGGTCAACGCCGGCCTCCCCGTTTAGTCGGTCCCGAGTCCCTGGGCGCGCGGGACGAAGGAGCGGATCTTGAGGAGGGGCGAGGGCCCGGTTTCGGAGAGCCCCCGCTCCGTCGAGGGGCGGTGTCACTCGCGTTTCGGGAGCGAGACTCCGGTCGTGCGGGGCGTTCATAGCGTCCTTGGGGCGATCGGGGTCTTCTCTCATCGCCAAAGGAGCGCTCTCGTCGGCCCTCGTCTTTGGTGCGGCTCGGGGAATCCTTCCACCCCCGCTCCCGGGACGCGCCTGTCTGAGGCGCAAAGGAACGGCCCGACGACGAAGAGGGTTTTCTGTTCTGTTCAAAGCGTCCTTCCTCGCGTTGTTCCCGAGGGGCGGAGCGCTCCGGTCTTTCAGTCCGGTCGTCCGCGTTCCGGGCATGACGAGACGGAGAGGCAGCCGATCGTTCCTCTTTTCTGAAGCTCTCTCGCCGTGGCCGTTCCTTCCTTTCAGGCCGCTCGGTCCATTCGCGACGGGCCGGACGTTCGGGGCGTTCGGCTCCCGCAAACTTTCGAGTCCGGGGGATTGGCCGGTCGTCGAGCTCTCCGGAGAATGTCCGCCCTGAACGGGGTGGGGCGGACTTTCCGCGGTCTGCCTTTTGAGGGCGTCCCTCCGACCGGAATGTTTTTTCGGATCGCTCTGTCCTTTCCGGCCTGTCTGACCGTTTCGGCCGTTCGGACCATTCGCGACGGGCCGGACCTTCGGGGCGGGAGCCTTCGTCGAATTTTCGTGGGCGGGGAACCGCTCGAGCCTCTCTTCCGGACTCCTCGCGATGGGAGTGACCTTCGGCCGGTTGCTCGTCCCCGGCCCGTCGGGCCTTGGGGAAGGCCCCTTCCTTCGAATACCCCGATCGGGGACGAAAAGGACGCTCCCCCCCCTCTCCCCATCGGGGGGCAGTATGCCCCGTGGTCTTGCGAGGCTCGCGAGATCCTGGCCCTGCATTCTCCTCCCGGCGGCTTCTTCGCCCTTCGGAGCGGGGAGAAGCGCCGTCATCTTGGCGTCGGGAAAATCTCGAGTCAAGGTTTTTGGGAAGGCTTTGGGGGCGCGTCCCGGCCAGGAGAAGTTCGGTCTCCTGTGGGGTGACAGTGCGGTATTCCCCGGGTTCGAGGCCGGCGAGGGTCAGTGGGCCGAAGGCCGTCCGGACGAGTTTTAAAACAAAATAGTTCAGCGTTTCGAAAAGTCGCCGGACCTCCCGGTTTCGTCCCTCGGTGAGCGTGATCCGGTACCAGGCATTGGTGGAGGTCTGTCGTTCAGGGACAAGCTCAAGGGGAACCACCGCCCGCCCGTCGAGACGAATCTCTCCCCGGGCCATCCGCTCGAGGTGTGCCGGAGACATCCCTCCCTGGATCTTCACGAGATAGGTGCGAGGAATCTCGAAACGCGGATGAAGAATTCGTTGGGAGAGATCCCCGTTATTGGTGAGAAGGAGCGCCCCCTCTGTCTGAAAGTCAAGCCGCCCGATGTGGAGAAGGGGATCGATACCGGGAAAGTAGTCTCGGAGGGTTGGTCGGCCCTCTGGATCGAAGAGGGTCGAAACGACGCCCTTGGGCTTGTAGAAGAGAAAGAGGAAGGTCTCTGACTCCCGGGGAAGAGGGCGCCCGTCGACGAGGATTACCTGATGCCGGGGGTCGACCCGTGTCCCTGGTTCGGTGACAACCTCTCCGTCGACCGTGACCGAGCCCGCCGCGATCAGCTGCTCGGACTTTCTTCGGGAGGCGACTCCGCGATGGGCAAGGATCTTGTGGAGCCGGATGCGACCGTCGGCCTCTTCAGGTATCTCGGAGTCGTCGGGATTCTGTTCAGGGGGGGATCCTGGGGTTGTCATGTCGGGATCCTTTACTCCCACTCGATGGTGGAAGGTGGCTTGGGGGAGATATCGAAGACCACCCGGTTGATTCCGGGAACGGTAGAGATAATGCGGTGGGAGATCCGGCCGAGAAGGCCAGGATCGAGATAATGGACATCGGCTGTCATTCCGTCCACCGAGCGGACGGCCCGAATGGCGGCGACGTTTTCGTAAGTCCGGGCATCGCCCATGACGCCCACTGACTTGACCGGAAGAAGAACGGCGAAGTACTGCCAGAGCTCGGAACGGAGAGGGGAGTTCTCCACCTCCTCCCGTACGATGGCATCGGCCTCCCGGAGGATGTCGAGGCGTTCCGGGGTGACGGATCCCAGGATGCGGATGGCAAGACCCGGTCCGGGAAAGGGTTGTCGTGAAACGAAACGGTCAGAGAGACCCAGTTCGCGTCCGAGCCGTCGGACCTCGTCCTTGAAAAGGTCTCGCAGGGGTTCCACAAGTTGGAAGGGCATGCGTTTTGGGAGCCCTCCGACATTGTGGTGGCTCTTGATGACGGCCGATGGTCCGCCGAAGGAGGAGACGCTCTCGATAACGTCGGGATAGAGAGTTCCCTGGGCGAGGTAGCGGTAAGTCCCCCGGCGACGGGCTTCCCGGACAAAGACATCGATGAATGTTCTCCCGATGGTTTTTCGCTTTTTCTCCGGGTCCGCCACTCCCTTGAGACGGTCGAGAAAGATCTGGCGGGCGTCGATGATCTCCAGGGGGATCCCCAGAGAGGAGAGATCCTTTTCCATCTCTGAGAGTTCGTTCTTTCGGAGAAGCCCGTTGTCTACGAAAAAGGCATGAAAACGCTCCCCCAGGGCCCGGTGGCAGAGAAGTGCGGTTACCGTTGAGTCTATTCCCCCCGAGAGGGCGCAGATCAGATGGTCGGATCCCACTCGCGTTCGGATCTCGTCGACATGTCGGTCGAGATAGCCCTTGAGGGTCCAGTTTTTTGCGATGCCACAGATATCCCGCAGGAAGTGCCGGAGAAAGTCCACCCCCGCCACCGTCTGGGTGACTTCGGGGTGAAACTGGACCCCGTAGATGCCTTTTTTGCGGTTTTCCATCGCCGCCACCGGGGTGGTCTCGGTGTGCCCTGCGACGGTGAATCCCGGGGGAGGAGTGATGATGTTGTCCCCATGGCTCATCAGAACGGGAGAGACGGGGCGGAAGAGATCCCACAGGGGGGAGACATCCCTCGCCGGGGTAAAGGGCTGGACTCCATATTCTCGGATTTTCGCCCGTTCAACCTTTCCCCCGGCGACGTGGGCGAGAATCTGCATCCCGTAGCAAATCCCCAGGACCGGAAGCCCCAGGTCCAGGATGGCGGGATCCAGTGTGGGGGCCCCGGGCTCATAGACGGACGAGGGCCCCCCCGACAGGATCAGGGCCAGCGGCTGGCGTTTCTGGATCTTTGCGAGGGGGGCGGAGGCCGGAAGAATTTCGGAATAGATTTCCATCTCCCGAACCCGGCGGGCGATATTCTGTGTCAGCTGGGAACCGAAGTCGAGAATGAGGACGGGGGAGGGGGTCACAGGCATGAAATCTTTCTAGAGATTAAGGACGCAAGGATCAGACGTCGTCCCACTCGCGACGGTAATTGGGAGCTTCCTTGGTAATGATGACGTCGTGGACATGGCTCTCCCGCAGCCCTGCCGGGGAGATCCGGACGAACTTGGCGTTTTCCTGGAGCTCCCTGATGGTCCGGCAGCCGCAATAGCCCATACCGGAGCGGAGGCCTCCCGAGAGCTGGTAGATCATGTCCGAGAGCCGGCCCTTGTGGGGGACCCGTCCCTCGATGCCTTCAGGAACCCATTTTCTGGAGCCGGAGGGCTGGTTGTACCGGTCGCCGCCTCCCCGTTCCATGGCACCGATCGACCCCATCCCCCGGTAGGTCTTGTAGGAGCGTCCCTGGAAGAGGATGGTCTCCCCGGGAGACTCCTCCGTCCCGGCGAGCAGGGAGCCAAGCATGACGGCGGAAGCGCCGGCGGCGAGGGCCTTGACCATATCCCCCGAAAACTTGATCCCCCCATCGGCGATGACAGGAACTCCCGATTTTTTGGCAATCTGCCACACATCAGAGATGGCTGTCAGTTGAGGGACCCCTGCTCCGGCGATGATGCGGGTGGTGCAGATGGATCCGGGGCCGACGCCGACCTTGAGAAGGTTCGCCCCGGCCTTGATCAGGGCCTCTGCCGCGTCTCCGGTCGCAATGTTGCCAGCCATCACGGGGATGGAGGGGTGGTTTTTCCGGATCTCCCGGATCATCTGCAGGACCCCCGAAGAGTGACCGTGGGCGGTGTCGATGACAAGCATGTCGACCTGGGCCTTGGCCAGATGTCTGGCCCGCTCAATCGCAGGCTCGCCCACCCCGATCGCCGCCGCAACAAGAAGACGTCCTCGTGCATCCTTGGCCGAGTTGGGATACTTGATCTTCTTCTCGATGTCCTTGATGGTGATCAGGCCATCGAGCTCGTTCTTGTCGTTAACCACCGGAAGCTTCTCGATATGGTGCTCCTGAAAGAGCCTCTTGGCGACGTCGAGGGTCGTTCCCACAGGGGCGGTGATCAGATTTTTCGAGGTCATGACCTCGGAGACCTTGCGAGAGTGGATCGTCTCGAAGCGAAGGTCCCGGTTGGTCACGATTCCCTTGAGCTTCTTGTCCTTGACCACCGGGATCCCCGAGATGCGGTAGGTCTGCATGATCTCGAGCGCCCGACCGACCGTTTCGTCCGGGTCGATGGTGATGGGGTCGGTAATCATCCCGGCTTCGGATTTTTTGACCTTGTCGACCTCATGGGCCTGATCTTCGGGAGAGAGCGCCCGGTGAATGACCCCCATTCCTCCCTCTCGGGCCAGGGCGATGGCGAGTCTCGCCTCCGTGACGGTGTCCATGGCCGCCGAAAGAACCGGAATATTGAGCCGGATCCCCTCCTGAAGAACGATACTGGTATCGGTGTCGGCAGGCAGAAAATCGGAAAAACGGGGAACGAGGATGACATCGTCGAAAGTCAGCCCCATGGGAAGGTCGTGAGACAGCATGAATCCCCCTCTGTTCTAGTCGAATAATCTTGTAATCTTAACGGATTCTTTTGACGAGATCAATGGAGGACTGAGGGAGTTCTGAATGTTTTTTTGTTTTATGAAGACTGGTTGAGCTGTTTCTTGTCGGGAAGGTCCTGCAGGAGGCCGCGGAGGACAAGATCCACGAATTGCCGGGCGGTTCGTCCGGAGCGGGAGCCCCGTCCTCGGGAGTAGGAGAGGGCCCCGATCAGGAGGCGCACGATGGGATCTGCCGGAACATCGGTGGTTTCCCGGGATGCCTCCTGCCAGTCGGCGAGTCGGGAGAGAAGGGCCTCCTCCGACGGGGCGGGAGGAATGAGGCCGGCTTGTCGGGCCTTTCGAAGGACGATCAAGAGGTAGGTGTCTACGTCGGGTTCCTCAAAGGAGAGGACGATCCCGAATCGGTCCCGGATGGCATGGGTATCGTCGGCCTCTTCCTCGGCATGAAGGGAGTCTCCCCGGGCGGAACGAGACTCGGGGAGGAGGTTCCGGATATTGGTGGTGACGACGAGCCCCAGATTGACAGGAGGCGCCATGGCTCCTCCATCAAGAAAGGCCTTGAACTGGCGAAACTCCGGGTCTCTGGGGGAGAAGGCCAGGTCGTCGAGGAGCAGAAGGTACGGCTCCGATCGACGAGAGAGGAGGTCGACGAGGGGGGCGATGTAGGGAATCCCGGTGACATCGGCCTGGACAAGGCGAAGGGGCGGACGTTCCGGAATGCGGTTCCATTCATTCCAGAGAGAGAGAACAAGGGAGGTCTTGCCGGTCCCCCGATGGCCGTGAATCAGTGATGGGAGAGGAGGAAGACCCTGCAGAAGGCCCTCAAGATTTTTCCGGAGGGTCTCTGCGGCAAGCTCCTGCCCCCACAGCTCTTCCGGAAATATCATTCGGGGGTGGTGGATGGCATGAAGAAAGGGGGGAAGTCCGGGAGGGGAGACGAGACGGAGAGCCTTATGGTGTCCCTCTAAAACCCGCCCCTCGTCGATCTTGTCAAACATCGAAAAAGAGGTCGCTTGCCCCGTCGCTGTGGTTTTCCTCCGCCATCTCTGTTTCGAAGGTGATCTTCTTGAAGAGCAGGAGATCGTAAAGCCTCCCGGCCTGGGTCCGGATGTCAGGAGCCTCCAGGAGGAACTGTCTCTCCGTGGCGGTCAGGGGGAGAAAGGCTGACCAGTGCTGGAGAAGGGATATCGGGTCTTTGGCCGACTCGTTGATCCACTTGAGCTCGGAGGTGAGATCCCACTGGGACAGCACATCGGCGACGACGGAGCTGATCCTGTCCATGTCGGACTGGGCCAGGGGCCAGCGGGTCTCCGGACGGAGGACCGAGACAAGGGCCGTTCGCCACTCCTCCCGGGAAGTTTCTTCTTCGATGTCGAAGGTGGAGATCCCGAGAAGGGTAATGTAGTATCGACCGTCGGGAAGTCGGTTGCTCTGGACGATCTTGCCCAGGGTTCCCCTCTTTTCGACAGGGGGAGACTGGTCGTACTGATCCTCCCATCCCTCCTTGAGGAGGGTCATCCCCACAAGGTGCTCACCCTCCAGGGCGGCTTCGATCATCTTCCGGTAGCGAGGTTCGAAGATATGAAGAGGCCGAAGGGTTTTGGGAAAGAGAACAACATTCGGCAGGGGAAAAAGTGGAATCTCTATGGGCATGGCGTCCCTCCTTCCCATAAGGACCGTGAGTCAAACGGGGGCTGGCAAGGCGATCCCGCCAGGTCGGCTCTCCGGATCCCCGGAGCGAGGGGGCTAAAGACGGGTGGCCGTCGATCCATGACGATCAGTCCTCTTCGTAAAGGGTATATCCTGCGGGTTCTTTTCTGATGATCCCCCTGGCATCGGGAAAGGCCGCCCCGAAGAGGGCGAGCCTCCCGAACCATACTGTCGTATCGGCAGAATAGGGGAATGTCTTGAGCGTGCCGGGAACGCGTCTCTCAAGGGCTCCCAGCGCCTCCGCGAAGGTAGGGTAACGACCGACGAGAAGAAGGTGGGTGCTTTCAGCGAGCTTGCGATGGACCTCGGGAGAGGCCAGCTCATGCATTCCATAGAAGGCTCCTCCTCCGATCATGAGAAGCCCCGCCACGACCATGACGGCCAGTTGTCGGTAAAAGCTCTGGAAGGCGGCGGACCAGCTCGAGCTGTCGCCTTTTGAAAACAATGCCACGAATGTCTCCTTGGGTCGGAAAGAAAACGATCTTCTCCTTTATCGTTCCGGATTCGGATGGGTGGAGTCAAGCCCCCTGATTTGTTACTGTTTGAAGAGGAGGCGGAGCGGGGGCAGGGGGACTTTGATCCCCCCCCGGAGATCTCCGAAGCAGGGTCGGTCATAGAGTTTTGAGGGAGGTCAGGCGATGGGCCCAGAATCGTTGCCCGGGAGAGAAAATCGGGAAGAGCTTCTTATTGTCGAGGCCCAGGTGCGGGAGGCTCCGGCGCTGGCTCTCCTCTGGGAGAAGCTCATGCTGGAAGAGTCTCCCCCCCATTTTCACGTGGGGATCGATGGTGTCTCGAAGGCGGAGTCGGCCTTCCGGCGAATGCTGACCCAGCCGGGAAGCTATCGGGGGTACCTTCTGGTCCCCGACTCCCTCGCGCCTATGGGAGGGAATCCCGCCCCGGCGGGCTTTATCCTGGGGTCGGTCTATGAGCGGCTCTACGGAAGGCCCTCCCGAGCGGGGAACATCATGCACTGGTATGTCAAGCCCGAAGTTCGGGGAGAAGGTCAGGGAGAGAGACTGTACCAGGCACTTCTGGAGTGGTTTCGGGAGGCGAACGTGGAGACGGTAGAGGTGATGGCGCGGACGGAGGCCCCGCGGCTCTCCGCCTGGAGACGCCGCGGGTTTTCCGAGGTGTTGAGCCTCTTGGTCATGCCGGCTCCGTGGAGGCCGGAATAGCCGGCATTGTCCGCAGCTAGAGGTCGGGAAGGTCGTCCTTGCCGGAAAAGAGTTTTCCTTCCCATCGCGCCAGGAGGTATCCCCGAATATAGAGGTCGATCTTTCCGTCGAGGACTTCGTCGACCCGGGAGGATTCGATGCCGGTTCGGTGGTCCTTCACGATCTGGTAGGGCTGGAGAACGTAGGATCGGATCTGGCTTCCCCAGGCGTTTTCCTTCTTGCTCTCCGCCCCGGAGATGGCATCGAGCTCGGCCTTCTTTTTCTGCCGTTCCAGTTCGAAAAGGCGCGCCCTGAGAACCTTGAAGGCCATCTCGCGGTTCTGGATCTGGGAGCGTTCGTTCTGGCTCGAGATGACGATTCCGGTGGGAATGTGGGTAAGGCGGACGGCCGAGGAGGTCTTGTTCACATGCTGGCCTCCGGCGGAGGAGGCGCGAAAGGTGTCGATGCGGATGTCCTCGTCACGGATCTCCACCGTGACCTCCCCTTCGATCTCGGGGTAGACGAAGACCGAGGCAAATGAGGTATGCCGGCGCTTGGCGGCATCGAAGGGAGAGATGCGGACCAGTCGATGGACTCCGCTTTCGGCCTGAAGATAGCCGAAGGCCGACTCACCGCGAATCCGAAGTGTCGCGCTCTTGATCCCCGCCTCCTCCCCGGGCTGGAGGTCGATGACGGTCGTTTCGTAGCCTTTTGATTCGGCCCAGCGAAGGTACATCCGGAGAAGCATCTGCGCCCAGTCTTGGGATTCGGTGCCTCCGGCTCCCGGGTGGATCTCAAGGAGGGCGGGATTGTCAGAATATTCGTCCGAGAGGATCTCCTCGAGCTCGAGCTGGTCGATTCGGGAGACGAAAAGTGGCAAGATCCGCGCCGCTTCTCCGAGGATCTCGGGATCCTCGCCCATCTCCAGCGCTGTCTCGATTTCGGCCTCCTCCCGGGAAATCTCTTTCAGAAGATCCCGCCTTTTTTCTATCCGCCGTTTTTCCTTGAGAAGCCGTGTGGCCCGTTCCGCATCCTTCCAGAACTGGGGGTCAGCACTCTGGGCATCGAACTGCTCGATGGTCAGAGAGAGTCTCTCCGGGTCAAAGGTGCCTCCGGAGCTGGGCGAACCTTTCCCGGTTCGTAAAGAATTGGTCTCTGATTTCCTGGATATCGTTATGGTCGGCGTTCACGGAGCGGTCCTTTCAATCGGTAGAAGGGGACGGGGTTTCCCTGACGGCGCTCCCTTCCGGGGAGAATCGCAAGGAGAGGTCTATGTTACTGCAAGGATTCTTCAAATTGACATCCTCCCCTTCCTCTCGCTTCGCAAGCCTTGCAAGCGGAAAGGAAGGGGATTCCGACGGCGGACTAAGCCG
>JBMFWG010000016.1:0-40160 GCA_049965515.1 Leptospirillia bacterium
CATCTCGATCATTCCGTCATCTTCCAGTCCTTCCACAACAATTCCATGGCCGAGCTCTCGTCCCATCTGGACGATCGCCCCGATGATTCCCAAGGTTTCGAGAGGATTGACCCGGATATGGCGCAAAAGAGATTGGTCGATCTTGATCTTGTCGAAGGGAAGAGCGGCCATCCTTTGGAGCGTGCTGTATTCAGAGCCCATGTCGTCCATGGACAGGTTGATGCCCAGGGCCAGAAGACGGCTGATGGCCTCTCTGAATGCGCTGGAGTGGGTCAGGATCTGATTCTCCAGGACTTCAAGTGTCAGGCGGGAGGGAGGAATCTGGTAGCGCTGGAGTCGATGGATGATCCACTCTCCGCAGGCAGGATGTACTAATGTTGTGGGGGCGATGTTGATCGAAAGGTCCACGACGAGACCGCCCCGGTCCCATAGTGCAAGATGGGAAAGTGACTGATCGAGCCCTTCTTGAAAGAGCCATTCCAAGTCCGACTCCGTCAGTGTCGGCAGAAAGAGCTCAGGCATGACAACCTCTCCATTGGGACGGGTCAGACGTGCCAGCGCTTCAACCCTTGTCAGTCCGTTGGTTTTGAGATCCACCACCGGCTGCATATACATGGACAGCCCTCCATGCCGGAGTTCTGTCCGGTAGGCCGCCCTTATCTCAGGGTGGATTCCTGAGGTTCTCAGCTCTCCCTGAAGGCGTTTCTCGACCCTTTGCCTGAAACTCCGGGAAAATTGACGGGCCCAGGAGCTGTTGAACTGGTTCAGGTGTTCTCCTGCCATCACGATCCAGTGGTCATAGGGCCCCGCGAAAGTCTTTTCTTGGTCGACCGCCCCTATGGGAATTTCCAGGAGAGACCGGATGTGGGTTTGTGCCATCTTCCGAAAGGATTCGGGGAGTTCCGGGTCTCGCAGGGAACGGGTCCTCAAGGTTGAGATTTCGAGAAGGGCCTCTCTGTCATAGGCCTCTTCGAAAAGCGGGGCAAGGATCTCTTTCTGAGGTCCTGTTGATGCCAGGATGACTCCTGCCTGGGACTGTGGCGGCAAAGAAAGATAAAAGACCCCAAGAATCCCCGGAAGGGTCTTGAGAAGATCTATCTCGGGACAGGCATCCTGAGATGGATCGAAGGGGAGCTCGGCCAGTGTGGCTTCCATATAACGGCCGATGGTGGCGATCTCGGCCTCAAGCTCGGTCCTGATATGATCTTCGATACGTTGGTCGACGATGGCCAGGATCTTGATCCGATCCCTGTCGGGTACCAGCCCCCGATGGATCTGGGAGCCCACCAGCTTGCGGTAGAGATTCATCCCCGCAACGAGGAGGCTGTTTGAGACCCCGGAGAGGCAATGAATTTGTCCGACAATTTTTGCCCGGGACAGAATTTCCTCCCATCGTGTCCGGGGCGAGAGCAGAAACCGGAGATGCTCGCTCTGACGGAGGGCCAACCTTCTGCGACCATCTTCTCCCAGAGGCTCGAGCAGGGTTCGGGATTCTGGCAGGCTGTCGAGCTTGCGGTAGAAGGCCTCCACGAATCGTTCGACAGCCGGGTCGATGGAGTCGGCGTATTTTTCGAGGAGAGCCTTCGCAACATCGTCATAGGGGTCGATTTCCCGAGAGGAGAGTCCCGCCTCGGGATCTCCGGCGAGATGCCACCACTTATCCCGGGCCAGCTTCTTTTCCTTGATGTGGCACAGGGCCCGGTCGGCCTCCCGGAGAAGAGTCTCGGGGTCGAGGGCGTCGGAGGGGTAAAAGGCGATTCCCAGGCTCAGCCCCATATGTGTCATCCGTCCAGGCAAGACCTCGAACGGGGTCTCGACGGTCTGATGGAGTCGCTCGAGAAAGGGATGAAATTCCGGAGCCTCCGGATTAACAATATCCTCGACCACCAGGGCAAACTCGTCGCCTCCCAGGCGGGCAATAAAATCGTGGCTTCGGATGGTGCTCGACAGTCTCCGGGCAATCTCTTGCAAAAGGGTATCTCCGGCGGCATGGCCAAAGGTGTCATTGACGGGCTTGAAATCGTCCAGATCGAGGATGCCAACGATGAAACCACCCCCTTGGCGATTCTTTCGGGCCACGAGTCGCAAAAGATGGTCATCAAGGGCCGCCCGGTTAAGAAGCCCTGTCAATGGATCGTGCTGGGCCGAAAAGGTCAGGCGGGTGTTTTGTTCCAGAAGGTCCCGGATTTCAGTGATGTCATTCAGGATGCCGACGAAGTGCGTGATGCTCCCCCCAGGGTTTCTGACGGGGGCGAGGGTCAGCTGGTTCCAGAAGGTCGAGCCGTCTTTTCGGTAGTTTAGGATCTGTCCCCGAAAGTTCTGCCCGGAGTCGAGGGCTCGCCGGATCTCGTCCACAGTCTCCCGATCGCTTCTCTCCCCCTGAAGAAAGCGGCAGTCTCGCCCGACGACCTCATCGTGGCGGTAGCCCGTCATGGTGGTAAAGGCCTCATTGGTGTAAATGATCCGGCGTTGGCTGTCGATGATGATGACCCCTTCATGGACGGCCGCAAGGGCTCGTGCAAGGAGAATCTCCTCCTCCCGGGCATTCTTCCTGAGGGTGATGTCAGAGAGGGTCCAGAGGGTATCGAATCCTTCCTGCTCGAAGGGAACTCCGGACATTTCAAGCCATCTCGGCTCTCCATTTTCGGGAAGGTCGATGGGGATTTCCAGGGAGAGACGTTTCTTCTGGCGGGAGGGGACGAGAATGCCCGCCTCAAGTCCGGGCGGTTCGGCCGGGTCTCCCAGGATCTCGAGAATCCTCCGTCCTTCGAAGGGGCCAGAACGGTGGAGGAGTTCTTCCATTCGTGTGTTGGCAAAACGGACAACCGATCCCTCGGTCAGGATGATGCCCAGGGAGGAGGCCTCGAGGATTGCGGCATTGAGAGCGCTCGTTCGCCTCTCGGCTGACCGGAGATCGAGTCGATCAAGACCCCGGGAAAGGCTTTGGGCAAATTCTTCCAGGATGCTTCGGACCGGCTCCTCAAACTCCTGCCTGTTTCCGAAGTAAAGGGAAAAGAGTCCCCAGAGGCGTCCCTTATGGAAAACAGGGAGGACGGCGAGGCTTTTGATCCCATACCTCCGGGCGCTCTCTTCCCAGGAGGATGATCCGGATGAATGGGAAAGCGATGTCTCGAAGATGGCCCGACCTTCCCGGAAGGCTCGACCTGTCGGTTCTTGTCCGTTGGTGGAGTCAGTCCCGACGGAGAAGGGGAACTCCCGAAGGAGGTCGGTCACTCCCGAGGCGGCCAAGAACTCGATCTTGCCGTGGGGATTAGGAGTGCCGATCCAGGAGAGTACGACCCCCAATTGGGTCATGGCAAGGTCGCAAAGATCCTTGAAGAGTCGTTTCTCATCCTCGACCGTCGCCAGGATGACATGGCTTTGGGCATGGAACTCATTGACCGCGGCGATCCGCTCGAGGGCTCGGGCATGAAGGTGAAGCTCTGTGATGTCATGGATGATCGCGACGAGAAGCTCCTCGTCTCCTATTTTCGTTGTTGTGGCGAACAGGTCAGCCCAAAGGGGCTCCCCTGTCTTTCTCCGTCCACGGACATCTGTCACCCGGACCCTTCCCTCGTGCAAGACCGCAGGGTAGAGGAGGCTTCCGACCCGAAGGAATTCTTCGTCGTCGAGGAGAAGACATCGGACTGATTTTCCTTCGATCTCTTCGGAGCGCTCATATCCGAGTATTTCGAGAAGTCGGGCGTTCACTGTCACAATGGTCCGGTCACGGATCAGGAGGATTCCGGGGAGGGCGTTGTGGAGAAGGGCCTTCTTGAGGGCGAGAGCCTCTTGACAGCTTCGGAGGATCTGGAGGCGCTCGAGTCCCCGGGAGAGATCCCGGGCAAGTTCCGAGAGAACTTCCTGAAGGAGAGTGTCTAAGGCCATGGGGAGGTGATGATAATAGAGGGTGAGAACGAGGCGCTCTTCTTCGTCTCCTGTGATGGGGATGGCGGCTTGGCTTTTGAATCCGAAGCGACTGATCACCTCCCGAAGCTGAAGGGCAAAGGGCGTCGCTTCTCCTGGCCGGGTTTCCTCAAAGCCGAGATTATAGACCGGCTCTCCGCTCTTCCATGCCAGATAGGGGGCACTGGGAATTCCGGCGATCTCCGGGCTGGACGGGATTCGGACAGAATCGAGCCATCCGTTCTCGCCGTTTGAAGCGAGGATATGAAAGTCTCCGTCCTCTCCGGGGTGTCCAATCCAGGCGAGAGCGATTCCTTCAAGAGAGGAGGCCAGCCGGCATAGGGTGTGATAGAGGGAAAGCTTGTCAGGGGGCGACAGAAGGGTCCGGTTGGCCTCAATCAGGAGTTGAAGAGAGTCCGACAGGGTCTTTCTCTCCCGATCGGCGGATTTTTGGCGACTGATGTCCCGGGCACAGTGGAGAGCATAGGAGGTGCCATTTCTGATAAAGGGTCGGGAACGAATTTCGACGGGGAAGAGCGTCCCATCTCGTCTTTTATGCCAGGTTTCGACGGTTAAAATCCTGGCAGGGGGGAGGGCGAGGATCTCTTCGATATGCCGGGTCAGCCGGTCTTCGGCCCATTCGGGCTCCCATAGGGAGATCGGACGGTGGAGGAGCTCCTCGACCCGATAGCCCAGTGAGTTGGCAAGGGAGGGGACGGAAAAAACCAAAAGTCCTTTTTTGTCGGTGATGTAGGTGGCATCGGTCGCCATCTCGAGAAGGAGAAGAAGCCATTCCCGGCTGTCTCCCTGGATTTCCGAAGAACCGGTCGAGTCACTCTCCATGGAGGGAGTCTCCAGGGTGTGGGCAGGGGGAACTCCCACACACTACTTCAGCAGGGTCCCTGCCCTTGACATCCTCCCCTTCGAGCCATCTCCCCTTATCAAGGGAGGACCCGCCTTTCCACAGAACTTCTCGATATGAGGATCGAGGAAGGATGATCGAAGGATGTTGTATGGTGGAAAGTATACCATACGAAAAGATGAGTGATCCGGGTCACCTCTTTCGCCCCTTGAAATCGGTTCGATGCTCCCATTATAGTTAATAAGGCTGATGTTAAAAAAATTTCAGGGGATTGATGATGTTACTTCATGCCGACCGCTCCCAGCGGGTTGTTGTCCTTCCAGAGAACCGGCTCTGGGCCGAGCGGCAAGAGGGGGGGGCCATCTGCCGCCTCGAGAACCTCCCCGGGGCCCTTGAGTCCTCCTTTCTGAGGCTTCCTCCGGGCTCCTCCTTGGAGCCAGACTCTCGAGATCTTGAGATTTTTGTTCTTGAAGGTCGACTTGAGGTGGGTGGCCGGGGTTGGCCGGCCGGAAGCTACCTGCGCATTGCCGCAGAGTCGGGCCTTTCGGTTCTTGCCGGCGAGCCGTCCCTTCTCTTCCTGAAGGCGGGAACCTTTCCTGAAGCGGACCGGAAAAGCGCTGGCCTCGAGACGGCGGGGGTACGCTTTTCCCCCGGACTTGTTCCTGGTCTTTCCGTTCTTCCCCTCTTTTCGGGAGGAACGGCCAACACCGCCTTGGTGCGCTGGGAACCGGGGACGGTCTTTCAGCCCCACCGGCACTTCGGAGGGGAGGAGATTCTGGTGATCTCGGGAACCTTCCAGGACGAACATGGTTCCTACCCCGCGGGAAGCTGGTACCGGGCTCCCCACATGAGCCGCCACCATCCCTTCTCACAGGAGGGGTGCCTCATCTTCGTCAAGACGGGCCATCTTCAGGATGCCAGCGCTGCGTGACGAAGAAAAGACGAAGGGGGATGTTTTTGTGAACCCCGAGATGACCGATCGTGAAGAGATAACCCGGGCTGTTCTTCACTCGAATCGACTCCTTGTGCGGTCGGTTGCTGCCCCCCTTGAGTCCACCTTCGAATCTCTCTGCCTGATTCTCGTGGAGGAGCTCTCGGCCCGCCTTGTGGTCATCGGCCGTCTCAACCCCGACGATCTCTCCATTCGTCCGGTGGCGTCCGAAGGAGCCGCCCAGGAATATTTTTCGGGTCTTGTCCTTTCCGCCTCCAGTGATTCTCTTATGGGGCAAGGTCCATCAGGACAGGTCATGAGGTCAGGTGTCCCCATGGTCGCGCAGCTTCCCGAGGCGCTTCCGCCAGTGCCGGAGCTCCACGATCGGGTCCGCCGCTTTGACCTGGGCGGAAGCGCCGTGGCTCCCATCTATACCTCGGAAGGGCTCTGGGGCCTCATCTCCGTCTATCGAAGCTCCCATGCCTCTTTCAGCCCCGACATCCTTCCCCTTCTTCAGAGCTTTGCCCGGGACATCGGAGACTTCCTTGACCGGCGCCGGGAGTTCAAGGAGCTGTCCCTTCGCCGCTCCTTCCAGGAGGCGATCGAATCCTTCCAGTCCCGTCTTCTTCGGGGCCTCTCGGTGGAGGAGATCTTTTCGGCCCTTCTTGAATGTGTTGTCGACCGGATGAGCTTTCCTGCCGCATTTCTTGTGGAGGAGCCCCAGGAGTTGGCGTCGACCCTCTCTCCCCGTCTTGAGAAATACCGTCTCTCTCATGAGGCCCTCCCGGGGGAATTCTGGGACGAGTCGGTGAGCAAGGCTTTCGCCCAGGGGCTTCATGAGGCTCCCCTTCCCGGCATACCCCCGGAGGAGATCTTTCTGTTTATCCCTTCGGATTCATCCCTGTGGTCATCGTCTCTTCGGAGCTCTCTCTCGGATTTCTCCCTGGGGGGCGGGCTCCTTTTTTCTCTTGAAGCTCTGGAAGATCCCCCCAAAAAGATCTCGCTTTTGATCGGGACCCGATCGATCCATCCCCCCTCCCCGGAGACCGTCGAGCTTCTTGCCCAGCTCATCAATGGAACCCGAATGGCCTTGTCCCAAAGTCGTGACCGGAGCCGCCTGGCCCTTTATGCCCAATTTTATCGGGCCATCGGCGCAATCGGGAAGCTTCTGGCCCGTCATCCGGCCCCCCAGGACCTTTACGACGGCGTCTGTGAGGCCCTTGTCGAAGCCACGGGGATCGATCTGGCCTTTGTCTCGCTCGTTGCTCCCGGGAATCAGGTTCGCGTGGTCTCGGCCCGGGGAAGAGCCCGGGATTTTATAGACGGGGCCGTCTTTTCGGTCGATCCTGAGGATCCCGGACGCTGCCTGATTCACAGCCGGACGCTGGGAACCAGTGACGTCGTTGAGTTTCCTCTTGTGGAGGAGTGGCTGTGCTCCGATGCGGTGCGCGAGGTGGCCCGTCCATGGCATCTCCGGAACACGCTGACGGTTTCATTTGCCAAGGATGGCAACCGAATTGGCATCCTTGGAGTGATATCCAGAGAAGAGGGACTCTTTGACAAGACCCTTGTGGGGCTTCTAGACGGCATATCCAAGGACATCTCCTTTTCTTTGGAGTTTCTCGACCGTCAGGAGAGGCTGAAGGTTCTGGCGTCCATCGACCCCCTGACCAACTTGCCAAACCGTACGGCCTTTGTGGGCGAGCTGGGACGCCTGACGTCGAGTCGGCCGGATCTTGTTCTTGCCGTGGGGATTCTGGACATTGACGGCTTCAAAAACTGGAACGATGCCTTTGGTCACATTGAAGGGGATCGGCTTCTCCAGACCCTGGCCCGGGAGCTTCCGGGGATTCTTCCGGAGGGCGCCTTCCTGGCCCGGATGGGGGGAGATGAATTCGGCCTCTGCCTTTCCTCTTTCGGAGCTGTCGATCGTCGGAGGATTGAGGAGATCTCCCGGAAGATCCTTGATCTCGGTCTACACCTCGACGGGGGACACAATCTGGTGACCGTCAGTCTGGGATGGGCCATCTTCCCCGATGATGCGAACACCCCCGCGGAGCTTCTGGCCCGGGCTGACGAGTCGCTCTTTGCTGCCAAAGCCGCAGGACGGAATCGTTCGACCCTCTTCGGCCCGGAGATCGCCCAGGCTATGGTCTCTCGGGTGGAGACACGCCGATCCTTTCCCCAGGCCCTTGAACGCGGGGAGATTCTCTTTTGGCTCCAGCCTCAGGTCGATGTGCGGGGGGGGCGTGTAGAAGGGGTCGAGATGCTGGTGCGCTGGAAGAGAGAGGAAGGGATGGTTCCCCCGGGATTCTTTATTCCCGAGGTCGAACGGGAGCCGGCCCTGATCAGAAAGCTCGGATGCCATGCCCTGAGCGAAGCCTGCCGGCTGAGACGGGAGCTCTCGTCACCGCATCCTCCTCTCCGGATCTCCCTGAACATTGGGGCCAAACACTTTCTTCATCCGGCCTTTCTCGACGATGTCGACGCCGCCCTTCGCGGGGAGCCGGGGACGGGTCTTGTGATCGAGGTGACTGAGGGGGCGTCTCTCGAAAGCCCCGAACGGACCGGTCGGATTCGGGAGGAGTTGCGGCGTCGGGGGCTTGAACTCTCCCTCGACGACTTCGGGACCGGCTTCTCCTCCCTCCACCATGTGGCCGACCTGGTGCCGGATGAAATCAAGCTCGACGGAAGCTTCATGAGGAGTTTCCGTATGCGAACCAACGCCTTTGCCGTCGTCGGCTCGACCCTTCTTTTGACGGATCTTTCCGGAAGCCGCCTTGTGGGTGAGGGGATCGAACATCGTTCTGACATTGAGCTCTGGCTTCGGATGGGAGGCTCTCTGGTCCAGGGGTACTTCTTTGCCAAGCCCATGTCCCTCGACGACTTCAAAGACTTTTACGCACGACCGCTTCCCGAGATCGCCCTTCCTCCGGTTTATCCGGTAGAGGAGCTCCCCTTTCTCAAATACGCCTTCCGGACAACAGAAGAGGCGTCCGGCGACTTTGGAGCCCTTCCGGGATTGTCCTGTCCTCTCGACAGCTGGTTCGATCTTCGGTCCGTTCATTACTACCATCTTCCCTCCTGGCATGCGGCTTGGGAGGCTCACCGGAAGTTTCACCAGGGAGGAGGAGCTTTGGGAGCCGCTGAATCCGCCCGCCTTGAAGTGCCTCTCCAGGCTCTTCGGGAAGAGATGGACGCCTATTTGCAGGCCCTTCCCCTTCGGATCTAGCCTTCCGCGCCCTCAAAAGCGACTTGGGCGTGCGGCCGGTCTTCCATCAGACCGCCGACCGAACGCGGGCGCATCTGTTTGTGTCCGTCCTGGCCTACGTTCTCCTCTCCCATATCGAGAGCCGCTTTACAAAGGCCGAAGAGACCCGCTCCTGGCCCACCCTCCGGGAGACCCTCGAGACCTATATCCGGATGACGGTGAGCGGCTCCGATCCTCATACCGGCTACCTCTACGAGATCCGGGACTTCGTCGAGCCTGAGACCGTCCAAATGTCGTCCTGAATTTCAGCAGGTCGATCTCTCAAGGCACTGCTGCGCCCCGATATTTTTTAGAAATCGAAAGTTGGGCTAGGCATATCCGAAAAACAAGTCCAGCGTCAGCCGCTCCCTGGGAAATCCGAAGGAGGCCGTCAGGACCTCCGACAGCGAGTCCACCATGGCCGGTGGTCCCGCCAGGTAGAGTCTCGCCTCCGTTCCCGTCTGTTTTAAAATCTCCTCCAGGGCCTGTCGAACCAGCTCGTCGCGAGAGGATCCCCCGGACTGCGGGCTCCGGGTCTCAACGGGGACCCACCGGATGATTCCTGACCCGTTCCACTGGCGACACTCTTCATGGTAGGGCGTCTCTTCGGCGGTCCGGTTGAGCGTCAGCAGAACGGGCGGAAGCGGGGCCCTTTCAGCCAGGGCTCGTCCGAATTCCCGCAGCATGCTCCGAAAGGGGGTGAGTCCGATTCCTCCGGCCAGAAAGATCAGTGGAAAGCTCGCCTCTTCACCTGTAGGAAGAAGAAACTCTCCAAAGGGGGAAGACAGGAAAAATTCATCACCGGGAAGGGCTTGCGAGAGGGCTTCCTTGAAGCTCGAACCCGAGGCAATCCGTGTGGCGAAGGTGACCTGAGGAAGCTCGGACGGCGCACTGGCGAAGGAGAGCGTTCTTCCCTCTCCGGGAGCGTTTCCCTCGGAGAGAGAGAGGACGGCCGCCTGTCCGGGTTCGAAGGAATAGGGGAGTGAGGGGAGTTCGAAGGTGGCGGCCAGGGTTTTTTGTGCCACGGTCTCTTTGTGGATGAGGCGAATGGGCAGATCTCCACTTTCCATAAGGTCCTCCCGGGCAAGAAGAGTGACGGGCGATGTGATCGGTTCCGGTGGTTTCTGACGTTTCTTGTCAGTCAAGAAATATGGCATACCCCAAAGAGAGAAGGAAGGCGCCGGCGAGCCAGAAGAGTGCCGGCAGGACCGACCGGCTGCGTGACAGGATCAAGGCATAGAGGCCGTTGATCAGGTTGTTGCTCCCCCCCGCGAGGATGATGCTCCCCTTGATCGTTCCCGCCGTGGCGGCGAAGTGGCTCGAAAGAAGGGAGAGGACAAAGGGGGTGATGTCGGTGAATCCCACGGAGACGGCAAGGGCGTGAAGCCCTCCCGATCCGAACCGGGCATTGATGATCCGGGTCAGGGTGGAAAAGAGAAGAAAGGCCATGGCAAAGAGAAAGGCCGTCCGAAGCTCGAGTGGATGGGCAACGGGCTCCTCGAGGGGGGAGCCCGGGGTTTCCTTCCCGTTTTGGGCAGGGGAAAGGAGGCGTGAGGTGGCAAAGGCCGCACCGAGCGAGAGAAGAAAGAGCACCCCGTAGGGGAGAAGAAGGGGCAGGGAGATCTCCCGGGGCCCGAGAAGAAAGACAAGAAGGGCCATCCGAACATACATCATGCTCGAGGCCAGGATGATGGCCGGGGCGATCTCGGGGGAGGGGTGGATCTTGGCGATGCGGGCCAGGACCACGGTGGCTACCGTGCTGGAATAGAGCCCTCCCAGGGTTCCGGTCAGCAGAATTCCCCGGTTGGGAAAGAGGTAGGTTCGGGCGAGATAGGAGAGGTAGGAGACCCCTGAAACCATGACAACCGCCAGCCAGACCCGGGTATAGGTGACGGGGATTATCTCGGCGATGGGGGTGTCGGGCAGGAAGGGGAGGATAACACCGGCCATGATAAGGAAGATCGCCAGTGTGACTGCCTCCGAAATCGGGACGGAGTCAGAGAGGCGCCGTATAAGGGGGCTCTTGCCGAGAATGAGGAGGATGGCCACCACGAAGACCATCAGAAACCACAGGGGCTCCCTCTGGGCCACGGGGCCGATGGCATAGGCCAGAAGCGCCATGATATGGGGGATGAGGGAGGGGTTCTCGTTCTGGCGCTTCAGGTAGCTGATTCCTAGGAGTCCTCCGAGGACGAGGAATCCGGATATCAGGATCTTCCCCGAGGGATCGAGAAGGGCCAGAACATACCCCATGATACCGGAGAGAGTGAGCGTCCGGGTAGTGCCAAATCCCAGGTCCTTTTCCCCGTTCTCCCGCCGGAAGGCATGAAGCTCGAGGCCGAGGATGAAGCAGAAGAGGAGGGTGAGGGAGAAGCTGGTCAAAAGCGGGGGGATCGAGGGGGAGAGCGTCACAGGAGGTTGGCCCATTCACCGGAGAAGACGTCGGTGCGGGTGATCCCTCCCACCAGCCTGCGGGTGTGCTGGTTGTCGATGACCGGAAGAAACTCGAGGTCCCGCTCGTTCATTCGGGCAATGGCGGTCAGGATCGGGTCGTCGGCGGTCACCGTGACGACATTGGTGACCATGGTTTGTCCGACAGTCGTCTCCCCCCACTTTTCCGGAGGGATTCGGTCAAGGTCATAGAGGGAGATGATCCCGATCAGCTGGGGACCGGTCGGTCCGTCCTGCGTGACGGGATAGATCCGGTGAAGATGCCGAAGGACAAAGTGTTCCCGAAATTCTGCCAATGTCAGATCGGCGGGGGCGCTGATGATGTTCCTGAGCATGGCGTTCCGGACGGGAAGATGGAAACGGTTGGCGAGATGGATGTCCTCCCGGTCACGCTGATGGGTGGAAATGGAGGTGCTTCCGCTGACCACATAGCTTACGACCGTGCCGATCAGACCGGGGATGAGATACCCCGAGCTGTGGGTGGCTTCGGCAATGAAGACCACGGCGGCGAGAGGGGTCTTGTATCCGGCGGCGAGAAAGGCGGACATTCCCATGACCACTCCGAAGTCGTAGGGTTCTAGTCCCGCCACCTGGGCGACCACCGATCCGGTCGCGGCTCCCAGGGAGAGAAGGGGGAAGAAGGATCCGCCGATGCCCCCGGCGGAAAAGGTGAAGATGACGGCAATGGCTTTGAGGAAGAAGAGCTCCAGGGCCATATCAATGGGAACATTCCCGGTGAGAAGATGCTGGATGAAGATGTATCCCGGCCCCAGGGGAAGGGCCTCCCCCCAGGCCAGAGTGGCGATATACCCGGTCAGACCCAGGATCGCGGCTCCGAGGAAGGGACGCAGTCCGATCCGGTGGCGGGATCCCTCGGAGAACCATTTTTTTGTCTGTCGATAGATCCGGATAAAAAGTGCCGTCAGAAACCCGCAGACAACACCGATCACAATGACCGAAAGGAAGTCCTTGAAGTGGAACTGGGCCTTGGCTGCCAGCTGGAAGAGGGGCGCTGTTCCCACAAGGCTCACCATGACGATATATGAGGAGACGCTTGAGATCAGGGTAGGGACCAGGGCGTTGGGGGCGATATCGGAGCGGTAGGGAACCTGGAGGACGAAGATCGCTCCCGTGAATGGGGCCTTGAACATGGCGGAGAGCCCCGCGGCGGCTCCCGCCAGAAGCATGACCCGTTGCTCTTCGTAGGGGATCCGTAGCCAGCTGAATGTGCGGTCGACCAGGGAGCTGACGACGCCCCCGATATAGGTGGAGGCCCCTTCGAGACCGGCCGACCCCCCGAATCCCAGTGTGGAAATGTAGGCCGGGATTTTGAAGAGGGCATTCCTGAGGGGGAGCTTGCCCCGGTATTCATGATAGCTCTTGATGATCTCTTCCGTTCCTCCGGCATTGTCCACGCGACCCGAGGCGAGGATGTAGCGAGCGACCAGAACTCCGGCCATGGGGATGAGAATCACGATGAGGTGGTTTTTGAAGGCCGTGTTGTAGAGGGTCAGAAAGAGAAGGCGATAGACGATGCGTTCGATAAGATAGACAAGAAATCCGGTGGTGACCCCGATCAGGACCGAGATGAAGAGAGTCCGCCAGAAAATGTTGAGGCGGGTCACATGGCCTAGGATCTGGCGGGCATTTACCCGGAATCGGCGCCTTATCTGCATGGCGGGGCTCACTGTCTCCTGCCGGTCATGGCTGCCCGGAAAAAAGTCGTAAAGGTCTCTCCCTGCTCAAAGGATAGCGCCCCCGGAAATGGATTGCAAAAGGATCTCTCCAAAAGGAGGGCGGTCCTCTCTGTCACGGCGTTCGAAAAAGGCCGGAAGACAGGGCTCGGAGCTTGTCGAGAGGGGAGAGTGGCCGGATCTTTTCTCCCCCGATGGTGGTGACGATCTTTTCCTCAAGGGAGGGAATTCGTCCGATTCCGCGAAATGACGCCTCCCGGGCCGCCACGACCAACGGATGACCCGAGTTCCAGATAAAGGTCATCTCGTCGGCAAGTGTGTGAAGGGCGCGGATCACCGGCCGGCGGCGCGATTCGTATTCGAGAAGCTGCTCTCGTGTTGTCAGGGGGCCGCCAAGAAGGGCTTTGGCGAGAATCGGGGCCAGAACTCGACCATCCTCCATGGCCTGATTTCTTCCCTGGGCCACGTGAGGGTTCATGGCATGGGCCGCATCTCCCATGAGGACGACCCCATCCCGGACCCATTGCTTGAGATCGACCTTCCAGACGGGAAGGGGAACATATCGGGTCGGGTCATCGTATCCCTGGGCCTTGGCCATCCGGGAAAATCCCGGGACTAAGGAATCGAGTCGGGCCAGGAGAGGGGCCGTCCCCCCTGCAAAAAACTTCTCCCGGTCTGAATCCGGGACCAACAGGAGAAAGAACCGGCGTCTTTCTGAGACCGAGAAGAAGAAAAAAATGAAGCGGGGACCAAGAAAGTAACGTCCGGTCGTATCGAGAAGGGCCGAAGAGATCTTCTCTCCCTCGGGCAGGAGAAGGGAGCCGCCCAGGTAGGAGTCCTTGTAGGGAGCGATCGGGCCATTATCCTGAGCCAGACCCGAAATCTCGCGAACCCGGGAGTGGCGACCATCGTCTCCCACAATCACCCGGGCCAGGATTCGGGTGGGCGTTCCGTCGCTCTGGCGGGCGGTAACCTCGACGCCCTGTCTGTCGACAGAGATTTGAGTCAGCTCCGTTCCAAAACGGAGAAGAATGTTGGGATAGGAAGAGAGGCTCCGGGCCAGGATTTGGTCCATTTGATGGGGTTCGATGGCCAGGGCGAAGGGATGGGAGCTCTGCCCCCGGTCATAGTGGGAGCGCATGAGAAGCCGGCCGTTCCCATCAAGAAAGTCGAAGGAGCGGTAGAGGGTATGGGGCGAGGACAGGAGTTCGTCGATGAGGGAGAGCTCTGAAAGGATCCCGAGCCCCAGAGGCTGAACAAGCTCTCCTCGATGGACGGGAGAAAGAGCGGGGCGTTTGTCGAGAATCAGAATCCTGAAACCCAGGGGGGCCAGATAGCAGGCCAGGGTCAGGGCGCCTATGCCGGCGCCGGCGATGACGGCGTCAAAGGCTTCGGTTCTTTGTGTTGTTTCAGAAGTCATAGAAGGCAGCTCCCGGATGGGGGGGGCGGTCGGGAAGATAGACAAGAGGAAGCAGATGTGCAAGTTGCCGCCCCGCCTCTAGGAAGGCCTGGTCAAGGGCCGACTGCCTCCCGAATCCCCGTCCCGTGACATCGAGGGGAAGAAAAAGAAGGAGCCCCTGGGAGCTCCTGAGAGTGACCGTCATGTGAAGGTGGACGGTGGTGACGGAAAAATTCGAGTGGACAAGGCGGCTTGTTTCGAAAGTGAGTGCGGAGATGGCCAGCTCCGTGGACGGAGCGGGCAGGGAGAGCCCCTGCGGGGACAGGGGGCAGGAAGTTCGGGGTCCTTTACGCAAGCAAAGGGTTATTCCGGCCCTCCCAAGCGGGTGGATCAGTCCGTTTTCTGCCGCCTGGCGGATCTCTTTGTCCGATGATGACGGAAGGGACAGCTCAAGGGGAAAGAGCGGACGCCTGTGATAAAAGGTAAAGTGCACATCGATGAGGGTCTTGCTGAAAAGTTGACGAAAAAAAGGCCGGTCAAGAGGCGAGCCAGGCTTGGGCTGATAGGTGCCCTCAAGAGTACCTCGGGAGAGGGGAATATGAACTTTCCGGATGAGACAAACGCCGTCTCCCCGGAGGCCGGTGGGGGAGCAGTCAAGAGAGAGCCGGGGGTGATAGCGGTAAGGCGGCTGTCGAAGCAGAAATGTCTCCCAGAAGAGAGTCTCGGGAGAGAAGGGGGTCTCAGGAGCCTTGAAGATTCCTGCCATCGAGGGGAAGACGAGGTGTTCCAGTTTTTCCGGAGGGAGGAGTGCTCCATGGAAAACGAGTCCCCAAAGACTTGCAGTTCGTGATCGGATCCGGGTGAAGGCCTTCTCGTGAAGACGTGCCGGAGGATCGGGGACCTCCCGAAGAACCAGGGGGGCCTGTTCGGGAAGAAGCGACAGAGTGAGTCCCCGAAGAAGGGTTCGCCAAAGGTGGGCGACGGCAACCCGTTTCCGGTCGATCCGGTCGCGAGCAGATTTTTCAAAGGAATGAAGGGAGTGAATCTTTCGGGAAGCTTCCAGCGCCAGACGGATGTCCCGAAAGGCCCGGGTGCCATCTCCGCTGGCCAACTCCTTCTCTCCTTGCGCGTAGAGACGGGAGAGGGTCTTGGCCCTCTCCCGATCTTTTTGTACCAGTGCTTCGATAATCCTTTGGAGGTAGGAAGACGGGACGGAGACGAGAAGATAGAGGGATGTCTGGTGGATATAAGGACGCTCGGAGCTCTGGATATAGGTGCGAATCCAGCTGTCGACAACCCGGGGGCCCCCTTTCGGATCTTCCCGGAGCCAGCGTGCGGCTTCGGTGGGGGAGAGAACATATCCTCTTTGTGCCAGGGGAGACCTCAGCTTGGCCAGTGCGCGGGCCAGGGCTTTTCTCCGGGCCGTCTCGGGTGACTTTTCCTTGTGGCTATGCCCGGTAAAAAAGAGTTCGTCGGGGCTGTCCTTGGGAGGGTGGAGTACGAAGAGGGGTGGGCGTTCCGGCTCCTGACGAAGAAGGAGCGGGGGAGGAGGCGAGGAAAAGGAAGGAAGCAATGAGCAGGAGCTCGCAAACAAAAGAGAGAGAATCCGAAGACCGGACAGCCGTGAGGCTGTCCGGGAGGGGAGGGACTCTGACAAGGCTGGCTCAGACGGGCTCGGGATTGTCGAGCCGGTCCTTTTCCTCGGGACCATCTGTTCCTGCCGTATAAAAACGCAGGGGAGAGAGTCGGGAGAGATCACCCAGAAGGGGGGCGATAAAGGTCCAGGAACGCTCCACTTCGTCATTTCGGGCAAAGAGCGTCGAGTCTCCGACGATCGCATCATGAAGCAGGCGCTCATAGGCATCGGGGGCTTTGTTCCGGTAGGCCGTCTGATAGGAAAAGTCCATCTCCACCGGGTCAATCACAAGCCGTCCCCCCGGGCGTTTGATCCCGAATCGAAGCGCGATGCCTTCATTGGGCTGGATTCGGATGATGAGTTCATTGGGAACCGTGCCGGAGCACCCGGCCAACCGGAAAAGCGCAAAGGGAATTTCCTTGAAGACGATGCGGATTGTTGTTTCCCGTCGGGCCATGCGCTTTCCGGCCGTGAGATAGAAAGGAACCCCTGCCCATCGCCAGTTCTGTACCTCGACCTTGATCCGGGCAAAGGTCGGAGTATCGGAGGTCGGGGGGATCTTGGGTTCGTTCCGGTAGCCGGGAACAGGGACACCATCAACCTCTCCCACCGTATACTGCCCCCGGATGATGACCTTTGGGATATCTTCCGTCCGGATCGGCTTGAGCGAGCGCAGCACCTTGACCTTCTCATCCCGGATGGCCTGGGCTTCAAAGGCCACCGGCGGCTCCATGGCGGTCAGGGTCATCAGCTGGAAGAGGTGGTTCTGAACCATGTCCCGGAGAATGCCGGCCTCCTCGAAGTAGTCGCCCCGCCCCTCCACCCCCACCGCCTCATGGACGGTGATATGGACGCTCTTGACATGGACATTGCTCCAAAGGGAGCCGATAGCCGGGTTAGACATGCGAAAGACGATGATGTTCTGAACGGTTTCCTTGCCGAGATAGTGGTCGATGCGAAAGACCTGATTTTCCCGGAAGACCTGGAGGACCTCGCGGTTTAGGTCCTGGGCCGAGGCAAGGTCTCGCCCGAAGGGTTTTTCGATGATAATTCGCGTAAAGCCTCCGCCGGTAGCCGTATCTCCCTCGTTGATCGTCGAGAGGCCGTAGGTGCCGATATTTCGGATGATCGGGACGAAGTAGCTGGGCGGTGTGGCGAGATAGTAGAGGACATTCCCCTGGGTGGGGGCCCGGAACTCATCGGAAAGAAGCGTGGTTCGCAGGGCGTTATAGCCATTCGGGTCGTCAAAGGTCATGGGATGGTAAAAAATTTTTTTCTCAAACTCGGGGAAAAGGTCGAGACGTCCGGAGTTTCGTGAAAATGTCTGAACTGATTCCCGGATCTCTTCCCGGAATTCAAGGTGACTTTTCTGACGGCGTGCCACTCCCAGGATCCGGGTCTCGGGATGAAGAAGACCATCCACCGACTGATCGAAGAGGGCCGGGAGAAGCTTCCTATGTGTCAGGTCGCCGGAAGCCCCAAAGATGATGATGGTGAGGGGGGCAGTGTTGCCGTTGGCCGTCGTGGCTCCGGAAGGAGCATCGGAGAGTTCGGGCACAGGGGATCCTTTCGATAGGGGCGGCCCCATCGGACCGCCAAGTGGAGGAACGCAGTTATTTCAGGCGCCTTTTTTTGACGCGATTTTGCGTTTTGTGCTTTCTATCAGGCTCTCGAAAGATTTGTTGAAGGACTGGACTCCTTCCGTGATGAGCTGATTATAGGCAGCCTCCAGGGAGATGCCCAGGCTTGCCAGGGCGTCAAGGATGCGGTGAGGATCCTCCAGGGGGGCTCCCTTGGTGAACCGGTCAATGGTCCGTGCCACGGTCCCGTGGTCGGCAAAGGCTCGGAGGGTCTCAAGGGGGACGGTGTTGACCGTATCCGGACCAATCAGGTTGTCCACATAAAGTGTGTCGGAGTAGGCGGGGTCTTTTGTGCCGGTTGAGGCCCATAGCGGACGCTGGACAGAAGCTCCGGCCTTGGCCAGGGCTTTAAAGTCGGAGGAGGAAAAAAGGCTCCTGAAAAGCTCGTAGACAATCCGGGTATTGGCGATGCCGGCCTTTCCCCTGAGAGCCTTGGCCTTTTGGGAGACAGAAGGGTCGGAGGATCCGCTCGACAGAGCGTCAAGCTTCTTGTCGATCAGGGTATCGAGGCGGCTGATAAAGAGGCTGGCCACGCTGCGGACGCGAGAGGGATCCTTTCCTGCTCCGTGGTAGGCCGTAAGGCCCTCGATATAGGCCTGGGCAGACTTTCGGTAGGCCTCCGGAGAAAAAAGAAGGGTGACATTGACGGAGATTCCTTCCGAGATCAGCTGCCGGATGGCGGGAATTCCCTCCGGGGTCCCGGGGATCTTGATCAGAAGATTGGGACGATCCACCATCCGGTGGAGGATTCTGGCTTCGGAAATCGAGGCCTCGGTCTCGTGGGCCAGGAGGGGGTTGACCTCGATCGAGACAAAACCGTCAAGGGTTTTCGAGCTGTCATAGACGGGACGGAAAAAATCGCAGGCCCGCTGAACATCCCTGACCATGAGGGTTCGAATGATCTCTGACTCCGAAAGACCCTGGGCGGAGAGGGAGACGATGTCGTTGTCGTAGTCCGAGGATCCGTTGATGGCCTTTTCAAAGATTGTGGGATTGGAGGTGATCCCCCGGACGCCAGTTTCATTGATCAGGCGGTCAAGCTCTCCAGAGTCCATGAGGTGGCGGCTGATGGAGTCGAGCCAGAGGCTCTGACCTTCGCGAAGAAGGTCGGCGATGCGTCCGGTCGGAGCGTATTTGAGTGAGGACATGGGCATCTCCTTGAATGGGACCTGATTGGAGTCCTAGAGGGCGAGTTCGGGCCAGCACTCTTTGATGCGGGCCATGATTTTGGGAACGGAGAAGCCAAACTCCTCCATGAGACGTTCATAGGGAGCCGAAGCTCCGAAGTGGTCCAGTCCCACGGCGATTCCCTTCGAGCCCACATAGCGCCATGCGGAGAGAGTGCTGCCGGCTTCGGCGAAAAGGCGAAGGGAGGTGCTTCCCAGGACGGAGTCACGGTAGGACTTTTCCTGTTTATCGAAGAGCGTCGTGCAGGGAAGGCTCACCAGACGGGTGGCAACCGACCGCTTCTCCAGCTCGTCCTGAAGCTTCCAGAGGAGGGAGACCTCGGAGCCCGATCCCATCAAGGTCACCACCGGCGGCTTCGACGCTTCCCGGAGGATGTACCCCCCCCTCCGGACCCCGGAAAGGATACGTTCAAAGGGAACGTCCAGTATGGGAAGGGCCTGCCGGGAGAGAACGAGGGAGACGGGCATGGAGTCCTGTTCCGTGATCCAGTCCATGGCGGCGAGTGTTTCATTGGCATCGGCCGGCCTCATAACCGCCATGTTGGGGAGGGCCCGGAGAGAGGTGAGGTGTTCCACTGGTTGGTGGGTCGGACCGTCCTCTCCCAGTCCGATGCTGTCATGGGTGAGGACATACAGGACCGGAAGCCCCATGAGGGCCGAGAGGCGCATGGCGCCCTTCATGTAGTCGGAAAAGACAAGAAACGTTCCTCCGTAGGGGCGGATCCGGGTCAGGGCCATTCCATTCATGATTCCCCCCATGGCATGCTCCCGGACACCAAAGTGAAGATTGCGTCCTCCGGGGGTCAAAAGCTGACAGTCGGTTTCCCCCTTGATGAGCGTGTTGTTGGAGGGAGCAAGGTCTGCCGACCCCCCCAAGAGAAGCGGCTGCATCCGGGAGGCCTCCTGCAGGACGGTTCCGAAGGCCTGCCGTGTGGCCATGGGCTTGTCGGTAGGGGCGAAGGGAGCGAGGCGTTTGGCAAGTCCCGAGGCATGATTGCCGTTGATGACCGCCGATTCGAAAAGGTCGGCTTCCTTGGGAAAGGAGGCCCGATAGCGTGCAAAGGTGTCGTTCCATGCGGCCTCAAGCTCTGCGCCCTTTTTTCCTATTTCAGCAAAGACCGGACGAACCTCGTCAGGTATGAAAAAGTCGGGGGTGGGGGGCCAGCCGAGATGCTCCCGGGTTTTCTTGACCTCCTCGACTCCCAGGGGGGACCCGTGAACGTGGGCGGTATCCTGGTACGTGGGGCTTCCATAGCCGATGTGGGTGCGGATGGCGATCATCTTCGGTTTGTCTTTTTCATTGGGGAGGGCTTTTTCTGGATCGGTGGCCCAGTCCAGGGCATCGCGGATGGCTGAGGTGTTGTTTCCGTCTGAGACTTCACGAACGGCCCATCCCAAGGCACGGAAGCGTGCCGGTACGTCTTCGGTGAAGGCGAGATCGGTGCTTCCGTCGATGGAGATGTGGTTCCTGTCATAGAGGCAGATCAAGTTGGAGAGTCCCTGGTGGCCGGCAAAGGAAGCCGCCTCATTGGCAACCCCTTCCATCATGTCTCCATCCCCGCAGGTGACAAAAACCCTGGGATTGAGCAGGGCCATCCCGGGACGGTTAAAGGTCGTGGCGAGATGACGAAGGGCCAAGGCCATTCCTACGGCATTGGAAAATCCCTGACCCAGGGGGCCGGTGGTCGTTTCGACCCCCCGGGTATGGTGGTATTCAGGATGTCCAGGGGTCAGGCTTCCCCATTGACGGAAGGATTTCAGATCGTCAAGGGTCAGGCCAAATCCCGTCAGGTGGAGAAGGGAGTAAAGCAACGCCGAAGCATGGCCGCCCGAGAGAACGAAGCGATCCCGGGCAATCCAGTCAGGGTTTTGTGGATTGATTCGGAGATAGTCCCTCCAGAGAACAAAGACAGGAGCGGCAAATCCCATGGGAGTTCCGGGATGTCCCGAGTTGGCCTTTTGAACGATATCAACGGAGAGCATTCGAAGGGTATTAATCGCCCGGAGTTCTGTCTCCGGGCTCAGAAGGGCGTGGTCCATGGTGGGTTCTCCTTCGTGTGTTGGGGGCTGACGAATTGTCCGGAGCCCCATGTCTGACGCCTGTAGGGAAAGTCTTCACTAGAGAGCATCCGGAAGGGACAAGTCCCAAGAAAAACCCTCGGCGGTTCCAGGAAAATTCTCTCAGGCTATTTGATGTTTTTGTTTCTTGACCTCATGCCGTCAGAAAAAGCCTGCAACTTCCGAAGAGCTGAAATCAGGATTCCATGAGGAGGCTTCTTGTTGACCAGTGCCTCCCTCATAGACTATGGGGAATCTTTCTTTAAAAATCAACCAGACTCACGCTTTCTGAGAAGGATTGACCGGGGATTCGGGAATCCGTGGCCGGCGGGGAGCGGAGACTTGTATGGGATTCCTTGTGGAGTACTCTCTGAGTGATCGAGAGAAAAGGTTTTTCTCCTTTTTCCCTCGAAAAGGATTGTAATTGTTGAAGATCATGTCTTTGATGTTGACCTTTTTGCTTGATTTTGCTAAGAAATCAGAGGGATGATTTTGATTCCAACAATAAGTGGGATGGCAGGACGAATCGGGGATGGGGGACGGGTTGTCAGCGCAATCAAATTTTATGGGCGGAAAAAGGATGTCGTCAGTCGAGGGGATTTCCTCTCCTGCGTCGGCGATTCTTGAGAAGTCCGCTCCGTCGATCGGGCTGGATGATCGGTCCGACACCCTTTCGAGAACCCTGGCTCGGGCCGTTTCCTGGCTTGTAGCGTCCCAGGATGCCGCAGGACACTGGGTGGCCCCTCTTGAGGCCGATGCGACGATTCCCTCGGAATATGTGTTTCTTCATGAAATCCTGGGAAGGCCGCTTGATCCCGTCCGCCGTGAGAAAATTGTCCGGGGGATTCTTTCTGTTCAGGGAAAAGAAGGTGCCTGGCCACTTTTTCACGACGGGGACCCCGATATCAGTGCCACCGTCAAGGCCTATCAGGCCTTGAAGTTGTGTGGCTTTGATTCTTCCCATCCGGCTCTTGTTCGTGCCAGGGAGTGGGTTCTCTCCCGGGGGGGCGCCGGAAAGGTCAATGTTTTTACCCGAATTGCCCTGGCCATCTTCGGTCAGTACAGCTGGGAAAAAATTCCGGCTCTTCCCGCCGAAATGGTCCTTCTTCCCGCCTGGTTTCCCTTTTCGATATATTCTGTTTCCTATTGGTCAAGAACGGTGATTGTTCCGTTGCTGTTCATTTATCACCACAAGCCTCTGGTCCGTCTCTCCTCCGAGAGAGGCATCTCGGAGCTCTTCGATCCTTCCCGACCTGACGGGGAGTCTTTTTCCCCTTCCCCGGAACTCTTTTCCCTGAGAAACCTTTTTCTCCTCCTCGACAAGGGCCTCCAAGTCTGGAACCGTCACCCTCCCGGTTTTCTCCGGAAGAAAGCCTTGTCGTTGGCCATGGAGTGGATGGTTCCCCGTCTCAAGGGGGAGGGAGGGCTGGGAGCGATCTATCCGGCCATGGCCAATAGTGCCGTGGCGCTGTCCCTTGAGGGATACACGCTCGAACACCCCCTGATGCAGCGTGTTCTTGCCTCCATCGACGAATTGCTCATCGAGGGGGAGAAGGACGTTTTAGTCCAGCCATGCGTATCTCCCGTCTGGGACACGGCATTGGCCCTGGGAGCCCTGATTGAGGCCGGGATCTCTCCCGACTCCCCGACGGTGACCCGGGCCATGGAATGGTTTTGTGCCAGGGAGGTCCGGACGCGGGGGGATTGGGCCATTCGCGCTCCCGATTGTGAACCGGGTGGCTGGGCCTTCCAGTTCGAAAACGATTATTATCCTGATGTTGACGATACCGCCATGGTTCTCATGGGAATGGCCAAGATTTTTCCGGCTCGCCCCGACCTGGCCGCGCGTATGCAAGATGTTTTTCGACGCGCAACTCTGTGGGTGATGGCCATGCAGGGAACCGATGGAGGGTGGGGGGCCTTTGACCGGGACAACGACCTTCTCTTCCTCAACCATATCCCCTTCGCCGACCATGGAGCCCTTCTCGACCCCAGCACGGCTGATCTCACCGGCCGGGTGCTGGAGCTCCTCGGAGCATTGGGATATGGGCCTGATTTTCCTCCGGCCGCCCGGGCGATCCGCTATCTCAAACGGGAGCAGGAAGATGACGGCTCCTGGTTCGGACGGTGGGGGGTCAACTATATCTACGGAACATGGTCAGTTATTGCGGGGCTCAAGAGTATCGGGGTCTCCATGTCTGAGCCTTGGGTCATTCGCTCCATGGAGTTCCTGATGGCTCGACAGAACCCGGACGGTGGTTGGGGAGAGGATTGTCTTTCCTATGCTTCCCGAGACTATGCGGGACGGGGGGCGTCGACCCCCTCCCAGACGGCTTGGGCCCTGATCGCTCTTCTTCATGGAGGACACTCGGAACACAGGGCCGTCAGACAGGGAGTCAACTACCTGATTGAACAGATGACACCCGAAGGAACATGGAACGAGGCACTCTTTACCGGGACTGGATTCCCGCGGGTCTTCTATCTTCGCTACCACATGTATCGCCATTATTTCCCGCTCTGGGCTCTGGCTCTTTACAGGAACATGACGGAGCGGGGAAGAGCTCTGGGACACGAACGGGTGGATTTCTGGAAGACGGCTCCCTACGCGCCGATCGCCCGAAGTGTCTGAGGAGGGGGAGGGCGCTTGCCCGATCCTCATCGTGACGGCCCTGGAAGACGAAGCCCGGGCCTTTACCCGTGAGATAAAAGGCAGTGTCAGCCCTCGGTGTGGCCTGAGGGCCGTCAATCTCTCTTTTGCCCCGGCAGCCAGCCCCCTTTTTGATGTGGTGTGGGTCGGTCCCGGAAAGTCTGGAGTGGGGGTTCTTTCCGCTCTTCTGTCGTCGAGGAGCTATTCTCGTGTTCTCTTTACTGGTCTGGCGGGGGCTCTTTCCCCTGACCTGGTTCCTGGGACGATCGTTGTGGCCGAAGAGGTTCTCTCCTCTTCGGGGGAGAAGTTTTTGCCTTTACAGGATTTTTCCCTGAATTTTCCCCCTCATTTTATTTCTGGGGGGGAAAAAGGATCGATTCGTTTCGGGGGGATTCTTTCAGTCGAGTCTCTCGTTGGCGCTCCCCGGGAAAAAAGAAGGCTGGCGGGTGAGACGGGAGCTCTTGCCGTTGATATGGAGAGCTTTGGATGGCTTGAGGCGGCCTCCGGTGTCGGGATCCCGGCAACGGTTATTCGGGTTGTCTCCGATGGGGTGGAGGACACCCTTCCCCCGGAGATTCTCTCTTTTGTGACCCCGGAGGGAACTGTCTCCCCTGGAGGCATTCTCCGAGCTCTCTTAGCTCGTCCCGCCCTTCTTTATGAATTGCTTCTCTTGGGTTCAAGCCTCCGTCAAGGCCGACAAGCCCTTTCCCGTCTGGGGCAAGAGGTTTTTTCAGCCCTTCGGGAGGAAGGACGGTGAGTGTTCGGCAGATCCGAAAGGGGCAAAGAGACTCCCGGATCAGACAAGTGCTGTTTCTGTGGGGGGTCTTCCTTGGCCTTCTCTCCTTTTGGAGCTCCCCTCTTTTATCCTTCGCGGCTCCGCCGCCCATGGCCCCTATTGCCCCCGTGCAGACGAGCCTTGGTCCGCAGGGGCTCAGCTTTCCGCAGCTTCCTATCGGGGCTCCTCCCCCCTTCAGCTACAGCACTCCCTTCGACAATACCGTTGTCGTCCCCGTTCCGGCTATCGGCGACTCTTACAACTCGGGGCTGACCTACGGCACAATTATTCCCATTCTTTACGCCAAGCCCTCCGGTCGAATCACCTCGATCTTCGCCCCCTCCGTGATGTACAACTCCTATATGGGGCTGGAAACGGGCTTCCGATACTACCGATTTTACAAGGGGAACCTGAAACGATGGCATGTCGTTGGGATTCAGTCAAACTCGATCATGAACTTCTATGAGTTTCACTATCGGGATCTCTCCCTGGACAGAGGGCGCTTTATCCTCGATACCCGTGTGAAGAGCTTTAAAAACCCTACCGCCCGGTTTTATGGCATTGGGCCGACCTCGAATTTCTCCAATCAGTCGAATTACACCCTTGCCACCACATCGGCCCACGGGACCTTCGGAATGAATTTTGACGATATGAAGATCCGGGCCTGGATCATGGAGCGTTACCGCGTTTACGGCGCCTCTCCGGGACAGGTTTCGGGTATGGAGTATACCGGATTGCTCTTTCCCGATGCTCCGGGATTTGCCTCGGGAGCCCAGATCCTGACTCATCGGGCCGATATCACCTATGACACCCGCGACAACCATCTCATTCCCTCGACCGGAACCTATGCGCGAGCCTTCGCAGAGCTCGACAACAACATGACTCCCGGACAGAACAGTGTTTTTGACCGCTTCGATGTAGAGTACAAGACCTGGATCCCCCATGGAGACCAGGACCAGGATGTTCTGGCCATTCGGGCCATGATCAACCTCATGAACGGACCGAACATTCCGTTCTACGCCATGAGCATGCTGGGAGGCGCCTTTACTCTCGAGGGCTACGGGACGGGCCGCTTTTACGACTACGATGCCTCCTTGTTCAATATCGAGGAGCGGATTGCGGCTTTTGACATGGACCTCTTCAATGTCCAGTCGGAGTTTCAGGTGGCCCCTTTTCTCGGAGTGGGAGAGGTCTTCCGCTATGTGTCCCAGGCCACGAACTTCGGGGACTATGCGATCAATCCGGGAGTCGGGCTTCGGGCCCTGGTCAAACCTGACGTGGTCGGGCGGGTCGATGTTGGCTATTCGACGGAGGCGGGGGCTGTCACCTTTGTCGGGATCGGCTTTCCCTTCTGACGGAGTTTCGCGGCGAGTCGTCTGGCCTGCCTTGCGGCAGAGTCGTCCTCTTCGGACCGGGCGTGGGAAAAGCTGGGCGAGAGTCTGTCGGAGAGGATGCAGAGAGGCAGGGTGACCGGAAGGATCAGTGTATCGATCCCTCCACCTCCCAGTGTTTCGATAAAGAGAGTGACTCCGGAGAGGTTGTGATGATAATGGACAGCCGCTCCGGGACGGTCATAGAGGCACTCTGTCAGCGACCGGCTCACCAGGGATCCGCGGTGCTCCAGGTCTCCGGACGAGGATGGAACATAGCGGCGGATTCGGTACCCTGACTCATGAAAGACTCCCGTATAGCGTGTCACATGAAGCTGGCCTTCCCGGTCGAACCACGCCACCTCGTCACCCCGGGAGAGGCGGCGCCCCGAGACAAATCGTGGATCATTCCACTCAAATCCCATGGAGTGAAGGGCGGCTTCGGTATAAGGATGACGGGGAATTTCCGGGCGACCCGTCTGTCTTGATGGGTAGGTGTCGGGAAGGGAGATCCGGGCCCGGTCGAGGATAGACTGATCGTTGACCGGAACAGGAGCGGTTCTGCAGGAGACCAGGAGAAAAAGCCCAAGGGGCAGAAGGCTTGCAGGGAGAAGGCGCCGGAAGAAAGTCCGTGTCCTGGGGAGTGGGCCGTGACGCCCGGGTGAGTGAAGGCTCAAGACTCGATGATACCCTGTCGGTTCGATGGCGGGACGTCCTCGTGGGGGGTTGCGGATGAAGAAACTTTTAGGCCATCCTGCCATGGCCTCCGGGAGCTGTCAACCTCCTGGCGGGAGCTTTTGTTGGCCGGGGCTTTTCCTTCATTTCGGCTAGGGGTGCCGGTCTTTACGGTCTCTTTTTTCCATGATATCATAGTTGTATGGATTCCCCTTCCTCCTCCTCTCTTTCCCTTGTGACCGGGGCCACCGGATTCGTGGGCTCCTGGGTGGCGGATCTTCTTGTCGCCGAGGGGACTCCTGTTCGGTGTCTTCATCGGGCCTCCTCGAATACCTCGAACCTCCCTCCGCGAGGGCCGAGAGTCTCGTGGGTTGAGGGCGACCTTCTGGTGCCAGATTCCCTTGATCGGGCCATGGAGGGAGTTCATACCCTATACCATGTGGCGGCCGACTATCGCCTCTGGACTCCGAAAAAGGGAGAGATCCTCCACTCCAATGTGACGGGTACGCGCAATATCCTTGAGTCGGCCTTGCGGGCGGGGGTCTCCCGGGTTGTTTACTGTAGCAGCGTGGCGGCCTTGGGAACCCGGGACGATGGCCTTCCCATCGACGAGACCATGAAGGTCGACCGCTCCTCGCTGGTGGGGGAGTATAAACTCTCCAAGTACGAGGCCGAACAGGTGGCGCTCTCCTATGCAGACCGCCTCTCGCTTGTGGTCGTGAATCCCTCGGCTCCCATCGGGGGACGTGACATCAAGCCCACCCCGACCGGACGGATCGTTCTCGATTATTTGAAGGGTCGTATGAAGGCGGCCATCCATACCGGACTCAATGTCGTTCCGGTCAAGGATGTGGCCCGGGGGCATCTGCTGGCAGCAAAAAAAGGAGTGGTGGGAGAGAAGTATATCCTGGGAGGCCAGAATATGACTCTCCTGGAGCTTTTTCGCCACTTGGAGGCAATAACCGGAATCCCTGCCCCACAGGTGACCATTCCTCGGGAGATGATCCTTCCCTTGGCCTGGTTTTCCGAAGGGGTTTCTCGGGTGACGGGCCGGGAGCCCCTTGTTCCTCTCGAAGGGGTGCGCATGGCCAAGAAATTGATGTATTATAATGGAAGCCGGGCGATTCTGGAGCTGGGTCTTGTCCCGACACCAGTAGAAGAGGCCTTTCGTGAGGCCGTGCAATATTACCTCTCCTCCGGCTACCTTGATCCACGCCTGGCGGACCGACTCTCCCGAGCCTTCTCGGAGAGGCTTGCCCAAGCGCAGGGATGATCCCTCAAGGGCGATCCCGCTTGTCAGGGATCTTTGACCACCGATGACGCGTCTTTTCATATAATTGATAAAGGAGCTCCCTATGGAAATCTTTCTGACGGAATACGCCGGCGTGTGTGTTGGCGTGAAAAGGGCAATCAAGATGGCCCACAAGACGGCCGAAGAGGCCAATGGTCCCATCTTTGTCCTTCATGAGATCGTCCACAATACTCACGTGGTCAACGATCTGGCCAACAGGGGAGTCCATTCGGTCGAAGATGTGTCTGAAGTCAGTGAGGGAACCCTGATCATCAGCGCCCATGGCGTAGCTCCCAGTGTGATTGCCGATGCGAAAAGCCGTCAGCTTGAGGTGGTCGATACGACCTGTCCTTTGGTGTCGAAGATCCACCGGATCGTCAAGGCGCTGGCAGACAAGAACTACACCATCCTCCTTCTGGGCGAGAAGAGCCACGATGAGGTTATGGGAGTCCAGGGCCACGCCAAGGATCATATCCATATCTTCCACCGCAAGGAGGAGATTTCCGGACTTCCGCTGACGGATGGACCGGTCGCCCTCGTTTCCCAGACTACCCAGTCGATCAAGTATTTTGACGAGATCCTTTCCCTTCTTGTTGAACGATACCCCCAGCTCGAAGTTCATAATACGATCTGCGACGCCACGGAGAAGAGACAGACTTCGGCCCTTGCGATCGCCGGCAACATGGATGTCATGATCACCGTGGGGTCCATGAGTTCGGCCAATTCCCGGCGTCTCCAGGAGGTGGCTGGAGGTCTCTGTCCCGCCTCATACCTCGTGGACAAGGCTTCCGACGTTCAGGCGGAGTGGTTTACAGGACAAGAGCGTGTGGGCGTGACTGCGGGGGCCTCCACTCCCGACTATCTGATCGAAGGGGTGATCGACCGCCTCATGGAGATCTCCCGGGAACGTGGCATGGAGCCGAACGTTGTACGGAGTGAATCTTCCGAAGAGGAGTTCATCGAAGTTCACTAAATCGCTTCGGAGCACAGCGGAGCCGAAGCGACCCCTTGATCTCTTGACGCCATTCACTCTCCGGAGGGGGTCTCGCCGATTGCGGGCGGGGTTCCTGAGGATATATTGAGGATATTTCGCTATGACGACTCACTCGCCACTTCGCACGCTCTTTCTGAATCCCCCCTCCTTCGATGACTTTGATGGAGGAGCCGGGGCTCGGTACCAAGCGACCCGGGAGGTGCGCTCCTTCTGGTACCCGACCTGGCTGACCTACCCGGCCGGGATGCTCGACAATTCTCGGGTGGTGGATGCCCCAGCCCAGAACATGGGCCGTGACGAGACACTGGACCTGGCCGACTCTTTTGATATGGTGGTCCTTTATACCAGTACCCCTTCGCTCAAGAACGACATCCTGACGGCGCAGGGGCTCAAGGCGCGTAATCCCCGGATGCTTGTGGGGTTTGTTGGCCCCCATCCTTCGGTTCTTCCCGAGCTCACCATGAAGGCCGACCCGGTGATCGATTTTGTCGTCCGCGAAGAGTTTGATTATGCCATTCCGGAAATTGCCCGAGGGGCAAAGCTCGAAGATGTGGCGGGGATCCATTTTCGACGGGATGGGCAGATCATCGGCAATCCCGATCGTCCCGTGATTGAAAATCTTGATGTTCTTCCCTTTGCCTCGCAAGTCTATGCCCGTGACCTCAAGATTTCCGACTATGAGATTCCCTGGATGCGGTTTCCCTATATCTCGATCTACACGGGGCGGGGTTGCGGAAGCAAATGCACCTTCTGCCTCTGGCCCCAGACCTTCTCTGGCAATGTCTATCGAGTGCGCTCCGTGGAGAATGTTCTGCAGGAAGTGGCCTACATCAAGAAGACCTTTCCTCAAATCAAGGAACTCTTCTTCGATGACGATACCTTGACGGAGTATCGGGATCGGACTCGGGAACTTGCCAAGGGCCTCAAGCCTTTTGGCCTTTCCTGGGGATGCAACTCCAAGGCGAATGTAGATTACGACACGCTTAAGATCATGCGGGACTCCGGATGCCGGGTCATGGTCGTCGGTTATGAGTCTGGAAATCAGACGATCCTCAATAATGTCAAGAAGGGAATACGCGTGGAGCAGGCGGAAAAGTTCACCCGCGATGCCCATCAGCTTGGTATGACCATCCATGGAACCTTCATGGTGGGGCTTCCCGGCGAGACCCCTGAGACTATCGACGAGACGATCTCCTTTGCCAGCCGACTCAACATCGAGACCTTGCAGGTCTCCTTGGCCTCTCCCTACCCTGGAACCCATTTTTATGAGTATGCCCGGGAAAATGGGTATCTCGTCGACTCTGAGATGGTCTCCGATGACGGTCTTCAGGCCGTGAACGTGACCTATCCCGGTATCACCTCCCGGGAGATTTTTATGGCCGTCCCCAAGTTCTACAAGAAGTACTATTTCCGCCCACGCTATATCCTGAAGGTCTTTCGTCGGGCCATCTTTGATCTTTCCGAGATCAAAAAGATTGCCCGGGAAGCCCGCGAATTCTTCCGCTTTATGGCCAAGCGGCGGGATGCAGAAAAGGCTCATCAGCTTCCGTGATGACCTGCCGAATTTCTCTTCCTCGATGACGCCCGGAGAACTCCTTGATCTGGCCGGCGGGATCGGCCTCCTGGGGGCATTTCTGGGCGTCATTTTTGACGTAGTCGCCCTCTTTGGCGCCGACCGGCTACTTCGGAGCCGTCAGGATATCTGGATGCCTGATGGGGCCCTCCCTCCCGTTGTCATGATCAAGCCGGTTCGCGGCCTTGATCATGGAGCCCGGGATAATTATCTCTCCTTTATTCAACAGGACTATCCCTCTTTTCTTATTTTCTTTACCGTTGACTCGTCGGCCGACCCCGCCGTCCCTCTGATCCGGGATCTTGAAAGAGAATTCCCTGACAGGGTCAAACTAGTTGTTGTTTCGGAGCGGACCGGACAGAACCGCAAGATGAACAAAGTGGCGGCAGTGGCCCGGGAGATCCTTTCCTCCTCTTCCTATATTCTTGTCAATGACAGTGATATCCGGGTTCCCCCTTCCTATCTCCGAGAGATCATGCGTCCCATGCTGGCCGACCCCAAGGTCGGTGCCGTCACTTGCATGCAACGAGGTATCCCCGAAGGCGGCTTTCCTTCCCGGCTAGCGGCCCTCATGCTTAACAGCGAGGCCATTCCCCAGGGACTTGTGGCCTATGCGCTTCTGCCTTTGACCTATCTCTACGGGCCCACGATGCTCTTTTCGGCCGAGGCCCTTCGTTCCATCGGGGGCTTTGATGCGATGAAGGACTACCTGGCCGACGACTACCATTTGGGTCGTCTCATCCATGAGAAGGGCTATCGGATTGTTCTGTCCCACCTCATGGTGGAGGCCCGGATCCGGGATGAATCCCTTTCCGGGGTGATCGCCCACGAGGTTCGGTGGGCCCGGACCTATTCCTCTCTCCGCCCCATGGGCTACTCTCTCTCCATTTTTTCGAGACCCTTCCCTTTTTGCCTCCTGGCCGTTCTTTTGGGGGTAGCCGGTGGAAGCCCTGTCATGGCCTTTGGCGCCGTGGGACTCTATGTTCTCCACCTGGCCCTTTCGTCCTACTTTCTTCGGGAAATTGTGGGAACGCCCCTGTCCCATAAGGATTTCTCCCTATGGATGGCCCGGGAGATCCTCTCCCTCTATGCCTATCTCATGAGCTTTGGACGATCCATCCTCTGGCGAGGCTATCGCTATCGGATCTTGCCAGGCGGGGCCCTTCGTCCTCTCGACCCCAAAAGTACAACGGAAGCCGCGACTCATTGATGTTTTCCTATGGCGCCCTTCTGGCTCTTTTTTTGTTGGCCCTCCTGCTGGAAGATGCCGGATTCATTCTTCTCTCCCGAGGGATGAAGGCGACCCGGACCGATCCCAGGGGAGGAAGCCGCCTTCGGGCGATTCTCCGGCATCCGGAGGTTCTCCTCGGAGTCTTCCTCCAGGCGCTCTACTACATTCTCCTTCTGGGAATCCTCCGGGATTTGCCGGTCAGCCAGGTGGTTCCGATGACAGGCCTGGGGTACGTCCTGACGGCGCTCATGGCCCGATTCATCCTTCAGGAAAGGATTCCCCTTCTTCGATGGGGAGGCATCACCCTCATTACCGCAGGGGTCGTGTTCATCGCCCGCTCGGGGGGATAGAGACGTCATGGGGCTCCTGCTTTCCACGCTGCTCTTCCGTTGGTACGTCTTTTTTTTCTGGGGCGTCGGACTCGTCGCTCTCTCCCGTGCCACAGGCGCTTTGGGAGGACTCTTGCGTTTTTCCGTGGCCTGGGGTGTGGCCTATCTCTTTGAGTGGTCCTCGGCCCGTCCCGGCGGATGGTTTCCCTTTGGCCACTACCAATACCTTCCCACGACAAAAGGTCGGGAAATCTGGCTCGGGATTCTTCCCCTCATGGACTCCCTCTCCTTTGCCTTCCTGGCGGTCGGTGCCCTGGGGATGGCGGGTCTTGCCGTCCAGCGTTCTCTGGGGGAGATCCTGGCGGGGCCCGGGTGGCTCTGGCGTCGTCTCTTCCCGGTGGCGGTCCTTCTCTTTACCGCCATCGATATGGTGATCGATCCGGTCGCCCTCCGAGGATCACGCTGGTTCCTTGGCCAGATCTATGATTACCCTGACGGGGGGGCCTATTTTGGCGTGACGCTATCAAACTTTGTGGGGTGGGCCGTTACCGGAGCAACGATCCTCGTTCTCTGGCGCCTTCTCCCTTTTCGGGGAGAAAATCGGGAGGACGGGGGGGCTCTAAACCGACTCCTGCCTCCATTCCTCTATCTCTCCGTTTATCTCTTCAACCTCGCGGTGGCTCTCTGGCTCCGGGAGTGGGGGATTGTTTCCGCCGATATCCTGCTGGCTCTTCTGGCCGGAGCCCTCCTTTTTCGCCTTCGCCGGGGATGCCCCTCTCGCCGGGAGTCTCTCCGGAACGCATCAATCGACTGAGTCGGAATGACGAATTGACCGGGTACGGAATGCCCGGGGAAGGGGAGAGGATGTTGTGGGACTGCCTCTCCGAACTCGGCTTCATTGAACTTCCCTGTCTCTCGCCGTATAATCGGAGCATGAAGAGTCCCCTGTCCCCCGAGCCCTCCTCTGTTGCCGTTGTCGTTATTGGCCACGGGAGTCCCTTGGAGGAGGGCAACCGACACTTTCGAGAGACCTTTCGGAAGCTTGTTCCCTATCTTCCTTCGGAATTTGTCGTTCGGGAAGCCTTCCTCGAGCATGCCGACCCCCCTGTCTCCCGTGTGATTGACGAACTTCCCGAGGGGGTCTCGACCCTTCTCCTCTTTCCCTTTTTGCTCTTTGATGCGGGACACTCGAAGGAAGATGTCTGGGGGTTTGTGAAGGAGGCCTCCCGGAAGCGTCCAGATCTTTTGATCGTCCGGGAGTGGGCGATCGGAACGGATTCGACTCCCATCGACGTTCTCCTTTCGATCCTTCCCCCTGCCGACCCAGCGATTCGGGACCTTGTTGTCATTGTGGGACGAGGAAGTCTCGACCCGGCGGCAAATGCCTCCCTGTACTATCAGGGACGGCGGCTTTGGGAGAGGCGCCGTGGGCCGGAGTTCCGCTATACCTTTATTGGCGTGACTGAACCCCGGCTGGGCCCCTTCCTCGAAGAGCTTGATCCATCAGGATACGACCGTCTCATCGTCGTGTCCTACTTTCTCTTTGAGGGGGTTCTGATGGAGCGGATCCGGACGGCGACGTCCGCATTTCTGAATCGCCATCCTCTCCCTGCCGGAGGCGTTGTGACGCCTCCCTTTGGTGACCACCCGCTTCTTCTCTCGGCCATTGCCAGACGGCTTGAGCGGCTTGCCCGCAATCGCCAGACGGTCTATCCCCGGTGGCTCTCCCTGGATCCGCCGACTCTGTCCACTCTCTAACGGAAGGCCTCTGCATGGTCGCTCGCCCTGCCGTCAAAAATGATCTCTTTCTCCGGGCCTGTCGCCGCGAGCGGCTGGACCGTCCTCCGATCTGGATTATGCGCCAGGCCGGACGGTATATGCCCGAATATCAGGAAATCCGGAAAAAGACCTCATTTTTGGGGCTCTGCAAGACCCCGGAGCTTGCCGCCCAGGCAACGCTCCTTCCCATCGACCTTTTGGGACTTGATGCAGCAATTCTCTTCTCCGACATTCTGATTCCGCTTGAGGCGATGGGACTTTCCCTGGAGTTCACCGAGCACAAGGGACCGAAGTTCCTAAATCCAGTGCGGACCGACGCCGATATCGAGCGGCTGGTGGTTCCTGAGGCGAGGAAGGATACGGGTTTTGTTGGAGATGCGGTCCGACTGATCAATACACGTCTTGAGGGTCGGGTGCCCCTTCTGGGATTTTCCGGAGCCCCCTTCACCCTGGCCACCTACATGGTTGAAGGAGAGACCTCCAAGGAATTTACGAAGGTCAAACGTCTCATCTTCTCAAACCCCCGGGGATACCGGGCCCTGATGGAGAAGGTGACCCGCACGGTCATCGACTATCTGGAGATGCAGGTCGAGGCGGGAATTCACGCTTATCAGCTCTTCGATACCTGGGCCGGATCCCTCTGTGCCGAACACTATCGAGAATTCGCCCTTCCTTACACCCGGGAGGTGGTCCGGGCCCTGGCCCGACACGGGATTCCTTCCATCTTGTATGTCAATGGCACCGCTGCCCTGATCGATCTCATGGACCAGGCCGGGACCGATGTTCTTTCCATTGACTGGCGACTTCCCCTGGAGAAGGCGATCCCCCGGATCTCCCCGGAAAAGGCCGTTCAGGGAAATCTCGACCCGGTTGTCCTTCTCTCCACAGAAGAGGCTCTTGCCGGAGAGGTCCGTCGGGTGTTGGCGGGGGTGGGTGACCGGCCGGGGTACATCTTTAACCTGGGCCACGGAATTCTTCCGGAGACGCCGATGGAGATGGCCCGCTCTCTGGTCCGGATGGTTCAGGCCGGGCGCTAACATCGTTGACTTTCGACTTTGGCTTTGGCCACAGCGGACACTATTCACCGCACGAGGGCCGTCCTTCGGGATGGTCCCGACAAGGGTTCTGCCATGATTGAGAATGTGGATCTCTCCCTGCTAAAAAAATACGACCGTCCCGGGCCCCGGTACACCAGCTACCCCACGGCCCCGGTCTGGACCGAGGAGTTCGGAGAGGAAGAGGCCCGCAAGGCCCTCGAGGAATCCAATCGTCGAGGAGCTCCTCTCTCGCTTTACTTTCATATCCCCTTCTGTGAGTCCCTCTGCTACTTTTGTGGCTGCAGCACCATCATTACGCGGGACAAGTCCCGGGCGGAGGAGTACAACGACTACCTGGCCCGCGAGCTGGGAGTCCTCTCTTCCGTGCTCGATGCCAGGCGGCCGGTGATCCAGCTCCATCTCGGGGGCGGGACACCCTCCTCGCTGACCCCGTTTCAGACCCGGAGGCTCTTCGAATCGATCAACAAGAACTTCAAGGTAGATTATCGGGAGGGGGAGATCTCGGTGGAGATCGATCCACGCTTTGCCTCCGATTCTTACCTTGAAACCCTCCGAACAGTGGGCGTCAACCGTATCAGTATGGGGGTTCAGGATTTTGACCCGAAGGTTCAGGAGGCTGTCCACCGGGTCCAGCCGGAGGAGGTCACCGTTCGGGTGGCAAAGAAAGTCCGGGATCTGGGGTTTTATAGCCTCAATATCGATCTTATCTACGGACTTCCCTACCAGACGGTGGAGAGCTTCTCCCGAACTCTTGACAAGGTCATCGAGATCTCTCCCGACCGTATCGCCGTTTTCAATTATGCCCATGTTCCCTGGCTCAAGAAGCACATGGTTCTGATCCGGGAGGAAACGCTGCCCCCTCCCGATGCCAAGTTTGGGCTGATTCGTCTCATCGGGGACAAGCTGGCAGGCGCTGGATACCGGTTCATTGGGATGGATCACTTTGCCCGCCCCGACGATGAGCTGGCCCGGGCCCAGAAGGACAAGACCCTTTACCGGAACTTCCAGGGATATACGACCAAGAAGAATGCCGAACTGGTGGGGGTAGGGGTCACGGCCATCAGTATGCTTGACCGGGCTTATTTCCAGAATGCCCGAGCCCTTCCCGACTATGCCTCCCGGATCCTTTCCGGACATATGGGGACCTTCCGGGGATTTCGGTTGAGCGAGGATGACCGGATGCGTCGGGAGATTATCTCGCACATCATGTGTGATCTCGAGATCGACAGGGCCAAGGCTCTCTCCCCCTTCGGAGAGTCCTTCGACCGGGTCTTCGAATCCGAAATTGCGACTCTCGAGAGCTTCGTTCCCGACGGTCTTCTGGAGATCACTCCGGAAAAAATCCGCATCACCGACCTTGGTCGTATCTTTCTTCGGAACATTGCCATGGTCTTCGATCGCTATCTTCGCGAGGCCCCCAAGGGTCCGCTTTTCTCCCGAACCCTCTGACAAGGCCTTCGGAGGGCCTTCAGCTTCCTCAGACTCCTTCCGGCGGGAGAAGCATCGTCCCTCCCGCCAAAGGGGAAGCCTGCGGATAGGCCGAAGAGATTCCTTTGTCCCGCCTGTTCGTGGGCTCTTTCTCTGTCCCTCTCGTTAAAGACTTTTCCAAAGATCGTCCTGCCCTGTGGCCTGCCTTAGGGCCGCTTCCATAATGTCAATCGAAGGGGCGCACCCGGTCCAGCGCCGGAAGGACAGGGCTCCCTGCATCAGGAGCATGCCCAGCCCGTTCTGGCAGGGAGCGGCAAAAGGGCGGCCCATGGAGAGAAAGGGAGTGAGTCCCCCATTGTCCTGGGGCCCAGTCCGGTGGGAGACATAGGAGAGGTCCATGAGGATAGAGTCTTCAAGCGGGACTCCCTGAAGAGGGGGAAAGGGGGGCTCGGTTCCGGCAAAGGCCTGGAGGGAGAGGGTATTGACCAGAATCACACCTTTTTCTTGCAACTCTTTTGTCGAGTGTGTCAGTGCCTGTCTCTCCCGACCTCCCTCGAGCACCTCTTGCCAGGAGGGATCGTCGAGAGAGACGCTTCTCACCCCTTTGCACAAGAAGGGAAGCGACTGGATCAGGGCCGCTCCTCGCTCCTTTGTGCGGTTTACGATCAGGATCCGGCTGACATGACGCCGGGAGAGCGCCCAGAGAACAGAACGGGCGGAGCCTCCGGCTCCGAAGACAACAGCGGAGGAGGGAAGAGCGAGACGGTTGGTGTCGAGGAATTTTTCCAAAAACGAGAGGAACCCCGGGGCATCGGTGTTGTCTCCAAGCAGTCTCCCTTCGCTTAAGGTCACGGTGTTGACGGCCCCCAGTTCCTTTGCCGTGGGGGAGAGCTCGTCGAGAAGTGGAAGGATCGCCTCCTTGTGAGGGATTGTGACATTGACTCCTGAGATTCCCAGGGTGCGGATGGCATCGATGGCGTGAGGAAGATTTTCTGGCGGAATATCAAAGGGAAGATAAGCGGCATCGATGCCGGCAGCATCGAAGGCGGCCTGCTGGAATCGGGGGGAAAGGGAATGGGCCACCGGGTGGCCGATGATAGCAAAGAGCTTGCGCACGAAAGGCTCCTCTTTGGGGGTAGATCGTTTCTGGCGGGAGAGATAAGAGCGGGTTGGTCCGAGGACTGACGGTATCAGGTGAGCCCCGGATGGCTCCAAACCCGGCGGGGGAGGGGAAAATCCTCCCCACGGGGGTTTCAGGGGAGCGTTACTTTAGCCAGCGAGAGGCTTCGGTGCGGTAGGTCTTTTCCGCTTTCTTTACGACATCGGCATAGTCGGATGAGGCCTTTTTCAGGGATTCGGTGTAGTCACGGAGGGCTGCGGCCATCTGTCCTTCATGAATGGCTCGGGCCTTGGCGATTGCCAGGGCAAAGTCTCGGGCGGCCTCCTTAATCTTGTCCTTGAGGTGGGCATCGAAGTGGGGACTCTGGGCCACCTCTTCCTTGACCGTGTTGATCTTGAGCGTGACCTCGTTGTTGGCCCGCTGGGTGGCTTTGTCATAGGCGGCGTCGGCCCTGGACTTGGCGGTATCAAACCTCTTCCGGGCATCGCTCATGAGCTTGTGGTAGACGGCGGAGGCATGGCTGACGATGCGATCGTACCGGGAGACGGCTCCTGTGACGCCGGAGGTTTCTCCCCGGGCATGGGCCGGGAGGGATGTGACAAGAAAAAATGTTCCGGCCATAAGAAGGGAGGTGAGAACTTTTCCAGACCGTTGTCCGGAGGAGAAATGAAATCGTTGTTTCATTATCAACCTCGTTTTTATGAGGGCACAGCCCTTCGTCAATGATAACGTCGACGAGAGCCATCATAACACAAAGTGGCAAAGGGTGGGAGTCGTCTGGGGAGCAATCGGAGAAGAGATGGTCGACCACCCAAAATTATCCGTGACCTTCCTGGGGGCACAGGATAATAAGGCGATATATTCATCCATGTCGTTTTGGTGTTAGAATGGGCCGTCCGACAAGACAAGAGATGGTATTCATGGGTGAGCTTTTTCCCGACAATCCGGAGACAGGACGGATGAAGTCTTTCACCTCCCTCAAACAGATGTCGCGGGCTCTGGCGAACCTGAACCGACTCGTGGCGTCTCTCCCTGACGAAGCGACCCTTTACGAAGAAATCGGACGGATCGCGGTCGAGGAGTGTGGTTTGAGCCACGCCATGGTGGGTGTGCCGGACGATTCCGGGTGGATCCATGTGAGATCCGCCCATGGAAAACATCGGGAGGACTTCTTTCGCGTACGGATTTCTGTCAGAGATACCCTCTCTGAAGGGAAGGGTCTGATCGGTCGGGCCTATCGTGCATCAAGTCCCATCGTGGAAAACCGTCTGCTCGACCTTCCCGAAATTCAGATCTGGCGCTCCGTCCTCGAAGGAATGGGGACAGGGTCATCGGCGGTATTCCCCTTTTATCGGGGAGGAAGTGTCCACGGATGCCTCTCAGTCCATTCCGACTCCCGGGACTTCTTCACGCCCGATCTCGTCGATATCCTGAGAAGCATGGCAGCCTCTCTCTCCTTCGCGCTCGACAATATCGACCGAAAAAAGGCCCAGACGCTCCATGAAGAAGTTCTTCTGACGATCAAGAACTACTATCGGGCTCTGGGAGAGGTCAACGAGTTTCTGATCCGGATCCCCTCCCCCCAGGAGCTCTTCCAGAAGGTCTGCGATACTCTTTACGCCCGGGGGGACCCCAAGGGCGCAGTTGTTGGCCTTCTCGATCCGAAGACGAACACGATGATCTGGAATGCCTTTGCGGGCCTTCCTGTGGAGTGGGTTTACTCTCTCGCTCTTTCGGTGAATCCCGAGGGGGAAGGGGAGGATTCCTTGATAGGAGAGGTGTTACGCCGCGGGAAGCCGCGGGTGGTGCATGATTGTCTCTATCATCCCTTCCCCCCGACCCTTCGGCGGAAACTTGAGGATCAGAGCATACGCTCGGCAGCGGCCTATCCTCTGCTTCGTTCGGGGAAACCCATCGGCGTCCTGATTGCCTTTTCCCAATATTCGGCATTCTTTGGAGAGGAGATGGAGCGTCTTCTCGACGAGATGAGCCGAAATATCTCCTTTGCTCTCGACAACTACGACCGAAGGCTCGTTCAGAAAAAAAACGAGCAGACGATCCTGACTCTCAAGAACTACTACCGCGCCCTCTCAAAGATCAACAGGATTGTGGCGAATGTCATGCCTCCCCAGGATCTTTTTGCTAGTACCTGCGAGATCCTCCACGAAAGCGAAGACTCGAGTACTGTCGGGATTGCCGAGCTTGATGCGGAGACGGGGTTGCTTCACTTGAAACACGACACGGGTCCCGAATCGAAATGGATCGGCAACCTGCGTCTTAATGTTCGTCACGCCTTCGAGCCAAGTGATCTCGACAGTCTTATCCTGAAGTCCTTTCAACAGGGTCGCCCTCTGGTTGTCAACGAGTCCATGGAGGCGGCCTCCGACAGCTTTCTCCGTTGGCTCTTTACAAAGCATGAGATCCGCTCTGTGGCGCTGTTTCCGATTTTCCGGGGAGGCAACTTTTCTGGGGTGTTGGCCGTCGTTTCCAGACAACCAGGATTTTTTAACCCCGAGCTCTCCAACCTTCTCGACGAAGTGTCCCGAAACCTCTCCTTTGCCCTCGACAACTATGATCGCGAGCAGGAGCGGCGCTCTCAGGAGGATCGGGTGCTGTTTCTCTCTCTCCATGACCCGCTGACAGGTCTTCCCAATCGCCGCCTTTTCTATGATCGCCTCGATTATGCAAGGAAAACTGCGGTCCGTCACGGGTCTGTCTTTGCTGTGGGGCTTCTGGATCTTGATGGCTTCAAGGAGGTCAACGATCGGCTGGGGCACAAGGCCGGAGACCAGGTCTTGATTGCGGTATCCTCTCTGCTTTCCACGCTTCTTCGGGAGTCTGACACCGTTGCTCGCCTGGGCGGTGACGAGTTCGGG
>JBMFWG010000017.1:0-40122 GCA_049965515.1 Leptospirillia bacterium
CTTAGTCCGCCGTCGGAATCCCCTTCCTTTCCGCTTGCAAGGCTTGCGAAGCGAGAGGAAGGGGAGGATGTCAATTTTCCTTCCTGTCAGTCTTGGAAAATACTCCCGTCCGTGATATAGTCTCGAGGGTTTTTTTGCATCATTGGACAGTTCATTGCCAATCATGTCTCGAGTGACCACCATTTGGAATCCACGCCATCAAATCAGGATATTCCTTGAACACAGGATGCCAGAGATCGGGAAAAGGCCGGACGGAAGGCCAGGACCTCTCCTTCTTCAGCCTTGAGCCATGATATCTTTCCCCTTGTCTAAAGCCCGATCCGTCTTTGTATCCCTCTTCAGGCCACGGATCCCCCCTTCGGACATGAGGTCCTTTTCCCCGCGTTGGCCCCCCTTTCTAGTCCTTTTGTTCTTGTCGGCTATTGTCTCGTTTTCCCTGGTGATTCTCCCTTCCGCGTTTGCCGCCTCCGCCCAGTCTTCCGGGGCGCTCTTGCCGGTACTTGTCACCCGTATTGAGATCAAGGGAAACAAAAAAATCGATGCCTCGACCATCCGCCAGAAAATCCATACGAAGGTGGGAGATCCCTTCTCCCAGACCTCCCTTTCTGGGGACATCAAGGCCCTCTACCAGACGGGATATTTTGATCATATCGAGGTCTATGCCAAAGGATTCGAGGGAGGAGTTGCCCTGACATTCCGGGTGACTGAGCGTCCGACCGTCGAAAAGATCAGCTTCATCGGGAACAATAACCAGTCCGACTCTGATCTCAGAAAAAAACTGACCATTCTTCCCGCGTCCTTTTACGATGGATACGAAGTTCACGAGAATGTCCGTCGTATCGAAGCGTTGTACAAGAAGTCGGGATACTACAATGCCTCGGTCGTTCCGCTGACAAAAAAAATGTCCAACAACAAGGTGGAGCTGGTCTTCCTCATATCCGAAGGAACACTGACGCACATCACCAAGGTCACCTTCATGGGGAACAAGGCCTATTCCGCCTCCACCCTTCAGAAAAAGATCAAGACAAAACCCTACTTCTGGCTGACCTCCTGGTGGACCGATTCCGGCATCTACAAGAAGACCCAGACCGAACAGGATATCGAACGCCTCCGCGACTTCTATCTCAATCATGGCTATATCAATGTGGCCATCGGCGAACCGAAAACGATCTTCCACGATCACAGGAAGACGATGGAGATCCAGTTCCCCCTGACCGAAGGAGATCAGTTCCGCATCTCTCATGTAGGAGTCTCGGGAAACAAGCTCTTCACGAAGAAGGAGGTCCTTGAGACAATCAAGACCAGGCCCCCTCAGATCTTCTCCCGAAAGCGCCTCCAGAAGGACATCAATAACCTGACCCGGAAATATGGTCACAAAGGATATGCCTTTGCCATCGTGACCCCCCAGATCGTTCCCAATATCCGCAAGAAGACGGTGAACCTGACCTTTCTGATTACCGAAGGGGGACTTGTCCACATTCGCAAGATCAATATTGCCGGAAACGAATTGACACGGGACAAGGTGATCCGACGTGTCCTGGGCGTTCAGGAGTCGGGAATCATGGACACGCAAGCCCTCCAGGACTCCTACCGGAACCTCAACAACCTGAACTTCTTCAAAAACGTCCAGATCGTTCCCCAGCAGGTGGGCGACAACCTCGTCGACCTGAACGTCAAGGTGAAGGAAAAGCCGACAGGGACCTTCTCGATCGGAGGCGGATACAGCACCCTCTTCGGCGTCATGGGGATGGCCACCATCGCCCAGAACAACATCTTCGGAACGGGCGACTCGGTCAGCCTCTCCGGCGAACTCGGCGGGTTCATCACGATGTATTCGCTTACCATCACGGATCCCTACTTTCTTGACACCCCCACGGCGGCGACGCTGTCGTTCTTCGACACCTTCATGGACTACTTTACCTACTGGAATAGCGCTCTCGGAGGTTCGTTGAGTCTGACCCGCCGATTCGGGTATTATTTCTCCACGTCCCTTTCGTGGCTTGTGGAGTCGGAGCAGATCTTCCTTGTGGCGGTCACTCCCCAGCAGGCTCAGGAGGCCCCGGCTCTTGCCCCCTTCCTTCAGCAAGTGGGCTACTGGACCCAGAGCGGACCCTCTCTGGGCTTTTCCTACGACCGGCGGGACAACTATCTTCTTCCCCATAGCGGCTACCATATCTGGGGAAATATTGGCGTCTACGGAGGCACCTTCGGGGGCGATACCGCCTTCTATCAGATGACGGGAAATGCAACCCTCTTCATTCCGATCACAGAGAAGTCGACGCTCTCCTTCCATTTTGCGGTGGGAACGGAAAATCCGCTGGGTCCCGACGGTTTCATCCCGGTTTGGGACAGGTTCTATGTCGGCGGCATCTATTCCAACCGGGGCTACAACTTCGGATTTGCCGGCCCCATGCCCTTCGGATATCTCGTGGGCGGAACCTCCGAGCTTATTTTCAACGCCGACTATGTCTGGCCGATCTTTGCCAAGTTCGGCTTCTACGGAGACATCTTCTTCGACAACTCCGGCGAATACCTCCCGGGCCAGCCAATCTCCCTGGCGGGATTCGATTGGCCAGGAACGGGGATCGGCATCATGTGGAACTCTCCCATGGGTCCCCTGACGCTCGATCTTGGATGGCCGCTGGCCAACAATGCCTATATCCAGGGATTCCCGGGCAACTACCCCGGTCCTGTGGTCAACTTCGAAATGGGATCTTTGTACGGCGGATAGAGGAGGTGAATATTCCTCTCTCGATCTGATTTCATCCCGGCTTTCCGAAGAACGCATCAGGAGGCTTAGACTTTAAGACGATGCGTAAATCGCCAGACTTCACACAAGGAGATCGAATGACACGATTCAAGCTTTCCGGGACGGCTTCGGCCCTCCTTCTTGCCGCCTCCCTGGTGGCACTGGGACCCTCTCCTGCCCTTGCCAAGGAACGAATTGCCGTCGTGGACATCCAGCAGGTCTTTCAGAAAACCGACTTGGGAAAGTCCATTCAGGCCCACCTCAAACGTTATGCCGACCGCCGCATCACCAAGATGCAGGCCGAGCAGAAGGCCCTTCAGGACGAGCAGGGACAGATTCGCCAGCAGGTGGGAGTGATCAGCAAGGATGCCCTCAGAGCCAAGGAGCTTGAGTTCCAGAAGAAGGTCCAGGACTTCCAGAAGCGCCAGCAGAAGATTCAGACAGAAATTGCCTCGGAGAGTTTCGTTCAGTTCCGGAAGTTTTTGAATGCCGTCACCAAGGCTTCGGACAGCCTCGGGAAGAAGTTTGACTTCTCCATGGTCATCTCCCAGCATCCTCTTCGGGTTCCCCTTGGGCCTTATCCCCCGCCCTTCCAGTCCCCGCGCTATCTTTACATCAAGACCGATGCGGATATCACCCAGTCCGTCATCAAATACGTCAACGAGCATGCGGGACAGTAGGATCAAGGAGTCAAGTCTGGCAAGGAGGGAGTCTCTTTGATCACCCTTGCCCAGATTGCCTCCCAGGTCGGAGGAACGCTGATCGGGTCGGACGGATCACTGGAGATCCGTTTTATCCGCCCGATGAATGAAGCCGGTCCCCATGACCTGACCTTTCTTTCCAACCCCAAATACCGAAAGGCCGTTCCCCATCTCAAGGCCGGGGCAATCCTCGTTCCAGAGATTCTTGCCGAAGCCTCCATTCCTCAGGTTGTCGTGGTCTCTCCCTATCTGGCCATGGCAATTTTGCTCCAGCATTTCTTTCCCTTGCCCTCTCCCAAAAACGGAGTCTCCCCCCAGGCCGTCGTCGACCCCTCTGCACGAATCGGAGACGGGGTCGAAATCCGGGCGGGCTGTGTCGTGGAAGCCGGAGCTGAAATCGGAGACGGAACCCTGCTCTTCCCGGGATGCGTGGTCGGAGCCTCGGTAAAAATCGGAAAACACTGTGTTCTCTATCCCCGGGTCTCCCTTCTTGATCGGGTCCGCCTGGGCGACCGTGTGATCATCCAGAGCGGGGCCGTCATCGGCTCGGATGGATTCGGCTTTGCAGAGGGACCGGAGGGTCGTCGGGTCAAGATCCCCCAGACGGGAACGGTTGTCCTCGAAGACGATGTGGAAATCGGCGCCAATGTGACCATCGACCGGGCCACCTTCGGGGAGACCGTCATCGGCCGGGGAACAAAGATCGACAATCTTGTCCAGATTGCCCACAATGTCCGGACCGGAAGCGACTGTGTCATTGTTGCCCAGGCGGGGGTCTCGGGCTCGACAAAACTCGGGGATCGCGTGGTCCTGGCGGGCCAAGTGGGCGTGGTCGGACACATCGAAGTAGGTTCAGGCTCCATGGTCGGGGCCCAGTCCGGCATTGCCCATTCCTTAGAGCCCAATTCCCGGGTCTCGGGTAGCCCCGCACTTCCTCATACCCTGTGGCTCCGGATTCAGGGAGCTCTCAAGGGCCTTCCTCAGCTCATGCGGCGTGTCTCCCGGCTCGAAAAAGCAGTGTTTGCCCCTCATGAAGCTCCTCCTGCAACCCCCACTTACGGAGAGGACAATGGGACCCATTGAAATCGGAGAGATTCTCTCCATTTTGCCTCACAGGTATCCCTTTTTGCTCGTGGACAGGGTCCTGGAGGTGGAGCCAAACCACCGGATCGTGGCTATCAAAAACGTCACCATCAATGAGCCCTTCTTTCAGGGGCACTTTCCGGGAACGCCCATGATGCCGGGAGTTCTTCTCGTCGAAGCCATGGCTCAGGTGGGGGGGATACTGGCCATCTGTTCGGGTCAGGAAAAGGAGGATCACATCCCTTTTTTCCTGGGAATTGACGATGCCCGATTCAGGCGCCCGGTTCTTCCTGGGGACCAGCTACGAATCACAATGACCACGCTCAAGGTTCGGGGAAGCTCCTGGCGGATGGCCGGAACGATTCATGTCGCCGACTTGCTCGTCTGCGAAGCGACCCTTCTCGCCATGATCCGCAAAAAAGGAGAAGGCGCATGACCCGAAAAAAAGAAGCCGAAGATCCCTCCCGCAGCTATGCCGAAGGAAAAGTGGCTGTTCACCCCTCTTCGTCCGTTCACTCCCGGGCCATTCTGGAGCCCGGAGTCGAGATCGGTCCCTACTGCACTGTGGGGGAGAATGTCCGAATCGGCGTGGGAACACGCCTTCTTTCCCATGTTGTGATCGATGGCCATACTGTCCTGGGCGAAAAGAATGTCATTTATCCCTTCACGACCATCGGCATGGCTCCCCAGGACCTCAAGTACCGGGGCGAGCCCTCCCGGACCATCATCGGCTCCGGAAACACGATCCGCGAATCGGTTACCATCCATCGGGGAACCGAAGGCGGCGGGATGGAAACGGTGCTGGGAGACAACAACCTTCTCATGGCCTACTGCCATGTGGCCCATGACTGCAGAATCGGCTCCCGGGTCGTCATGGCCAACTCGGCGAACCTTGCCGGACACATTACGATCGACGACGGAGCGATCATTGGCGGGCTTTCCGGAATCCATCAGTTTGTGCGCGTCGGGCGATTCGCCATGGTCGGAGGAATGAGTGGCGTTCCCAAGGATGTGCCCCCCTTCGTCTGGGCCTCGGGGAACCGGGCCTATCTTTACGGGCTGAACCAGGAGGGCCTCCGTCGCAACCACATCTCTCCCGAATCGATCGCCCTCCTCAAAAAGGCCTATCAGATTCTCTTTCGCTCGGGGCTTCCCATGGCCCAGGCGCTCGACCGCGTGCGGACTACCCTGACGATGACTCCCGAAATCACCCACCTTCTCGAGTTCATTGAATCCTCCGAGCGAGGCGTTCTGACCTCGCCCCGGGGAGGAGGGGAGGGAGACCTTTGACCTCCGAAATGGCCGACTCCGTCGCGCCCACCGATCCTGTCGGCATGATTGCCGGAAATGGGTCGTTCCCTTTGATTTTTCTCGAGGCGGCCCAAATGGCCGGCATTCGTGTGGTCGTCGTCGCCCACGAAGGCGAAACCGACCCCTCCATCGATGCAATGGGGTTCCCGGTGCGATGGATCCGTCTGGGACAGGTGGGGGCCATCTTCGACACCTTCCATAAAAACGGCATTACCCAGGCCGCCTTTGTGGGAGGCGTGAGAAAGCCCCGCCTTTTTGATCTTCGCCCCGACTGGAAGGGAATGATGATCCTGGGTCGACTCTCCCGTTACCACGATGACGAGGCCCTTCGGGCCCTTGCCGAAGAGTTCGAAAAGGAAGGAATCAGGATCGTCCCCTCGACACTTCTTCTTCCGGACCTTGCGGCACCCGTTGGTCCTTTGACCCGCAGGAAGCCCTCCGCATCGGAGGAGACCGACATCAGGGTGGGTATCGAGATCGCACGCATCATCGGGCCCGCCGATCTCGGCCAGTGTCTTGTGGTACGGGAGAAGGTCGTCGTGGCGGTCGAGGCGATCGAAGGAACCGACGAGACGATCCGTCGTGGCGGGCGCTTCGGCGGGGAGGGGGGCGTGGTAGTCAAGATGGCAAAGCCCGGTCAGGACCTGCGCTTCGACCTTCCGTCGGTCGGCCCCGAAACCATCCGGACGATGATGGAAGCCAAAGCCCGGGTCCTGGCTGTCGAAGCGGGAAAGACCCTCCTCTTCTCGCGGGAGGAGACCCTGGGTCTTGCGGATTCGGCCGACATTGCCGTGGTGGGAATCTAATGAGCCTTGGCGAAAAAGTCACCGTCGGTGTTGTCGGAGTCGGCTATCTCGGACAGCACCATGCCCGGGTCTTTTCTGAACTTCCCCATGTCAGTCTGGCCGGCATCCATGACAACGATACTCGCCGGGCGCAGGAGATCGGCGCACGGCTCAAGGTTCCCGTCTTCGACTCCCTCGAGGCGCTCATCGACCAGGTCGATGCCCTCTCCGTGGTGACGCCCACAACCACCCATGCGGACATTGCGCTTCGCACCCTGGCGCGGAAAAAAGTCGCCCTCTTTCTCGAAAAGCCCATTGCCGATACCCTGACCGACGCCCGAAAGATCCTCGACGCCGTGCGCGAGGCAAAGGTGCTGCTTCAGGTTGGGCATATCGAACGCTTCAACCCGGGCGTCGTCGCCATGCTCGAATCGGGAGTCCGCCCCGCCTACATTGAAGCCCAGAGGCTTTCTCCGTTCGGTCTTCGGGCCACGGATGTTCCTGTCATTGTCGACCTCATGATCCATGACATCGATATCATCCTAGCTCTCGTCCGCTCCCCCATCCAGACGATGCGCGTGGTGGGAACCCCCGCCATCACCCCCCATATCGACCTCGCCAATGCCTGGCTTGAATTCGAGAACGGATGCCTCGCCCAGGTGACCGCCAGCCGTGTCTCTCTCGACAAGCTCCGGAAGATCCGGGTTTTCGACCGTCGTGGTCTTTACTATTCCCTGAACTACGATACCCGGGAGTTGGCCATGGCGACAGTCAAGCTTCAAGCGAGGGCTCTTCCCGAGATCTCCCGCTCCACGAAGAGCTTCCCGAGCGAGGAGCCCCTCAAGAAGGAGCTCTCGACCTTCATCGAGTCGCTTCGTCAGGGACTTCCGCCGCGCGTCTCCGGGGACGAGGCCTATCAGGCCCTTGAGGTGGCACTTGAGGTCAACCGGTTGGCCCACGAAAGCCTCGCACGCTTCCGCGACTCTGACGAGAGCGATCCGTCCCCGTGACGCCCTCCCTGCTTCTCGTCGCGGGAGAGGCGTCGGGGGATCACCACGGAGCCCTTCTCCTCTCCGAGATGAAACGGATCTGCCCCGACCTCGTCTGCCATGCCGCCGGGGGTCCGGCATTGGCCAAGGCCGGGGCGAAGATCGTCGTCCCCATGGAACGTCTCAATGTCATGGGCTTTTTCGAGGTGGCTTCACGCCTCCCGGGCGTCATCGCCTCCTATCGCGCCCTTCTGGCGACAGTCGACCGGGAAAAAATCCAGACCGCCGTCCTCATCGACTTTCCCGACTTCAACCTTCTCCTGGCCCGGGCTCTCAAATCCCGGGGAGTCCGGATCCAGTATTACGTCAGCCCCCAACTCTGGGCCTGGAGAAAGGGACGGGTCCGAACCATCCGGCGCCTGGTTGATCACATGTTCGTCATCTTTCCCTTTGAAGAGCCCTTTTATCGGGAACACGGCGTTCCCGTCACCTATGCGGGCCACCCGCTCCTCGATGAGCCCTTCCCGGAGATATCGAAAAGACCGGCCCTCCGGGAGGAGTTTTTCGGATCCGGCCTCTCGGGACCCTTGGTGGCCCTCGCTCCGGGAAGCCGCCCGGGAGAAATCCGCCGTCTCTATCCCCGGATGCTTGCGGCATTGGCCCTTCTCGAAAAAAGGATCCCCGGAATCAAGGCTCTCGTTCCGGTTCCTCCGTCGGTCTCCGGCGAGGTTTACCGCGCGATCGAGAAGACCGTCCCCCATCCGCCCGTCGTCCGGATCTCCGGGCGCTTCCGGGAGGTCATGGCCGCGGCCGATTGCGCCCTTGTCACCTCCGGAACGGCCACCCTCGAAACCGGACTCGTCGGAACCCCCCTGGTCGTCGCCTATGTCATGAACGAAGGAAGCTACCGCCTGGCCCGATGGCTGGTGGATGTCCCGGCGATCGGAATGGTCAACCTGGTCGCCGGACGCATGGTGGCTCCCGAGCTGATCCAGGAGGCAGCCACCCCCCAGGCCATGGCCGACCATCTCTGGACGATTCTCTCCGACTCCTCCGAAAGGACGCGGATCCTCTCCGATCTCCAGGATCTCCGGCGGGTACTGGGGGGACCAGGGGCCTCCGCCCGGATCGCCCGGGCAATCGTGGACAGGAGCGGCCTCTGTACTCCCCCCTCTGACCCGGGATCTCCCAAGGCTCCGTGATGAAGGCCTCCCGCCTCCTGCACTGGTTTCTTTGGCCCTTTCTCCTTCCTGTGATCGGCGCCATCTGGCTCCTTTTACCCCGAGCCCGTCCCCATTTTCGGGAGCGTCTGGGATTGGCGGCAGGACGTCCTTTACAGGAGCCTTGCCTTCTTCTCCACGTCGCCTCTCTGGGCGAGGCTCGAGCGGCACGAACCCTGATCGAAAGGCTCTCCGCCCGGGTCCCTCTGGTGCTGACGACCATGACTGCGACGGGGCGGAAGGCGTTGGCCTCGGCCCACCCCGGCATTCCCGTCTCCCTCGCCCCCCTCGACCTCCCGGGACTCTGGCATCCCTTTCTCTCGAGCCGCCGGGTCCGGGCGATTCTCCTCTTCGAAACCGAAGTCTGGCCGGCCATGATTCTCTCCGCCCGTTCCCTGGGGATCCCTGCAGGAATCGTCAACGGACGCCTCTCCACCCGGAGCTATCGCCGATACAAAGCTCTCAGGTTCCTGGTTCGGCCGCTCTTTTCCTTTCTTTCTCCCGTTCTTGTCTCAGAGGAGCGAGACCGGGAGAGGTTCCGGAGTCTGGGGGTCAGGGAGGAGGCCCTTGCCGTGACCGGCAATCTCAAGTGGGACCTGACCCTGTCGGAGCCGGACGATCCACGAACCCATGAGAGTCTCCGTTCGTGGCTGGGGAAGAGAGATCCGGGGACGTCCGATCCTCCCTTGCTGCTGGTGGGGAGCTCCGTCCATCCCGGGGAGGCCCGCATTATTGTTGAGGCTTGTCTCTCGGCCATGAGACACGGCACCCGGATTTATCCGGTCCTGGCCCTTCGCCATCTTGAGAGGCTGCCGGAGGTTCTGGCCAGCCTGCCTCCGGAGGCGACTCCCCATCGTCGCACCGCCGCCCTCCCCGAGGGCTCTCCCCCGGAATCCCTGCCCGTCTATATCCTCGACACTTACGGAGAGCTGGGACTGCTTCTTAAGGAGGCTGACATGGTCTTTGTCGGAGGCACGCTCGACCCTGTGGGAGGGCACTCCCCGGTGGAGGCCGCCTACCATGGCAAACCCCTTCTTCTTGGTCCCCATCAGGACCATATCTCGGCCCTGGTCGACCCTCTTCGTTCGGAGGGCGCCATCCTTTTGGTGGAGGACCCGTCGGCCCTTGAGCCCGCCCTCCTGGCTCTAGCCCACTCTCCTGAGACCCGACAAACCATGGGGGAGGCGGCCCGACGGGTCTTTGACCGGCTCGGAGGGCCTCTTGACCGGACCATGGCCGCCCTTGAGCCGATTCTGGCCCTCTTCCCGGAGTCCCGGTGAAACCCCTCGGAGCAGCGGCCTGGCCGCTGGCCCTTCTTTACGGGGCGGGAGTGACCCTCTTCCGCAAAGGCTACGAGGTCGGTCTGAGAGGGCGGCAGACCTTCCCTTTGCCGGTGATCAGCGTGGGGAATATCGAGGCAGGCGGCACGGGAAAGTCTCCCCTGGTGGTGGCCCTGTGCCAACAGTTTTTCCGGTCCGGAATCCGCGTCGGCGTCGTCTCCCGGGGCTATGGGAGAACCCGTTCCCGGGAGAACCGGCTCATCTGCCGGGGGGAGGGCCTCCTTGTTCCGGTGGAGCAAGCCGGGGACGAACCGGCGCTTCTCGCCGCCAAGGTTCCGGGGGTCCGGATCTCGGTGGCGGCCGATCGCCGGGAGGGGATCCGCCTTCTGGAGGGACTGTGCGACCTCGTGATCCTCGACGACGGATTCCAGTCCCTGGAGATCCTTCCGACCCTTTCGCTGGTCTTTCTCCCGGAGATTCTCTTTCAACGGAGACCGGGAATCGGGGACCTGCTTCCTGCAGGACCCTTGCGGGAGCTTCCAGAGGTTCTGAGCCGGGCCACGCACTGGATCCTGCGCCGGACAGAGTCCTTCTCCGGAGTGCCGACCGGAAGGGAGGAGACACTCCAGAAAAACCTCCGGGCGATGCTCGGGGAGGAGGGGATGCGACCGATTCTCCCGGTGGACTTTCGTCTCTTTCGCATCCGGGATTTTGCCGGGAGACAGGCTCATCCCGTCGACTCCCTGTCGGGGAGAACCGTGGCGGTGGTTGCCGGGATTGCCAATCCCCAGCGGATCGTTCGGGACCTTGAAGCGTTCGGGAGCCGGGTTGCCGGTCTTCTGGCCCTCCCCGACCATGCCCCCGAGACTCCGGAGGTTCGTGGGACCATTGCCGAATTTGCCCGGGAGATGCATTCCCGAGGTGCCGAGATCCTGCTTACCACCGAAAAAGACCGCATCAAATGGACCCAGTGTCCGGAGGGTCCGCTTCCTGTCTTTGTCCTGGAGGGAGAGACCCGTTTTCTCGACACCAACGCCTGGGACCGGATTCTCTCCCTCCCTTTTCACGGGAGCGCTCCATGACCGCCCCCCCTGAGAGGTCCCTCTCCTTTCGACTGACCTTTGCCGGACTGGGACTCGTTCGTTGGCTCTTCTGCCTTCTCCCCGGGCCGGCCGCCCTCTTTCTGGGGGAGAGATTCGGAGACCTTCTGCGTCTTCTCCTTCCAGGCAAGGTCCGGATCCTGCGGGACAATCTCTCCCGTTCGGACCTTGCCCCCGGTTCGCCCGAGGAGGCCCGACGCTTCGAACGGCATGTCTTCCGCCACTTCGGCCGCCTGGGAGCCGAGTTTCTCCGGCTGTGCGAGCTCTCCGACAGGGACGTATGCGATCTTGTCCCGGTGGAAGGGCTTGAGTATTTTCGCCGAGAATATGAAAAGGGCCAGGGGGTCATCCTTCTCACCGGCCATCTCGGCAACTGGGAGATGGCCCTCCGAAGGATTGCCGTGGAGGCGCCCGGCAAGGCCCATCCCGTCATCCGCCGCATCAAGAACCGGGCGGTGAACGATTTTATCGACCGCCACCGGCACACTTGCGGGAAGGGCGACTCCCTCCTCGCGGACCTGGGCCCCAAGCCTCTGATCCGGGCCCTAAGAGCCGGAGAGGTGCTGATCTTTCTCCTCGACCAGAATGCCGGGGAGGGGGAGGGGATCTTTGTCCCCTTCCTGGGGCGGCCGGCGGCGACCTATACGAGCCTCGCCCGACTCTCGCTCATGACAGGCCGTCCCGTTCTTCCCGCCGCCTGCCAGCGCCTTATTGGGGGCCGCTTCCGTGGACGAATCCTGCCCCCGATCCTTCCGGAGACCTCCCTGCCTCCCGAAGAGGCGGCAGCCCACCTGACCACCCTCTATGGCCAGGCCCTCGACTCGCTTGTGCGGGACTACCCCGAGCAATGGATCTGGATGCACCGGCGATGGAAGACTCGGCCGCCGGGCGAGCCCGCCCCCTCCAAAGACATGGGTCCCGGGCTTGCCTCGTGATAGAATAAAAAAATGCCCCCGACCGAATCGACCCCCCCTGCAAGGACCGACAGCCCTCTCCCGGGAGGCGCCCCGATGACGATCCGGCCTTTCTCCCAAGGGTCCCCCTCCCCGGATCAGAGGCCGCTCCCCCCCCTGAACGAAGTTCGACCCGACGGGAAGGGCCGGGGAGACCGGCTTCCCAGGCACGGAGAGGTCCTCGTGGTTCTTTTTGGACGGATCGGGGACGTGGTCTTCACCCTCCCCTCGGTGGCCGCCCTGGCCCGCGCCCGGCCCGACCTCTCGATCGACTGGATCGTGGAGGATCGGTGTGCCGATCTTTTGTCCGGGCACCCCCTTCTCCGCCACGTGATCCGATTCGAGCGGGCCCGGGTCACCGCCCTCAAAAAAGACGGCCATCCCCTTCGGGCGCTGGGGGAGATCGCCCGGCTTGTCCGGACGGTTCGCTCCCGACGATATGATGCGGTGCTGGACTTCCAGGGACTCCTCAAGTCCGGAGTCGCCACCGGCCTGGCCCGGGGAGACCTGAAGCTGGGATCCCCCTCGACCTACGGACGAATGAGGGAGGGCTCGGCCCTCTTCTCCCGCATGGTGGCCCTTCCCGATCCCGGCCTACATCTTGTGGAGCGACATCTTCTGGTGATCAAGGAACTTCTGGACCGCCCTGTGACACCGGTCGACTCCGGCCTCGCCCTTTCCCAAGAAGAGATCCGTTCGGCCCGGGAAAAGGCGGGGACAGAACCCTTCGCCCTGATCCACCCCTTTGCCAGCTGGGAGACAAGAAACTGGCCCACCGACCATTGGAAAGAGACGGCGCGGGAGATGGTCAAACGGGGATTGAGGGTGATTGTGGCGGGAGCCGGAGGAGGGGCCCAGGACGAGGGGGCTCGCCGGATTCTCGAAGGGGCAGGAGGCCGGGGGCACTCCCTTTTGGGACAACTCTCCCTGCGGGAGCTGGCCGCTGTGATGGCCCTCTCCGAGGTTGTCCTGGCGGTCGACTCCGGCCCCATGCACATCGCGGCCTCCTCGGGGGCCCGGGTGGTCGCTCTTTTCGGCCCCACCGATCCGATCCGTCTCGGTCCCTTCGGTCCCCGGAAACGCCCCGGGGAAGGGGAGAGCTACGGGCGCAGCGGACGGGTCGTCTCCGCCGGCCTTCCCTGCCAGCCCTGCATGCTCCGTCGCTGTCCCATCGGAACCCCTTGCCAGAGCCAGCTTTCGCCGGCTGTCGTCGTGGAGGCCGCCCAGACCCTCATGAAGGAGCAGGAAAAGGCCGGTCTTGCGGGGGAGCTGTCCCGGGAGAGAAAATCGTGACCGTGAGACCTATTTCTGTTGCCCGCCCGATGACTCGCATTCTCATCGTGAAGCCCTCCTCCCTGGGGGATATCCTCCACGCCTTCCCTTTGGCGACGGCCCTGAAAGAGGCCTTTCCAAAGGCCCGAATCGACTGGGTCGCCAACAACGAATTCGTCCCTCTAATCGCGCGCCATCCCGCCATCGACCGGGTTCTGGCCTTTCCGCGCCGCGATTTCGGCCGGGGAAGCTTCTTCGGAAAGATGGCGACACTGCTCTCGGCGCTTCGGGAGCTTCCCTACGACGCCGTTCTCGACGCCCAGGGACTTCTCCGCTCGGCCCTTCTCGCCCGGGTCGCCCGGCGATCCTCAGGCTCCGCCCCTCTTCTGGGGTTTCAACGCGCCCGGGAAGGGGCCCCGCTTTTCTATGGCCAGCGGGTCCCGATCCCCGAAACCCCCGATGCCCCCCTCCATGCCGTCTGGCGCAACCTGCTCTTTCTTGAGGCCCTGGGGCTCCCGACAACTCTCCCTTCCCGAGTGCCGGCCCTCGGCCTTCGCTATGGAGACACGGATCAGTCTCGGGTGACCGACCTGCTTTTGGAGGCCGGACTGCTTCCGGGAGAGCCTTTCATCGCGATTCACCCCGGAGCCCGCCGAGACAGCAAACGCTGGCCCTCCGCCTATTTTTCCGAGCTGATCCGGAACCTTTCCCGGGAAGGCGCCCCTCGGGCCGTGCTGGTGGGGGACCGGAGCGAAGCGCCTCTCCTCGAAGAGATCGCCGTCAGGACGGGACTCTCCGTTCCCTTGCTTCCCGGACGGCTTCCCCTGGATCTTCTGCCCCTTGCTCTTTCCCGGGCGATCCTTTTTATCGGCAACGACTCCGGACCTCTTCACATGGCGGCCCTGGCGGGAATCCCCACGCTCTCCTTTTTCGGCTCCTCAGATCCCCGGAGAACAGGCCCCTTTGGCGAGACCACAAGAAATCATGTCATGAGGGAAGCGCTTCCCTGCTCTCCCTGTGGAGATTTCCGCAAGTTCTGCGCCCACATGACCTGCCAGGTGAGCCTGACTCCGGGCGAAGCCTTCCGGCAGGCGCTCCGGCTTCTTGGAGAGACAAAAACCACCGGAGCCCCCCCTCTATGAGGGAGCCGACGAGCGGGAGCCGGATTTATGTCCGGGGGCTCAACTGGATCGGGGATGCCGTCCTCTCCCTGGGGGCCCTCCAGGGGCTCAGGGCTGTCCGGCCGGACCTGTCGATTACGGTGGGAGCACCGGAGGCCACCGCCGACGTCTACCGGCTCTCCCCGGCCGTGGACCGGGTCCTCCCCCTGGCTCCCCGGGGAGGTTTTCGGGGATTTCTCACCCGGGGTATCGGGGAGCGATTCGACCTGGCGCTCGTCTTCCCCCGATCCTTTTCCAGTGCCTTCGATTCCTTCCTCCTGGCCTCCCGGAGGGTTGGATTTGCCTCGGAGGGGAGGAGCCTTCTCCTGACGGAGAGGCTGTCCTACGCGGAGTGGAAGGGGAAAAGGCTCCATCAATCAACCTACTACGAAGCCCTGGTCCGGACGGTGGACCCCCGGGCAGCCTTCGAATCCCCCCGCCTGTCTTTTTCTCCGGAACAGGAAAAACAGGCCCGAAGCCGCCTTGAAGAGATCTCGCCCGGGCCCGGACCGATCCTGGCCGTCAACCCCGGCGCCTTCTACGGACGCGCCAAGACCTGGCCCTCCGCTCATTTTCTCCGTCTTCTGGGCGACCTTCTGAAGGCGCGGCCCGACCTGACCGTCGTCCTCTTCTCCGGCAAGGCCGACAAGCCCCTGGCAAAGGTTCTGGAAGAAGGGATCCATTCTCCGCGCCTCATCTCCCTGGCCGGAACCCTCTCCCTGGCCGAAAGCGCGGCTCTCCTGGCCCACTCTAGCCTGCTTCTGACCAACGACTCGGGGATGATGCATCTGGGAGGAGCCGCCGGCCGACCGGGTGTCGCCCTCTTCGGCCCGACAGATCCCGGAGCCACCGGACCCGTTCCAGGGCCGTCGGGAGAACGGTTCTCGGTTCTGATCCACAAGGTTGCCTGCGCCCCCTGCCGTCTCCGGGAGTGCCCCATCGACCACCGCTGCATGGAAGGACTCACTCCCGACCTCGTCCGGGAGGAGATCCTCCGCCTTCTTCCGGAGCCCCGATGACCCCTTCCTCCCCAAAAAAACGCCCCGTTCTCCTGGCCGACCGCGACGGCACCCTCATCCGGGATGTGCCCTACCTCTCCCGGATCGAGGATGTGGCCCTTCTGCCGGGAGTGCCCGAGGCCCTCGCCCGTCTCAATCGTGCGGGGGTCCCCGTGGCCATCGTGACCAACCAGTCAGGTGTGGCCCGGGGATATTTTCCGGAGGAGTTTGTCCTGGAGACCCAGGTCCGGATCATGGAACTTCTCGAGGCCGGAGGAGCCCGGGTGGACGCCTTCTACTATTGTCCCCACCTCGAACCCGAGGCCGGGCTTCGGGAAGGTTTTGGAGGGCTCCCCCACCTCCTGCGTCCCTGCGGCTGCCGAAAACCCTCTCCGGGACTTCTTCTTCGGGCCCTTTCGGACCTCTCGGGAGATCCGTCGAGGAGCGCCATCGTCGGCGATGCTGACCGGGACATGAAGGCCGGAGAAGCGGCCGGATGCCACGCGGGATACCGGATCCTTTCGGACGGAGAACGGACGGAGGGGGGATCCCGCATTACCCTTGTCCGCTCCTTTTCCGAGGCGGTCGACCTTTACCTCGCCTGGCTCTCTCGGGAGGGCACAGCCGGGAGAGCTCCGGGAAGCCGGTGACGCCGGACTGTATTCCCGGGGGCCATCGTGTTATCCTTTCCTCAAAATTCCTGGGGCAGGACCCGACACCTCTCGGCACTCGAGGGCGGTCCTGATCCTGAAGTCTTTTAACCCCTTACGGCGGAGGAGCTTCGTGGCCATCGATCCCTTTCTTCTCTCGATTCTCGTCTGTCCCCAGTGCCGAGGACCGTTGACCCTCTCGGAGGAGCCGGCCGGCCTGATCTGCGGCTCCTGCCACCTTCTCTATCCGGTGAAGGACGACATTCCCGTGATGCTGGTCGAGGAGGCCCTTCCCATCGCGGAAGGAACCCCCTGATTTCCCCCGGCTCCTCCCCCGAAAGGATCCTGCTCATCGGGATCCGGACGTTGGGGGACATCATTCTCACCACCGGGGTGGCAGCCGGCCTTGCCCGACGCTATCCCCAGGCCCGGATCGACTATCTGACCCGCGCCCCCTACGATCGGCTGCTTTGCGAGGAGCCGATCCTGAACAGGGTCATCGTTCTCCCGGAAAAAACTTCCGGCTCTCTGGGCTTTTTGCGACGATACCTGAACTTTCTGGAGGAACTTCGCCGAACCCGTTACGATCTGGTGGTGGATTTTTTCTCCCGCGGGCCACGCTCCCGCCTCATTGCCCGGGTCACCGGGGCGCCTTATCGCCTGGGACTGGTGGACCGTTCCTTCCCAGGGAGCCGCTGGATCAACCGTTTCGTCTATACAAGAACCAGCACTCCCCCCATCCAGCTGGCCCTCACCGTGGACCGCATGGTCCACCTGCTCTCCCGGATCTTCTCCCTCTCCTCCCTCCCGACCGGCTCCGCCCTTCCGGTCCTCACCGTGACAGAGGACAACCTTTCTGCGGCACAAACGCTTCTCGCGCAGGACTTTTCCTCCAATGTTCCAGTCGTCCTGATCTTTTGCGGCTCGGGAATACCAAGCAAAAACTGGCCTGCCCCACGATTTGCCGAAATTGCCAAAAGGCTTGTGGAGAGAGGACTGGGAGTCCTTTTTCTGGGAGCCTCCTCGGACCACGGCCAGATGGAGCAGGTCCGGAACTCTTTGGCCGACAGCCCCGGGATCGTCTTTCGAGAAGACCTGCCATTCGGCACGCTCAAGGGACTCTGCCGACTTTCCCGGGGGATCCTGGGCAACGATTCGGGCCCCCTCCACCTGGCCCAGGCGACGGGAAGCCGCGTCCTGGTGCTCTTCGGCCCCGGCGACCATGTCTCCTATGCCCCCTTCCGCGGGCGTTTTCTGAAGGCCGATCTGGCCTGCCAGCCCTGCCAGTCCTTTGCCAACCACTGTCCGGACAACCGGTGCATGAAGGAAATCCCTGTGGAGGAAGTCTGGAATGCCCTGACGAAGACCTTCTGCCTCCCCGAAATGCCGAAAGCCCGGAAGGACGCCTCCCGGCCATGACGGTCCTGATCATCCGCACCCGCTATCTTGGGGATACCATCCTGCTCGTCCCCCTGATCCGGGAAATTCAGCGCCATGACAGAGAGGCCCGGATCACCGTGGTTCTCAACGAAGGGACGACCTATCCCCTCGAGCGCTTTCCCGGGGTGGAGATCCTCCCCCTCTCCCGGGGGGGGCCCCTGGCACGGAGTGGCTCGAGCCTCGCTCTTTTGGGACAGATTCGACGGCTTCGCCCCGACCTTCTCCTGGATCTTACGGTCTCCGATCGCTCCCGATGGATGACGCGACTCGCTCGGGCGGGTCGGACGGGGGCCGCCGGAGATCCGGCCGATCTCGCCCGGGGTCCCTGGGAGGTCCGGGTTCCGGTCGACCTCAACCACGGGCCGGACTCCATTATCACGATGCAGGGACGCCTTCTCTCCGCCATGGGACTTCCGGTCGAGGGGATCAGGGAGAAGGCCTATTTCCCCGATCCCCGATGGCAGGAGCACGCCCGGGGGTGGCTTCGGGAAAGGGATCTCGACAGGCCTCACACCCTGTTTCTTCACCCGGGAGGCCGCCACTGGTTCAAGCGCTGGCCACCGGATCGCTTTGCCCGGCTCGCCTCTCTCTGGATCCGCAAAAGAAACGGAGCGGTCATTGTCGCCGGAACCGGCGAGGAGAGGACGTTGGTGGACTCCGTTGTCTCGGGTGTCACAAGTGACCGGATCCATTCCCTTGTCGCCGCACCCGTGGGCCTCCTCGATGCCGTCATCCGCCGGGCGACGCTCTTTGTCGGCAACGATTCGGGCCCCCTGCACATGGCCGATGCCGCCCATATTCCTGTGGTAGGGCTCTTTGGCTCGACTCTTCCTCAGGTTTGGGGCCCGGTCTGCTCTCCCCGGCGAGCGATCGTCTACCGGCAGAAAGAGTGCTCCCCCTGCCACCACACGGGATGCACCCTGGGACCGGACAATTGTCTGGCCTCCCTGTCAGTCGAGGAGGTCGATGCCTGCCTGGAGAGACTCCTGTGATCCCCCCGATCCCCCGGGGATTCTTTCCCTTTCCCATTCTCTACTATCATCGGGTGGCTCCCGGAGTCGATCCCCAAACCGGAGTGACCCCCGAGAGCTTTCGGCGGCAGGTGACGCTCCTCGCGGATCTCGGTTACCGGGGAGTGACTCTCCGGGAGGCCCTTGCGCGGGCGGCCGACTCCCGGGGCGCCTCGGGTCCTTCTCCTATTGTCCTGACCTTCGACGACGGCTACCTCGACAACTACGAACATGCCGCCCCCATTCTCGACGAGCAGGGATTCCGGGCGACAATCTACTTCGTGGCGGAGCGGATGGGAGGACGGGTGGACTGGACAGAGGACCCTCTGTGGGGCGGACATGCCCTGATGGATGCCGGCAAGGCCCGGGAGCTTGTGGAGAAGGGATTCGAGGCGGGCTCCCACACCCTGACCCACCCGGACCTTGCCAAACTTTCGGAGGCCGAGGCCCGGAGAGAGATTGCCGAGAGCCGTCCCCGCCTTGAGGATCATCTCTCGGCGCCGGTCACCACCTTTTGCTACCCCTACGGATCCTTTCTTCCGATCCATGCCGGGATGGTCCGGGAAGCCGGATATGACGCCGCCCGCACGGTCCGCCGCTACCGCCTGGGACGGTCCGAGGATCTCATGACCTTGGCCTGCCGCCCGGTCTCCGGCCGTATGGGGCTCGGGAGGTTTGGCCTGACGGTGGCCGCCTACCGGGTCCTCTTTCCGCTCCGGAGGTTGGGGGGAAATCCCTTAAGCCCCTTAGGAGGACCTCACTCATGAGCGATCCTCTGCGGATTCTTCATCTCGACTGCACGATAGGCCGGGGGGGGCAGGAGCTCGACCACATAAACGAGGCCGAGGCCTTCCGGAGACGAGGCCACCTCTACCTCATCGGCGCCCGTCCGGGAACCTTTCTTTGGGCGGAGGCGCAAAAGCGAGGCGGCGCTCTGGCCTTCCCCCTGAGATCGAACGTCGATCTCCCATCCTTTCTGGCGATCCGGCGACTTCTCCAAAAGGAAAAGATCGACGTTCTTGTAACAACGAGCTACATTGATGCCAATCTGGGGTGGTTCGCGGCGATTTCCCTGGGAAAAGACCGGCCCGTGGTGGTGCGCCAGCGACATCTCCTGAACCCTCCCAAGGGGCTCCTTCCCTTTCGCCGCTTCTGCGACGCCCTCGTCACCGTGAGCGACATCGCCCGCTTCGGTTATGTTGAACGAAAGATTCCCTTCTGGAAGGTGGTCTCCATCCCCCGGGGAATCCCCGGGGAGGAGTCCCCCCTGACCCGCTCGAATGCGCCCCTTCCGGGGATTCCGGAGGGGGCGCGGGTGATTCTCCAGATCGGAACCTTCCAGCGGGACAAGGGCCAGCTGCCGCTTCTGGAGGCGCTTCTCTCCCCGCTTTTGCACCATCCCGACCTCCACCTGGTCCTTCTGGGAGAGGGTCCTCTGCGCCCCAACATCGAACGCCGTCTTGCCGCGGAGCGATTTGCCCCTGTCCGGGACCGTATCCATCTTCCGGGATTTCAGGAGACCTCGCCCTACTATGCCAAGACCTCGGTCCTTATCGTCTCCTCCTTCAGGGAGGCCTACCCTCTGGTGATTCTTGAGGCCTTTTCCCAGGGTGTCCCGGTCGTGGCCTTCCGGCAGGGAGGGGTGATCGAGGCCTTTTCCCGGGGAGAGTGGGGAGAGCTGGTCCCCCCCTGGAACTTTTCGCTTCTCGCGGAACGAGCCACATTCTGGGCACTGAAAGAAGGACGAGCCTCCTGTCTGGAGGGTGAGAGAGCTTTTCCCCCTGGGACCTTCGGCATCGACAGGATGGTGGATCGGACCGAAGCGTATTACCGGTGGCTTCTCGAACGGAAGCGCTCGGGATCTCTCGGCAAAAATCCCTATGAGATCGCGGGCGGCCGGGGGGGGCCTTTTGGCAGGATGGGGGAGGGGATCTCCGGGCCCTGACGGAAGGAACGGAGCGAGAGTCTTCTCTCTTCTCGCGCCCGAGAGGCGTCGGATGTCAGCCGGGTGTCACATGGTCTGTCGAAAATTACGGGGGAAGGTCAACTCCCCCTAAAAATCAAGGAGAAAAGAATGTCCGATCCGAAAGAAAAAAAACACGAAGGAACAACACCTCTTCCGATGGCCTCCTCCCGGCTCCCCCCCCCACCGAATCCGGAGAGACACCCCACGGTCCGCCAGGTCCGGATGAACCCCAAGATCGCGCGAGGGCTTCCCTGTCTCGACGGAACCCAGATTCCGGTGACGGTCTACCTTGAGCTTTTCAAGAAAGGATATACCGTGGACAGGATTGTCGCCGAGTGCTATCCCGAGCTCACCCGGGAGGACATTCTCTTTGCCCTGGACTTCGTCATCGACTGGGTTCGACGGGCTCCCGGGTATCTCTCCAATCTCATGGACACTGGATCGATGGGGGGGGGTGATTGATCGGGGGGGCTGTGGACCGGGACCCTGACCGAACCCGGAAAGGACGGGCGAGGGTCTCACCCCTCCTCGATTTCTGCCTCTTGTGCTCCGTGACGATAGATCAGAGAGGCGGGCGTCCAGACCGGAAGCTCGCCCTCGGGTCTTCTGACCGCGGCCGGAGGCTCGGAGAATCGAAAGCTGCAGGATCCTCCCACATCCCGAAGATCCCGGGGGTCGATGGGAAAGGCCTGGCAGGGTGTCGGCCGGCCCATATGGTAGATCTTGCACCGGGTGTGGGTTTCGTAGACCTCCAGAAAGGGGCAGTTGAAGCCGATGCGGCAGCATTGGCCGCACATGTCGCATTCCCCCTCCCGTCGCTCGATGGATTTTTGGACATAGGAAGAACGAAAAAGGCAAAGAAAGGCCCGTCGGACCTTTCCGGAAAAAGCCTGCCAAAAGGAGGGGGGGCGCCCCTCTGTATCCAGCCGTCGGGGAACCGTAGTCTCTCGATTCATCACCGCCAGGGACCTCCCGAAAAAACGGTTGTCGGTGTGTGAACGTCTTTTCGACTTTAACGGATCCCTTCTGCGGCTGCAACCTTTTTTCCCTTTTTTCTTGAAAATCCCTCAGAAAACACTTGTTTTTTTCATGTTTTTCAAGAAAGAGCCTCAAGGAACGACCAGAATACGATGGAGCAAGAAAGGTTGAGGGAAGAGCAGGTCGTCTAAGGCTCACCCGCCCCTGAAGCTCAGGAGTGTGAGGGTCTCTCGTGAGAGCCGCACCCGGGAAAAGGTGGGGATCGCCTCCCCGTCGGCCTGACAGGGCACCCGATCGAGAGGGGAGGCGGAAGGCTCGTGGGGCAGGGGAAGGGAGGCCGACAGGAGCTTCACCTCCCGGGCGGGGAGTCTCTCCGAAAAGAGGCCCGAAGGGACTCCGGGAAGCATCTCGAGGAAGGCGCCGGCAACCCCGAGCCCCGAACGTCGAAGGAGGGTGACCATGAAGGGGGTCTCCGCCGACGCGCCGGCCCCGGCGACACGAAAGGGCCCGAAGTAGGGGGGAAGGCGAGAGATGAGAACCCACACGACCTCCTCCCGGAAGACTTCCCGGCCGTCCTCCCCCCAAATCTTTACACCGATCCGGGGAGATCTCCGGGAGAAGGTGGCGGCTATTCCGGCCAGATAATAGGAAAGGGGTCCGAGCCGGCTTTTTCCCCGGACCTTTTGGGCCGCCACCCCATCCCATCCGGCTCCGGCCATGAGGCAAAATCGGTGGGAGTCGGCCATCCCCGGCACAAAGGTCAGCGGACGAGCCCGTCCGAGCCGCGAGAAGATCGCTTCGGGCCTCCCCGGATCAAAGGGAACGGCCAGATAGCGGGAGAGGACATTTCCGGTTCCGCCGGGGAGGAGAAGAACGGGGAGATCCGGGGGGAGGGGGAGGGAAAGAAGCCGCGCCAGGGTTCCGTCTCCCCCGTACACAACAAGAAGGTCGCTCTCCTGAAGGTCGGAGGCACCCGGAGGGGAGAGGGAGAGCCGTCCCTGGGGAAAATTTGACAAAAAGGCCGTTTCAAGAAGGGACATTCTCCCGCGGGCCCATGTCGGCCCGGCTCGGGGATTGACAAGGAGAATCGGCCTCTTCGGGATCATTTTCCGGGCGAGGCTTCCTTCCGGTAGGAGACGGGGATCTCAAAAGTGGCCGAAGAAACCGGCATGACGGCCAGGGACTCCACCACCTCCCTCTCCCGGGTCCGGGCCGGAATACGGGAGCTGTCATAGAGATGAAGGGCCGATAGGATCTTCACCAGAAACCCTTTGGAGTAGTCCGTGGTCCGCACCGTTTCCAGGGACAGGGGAGAAATTCCGGGGAGAGGGGAGGCGGTCTTGGGGGCATTTTTTACGGCAAGTTTCGCCAGAGCCTGCTGGAAGGAATCGTAGAGGTCGCTTCCCGGAAAGGTCGTCGCCTGACACAGCACAATCTTCTGGTCCCCGTTGACCATGCCCACGACCCGCCCCTTGAAGCGATGGAGGATCGTGCGATCGGTACAGGTCACCCCAGCCACCGTCCGGGGGGTGGTGCCCTGAATCACCCGGTCCTTGGGATTGTTGCCGGCATACTGGCCCAGAAGCTGGGAAAAGTCGACAAAACCCATGATCTTGTCGAGGCTGTCGGAGTGATAGGTTTTCTTGTCATTGTCCAGAGCGGCCACCGTCCGGGTGGAAAGATTCCAGAGATAGCTGCGGTTCCCCTCCGGACCCGGGGCATCGATGCGCATGGCCTTTGCCGCAATCGTGTAGGTGATCCGATGGACAGAATGGTCGGGCTCGCCCTCCTTGCTGGCCACCACGGTAAAGACGAGCGCCGGCTCCGGGGCTTCGGCTTCGGGGAGAGCCTCCCCGAATGATGGGGAGAATCCTAAGAGGCCGACGAGAAGAAGGGGCAGAGCAAAAGACAACAGACGGCGAGAAGACAAGAAGGGCACGCGACATCCTTTCGGGAAGACGGAAAAATCCGTATCAAAACATGAGAAACTCTTTTTCATCGGACTATCTTACCACAGGCTTGCCACAGGTTCAGGCTCGCCTTTCGGAGGGGGCCAGACTAAGCAGAAGAGGGGAGAACCGACTCCACCGCCTCCCGGAGGAGTCGGGCCATGAGCCCCACCTCCTCCACTGTGGCGGAAAGGGGGGGAATCAGATAGAGCGTGGGCCCCAGGGGACGGATGAGAAGCCCGCTCTCCCGGGCCCTCTCCCCGATCTTCCGGGTCCATTCCTGAAGGAGCGCCGGACTCTCAACCCCCGAGGAGGTCTGACGGGGCGGAGAAAGGTCAAAGGCGGCCACCAGCCCCAGCGCCCGAAAATTATCGACATGGGGATGGCGAGTGAGGGGTTCCCATTCCGCTTCGATTCGGGCACGTTTTAAGGGGAGAGACGACAGGAGGTCCTCCCGATCGAGAACCTCCAGCACAGCCAGCGCGACCCGGCAGGCCAGGGGGTTCGCGGTATAGCTGTGGCCGTGGTAGAAGGTCCCGGGATCCTCCCGGACCGCTTCGTAGAGGGGCTCCGTAGCCAGGGTGGCCGCCAGCGGAAGATATCCCCCGGTCAGGGCCTTGCCCACGGCCAGGAGGTCGGGGATCACCCCTTCCTGCTCGCAAGCAAACAGGGTCCCCGTCCGGCCAAAGCCGGTGGCGACCTCGTCGGCGATCAGAAGGAGCCCTTCGCTTCGCGCCGCCTCGGCGATGCGGGAGAGGAATCCCCGGGGCCAGACGATCATCCCTCCCGCCGCCTGGAGAAGGGGCTCCACCATGACCGCCACCAGCTCCTCTCGGTGAGAGCGGATCTGCTCGACCGCCACGTCGGCGCAGGCGAGTCGGCACCCCGGGTGGACAAGCCCCAGGGGACACTGGGCGCAATCGGGGGCCGGAGCCGTGACCGACGGCCGGACGAGGGGACCGAAGACAGCATGGAAGCGCTCGATGGCTCCCGCTCCCACGGCGCCTAAGGTATCTCCGTGATAGCCCCGCTCCAGGGAGAAGAATCGGGATGGCGGAGTTCGGCCCTTTTTTTTGGCCCGGTTTCTCATGGCCAGAAAGGCCAGCTTCATGGCGATTTCAACGGCGGTCGACCCGTTGTCGGAGTAGAAGACGCGGGTCAGCCCCGGGGGAGAAAGGGCGAGAAGCTTCTCCCCCAGAAGAACGGCCCCTTCGTGGGTTGCGCCCAGGAAGGTGGAGTGGGCGATAAGGCCGGTCTGGTGAGAAAGGGCCCGATCGAGCTCGGGCCTTCGATGGCCCAGAAGGTTCACCCAGAGAGAGGCCGTGCCATCGAGCATCCGGTGGCCATTCATGTCGGTGAGCCAGACGCCCTCCCCCGAGACGATGACGGGAGGATCCTCTCTCTCCCACCGGGAGAGGTCGGCAAAGGGGTGCCAAAGGTTCTCTCGGTCGGAGCAGACAAGCTCCTCCCGTGTCCTCAATTGATGTAGACTCATAGCGTCGATGCCTCGCCAATGGATCACAATGTCTGGATGAAAGAAGGGAGCTGACTGTTGGACAGGGACATTCGCCCCATCCTCGTCCTCTCCGGCGGAGCGGCCCGGGGGGTGGCCCACCTCGGGGTCCTCGCCGCCATGGAGGAGAGGGGGCTCAGGCCCAAGGCGATCGTGGGGACCAGCGCCGGAGCCTTGGCCGGGGCCCTCTATTCGTCATGGGATTGTACCACAGGGACGCCCCTGGCTCTCATCCGGGATCTGACCCCCCGCAGGATCCTTCGCTTCGCCTTCTCCCGCCGGGGAATCTTCTCCGGCGATCGTGTCCGGGAACTCCTTGAAGAAGCCCTCCCCCGGCGGCGATTCGAGGAGCTCCCCGTTCCCCTTTATGCCGTGGTCACAAACTGGAGCCGAAGGACTCTCGAGACCCTTTCCCAGGGAGAGATCGCCCCGGCCGTGGCGGCGAGCTCGGCCCTTCCGCCGCTCTTCACCCCGGTGACGCTGGGAGGAATGGACTATCTCGACGGCGGGGTCCTCTCGATCCTGCCAGCCCGGGAAGCCCGGCGAATCTTCCCCGGGGAGGTCATTGTCGGCGTCGATGTCAACGTCCATCCCGGGGAGAAGGGGAGGGGAACGCTCCGGAGCCGCTCGCGGGAGAACTGGCTGACCATGGCTACCGGTCCCCTGTGGCTCTCGGTCGCCCGGGCGTCCCTTCTTGAGCGCACATTTGCCGACGCGACCCTTCTTGTTCCCACGGGAAGCCATCCCCTTTTCTCCCTCTCCTCCATAGAAGAAATCTATGGAATCGGGTATAATACAGCGTTGGATTTTTTTCGCCGAAAAGAAGAAGAAGGAGTGATTTTCGGCAAATTCTAAGCGCTATTGCCAGAACCTTTCACCTTCCGGAAGGAAGGGGAAGGGGGGACCGTGGTCCCCTGGCACGACCCCACCGACAGGCCCGGAGAACCATGTGAGCCCTCTCATGTCCAAGCTGACAGACGAAAGGTTGTTCTATGCCATCTTTTCTGTCTTTGTCTTTAACCTCCCCTTCTCCGAGGCCCTGAAGGAGACCTTTCTCGTCCTCTCCTTCCTGCTGGTCCTGCTTCACCTCCGGGATCGCGCCTATGAGCCGGCTCCCCGCATCCTGATCCTGGGGCTCCCGGTCTTCCTCTTTACCCTCTCGTCCCTTCTTTCGGCCCTTCACTCCCTCAACACCCACCAGGCCCTTCGGGGATTCTGGGGGGATCTGGAGACCCTGATGTCCTGGGTGGTCTTTTCGGGAGCGTTCCTCCTCTTCCCGGACCGCGCCCGCACCTTCCGGATCTCCCTTGTCGCCCTGGCCACGGGACTAGCCGCCGGAGCTGCCGTCGGCCTCTACAAGATGATAGCCCTGGGGGATCCCAACATGGAGATGATGAACCTCGGCGACAAGAATTCGTCGGCCCAGTTCATCTCCACCTCCTTCCTTCTTTTTCTGGGGGCCTGGACCCTTCCGAAACTCTCGGGGCTCACCTGGAAGTTCTTCCTGCCGCTTCTCCTGCTTCTGGCCGGAAGCCTCCTCCTGTGCCATGCCCGAGCCTTTCTGATTTCCATTCCCGTGGCCTCGGCGGCGCTTCTTCTCATTGGCCGCCACTGGAAAATCCTGGGGGGAGTCCTCGCGGCCATGGCCGCCGGGGCGGGCCTTCTGTATTCCCTCTCTCCCCATCTTCAATGGGAGATGGCCTCGGTCATCGCCCCCACGAAGGATGGGTCCTTCACCAGCCGTTATGAGGCGTGGGCCGGGGCCCTTCAGATCTTCCACGACCACCCTCTTTTGGGAATAGGGCCTGACACCTTCCAGATGGCCAATATTCACAAGATCTATCGCCTCCCGGATTTTGCCTCCCACGGCCACAACATTTTCTTCAACCTTCTCGCCGAATACGGTCTTTTGGGGGTCATCTCCTTCGCCCTGATCCTCTTTGTCTGGTCGGGGCGGATCCTTCGGGACAAGGATCCGTCGGAGACGATGCGACTTCTGAAGGGGATGACCGTGGGATTTCTGCTCAATCTCCTGCTCGCGGGTCTCGCCCATCCCATGTGGGGGGGTTCCTTCTCCCTTCTCTTTATGTTTATCATGGCCTATGTCCTCGTGACGGAAGAGCGGATCGGGACGGGACTGCGACAAGGTACCGTTCTCCACTCCGTTCCTGTTTTCCGCCGCCACCATTAGCTCCGGCCTGAAGGAGACGCCCCCTTGCAGATGAACCGCTCCATGATGACCCAGATGTTTTTTCTGGTCGCGACTGCCACCGCCGGGATCTATGTCTTTTCCGGGATCCGTAACGACCCCTGGCCGGTGGGCCTGGGAATCGGCATGGCCGTGGGAGGATCCGCCCTCTTTCTCCAGTATCTTTTTCGAAAGGTTCCCCTGCGCATCATGCTGGGAGGGATCATCGGTCTTTACGGGGGGCTGATCGCCGCCGGAGTCCTGACCTACTCCACCGGATCCCTCTTTCATATGACGCTGGAGCAGACGGCCCCTCTCGATGTCTTTATCGGACTGATCATGGGCTATTTCGGGATGATCGTGGGGATTCGGGCCGGACGGGAATTCCAGTATGCCGGCTCCTTCCTCTCCTTCTGGCTCGAGGGCTACCGGGCGGTCCCTCCCAAGCTCCTTGACACCAGCGTCATCATCGATGGCCGCATCGCGGACATCGCCATGACCGGCTTCGCCGAAGGCATCTTTACCGTTCCCCAGTTCGTGATTCACGAGCTCCAGTTCATCGCCGACTCCCCCGACACCATGAAGCGCACCCGCGGACGGCGGGGACTCGACATCCTCCAGCGCATGCGCACCACTCCCGGCATCAAGATCGAAATTACTGATGACGATTTCCCCCATATCCGGGAGGTCGACTCAAAGCTCGTGGCCCTGGGGCGGCGAATGAAGGCCGTCATCATCACAAACGACCTCAACCTGAACAAGGTGGCCGAGCTTCAGGGGGTCCGGGTCCTCAATATCAATGATCTGGCCAATGCCGTCAAGCCGGTCGTTCTGCCGGGGGAGATCATGCGGGTCTTCCTCATCAAGGATGGGAAGGAGCCGGGCCAGGCCGTCGGATATCTCGAGGACGGAACGATGATCGTCGTGGACAACAGCCGACGGCTCATCGGAAAAAATGTCGACGTCGTGGTGACGAGCGTCCTTCAGACCTCGGCGGGACGCATGATTTTCGGACGCATCCGGGAGCATGACGAGGGCAGCGCCTCGAAGGAGAGCTCCTCGTGAGGACGGTCGGCATCGTTCTCGCGGCAGGAGGGCAGGGGCTTCGGATGGGGACCCCGATTCCCAAACAGTTTCTTGAGATCGACGGCCTCCCCGTCTACCGGAAGGCCCTTCTTCCCTTTCTGGAAAGCCCTGGAGTAGGGGCCATCGCCCTCGGAATGCCAAAGGCCTATGCCGACAAGGTCAAAAGCGATCTTGCGGCAGACTACCCCGACCGAATCGCTTCGGGACGGCTCGACGTCTTCGTGGGAGGGGCGCGTCGTCAGGATACGGTGGACCGGGGGGTCCGCCTACTCTTCGAGCGCTTCCCGGAGCTCTTCGGCGCCCTTGTCCATGATGCCGCCCGACCCTTTCTCTCCGCCGAGATCCTGGCCGAGACCCTCCGGGCCCTCGGCGAGGGAAAAGCCGTGGGGGTCGGCGTTCCTGTGGCCGATACCCTCTGGCGGACAGAACGGTCCGAAGGACCCCTGGTGCGGGTTGCAGAAATCGTTCCCCGAGACAATATGGTGGCGGCCCAGACCCCCCAGGGCGGTCCCCGGGACCTTTTTCTGGCAGCCCTTGACCAGGCCCGCCTCGAAGAACGAGAATTTACTGATGAGGCCAGCCTTTTCCTCGGGGCGGGGATCCCGTTCCATCTGGTCCTGGGCTCCGGACGCAACCGGAAGATCACAAGGCCGGAGGATCTTTCCCTCTAGGCCCAAGGCTCCGGCCATAGGTCTGGGATAGAGGGATACTCACGGATCGACAATGCCCAGCTCCTCCGGATCCTGGGCTTGGGTCTTTCAGTCTCACCTCAAACCCTGTTGATGAAAGGAATCCCGCGCAATGATCCGGGTCGGTCAGGGGGTCGATGTCCACCCCTTCAAAGAAGGCAGGCCCCTGGTTCTGGGGGGTGTCACGATTCCCCATGACCGGGGTCTCGACGGCCACTCCGATGCCGATGCCGTCATCCACGCCCTGTGCGACGCCCTTCTGGGAACCCTGGCACTGGGGGACATCGGCCACCACTTTCCCCCCTCGGATCCCCGATACAAGGGCAAGGACAGCCGCTTCTTCCTTCGGGAGGTGGCGGGGCTTCTGCGGGGCCGCGGGTACCGCCCTCATCAGGTCGACATTACCATCCTTGCCGAACGTCCCCGAATTTCTCCGCACATTCCGGCCATGACCGCCGAGCTCTCCGCCTGCCTCGGAATCGCCGGGGGCGATGTCTCCATCAAGGCCACGACAACCGAGCGAATGGGATTTACCGGACGGGAAGAGGGGATTGCCGTCTGGGCGGTGGCTACCGTTGTGGAGATGTCGTCCCCGTGAGCCGGGCCTGTACCTCCGCCGAAGGGGTGACGCATCTCAAGTCGGCCTCATTTCGGGAGATCCTCTCCCGGGACTTCGGGGCGGTGTTCGAACGCGATCCGGCTGCCCGGAGCCGCTGGGCCGTCCTCCTGACATATCCGGGGTTTCATGCCGTTGTTCTTTACCGGATTGCCCATGCCCTCTACCGCCGCAGGAGGACGCTTTCCGCCCGCCTCCTCTCGCTTCTTGCCCGATTCCTCACCGGTGTGGAGATCCATCCGGCGGCCACTATCGGGTCCGGATTCTTCATTGACCACGGCATGGGGGTTGTCATCGGAGAGACGACGATCATCGGTGAGGATGTGACCCTCTATCAGGGGGTGAGCCTTGGAGGAACCGGAAAGGAAAAGGGACAGAAACGCCACCCCACATTGGGGAATCATGTTCTTGTGGGCGCCGGCGCCAAGATCCTGGGAAACATCACAATCGGCGAGGGCGTCCGGGTTGGCTCCAACGCCGTGGTCCTTCGGTCGATTCCCCCGCATTCCACCGTGGTGGGGATCCCCGGACGGGTCGTCCGAAGCAAGGAGCCGGGCTACCCCGAGTGGACACTGAACCACCAGGACATGCCCGACCCGACCCAGGAGCGTCTCGAGTATCTTGAAAAGACCGTGGCACAACTCTCTTGCGAGCTTCGCCAGCTCAGGGGATCTTCCGGAGACGCCACCCCGGAATGAATGGTCTGGCCTCCCTCGATCTCTCCCTCTACCATAATATCCTCTACGCCCCCCATCCGCCCTGGCTGAACGCGACCTTCATTTTCGTGACGCGTCCGGAGAACTTCGTGGTGGGGCTCGTCGTGGCGGTCTTTTTTCTTCTCTTGTGGGGCGGCGGACGGGGACGGGCCCTTGTCCTCTCCGCCGGAGTGGGAGTGGCACTCTCCGATCCGCTGGCCAGCCGCATTCTCAAGTCCCTCTTTCACCGGATCCGTCCCTGCCACGGAGAGTCCCCGGCTCATCTTCCTCTCGGATGCTCCGACTCCTACAGCTTCCCCTCCAGCCATGCCGTCAATATCTTTTGCGAGGCGACGATCATTTCCCTGATTTATCCACGGGCCACCCCCTATGCTGCCGTCTTCGCCGCCATCGTGGGATATTCTCGAGTCTACCTCGGGGTCCACTACCCCTTCGATGTCATGGGGGGAGCCGCTATCGGAGTGGCCACGGGGATCTTTGTGGTTCGGGTTCTCTCCCGGATTCCCGTCCTGTCCCCTCTCTTTTCCGGTTCCCCCCGTCCATGAGGACCTTTCTCCAATCCCTTTCGCCCCGGCGCTTTCTCCTTCTCTCCGGGGGACTCCTCCTGCTTCCCACCCTCTTTCGCCTCTTCATGATCGGCCGCTTCGATCTGGGCAACGATGAGGCGCACTACTTCATGTATGCCGCCCATCCTTCGGCGAGCTACTACGATCACCCGCTCATGGTGGCTCTCCTGATCCGGACCGGCATGGCCCTGGCCGGCTGGAATGCCTTCGGTGTCCGCCTCTTTGCCCCGCTTCTCTTCCTTCTCTCCACGATCCTGTTGACTATGATCTCCCTTCGCCTTTTCCCTTCCCGGGGAATGCTGACGGGAAGCCTCCTGCTCCTCAATGCCGTGCCTTTGTTTGGCTATCTGGGCTCCATGCTGATGCTTCCCGACGCTCCGCTCTCGGTCTTCTGGCTCCTTCACCTTCTTGTGGCCACCGTTCTCTTTTCCCGCTATGAGGCCCTGGACACAAGAACGCGCTTTGGTGGATGGCTTCTTCTGGGAGCCACCTTTGGCCTCGCCCTTCTCTCAAAATACAATGGCGTCCTTCTGGCGGCCGGAACCTTCCTCTTTCTGGCCGCCTCAAGACGCCATCGCTTTCTCCTTCTCTCTCCGGCCCCCTATCTGGCACTGGGAGCGGGCCTCCTGGTCGCCACGCCACTCTTCTACTGGAACGCGACCCACGGATGGGCCTCCTTCGCCTTCCAGGGAAATCACGGACTCGGCTCCTTCGAATGGCACTTTTCCTGGGTTCCCTTCTACCAGATGGTCTTCGGACAGCTGGGTTATGTCTCTCCCATTCTCTTTGTTCTTCTCGTGTACGCCCTCTGGTCCTTCAGGAAATTCAGCGTCCCGCCTCCGGACGGAGCGGACCCGGTCACCCTGAAGCTTTTGTGGATCTTCTCCGTGGTTCCGCTCCTCTTTTTCAATGCCATCGGTCTTCTCCATCCGATCCTTCCCCACTGGCCAGCGATGGGCTATCTCACGGCCCTCCCTCTCCTGGCACTTCTCTGGGTCCAGCCGAACCGGAAGCGCCTCTCCTCCTGGGCCCTCGGTGGAGTCGCTCTGGGAGCGACCCTCGCCCTTCTGACGACCCTTCAGCTCTTCTTTCGGCCAGTGGTCCTTCCTCCCTCCGTCCCTCTCTGGGTCGATATCACCAACGATCTCTTCGGATTTCGAGAGCTAGCCGGGGTGGTCCGTCAGGAAATGGCCCGCCACCCCGGACGGGTCACTCCCCATTTTTTCTTTGCCGCCGAACACTTCAATACGGCGGACCTTCTGGCCTTTTATCTGGACCAGCCTTACCATACAATATGTCTGTCCCATGAGATCACCGGCTTCGACTTCTGGACCGATCCCCAGCGCTTTATTGGCGAAAACGGACTCTTTGTCTCGACCGACAAGTACCGGGTCGATCCGAGGACCTTTTATCCTCCCGGAACCTTCGACCGGGTGATCCCCCTCAAACCCTTTGTGGTCATGAGACGAGGACATCCGGCCCGCATCTTCTACATGGACTGGCTTATCGGATTTCACCGGATTCCCTTCCGGATTCCGCCCTCGAAGAAAGGACATTCGTGACGGAAAGGCTTTCAAAAGACGAAGGACGCCCCTCCCTCCCCGACGGCTGGCGGGATTTTAGCCGCGAGGCCGGAGAGGGGAGCTTCCCCGTGGCCCTCGACTGCCGCCACTATATCGGAGACCGTCCCTGTCGTTTCGCCCGAACCTGCGAAGGCTGCCCCGAATATTCCCCCCAGGGATTCAGGATTCTGGTTCTGAAGACCGGCGCCCTGGGAGACGTTCTCCGGACAACCATCCTGCTGGGGGGAATCAGGCGGGCCCATCCCCACTCCCATATCACCTGGATCACCGCTCCGGGAGCCCTTCCCCTCGTTCCCTCCTCTCTGGTCGACAGGATCTGGACTCTCTCCCCCCAGATGCTCTTTCGCCTTCATGTGGAGCACTTCGATCTGGTCCTCTCCCTGGACAAGGAGCCCGAGGTGGCCGCCCTGGCCATGGTGGCCCATGCCACCGACAAGAGGGGAATGGGGCTTGATGCCCGGGGCGCCGTCTATCCCCTCAACCCGGAGATGGCCTACTACTTCCGTCTCGGACTCGACAACCCGGAAAAGTTCTACGGCAACACCCGCACCTATCCCGACCTTTTGGCCCGGGCGGTGAAAATTCCTTACGACCGGGAGATCGACGACTACCATCTTGACGTCTCTTCCCGGGACCTCGAAACGGCCCGCCGCCTTCTGGCGGGACAGGGGCTGTCTTCCTCCGATCCCCTCGTCGGACTCAATACCGGGGCCGGGGGCGTCTTCGTGAACAAGGACTGGACGGTTCTTGGCTACCTCGAGCTGATCCGGGAGCTTGAAAAGGCCAAAATCCCCGTTCTCCTTCTGGGAGGCGACCGCGAGTCCACCCGAAATGCTGAAATCGCCCGCCGGATCACCAGCCCTTACGTCAAGGAGGCCGGCTCGAATCTCTCTCTCGGAGTCTTCTCGGCCCTGGTCTCCCTCTGCTCCGTCGTGGTCACCGGAGATACCCTGGGAATGCACGTGGCGCTGGCCACCGGGCGCCCCGTCGTCGCCATCTTCGGATCCACCCAGCCCCATGAGATCGAACTCTTCGGACGGGGCGAGAAGATCGTGACGCCTCTTTCCTGCGCCCCCTGCTACCGCCGCACCTGTGACATCCATCCCTCCTGCATGGAGGCAATCGACGCCCGGCAGGTTTACGAGGCGGTAGCGCGCCAGCTTGAGGCAGCCCATTCGAAAAATAGGGGGAGGACATCCTCGTGAGCGGAGCGATCCCTTCCAGGCCAGGAGGAATCTCCGGAGCCCTGACCCTGACGCTGGCCGCCCTTCCTGGAACCCGGGCCCTTTTCTTCGTCCCGCCCCGTCTTCCGAAGCGCCCCCCCCGGGTCCTGATGACCATCCCCACCTATAACGAGTCGGAAAATATCGACGACCTCCTCTCCCGCATCCTCGCCCAGGGGGAAGAATTCGGAGTTCTGGTCGTGGACGACCACTCCCCGGACGGCACCTCGGACCGGGTCCGGGCTTTCCAGAAGGCCCACGAAGCCCACGTCTATCTCCTTGAACGGCTCGACAACAAGGGACGGGGACCCGCCGGAATCGACGGCTACCTCCAGGCTCTTCACATGGGGGTGCCCCTGATCGGGGAGATGGATGCCGACGGCTCCCACGCCCCCGACGATCTTCCGGGCCTACTCTCCGGGATCACCCCGGACGCAGGGGGGGTGATCGGATCGCGGCTTGTCCCGGGAGGACGGGAGGAGGGGAGACCCCTTGCCCGGAGACTTCTGACCCTGGCGGCCAACCTCTATATCCGTGCCGTTCTGGGGCTCCCTTACCGGGACGCCACCTCCGGATTCCGGATCTTTCGCCGGGAGCTTCTCGCGGAGATCCCCTGGGAACGACTTGAGAGCCGGGGACCCTCGGTGCTCCAGGAGATCCTGTTGATCGTCCACCAGAATGGCCATCGTCTCGCCGAGCGCCCCATCACTTTTCGGGACCGGATCCTGGGCCAGTCCACCCTGAATCGCCGGATCCTTCTCAACAGCCTCCGGATTATCCTGACCTTCCGGAAAAAATACGGACGGGCCAGGAGAGGGGGAGGGGACTCATGATCCTCCGGAAGGAGCCGGGAAAGTTTGTCCTGGCCCTGGTCTCTTTCTTTTTTCTCTTTCACCTGGTTCTGGCGGCCAAGGCGGGTCTGGTGGCCGACGAGGCCTATTACTGGATCTGGTCGCTCCATCCCCGGATGAGCTACTTCGACCATCCTCCGGGAATTGCCTGGACCATGGCCGCCTTTACCCATCTCTTCGGAACGAACCGTCTGGGAATCCGGATGGCCGCACTCCTAGTCTCGGTGGCCATCCCCTTCCTTCTCTACAAAATGGGCAAGGAGTTCCTGAAAGACCGCTGGGCGGGAGTCTGGGCCGTCCTCCTCATAACGGCCTCGCTTCTTTTCTCCGCGGGAGCCTTCATCATCACCCCCGACTCCCTCGTCATCTTTTTCTTTGCGCTCACTCTCTGGCAGTTCTACCACGCACTGGAGACAGGAAGCGGACGGTCGATGGTGCTTTCGGGCCTCTGGTTCGGACTGGGTCTCCTCTCCAAATACACCATGGTTCTTCTGGGCCCGCTCCTTCTCCTCTTCCTTCTGGCCTCGCCAAAGCATCGCCGGTGGCTTTTTCGCCCCTCCCTCTGGGGAGCGGCCTTTCTGGCACTTTTTCTTTTTACCCCGGTCATCCTGTGGAACCAGGAGCACCACTGGGCCTCCTTCCGGTTCCAGTGGCACCATGGAATGGAGGCCCATCAGTATTCACCCCTTTCAGGGCTCCTGGACTATCTCGGCGGTCAGTTCGGGGTCATGACGCCGATCATCTACCTGATCCTGATTGCCGCAGCCCTCTGGGGGATCCGGGAAATCCGGAGAAACCCCGCCGGTCCGGTCTTCTACTTTTGGATCACCTCCTATCCCATCCTTCTCTTCTTTGCCTATTCGAGTCTCAAGGCCAAGGTCGAGGCCAACTGGCCTGTGGAGGGGTACATCGGAGCCGTCCTTGTCGCCTCCGCCATGATCTCCTCCTGGTCCTTCCGACCGGCCTTCCGAAGGTTGGCCGTGGCCGGGGTGGCTCTTGGGATCTTTGCCAACCTTGCCGTGGGGGTCCAGATTTTCTGGCCGGTGATTCCCATTAATCCGAAGGTGGACCCCACGGGACGGATGGCGGGATTTGGCACGGAGGACCGGATGATCCGGAGGCTGGTGGCCAGTCTCCCGCCATCCCGGCGTCCCGTCGCCTGGGTCGTCGACGGATACTCCAATGCCTCCCTTCTGAAATTTTATGAGTATGGCCGGACCCCCGTCTACCAGGTGCGGCCCAAGCGGCCGTTTCGGACGACGGTTCTTCCGGAGCGGGTGGCCCGAAAGTTCGTGGGCCATCCGGTGCTCCTGGTCCAGAACGGACCCCACGGGGGATTCGTGCATGAAATCGGAGGGGTTCTGGGAACGACAATCTATCTGGGAACGATCCTTGTTCCTCGTAGGGGCGCCTCGGACCCGACCCCCATCATCGAATCCGATGTCTATCTGATCCCTTCGTTTGTCGATGGGCTGTCAAAGCTTCCCCCACCCTTTCTCAAAGTCTTTTAACGGAGAGAGAAAACACGTCGCAAACCGGTCCTGCCCACAAGGGACAGGACTCAACAACATCACCCTCTCTTTTCAAGGAGAATTCATGGCTCAGTCCTCCCAGGAAATTCGACGCGCACTGATCAGCGTCTCCGATAAAACCGGCATCGACGGCTTCGCCCGACGCCTGGCCGCCGCCGGCATTGAAATCCTCTCCACCGGAGGGACGGCTGCGGCGCTTCGTTCCGCCGGTGTCGCTGTGACGGACGTCTCTAGTGTCACGAATTTTCCCGAGATCCTCGGTGGGCGGGTGAAGACCCTCCATCCCAAGATCCACGGAGGCATCCTCGGAAAGAAAAAGGATCCTGGCCACCAAGCCGAGATGAAGACCCACGGGATCACGCCCATCGATCTCGTCTGTATCAACCTCTATCCTTTCGAAAAAACGGTGTCCAAGGCCGGAACGACTCTCGACGAGGCCTGCGAACAGATCGATATCGGTGGTCCCGCCATGGTCCGGGCCTCGTCAAAGAACTTCCAGGATGTCGTCATTTTGGTGGATCCCGCCGACTACGAGCGTATTCTTGCGTTGATTGAGGCAAAAAACCCGATACCGCTGGAGTTACGCCGGGAGCTCGCCGCCAAGGCCTTCCAGATGACCTCTGCCTACGATGCGGCGATCACCGCCTATCTCTCCGGGGAGACTAAAGAAGAATTTCCGGCAATTTTCCGCCCGGTCTTCACCCTGGCCCAACCCCTCCGCTACGGGGAAAATCCCCATCAGAAGGGGGCCTTCTACCGCTCCTCCGATCCCGCCGACCGCGGTGTGGGCTCCGCCGTCAAACGCTGGGGCAAGGAGCTTTCCTACAACAACGTGCTTGATGCCCATTCGGCCCTGGCCCTGGTGAAGGAGTTTTCAACCCCTGCGACGGTGATCGTCAAGCACAACAATCCTTGCGGCGCCGCCACCGGCGATTCCCTTTTGGACACCTATTGCAAGGCGCGGGATACAGATCCTGTCTCATCCTTCGGGGGCGTGGTCGCCATGAATCGCGTCGTGGACGAGGAGACGGCCCGGGAGATGGCCAAAATCTTTCTCGAGGTGGTCATCGCCCCAGGATTTTCCCCGGAGGCCCTCGACGTCCTGACCAAGAAAAAGGACATCCGGCTCCTCGAGGCACCCGACGCCTTTGGCGAGAGGGCAGGGGAGAAGGAGATCCTCGAACTTCGATCCGTCTCGGGGGGCCTTCTCGTGCAAACCCCGGACAGGATCGTTATGCCCTCTCGGGACAAGGTCTCCCTGGCCACCAAGCGTGTTCCCACCGACAGCGAGTGGGAGGATGCCCTCTTTGCCTTCACCGTCGGGAAGCATGTGCGCTCTAACTCCATCATTCTGGTCAAGGATCGGGTCACCGTCGGAATCGGGGCCGGACAGATGAGCCGGGTCGACTCGGTGAGGCTCTCCGGTATGAAGGCCAATCGGACCACCCAGGGAACAGTCCTGGCCTCCGACGCGTTCTTCCCCTTCCGCGACGGAATCGACGAAGCAGCCAAGCTTGGTGTGGCCGGAATCGTCCAGCCCGGAGGATCGATCCGGGACAAGGAGGTCTTCGAGGCCGCCGACGAATACGGAATGTTCATGATCCTGACGGGCGTTCGCCACTTCAAGCACTGATACCACAAGGAAAGGACCGACAATGGAAAAGACGATCGGGGTGATCGGCTCGGGGGCCAGGGAACATGCTCTTGTCTCGGCCCTCCAGCGCGCCCGGACAAAATCGCGCCTTATCCTTTTTCCCGGCAACGACGGGATGGAGGGGGTTCAACGCGCTCCGGCCCTTCCGGAGGATCCGCGACGTGCGGCCAAGGCCATTGCCGATGCCGGATGCGGGCTCGTGGTGGTGGGTCCGGAAAAGCCCCTGATGGAGGGGCTGGTGGATGCCTGTCTTGAGCGGGGGATTCCGGTGGTAGGCCCCACGGCCCGGGCCGCCCGGATTGAAGGATCCAAGACCTTTGCCAAGGCTTTGATGGAACGGGCAGGGATTCCCACCGCCCCCTGGAAGATCGTCACCCGAAGGGAGGAGGCCCAGGAATGCCTCAAAAGATGGGGACTGCCGCTGGTCCTCAAAGCCGACGGCCTGGCCCAGGGCAAGGGGGTCGCCGTGGTCTCAACCCGCGAGGAATGGGAAGAGGCTCTCGGACGTTATCTTGACCGCAAGGAAGTTCCTGGCGGAGAGGTTGTCTTTATCGAGAAGGCGCTTTCGGGCCCGGAAGTCTCCTTCATCGTGGCCACCGACGGAAAGACCTTCGTTCCCTTTCCCACGGTCCGGGACTTCAAGCGGATCGGAGAGGGGGACAAGGGGCCCAATACCGGAGGGATGGGGGTCCTGACGCCCGTCCCGGGCTGGGGGTCCCGGGATCAGGAGAGAGCCTGCGAGATCATCGAACGCTGCCTCTGGGGGCTGTCCAAGGACGAGGCCCCTTTTTCAGGCTTCCTTTATGCCGGACTCATGATGACCGACGAGGGACCTTCTGTCCTGGAATTCAATGCCCGGATGGGGGATCCCGAGGCCCAGGTTCTCTTTGAATCTCTTGGGGAGGAGGCCCTCCCCCTGATGGAGGAGATCGCCGCGGGAGACCTCAAAAGCCACGGGAAGATAGCCCCCTCTCCCCGGGTGGGGGTTGTCCTGGCTTCGGCCGGCTATCCGGAAAAGCCCGTCACCGGAGACCCCATCGAAGGACTTCCCTCCGACGGGACAGCATTTCCCGACGGAGCCATCTACTTTGCGGGAGTCGAGCGAAAGAATGGCGTCCTCTGCTCCTCCGGCGGGAGGGTCCTGACGGCGGTGGGCCGGGGAGAGACCCTCGCTCGTGCCCGGGACGCGGCCTACCGGATCATGGGAACACTCCGGCTCAAGGGCGGACAGGTCCGCCCCGACATCGCCCTCCGGGAAATCATGGCAGACGGGGAGGGGAAACCCGAGAAAAAGGGGGAGGGGAGTGGAGCCGCCGGTCTTTCCGGTCCTCGCCCATAGGCCCGGCTGGAGCGCCATCCGGCAATGGCTGAGACAGGGAGGAGTTCTGGGATTTCCGGCAGAATACGCCTATGCCCTCGCCGAAGTTCCCCTCTGGCGCACCCAGGAAGACAAACAACGCCTCTATAAAATCAAGGGGCGCCCTCACGGAAAACCCGTTCTCTATCTTGCGGGGAGCCTTCAGGTGGTGGCCCGGTTTGCCACGCTTCCGGGGGATCCGCGCCGAAGGCGCCTTTTGACCGATCCTCCAAAGTTTTTGACCTTTCTTCTCCCTGCGACTCCGCTGGCGCGTTCTTTGGGGATGGCCAAGAACGGGAAAGTCGCCTTCCGGATCCCTCCGGATCCGGTTCTTCGGCAATTTCTCGTCTTTCTCGATGCCCCCCTCTCGGGCACAAGCCTTAACCCTTCGGGCCAACCGCCCCTGACGACTCCGGAGGATATCCGGACAGTCTTTCCCGATCTTGCCCTCGTCGACGGTGGCTTCAAGCCGGGGTTTCCGGTCTCGCCCATCGTCGATCTCTCCACCGGAGAACGGCGGGTTCTTCGGGGATCATGGCGGCAGTTTGCCTTCCGCATTCCGGGCAGACTGGCCCGGCCCCTTTCCGAGGAAAAACCTCGACCACCACAGATTCTGCGGACGAGGCAAAAATTTTGACGGGAGAAAAAGTGTACTCCAACAAAGTGAATAAAATTTCTTTTTCAGCGCGTTCGATCGATCGAGGGACTCTGAATAAGTATTTGAAAAAATTCCTTGTCCCCTACTTTCTGATCATCCTCGTCTTCATCGCTGTTGGAGCGTGGAATCAGATTGGCTTTCATGAAGGATTTAACATTGGAGATTGGTTAATTAATTATCAAGGGGGATTTGTCAGAAGGGGGCTGATAGGGGAAATTCTTTACCACCTCTCACGACTGACAACAGTGAGTCCTGCCATCTTGCTCATCATCCTCCAAACAGGGATATTTTCTGTT
>JBMFWG010000018.1:0-39334 GCA_049965515.1 Leptospirillia bacterium
CACTTCGCCCGAAGTCGGGGCGTCGTCGCAGGAACCCACCGAAGCGGCCTGGTCCGCCGTTGGAATCCCCTTCCTTTCCGCTTGCAAGGCTTGCGAAGCGAGAGGAAGGGGAGGATGTCAACGGAGTTACTCTGGCCGGAAAGCCTTTGGGGGCCACATCAGGAACCTCTCCCCGGAGAACACCTTTGAAATATGAACGCCGGCTTCTTCCGGCCACATTCCTGAAACGGGAAAAGCGTTTCTCTGTTCTTGCGACCCTGACCGACGGACGCGAGGTCTGGTGCCACTGTCCCAACCCCGGACGGCTCACGAGTTGCCTCGATCGACCCGGGATCCCTCTCTTTCTCTCTCCCCTTCCCGAAAATCCCAAAAATCCTACCGGGTACCGCTATCGGACCGAACAGTCAGAGCCCCTTCCTGGCGTTCGCGTGGGCATCAATCCCAACCGGGGGAACCGCCTGGCTCTCGAGGCGCTTCTTGATCCGGGAAAGGGGCTCTGTCCCGACTGGACCCATGGGGGGTCGGAGATCGCATTGGGGGAGAAAAGCCGGATCGATCATCTCTTCCACGATACGGCGGGACGGAGGGTCTTCGTCGAGGTCAAAAGTGTGACCTATCGGGAGGGGGAGGCGGGGCTCTTTCCCGATGCGGTCTCGGCCCGTGCCATCCGCCACCTTGAAGAGCTCAGCCATCTTCCGGAGCCGTCCGATCGGGCGCTCCTGCTGTTTGTCGTCATGAGGGCGGACTGCCGGTATGTCGCTCCGGCCGACGGAGTCGACCCGGCCTACCGTCGGGCGCTTGAGGAGGCCCGGAAGAGGGGAGTCGAGGTTCGGGCGGCGTACTTTGAGGCCGAAACTGACGGGATGGTCTTTGGGGGAGAGCTGCCCGTTCATTTCTAATGGGTGTCTTCTTTCGGATCCTGGGAATCCTGCCCTCCCTTTCGGGGGATCGGGGGACGAGGATGAACAGTCGGGGGGAAAGGCTGTCGCCTTCTTTTTCTAGGCCTCCCCTCCGGCCACTTGTTCGCCCGCCTGATCTGTTCCTGCCACCTGTCTCCCCCCCTTAGGTGTTCTCCGGGAATTCCCGCAACTTTTCTCGAGCCGATCTCTGTCACAAGACGTTTCATGGCTTTGGGATCTTGCCCACATTACTTGTCGGCTTGGGTCAGACCCGGACGATCAGGTCGTGTGAGGGTCTTCCGAGAGGGAATGGAGAAGGGCTTCTTTCTGGAGGGAGTGATAGAGGGCTTGAAGGCGGTCCTTGAGGGCCAGGAGGCGGTGGACATGGGCCATTGTTTCCTGACGGTGACCTCGAGAGAGCTCTCCGTACATGGATCTGACGATTCCGTCGATCTCTTCCGTGATCCGGAGAAGCGGGTCAAAGACGGGAAGGGATCTGTAACGCTCGTATCCTTCCCCTGAAAACCACGGAAGAACGGGGCAGGGTCCGGGATCTTCTGGGGCCGGAGGAGGAGATGTCCCGTCAATCGGCTGGACTTCAAGGATGGCCCGATAGATCCATTCAAGGTGGGAGAGAAGGACGCACAGAATCCGCAGTTCGCTCTCGGAGACTCTGGAATCTTCCCTGAACGAGAGGGGGCTTTCAGTCCAGGCCATTTTCCAGGCAAGAAATTCGTCGGAGGGCAGGGGGGAGGAGATGCCGAACCCCTGGGCGAGGTCGCATCCAAGCTTCTCGAGAAGAAGTCCGTATTTTGTCTTTTCGAGACCCTTGGCCACTACCTTGTGTCCTAGGCAGCGGGCGAGAGAGGCAACCCCTTCGATAAGAGCCATGTTTCGGTCGCCCTTTTGAAAGTCGAGGATGACACTTTGGTCAAGCTTGAGTCCTTCGAGGGGAAGGGCGGTGAGGCCGGGAAGGGTCGTCGGTCCCCGTCCAAAATCATCGAGGGAGGTGAGGATTCCCATGCTGTTGAGGAGTTCGAGCGTGTGACGGATTCGCGGTAGGTTGCCTGTTTCGACCCATTCCCGGACCTCAATGCGAATAAGGCCGGGAGGAAGCTCGGCGTGGGCCCGAAGACAGTGGGCGACTTCGTCGGGGAAGGCCGGCTGGGCAAGTGTTGTGGCATCGAGATTGATGCTGACGGGGATCGGATGGCCTTCCGTGTGCCAATGTGCGACCTGTGCGATGGCGGCTTCAAGGACCCAGTGGTCAAGGTTCGTTGTGGCTTCGGTTCCGGCAATAAGGGGAAGGAAGGAATGGGGGGAGAGATACCCCTTCTCGGGGTGGTTCCATCGGACCAGAGCTTCCGCATAGACAAGTTCTCCCGACAGCAGATTGACGACGGGCTGGAAGCAGAGCTGGAAGGCGTCTTCAGCCAGGGCCCGGGAAATTTCCTGAATGGACTGGGTCCGCGCAGACTCCTCCTTGTCCATGACCGGGTCATAGAAGGCATATCGCCGGGTTCCCGAGGCCTTGGCCAGATACATGGCCCGGTCGGCACGGGAGACAAGCTCTTCGGCGTTGTCGCCGTCGATAGGGAAGACGGCGGCTCCCACAGAGGCCTCGGATGATATGCTGTGTCTGCCAATGGTGTAGGGAGGACCCAGTCGGAGGATGAGCTTTTCGATGAATCGGGAGAGGCTTCCTGTGCGTCCGGTGTGGTTTAGGATGATCGCGAATTCGTCACCACCAAGGCGGGCGACAAAGTCCGCGCGCCGCATGAGGCGACGCAGACGCCCGGCCACCTCCCGGATCAGGGTGTCTCCTGCCGCATGGCCATAGGTATCGTTCACTGCCTTGAAACGGTCGAGGTCAAGGATAAGGAGGCCGAAGGAATCCCCGCTTCGCAGGTTCGTGTCGATGCTTCTCTGGAGTTGTTCCATGAAGCTTTTTCTATTGGGAAGGCCGGTCAGTGTGTCGGAGTTGGCCAATGTGGTAAGGGAACGTTCGATCTCCTTGCGTTTGATGGCATAGGTCACCGAACGCAGAAGGAGGGGGGCCGTGACCATCTCCTTGACCAGAAAGTCCTGGGCCCCGGCTGACAGGGAGGAGATGGCGATGGACTCCTCCTTCATCCCTGACAGGACGACGACGGGGAGCTCCTCGTTCATCTCCCGGAACTTCCTCAGGGTCTCGATTCCTTGACCGTCGGGGAGCGCCGGATCGAGCAAAACCGCATCGATCGGAGTCTTCGAGAGAAATCGACGGGATTCGGAGAGGGTCCGGGCGGTCAGGAGAGAGAGGGGGCGAGTAAGGGGATAGTTTCGGAACATCTCCTGGAGAAGGACCCGGTCTCCAGCATTGTCCTCCACGAGAAGGAGGGTGAGGGGGGTGGCAAGATCTTCAATTCCCCCGGTAACGAAGAGGCTTCTGTGACGGAAATCATGGCTTTCGCGGACAGCTTCCTGGAAAATATGAAGAAGATCTTCCCCGTTTTCGGGTCCACGATAAAGATTTTCCGATTCCGATTGGCCAGGGACAGAAGTCTCTTTCCGGGGCTGGCTGAAAAAATCACCCCCGTCATGAGGGGATTTCGGCCTCCCTCCCCGTGGGGGTGAAGGATCGTCTCAAGGGTGTCGAGGTGTTTTTCGTCAGGAGAGACAACGAGGATGTCGGGAGGGGAGGGAGGCTGGTGCCGGCTTCCCTCGAGCTGATGACGCAGCTCTTCCAAGGAGTCGAGTCGGGTGAGACGAAATCGATCTTCCCCACTTTTTTCCATGACGCTCTCGAGGAGCGGATGGGGGAAGTGGGGCCCGGAGACGACGAGGATATGGAGCTTTCGGAGGAACCTGGGGCCATCATCCATCAGAGATCCCTTTATTTAGAAGTCCCGGAACTTGAAAGAGGGACAGTCTCCAGCCTCCTTCTTCGGGAGCCCAACAAAAAAGCCTGTGCCGGTGAGCCGGAGAACCATGGAACGCTCCGGAAGACACCGAAGACCAAAGAGAAGACGTCGGGGGAGGGAAGGGGTCCGACTCTTTCGTCCGGTCATGCCAGAAAGACCTGAGATCCGATATGTGTCATCCCTTCCGGTATCGGGCCCAATTTCCTGCCAATTTCCTGATTGTCAAGGCTGTTTCCAGGATGAGTTTGGCTAGAATTTCCGGAAGATGGCAAGGTCTTAAGAAAAGAAATTCTTTTTGGAAAGAAAAACAAAGAGCGAGGCAAGCCTCCGACCACATCGGGGATCATTATAGCGGTTTTCTGCTGAAAGATGAAGTTCGCTCCCCTGGTCACCGATAAAGGGTTTTCTCTTTATTTAGAAAGTACTTCGATCATGTTAACGGGACTACGATCTCTCCGTTGATGGTTCAGGCCGAAGGGAATCCCCCTCCTTCGGGAGAGAGTTTCTCTGGTGGGACTCTCACCTTGCCTTTCGGCCCTTATCCCCTTTCGTCACCCGTGGATATTGGTCCTCCTGCCCCATTTAAAAAGGAGGGGGAGATGTTGCGCTTCTGTGACGTTATTTCTCCTTCCCCTTGTTCAATCCATTCCCTCGGGGATCTTCCCGGCAAGCCTAAGACCACACTCCTCCAATCAAGAACCTTCTGGCCCTTTTGATCGGAGATTTCATGGCGGGATCGGGGGAGGGCTTAAGGGAGCCTGTCGACTCTTGGAGGGGGCTCTGGGATTCCGGGTACGATTTTTGTTGAGATTTTCCTCCAGAATCGGTCAAAATACACAGATAGCCAATACTCTGCCGGGGTTTTTCGCCGCAGGCATTTTCTGACCTTAGACGAATTCGAGAGGATCTTCTCATATGCGCAGCGACATCATGAAAAAAGGGGTCGACCGGGCCCCCAACAGAAGCCTCCTGAAGGCCTGTGGCTTGACCGACGCCGACATGGACAAGCCCTTCATCGCAGTGGCGAATTCCTATGTGGGGATCGTTCCGGGGCACGTTCACCTGAACCGTCTGGGTGAAATCGCCCGGGAGGAAATCCGCAAGGCCGGGGGGGTTCCCTTCGAGTTCAATACCATCGGGGTGGACGACGGCATCGCCATGGGCCACGGCGGCATGCGCTATTCCTTGGCCAGTCGGGAGCTCATTGCCGATGCCATCGAGACCATGGTCATGGCCCACCCCTTTGATGGCATTCTCTGTCTCACAAACTGCGACAAGATCACCCCCGGCATGATGATGGGGGCCCTTCGGGTCAATATCCCCACCGTCATGGTTTCGGGGGGGCCCATGGAGGCGGGACACCTCAAGTCGGGCGAGGTGGTGGACCTCATCTCGGTCTTTGAGGGGGTGGGGGCTCTCAAGGCCGGCAAGATTTCGGAGGAGAGGCTCAAGGAGATCGAGGACGAAGGGTGTCCCACCTGCGGCTCCTGCTCGGGGATGTTCACCGCCAACTCCATGAACTGTCTCGCGGAGGTTCTGGGGATTGCCCTTCCCGGAAATGGCACGATCCTTGCCACGGATCCTGCCCGGGAAGATCTTGTGCGCAAGGCGGCCCGACGGGCCGTCGAGGTGGCCCGGGCCGGCCAGAACATCCGGGAGTTCGTGAACGAACGGGCCCTGGCCAATGCCCTCGTTCTTGACATCGCCATGGGGGGCTCCTCCAATACGATCCTCCATGCCATGGCTGTCGCCCACGAAGCCGAAATCCCCTTTGCCCAGTCCCGCATCAATGAGATTGCCGACCGGGTCCCCTATATCTGCAAGGTCAGCCCGGCCGGTTCCTACCACATCGAGGATGTGGCCCGGGCCGGAGGGGTCATGGCCATCATGAAGGAGCTGTCCGTCCTTCCAGGACTCCTCGACCTCGAGGTCAGGAGCGTCTCGGGGAGAACCCTAGGAGAGATGATCGGTGAGGCCAAGAACCTTGATACCGAAGTTATTCGTCCCGTCTCGCGCGCCTACAGCGCCAAGGGTGGTCTCGCGATCCTCTATGGAACTCTGGCTCCCGAAGGGGGGGTGGTCAAGGTGGGGGCCGTCGATCCAGCGATGCGCAAGTTCGAGGGCCCAGCTGTGATCTTCGACTCCCAGGAGGCGGCCTGTGACGGGATACTCGGGGGGAAGGTGAAGGCCGGTGACGTGGTGGTGATTCGCTACGAAGGACCTTCCGGGGGGCCCGGGATGCAGGAGATGCTCGCTCCTACGGCCAACCTGATGGGAATGGGGTTGGGGGACAAGGTGGCCCTGGTCACCGATGGACGGTTTTCCGGAGGGACCCGGGGAGCCTGTGTGGGGCATATCTCCCCCGAAGCCTCGGCGGGAGGTCCCATCGGACTGGTTCGACCGGGGGACAGGATCCGGATCGATCTCGAAGCCCGGACCATTGACCTGCTGGTCTCTCCAGAGGAGCTCGCCGTTCGCCGGAAGAGCTTTTCACCGCTTCCTCCCAAGGTGACCCGGGGCTATCTGGCCCGGTATGCGGCTCTGGTGGAAAGCGGGAGCCGCGGAGGCGTCCTTCGGACTCCCGGATCGGCTCTCCGGTGATGGCCTTTGCCCCCGAGATGATGGGGAGATATGCGGGGAAACGAGTCCTTGTGACCGGAGGAGCCGGATTTGTCGGTTCCCATCTGGGTGACCGTCTTCTGGCGCTTGGCTCCCGGGTTGATGTTCTCGACGATCTCTCCACCGGAAGCGCCTCAAACATTCCTGCAGGGATTGGGCATTTCATTGAGCAGGACGTGGCGGCCTCCGATCCTCTTCCGGAGTACGATGTTATCTTTCATCTGGCCTGTCCCGCCTCACCGCCCCGCTACCAGGCCGATCCTGTTGCCACGTTCCGTACCGCGGTCTTCGGAACGATGCGAATGCTGGAGGAGTCCCGGAGGACCGGGGCCCGGATTCTGGTGGCTTCGACCTCGGAGATTTACGGGGATCCCCTGGAGCACCCCCAGAAGGAGTCCTACTGGGGCCATGTCAATCCCATCGGGATTCGGTCCTGCTATGACGAGGGCAAACGCGCTGCAGAAACTGTTGCCACCGACTATCGGCGCAAGTACGGGATCGATCTTCGCATGGTCCGGATCTTCAACACCTACGGGCCCCGGATGGATCCCTTTGACGGGAGGGTTGTAAGCAACTTCATTCGCCAGGGACTTATGGGCCTTCCCCTGACCCTTTACGGGGACGGCTCCCAGACCCGCTCCTTCTGCTTCGTCTCCGACCTGGTGGAGGGAATCCTCCGGCTGGGAGCCCTTCCCGATGAGCCGGGGCGAGAGTATCCCGTCAACCTGGGGAATCCCGGCGAATTTACCATCGGGGAGCTCGCCGACCTGGTGGAGGAAGTCCTGGGCACATCCCTGGGGAGAGTGAATCATCCGCTGCCCTCTGACGACCCCCGACGCCGGCGTCCGGATATCACCCGGGCAGAGCACCTGTTGGGCTGGAGTCCCCAGGTTCCTCTCCGGCAAGGAATTGCCCTTACCATTGAGAATTTCCGGGGCCGCCCCGAGGAGCTCCTCTCCGACCGGAACCCTTCCTCGGCGCCCCGGCAGGGGGCGCCCTCCCGGTGACGGGGACGACGCGTCTCCTCAATCTCGGAGCGGCACTGGGGATCAGCGGGGTGGCCCTCTTCTTCGCCCTTCGCCACGTCTCCCTGAAAAGTCTGGGCCATATCCTCTGGAAAGGGCACTACGGTTGGCTCATCCCGGCGACATTTCTTCTTCTGGCCATTTACGGGGTCCGGGCCCTCTTCTGGCGACAGACCCTCTCCGTCACGCGCAAGGTCTCCTTCCCCCCCCTGTACTCCTCCATTGTGGTGGGCTTCATGGCCAACTCCATCCTTCCCTTTCGGGCCGGGGAGATGGTTCGTGCCCTCTATGCCCGTAGGCTTGAGAATCTTCCCTTGCCTCTCCTTCTCTCGACGATTCTCATCGAGCGGCTCTTCGATCTTGTCTCACTCTCCCTTCTTCTCTTCCTCTATCTGGTCTTTGGTGGGCCGGGGGTGGGAGAGAAAAGCGCCTGGGTCATCGGCGGAACGGCCGGGCTCTTTCTGGGGCTCTCGGCGTTGGTTTATGGCCGCCTTCTGGTGGTTAAAATGCTTGAACGTACTGTCGTTCCCTTGGCCCGGGGCCACCGTCTCGCCCAGAAGCTCGTGAAGACGGCCGAGCAGGCTCTTCATGGCCTCTCCTCCATCACCTCACCCGTCCTTCTTCTCCGGCTCTTTCTCACAAGCCTTGCCATCTGGGGACTCACACTGATCCTGACCTGGTTCACCCTCATCACCTTCGATGTCACGCAGAATCCGGTGAGGGTGACTTTGGCCTTTTTGGTTTTCACGAATCTGGCCATGCTCATTCCCTCCTCTCCGGGCGGGATCGGGGTCTTCCAGCTGGCGGCGGTCTATGCCCTCTCCCCCTTCCATGTTCCGGCCGACCGGGCCGTGGCCCTCTCCCTTGTGAACCAGGGGCTCTTCATCTCGGTGACAGGGATTTTGGGATATGTCTTCGTGACCCGCTCCCATGTTTCCCTGGCCTCCATGCAACACCAGGCCATGGAAATCGACGCGTCGGAGCTCGGAGAAGGGGAGACTGCGCCCTCGACAGAGACGCCGAAGTGACGCGTCTGATCAACTCCTTTTCCTATTCTCACTCCCGGGGAGAGCTCTTCCGGGAATGCCCCCGGCGCTACTGGTTTGCCCGGTACGGGGGATGGGGCGGATGGGAGCGTTCGGCCGATCCTGTCACCCGGGAGATCTATCGCCTCACAAAACTCTCAAACCGCTATCTCTGGACGGGCCACCATGTTCACGACCGCGTCGAGGGGCTGATCGCCCGGATTGCCGACAAAAGACCCCTTCCCCCGGAAGAGGAGGAAAGAGCGGCTCTCCGTGAAACCCTTCGCCGGGAGTATGCCTATTCGAAGAAGGACCGCTCCGGCCACAACCCTCCCCGAAAGGGATTCTGGGGGCTTCTGGAGCATGAGGGGCGTGACTTTGCCATTCCTGATACCGACTGGAAGCCGCTTGTCGAGCGGGCAGGGGAGGCTCTGGGCGGCTTCTACCGAAGCTGGGTCCTTCCGGAGCTTTTTGCGACAGACCCGGTTGAAATTCTCGATCGGGATGCCGAGCTCCGGACCCTCAGTCTTGATGTGGATGGTCAGGAGATCCCGGTCCATATGAAAATCGACCTGGCCTATCGCAGTGCCGACGGGACAGTGAGGGTCGTTGACTGGAAAACAGGCCGTCCCGGGTCGCCTGACGAACACGAGGGCCAGCTGGCTCTCTATGCCTGGTACTATGCGAGGCAGCGGGGCATTCCCCTCGACCGGATTCGACTTGGGCCGGTCTATCTGGCCTATCGTCCGGAAAGAGTGGAGCTCCAGCCGGTCTCCGTCGATACAGTCGATGCGGTTCTTTCCCAGACCCGAGAAACAATCCGGGAGATCCTGGCCCTGGTCGACGATCCGAATCTTGGCGTCGCTCGGAAGGAGCGATTTCCGGTGACAAGCCGCTCCTTTCATTGTCGCGACTGCCCCTTCCGCCCCTTCTGTCCCGACCGTCCCCGTCCCCCGGCGTCACAGGACACCACTACGATCGCGGCCCCTTCTTTCTTCTAGAGGCCGGATCGATCGGCTTTCCCTGGTTTTTCGGGATCCGGCCGGAGTCTTTCAACGAACCCTGGACAACGTTGGCCTTTTAGGGTGCCCGACTGGCTGTCCTTACGGCAAGGCGATGGCTCTTGGGACCCCGGCCGACCCTTACGTTTTTCCGGAAAAATGCCGATGAAACCCTGTCAGGATTTAGACTTTGCCATTGTCTTTTGAGGGACAGTGGGATACTGTGGGCTGACCTTATCTTTTCTCTCAGAGGGCCTCTCTGGGAAGACACGAGGATTTCACTGTTTTCTCGACATAAAACCTGTATGGTTCCTCTCAGGCAAGATTGGACCATTCTTCGGAGGAAAATTCATGGTGTTTGGACGACGGAGCAAGAAAGACACGCAATCCTTTTCCCAGAGCCCGGCTCCCGGAGAGGTTGTTCGCTCTTCCTTCATGTCCGAGGGGACCTCCTATCCCGCCGACCTCGAGTCCATCATTCGCCAGGCCCCGGGGGTGATCGGTCCCCTCCTCGATGCCATCCAGTCGGATGGCATTGCCATTGCCAGCCCCGACATGGGGCAGGGCAAGCAGGGCAACAGGATCCTCTACATGAACCGGAAGATGCAAGAGATTGTCGAGAAGATGGGGGACGAGCTCCGGACAAACTATGGGGTCTCTCCCCAGGAGGTGATGGGGGGATCGATCCACCGATTCCACAAGGACCCCGACAAGATCCGGCAGGCGCTTTTGGCGCTCAAGCCCGGCGAGACCCGCTTCAATCAGATCATCCCTGTTGGCCGCTTGCGTATTAGCTCGGTCACAGAGTCAATGACCGACAGCTCGGGGCGGACGATCGGCTACCTGACCATCTTTACCGACGTGACCGCCCATACGCATCTCGACGAGGTCTCAAAAAATGCGGCGAGCATTGCCCGGATGGTGGAGGAGATCTCGGTGAGCATGAAGGATCTGGTCTCCCGGGCCGATGAGAGCCGGGAGCGCATGGTGAAGATGAGCACGGGAGTGACGGAGAACGAGGCAGCGATGGAGCGGCTTGGATCGGTGGTGGGCAACCTCGGAAAGCGCTCCGAAGAGATCGGGTCCATTATCGAGACGATCAGCCAGATCGCCTCACAGACCAACCTTCTGGCTCTCAATGCCGCCATTGAGGCCGCCCGGGCGGGAGAGCAGGGCCGGGGCTTTGCGGTCGTGGCCGACGAGGTCAGAAAGCTTGCCGAAAGGACGGCCCGTTCCACCAAGGAGATCGAATCGACGATCCGCAAGGTTCAGGAAGAGACCTCCATGACGGTGTCTCTCCTGTCCGAGAGCCGGACACGGGCGACGCAGAACCGGGAGACGACCCGGGTCACCCAGGAGGCTCTCGAGAACATTCGGGGAAAGCAGCAGGAGCTCCTCTCGAAGATCAGCGAAATCGCCCGGGCAGCCATTGAGCAGGACAAGTCGGTGAAGGATTTTATCTCCGACAAGTAAGAGATTCCCTGGGAGAGCCTGAGCCCCCCAAGATCTCTTCCGGGGAAAGACTGTCCCCCTGGCACTAGCGGGTCGCGGAGGATCCTTCCTCTCTGCGGACCCCCTTGAGGACCAGGAAGAGTCCCAGAAGCATGAGTCCCACGCCCGAAACGGTGATTGCCTGCAGGCCAAGATCGCCCAGGCGCGAATGGGCGTGGACATCGTCCCGGATGATACCCAGATAGACTGGCCCTCCCGCCGGAACAACGGAGAGGAGAAGGATGGCCGCCCCTGCAAGGCGGACTGTTTTTCCTGTCATTTTTCCTCGCTTTTTCTTGGGAGTTTTTCCCGATACGCCGCCTTTTCCATGTCTCGACGGAAGAGGTCGGATCCGAACTGACCCCCTGTTTATGATACTCCCTTCTCCTTTCCTGAGGGAGCCTCCAGGACATCGGTCCGAACCCTCTTCGGGGTCTTCGTCTCAATATCTCGGGAGGAGTCCATGGGCTGAAACTCCCCTTCTGCCTGTGTCAGGACGAGGTCCTCGTCTATGGCCGAGAGATCTTCCTCACTTTGGCGAAAAGAAGAGGCGTTCCGTTCGATCGGCCCTGACTGTCTCGCTCGGTGGCTCCGAGGCTCTCCGGAGCCACCGCCATCTCTTCCCAAAAAGGTCCACGCCCGTCCTGGGGCTAGTTTTTTCCCTCCACAATCACGAGCCGTGCCAGAGGGTGGGGAGCCGTGGAGTCTTTCGCGTTGGCCTGGTCCTTCGCATCCTCGTCCCTCTTCATGCCGCTCATGTCCATCCCGTCCATATCCATTCCCTCCATGGAGTCTTTGTCCGACATCTCCCTGTGGGTGAGGGCATCGGCCTCCCGAACGGTGATCTCGTGTCGTCCGGGGGAGAGGGGGGGGAGCCTGAGTGTGGCCGGGGAGGAGGTAAAGCTTCGCATCAGGATCATCCGGCCATCGAGATAAATGTGGAGGTGGAGGGGGTGAGCCGAGGTCGGTGCGGGGGAGATGGAGACCGTGAGCAACCGGGGAGCGGAGGAGGCGGACACGGTGGAGAGTCGCACCTTTGGGGGGGCGGCATGGCTTGATGGAGGGGCCCAGAGCAGAGCTCCCAGAATCAGGGCGGCAAAGATGTAGGGGAAGAGACGCCGGGAACGAAAGGGTCGGCAAGCTGTGTGAGCAAAAGCAAGGGACAACATGGGTCCTCCTTGGTTGGTCAGGGTGTCGGGATCGGGAGGGTTCCCGGGTCTTCTGGGATCCGCCCCCTCCCTTGGGTCGGGTCCTCCCGGGTTATTGTAACCGAAGACTGTTCGTGAGGGAGCCTTCCTCCCCATGAAAAGAAGGCATGCCCTCCTGAGGGGGCTTGAGCACCTTTTGGGAGCTTCTCCTCAAGTGTCAGGGGGAGGAGGCGATGGTGGCCACCATCCCGGGGATATCGGCGGGAAGCCCCACTGATTCGCTGACCCCTCCCCGGGCGTTCCGGTAGAGAAGGGTGGGTGTGGCGATCTTCCCCGTCCACATTTGAAGAAGCATCGTGTTGCGGGTGATCTCCTCCTCCGTGTGGGGAGAAGGACGTCCGGTGATCGGGTATCCCCCCTCCTCCCGGTAGTCATTGAAGCTCTCTTCGTTTTGCCGGAGCGCCTCCGCCGGATCTCGGGCCTCGAGGATGGCGGCAGAGCGTGACAGCGAGGAGCTCTTTTGGGAGAAGGTCACCGGGATCCAGATGACCGTGAGATCGGAGACTCCGTCAAGGGCGTTCCAGAGGCGGTGGCAGTAGGAGCAGTCGGGATTGAAGTAGACCCAGAGGGTCCGTCTCCCTTGGCCGACCGGGATGCCAATCGCCTCTTTCTTCGTCTTTTCGAGAAAGGCGGCGCGGTCGGCCGGCGTCTCCCCCTCTAGGGAGGGAAGGTCGGAGAGCTTCCAGGCCGACGCGGTTTGCAACGACCCCCCCGGGAACACTCCCGCCATAAGAAGGATTGCCAGGACGGGCAGGACATTTAAGCGTCGGATCATATCAGGCTCCTTTTTGAGAGGAAGGGGCCGGCAGATTTTCTCGCCGGCCCCCTCCCGAAGACATCCTGAATCCTGTGTTTGCCTTGCGGAAGCGACGGTTTTCTTGGGGAAGCCTCCAAAAGTGCAGAAAGTTGGCTGTCAGAAGGCATAACGCACTCCCACCATGACCGGGATGGACCAGGTGTCGCTGACCCGGGAGATATTGCCCGGAGGAGATCCGATCGAGGTGTTGATGCCGGCGGGAGCGGTCTCGTAATAGGCGTCGGCCTCGACAAAGACTCCAATCGAAGGGGTCACAGGGTAAAGGGCTCCGGCGCCCAGCATCCAGCCGTAGCCCGCCTGGGCGTCCGTGCCGGTGTAGGTATTGTAGGAGGCCCCGAAGGTGGCGTTAAGGTAGGGGAGAACCGGAAGACGCTCCGTTCCCGGGAGATAGTAGTTTCCTCCAAAGCCCACCAGCGTGTGGGTGTTCTGGGAAAAATACGTCTGCTGAAAGGTCAGATAGAGAAAGAGGCGGGAGGCGACCATTTTTCCCAAGCGGATCCCCCACAGGGGAGCGGAGCCGAAGTTATAGGGAACGGTTTGCCCTCCGGTGGTGCTGTAGGAGCCGGAGAGAGACGTGTCGCCCCCGGCGAATCCCTCGAGGGCAAATCCCGAACCGGGGAGGCTTCCGGAGGTGACGGTGGGAGAGGGGGCGGTGGCCGAAGGAGAGGGGGCCCCCATGGCCCCGCTCATGCCCTGGGCCGCTGCGAGAGTCTCCCCCTCAAAAGAGAGGACAAGGGCGGTGATCAGCCCCGCCAGAAAAACAAGAGAATATCGTGACATTGTCGGGTCCTTTGTTGTTTTGGGTCGGCGTTAGAACATCCACATGAATCCGATGTTGGCCTTGAAGGTCGGAAAGGGGGCGAGATTATTGTTGGCGAGATTCTGCCCCGGGTCAGACCAGTAGATGTATTTGATGACGTTGGCAAAGATCATGAGGTTCGGATGGCTTTTGGGGATCAGCCAGCTTCCGACCCCGACCTGTTCGGTAAAGGCCTCCGTTCCCAGAATGGGCCCGGCGGGGTTGAGCTGTCCATTGATGGTTTCGGGATTGACCTGGAGATTGGCGGAGTTGTAGTGGATATAGTCTCCCAGTGTGACCCAGATCTCCGGCAGGTCGGAGTGGAGGCGTGTGATCCGATAGCCGACCATATAGTCGGTGTTGATGGTGTCGCCGGTTTCGACCCCCAGGTTGTTGGGAAGCTCGAAGGAGTTGAGGAAGTCCCCCACAAGCATCCATCGACCATTGGAGAAGGTGTGCATGGCTTCAATGCCAAAGGTCAGTTCGTATTGCCCCGCGCCGGTCAGGTCACTGTTGACGTACTGGTTGTTGAAGGTCTGGAGTGTGGGAGATGTGGGCAAGTGGACACCCTGGACCAGAACAATCCGGGTATCTCCCGAGAAGGTATGCCGATCATAGGCATCAAAGAGATTGGCGATCCAGAGATCTCCGGGAACCGCCACCATCCCGGGATTGTTGTTTCCGATCCCCGGGGAATATCCAGAGGACATGCTCCCCGGCCAGTTCCAGCGGTAATAGAAGGGTTCGGTCACCTGGACCATCCATCGTTTCGTGGCCAGAAGCTGCAAGGTGTTCTCCTGGGTCATGAGGAGCTGGGAGGCCGACAGGCCATGGACATTTGAGGAGAGCCAGGAAGAGTTGTTCACCAGCGTGCTGGCATAATCCCATCGCATCGACTCCATGACGTCGCTTGTCCAGAACATGGCGGCATCGACCCCCATGTGCTCAAGGCAGAAGACGCAGGCCGATGCGGTGCGAGGAGAGATTCCTCCCGCCACCGTCAGCGAGAGCAGAAAGGCAATAATCAGGCCGAGACGTCGGGCTGAAAGGGGGATGTCTTTTCTTTCCATCATAAGAAACGCTCCTTTTTAGTATCTCTGTCATCACGCGCGAAAAGGGACCGAAATCAAAAGGAAGCGTCTCTTCGGAGGGGGAAGAAGAGGGGGTTCGGGCCCCCTTTGTCTGTGGGGGGCGAGATTGTAGGGCGTTTTGGAGGCTGCCGTGAGACAGATGTGAGAGCCGGCGTGCCACTCAAGGTCGAGGGAAAGGACGTTAGGGAGGGAGGCCGCATGGGGGTGGGCACACTCAAAGGAGGGGCGTCCGTCCGTCAGGTGTCGGCAGGGGGCTGTGGACTCAGCGCTGGCCGGCTCACTCTCCGCGAAAGTCAGAACGGGAAGAGCGACGACGGGTATTGGTGCAAGTTCTCCCGAGAAATGGCCGGCTAAAATCCAGGAGAGCCTAGGGAGAAGACACAGGATTAACAGGAGAAGGAGGAGTCGTCCCCCTTCCTTTTTCAGGAGCCGGAGCTCCCTGCAGAAACGGATTGGTCGAGTCATGAGCGATGTCCCGGGGAATTCGTCGATCCGGACAGAGCAACGTGGCCTAGGGCTGTTTGTCCGGCAGGTCAGTCAGACGAGGAGTCCTCGGGGTGGGAGCGTGGGGGGGGAAAGGAGAGGTGTGGGACTCTTTCGAAGGGGGTCGGCCCGATTCGGGATCGGCGCAAAGAGCTCCCGAGGAGAGGATTGGACGGAGGTAAGAAAGGGCGGCCAGGTTCCGGGAGCCGTTAGTGGGGGGTCATCATGGTGGCATTCCAGGCGAGGGCCCGGTCCCGAGTCGCTATGGAGGCAGAAAAGGTCGGAATAGTCCAGATCGCGAGAAGGGATGTCGATCAATGACGCGGTCAGCCCCCAGAACTCTGTCACGCCGGACTCAGCGATGCCCGCAAGAGAGCCGGGGACCCTTGAGAGCGGAGAGACTGGCAGGTTGGCGAGGGAAGAGGAAAAGGGCTCGATCGATCCGGAAGAGCTAGGTGCCGATCCGAAGGCTTGTCCCGGAAGACTGCCCGAGACGAGGAAAAGAGCCAGGGCAATGGCCCACAGAAACGAGGGGAGACGGCCGCTCCGGTAAGTGACCGGGAGGGGGGAAGACGATCCCTGTGGCTCCCGGCCTTTGTCCGAAGACGTGGCGCTCCTCCACGGAAAGGTACCAGTCTTCCGTTTTCCCTGTATCGAGGGGCGGGGAAGCGAGGCCAGACAATGAGACTCGAAGGAGACGAATAGGGCTCCATGATCATTCATGGTCTCGATTCTAGGAGATTGACCGACTCCCGTCAAGGAGAGAAGGGCTTTCGGCCCGATGGTCATTGAAAATAAGGCTATTTGTGTGTAAGATGAAGTGATTTGCCCCAGTGATTACCGACAAAATTTTCATTGAAGGAGCGTTTCTGATGCTGGAACAGACCTTGGCCATTGTGAAACCGGATGCCGTCCGGAAGAAGTTTACCGGAGCCATCCTGGCCCGTTATGAAAAGGAGGGCTTCCGGATACGCGCCGTCAAGATGCGTCATCTGTCGAAGGCCGAAGCGGAAGGCTTCTATGCCGTCCACCGGGAACGCCCCTTCTTCCGGAGCCTGGTGGACTTCATGGTGAGCGGCCCGGTCGTTCTTGTCGTTCTTGAAAAAGAGGGAGCCATCCTTGCCCATCGGACCCTGATGGGGGCGACTGATCCGGCCAAGGCCGAGAAGGAGACCCTTCGCGCCCACTTTGGCGAATCCATCGAATGTAACGCCGTTCATGGTTCGGATTCGGTCGAGACGGCGCGCTTTGAAATTCCCTATTTCTTCCCTACGGTCGAAATCGTCGGCTAATCCATGGCCCCTTCCTCACTCCTCATTGCCGGACGGGGTTTTCCCGCCATTTTTGCGGCCCGACTGGCAGAGGCCCGGGGATACCGGACCACCCTGTTGCTTGATCCCGATCCCGCCCCCCTTTCTCTGGTCATGGGGGCGGGGGGCGGGATCCTCTCCCGACTCGAAGCGGAGGTGGGGGCAGCGCTTTGTCCGACTTCTCCTGTTCCCCTGTCCACTCCGGTCATGCTGTCGTTGGGAGAGCCGCTCCGCTACCTAGGTGCCGCCTCTCCCGCTTCTTCCGTCTCGCCGGAGGAGGCCCGCCGCTTTCTCCTCTCCCTTGACGCCTCCCTTTCGGGGGCGATCTTTCCCGAACTGGCCCGGACTATGGCTCTCAGCCATGAGAAAACATCGGCGCGGGCTCCTTTTTTTTCCCGCCTTGCCAACTGGGTCTTCGAGCCAGAAAGGGAAAAGGAGCGGCTTCCCCGTCGCCTGAAGGCGGAGGCCCGGAGAATCCTGGCCCCGGTTGGCCCCCTTCTTTTCTCCCTGCTCCCCTTTTCGGGTCTTTCGGGGAGCGATCTTGCGGACCCTGAAGTCCTTCGCCTTCTCCAGAATGCGACCGCAGCCCGGATGATGGGCCTCCCTCCCCTGGAATTCTCTTCGGGGCCTCCTCCTGATGTCACCCTTTGGCACGGCAAGTTCCCGGCTGTCCTGGAGACGACGGGCCGCGGCCGACGGTACCAGATTGCCGGGGAGGCGGAGACGTATGACCGGTTGCTCCTGATGACGGAGAGTTCCGACCCCGCCTTTGTCTCGGGCGTGATTGAGGTCGACCGGACGGCGCTTCCCCCCCATTGGCCCACTCTGGTCTACCTCCCGCGGGAAGAGGGAGGCGAGTCCCGGGAGGCCAGGGGCGGGGTCCTTCTCGCGGTTGAGCCATCCCGACGCGGAGGAGTGTCCCGGGGATGGCTCTGGGGAGAGATCCTACCGGGAGAAGCGCCCGCCCAGACACTGTTGTCCGGCGTCGACCGTCTCAATGGCCAGGCACTCCTTCCGGTGCTGAATCGTCCGACCCTGGTGCGCCGGGAGCCGCGTCCTTTTGTTTCCACGGGAGAGATCCCTCTCGGGGGACTTCGGGAAATGACCTCCTATCTGAAAAAAGGGGGCCATCTTTCCCTTCTTCGGGATCCGACCCTTCTTCCCCTGGTGACCGAAGACTTCTGGGCGGATCTTTCCCTGGCTCTTCCGGCTCGGGCGACGGTGCGCTCCGGACGCTGATCCATGGCCTTCGCCGCCCTCTTTGGAGATCGCTTTTCCTTTCCGGCCTTGGCTGCCGACCGGTATTTCTGGGAATTCGCGACCGGGATTTTCCCGTTTCTGACCTCAAGACAAAGGCCCTTTTCTGATGACAGACTCCGTCTCTTCTGCCCTTGATCGCCTCCTTCGCGGGACCGCCGACTGCGTGAGCCCGGAGGACCTCCGCCAGAAGCTTGAACGTTCGGCCAAGACCGGTAAGCCCCTTCGGATCAAGGCGGGATTCGATCCCACGGCTCCCGATCTCCACATCGGCCATGCCGTCCTCCTTCTCAAGCTCCGGGAGTTCCAGGATCTTGGCCATCGGGTGCATTTTCTCATCGGGGACTTTACCGGCATGATCGGCGACCCCACGGGCCGCTCGGAGATTCGCAAGCCTCTCTCTCCCGACGATATCCGGGACAATGCCGCCACCTATGCTGCCCAGGTCGACCGGATCCTCGACCGGGACCGCACCGAGGTGGTCTATAACAGCCGGTGGATGGCCGAGCTGGGCGCCGAAGGGATGATCCGCCTGGCGGCCCGTCAGACCGTTGCCCACTTTCTCGACCGGGACGACTTCAAGCAGCGCATGGAGAAGACGCTCCCCATTCACCTTCACGAGCTCCTCTATCCCCTCATCCAGGGGTACGATTCCGTGGCTCTCCAATCCGACGTGGAGCTCGGCGGCACCGACCAGCTCTTCAACCTCCTGGTGGGGCGGGACCTTCAGCGCTCCTATGGTCAGGAGCCCCAGGTGGTGCTCACCCTGCCGCTTCTGGTGGGGACCGACGGGGAGAAGAAGATGAGCAAGAGCCTGAAAAATGCCGTGGGTCTCCTCGATCCTCCGGGAGAGATGTTCGGCAAGCTCATGTCCATTCCCGACTCGGCCACCCCTTCCTATGCCCTTCTCCTGACCCGTCTTGCCGAGAGCGAGATCTCGGACCTTCATCCCCGGGAGGCCAAGGCGACTGTGGCTCAGGCCATCACGGCCCGCTTCCACGGCGAGGACGCGGCCCGAATGGCCCGGGAGGCCTTTGACCGACAGTTCTCCCGTCGGGAACTCCCTTCGGAGATTGCCGGATTTGTGGTGGATGGACCCACTCCGGTGCGTCTTTCAACCATCATGGTGCGCTCCGGAGCCGCCCGCTCGGAGAGCCTGGCCAAGCAGCTCATTCGCCAGGGGGCGGTGGACCTCGACGGCTCTCCCGTCTCCGACCTCTTTTGCGAAATCGTTCCCGCCGGCCAGCTCCTTCGGGTGGGAAAGAGGTTTTACTGCCGCCTTCTCCCCCAAGAGGACTGACGCTCCGGGGAGGGGACGATCCCCTGTTGCTGGCCGTGCCTCCGGAGTAAAATAAAAGAATGACTCCGACACCCTCTCCTCCCGGACCCGTTCCCGGGACCCTCCCTTCCGATGCGTCTGAGACGCTTTGTGATGCCGATTTCCCCGTCACCGGCATGACCTGTGCCGCCTGCTCGGGGAGGGTGGCCCGAGCCCTTAAAAAGCTTCCCGGGGTGGCCGACGTCTCGGTCAACCTGGCCACCCATCGTGCCTCTCTTCGCTATAATCCCGCCCGCCTCTCTCCCTCCTCCATTCTTTCCACCGTCACGGAGGCTGGCTATGGAGCCCAGCCGGAGTCTCTTCTTCTCGAGATATCTCCGGCACTGGGGTCCGGAGACGACCGCCGGCTCACCGAGGCCCTTGAGGGCGTTCCCGGAGTGGTGAAGGTCTCCCTGGTTCCCTCCCTCTCCCGCGTCGAAGTCTTTTGTCTTCAGGGGGAGGGGCTTGAGGAGCGTCTTCTCGAGGCCCTCTCCCGGGCAGGATTCTCCGGTCGGGTCGAGACCGGGGGCAAGGAGGCGGAGGCGGGATCCCGGGAGATTTTCCTCCTGGTGCGGGATCTGGGAATCTCCGCTCTTCTCTCTCTTCCCTTGATGGTCCTGTCCATGGCCGGCCCCCGGACCCCGGGTCTCTCCCGGATCTTTCCCGAGGCCTCCTCGAGGCATATTCTGGAGGCGGCCCTGGCGCTGGCGGTCTTTTTTGGACCGGGTCGCCGTTTCCTGGTCCCGGGTCTCCGGGCCTACCGACATCGTTCTCCTGACATGAACAGCCTGGTTCTCACCGGGACGGGAGCGGCTCTTCTCTATAGCCTCCTGGTCTCCCTCGCGCCCGCTCTCTTCCCGGAGGGGGACCGCCATGTCTATTTCGAGACGACCGGCATGGTAATTACGGTGATCCTTCTGGGGCGGACTCTGGAGGCTCGGGCCCGGAGAAAGACGGGAGACGCCCTGGCGGCTTTCGCGGCCCTGGTGCCCGACCGGGCAGAGCGTCGCCAGGCGGAAGGGGGATGGCAGACCGTCCCAGTTTCAGAGCTGTTGCCAGGCGATCTCGTGCGAGTTCCCGCCGGGGAGAGGATCCCCGCCGACGGGATCGTGGTGCGGGGACAGGCCCGGGTGGATCTCTCCTCCATGACAGGGGAGCCTGTTCCCGTGTCGGTGAGAGCGGATTCCCGGGTCTTCTGCGGGACCTCTCCCACCGACGGGACGCTGGAGATCCTCGTCGAGGCCGTTGGCGACCAGACCCGTCTCTCGGGGATAGTCCGGGCGGTGCTCAGGGCCCAGGGAGCGAAGCTTCCCGTGGAAGCCCTGGCCGACCGGGTGGTGGCCCTCTTTACCCCGGCAGTCCTTCTCATCTCACTGTTGAGCTTTATCCTCTGGCTCTTTCTCGACTCCTCGGGCCAGGGGCTCATCCATGGCCTCGAGAGTGCCGTGGCCGTCCTTCTGGTTGCCTGTCCCTGCGCCATGGGGCTTGCGACCCCTGCGGCGGTGATGGTGGCCACGGGGCGTGCCGCTCGCCTGGGAATCCTCTTTCGCCGGGGAGAGTCCCTTGAGTCTCTCTCCCGGGTGGGGACCGTCTTCTTCGACAAGACCGGAACCCTGACCCTGGGAGCCCCGGCGGTGGTGGATCGTGCTGTTGTTGCCGGCGAAAGTCTGGAAGGTCTTCTCTCTCTGGCGGCGGGAATGGAGAACGGATCGACCCATCCGTTGGGCCGGGCCATTGTGGAGGCGTCGCGACGAGAGGGGATCCCCCCGGCTCCGGTCGAGGAGGTTACGGTGCTGCCGGGACGGGGGCTTCGGGGAGTCCTTGGGGGCGAGACGGTCCTTCTGGGTAGCCGGCGCCTTCTGGAGGAAAACGGGATCGACCTTCGGGAGATGGAGGCGCAGGGAAGACTCTGGGAGGGCGGGGCGGCTACCGTGGTCTATGTGGCGCGAGGAAGAGAAAGTCTCGGGGCCCTGGCGCTGGATGACCCGCTCCGCCCGGAGAGCGTCGAGGTGGCGGAGTGCCTTCGGCAAATGGGCCTCTCCCTGGCACTGGTGACCGGGGACGGAGCCGGACCTGCCGCTGCGGTGGCGGAGCGCCTCAAGATCCCGGAAGTCCATGCCGGGTGTGACCCTCTGGAAAAGGGCACGATCGTCGGATCGGCCGTCGGCCGGGGAGAGCGGGTGGCCTTTGTCGGAGACGGGATCAACGATGCCCCCGCCCTGGCATCTGCCACCGTGGGCCTCGCCCTCTCCTCGGGAACCGGAGTCGCTGTGGAGACTGCGGATGTCACACTGGCCGGGCCGGGAATCACCCGGCTTCCCGCGGCGATCGCCCTCTCCCGCCAGACCCTCCGGACCATCCGGATGAACCTTGTCTGGGCCTTCGGGTACAATATTCTTCTCATTCCCCTGGCGGCGGGGGCGGCCCGCCCCTTTTGGGGACTTTCGCTGACTCCCATGATGGCCGGAGCGGCCATGGGGCTCTCCAGCGTGCTGGTGGTGGGCAATAGCCTGAGGCTTGCGGGCTTTGCCCGGGGAACATCAATCGATAGATCCTTTGAGAAGGAGCAAGGATGGCAACGACAGTCCTGAAGGTGGGGGGCATGACCTGCAACCATTGTGTGATGGCGGTGACGAAGGCTCTGGAGGCGGTGCCGGGCGTGACAAAGGCCCATGTCTCTCTGGAAAAGGGCCAGGCGGTGGTGGAGGGGAGCGCTCCCCGGGAGGCCCTGGTGGGGGCGATCAAGGCCGAAGACTACGAGGTGGAATGATCGCCTCACGGGGGTTTGGGGAGGCGGAGAGGGAGTCATTGCCCCGGAATCGGGACGGAAAAGGACTCTTTGCGCCTCCGGCGCTCTTGCCGGCTTCTTGTGGCAGGAAGGGGCGATTCATCCCGGGGGAGAGGATCGAGAAAGACGGATGACCTTGAGGCTGGAAAAGAGGGGGAAAATCAGCGGACCCCGCTGGGCTCCCTTCGTCCCTGGGCGCGGGTGCGGATGGCAACGAGGTAGGAAGAAAGCGCCGGGTCAAGCTCCTTGGAGAGAACGACCGCATCGGGGCCGAACCGGGACTTGAGCCGAAGGATCAGCTCCTCGGAGGGCGAGACGTTCTGTCGGGTGGGGATGAGGTAGCGGGCCCGGGGGGGAACCATCTCGGTGATCTCAAGCAGGGAGGGCAGGGGGCCGGGGTGGGCTCCGAGGATCTCCCGGAGATCTTCGAGGTCCCGGCGGACAAGGCCATCGGTCTTAAGCTGGATGCGGACCATCTTGTAGAGCACCGAGCTCAGCTGGGAGAGGGTCGTGACCCGGGTGGTGCGGAGCTTGGTGCCGAAGTCGTTGCGCTCGAGGGTGCCGGTGACATAGAGGGGCGCGGAGAGGGCCAGTTCACTTTGGCAGGAGGCGTAGATATCGGGGAAGAGCACCATCTCCAGTGACTGCTCGAAGTCCATGAGGGTGACCTGGGCCATCTTGTCGCCCTTCTTTGTCTTGATCTCCCGGATGGCCGAGACGATCCCGAAAACGCTCACGGTGCTCCCCTCGGCCTGGCCTTCGAGCTGGCCCAGGGAAGGGCATTCGAGCTCCTCGGCGATCTTTATGTAGGGAGTCATGGGATGGCGGGAGAGGTAGAAGCCCAGCCCCTCCCTCTCGGCCTTGAGGAGTGTCTTCTCGTCCCACTCCGGGACGCTGGTCCAGGGGGCCTCCGGTTCCTTATCCTGCTCGAATTCACGAAAGAGCTTCCCCATCTTTGACTTTTTTGGCTTCTTGAGTCCCGCGACCCACTCCAGGAGAGGATCGATGTTGGCCATGGCGGCGGCCCGGGTCGTCCCCAGGCTGTCGAAAGCGCCAGCCTTGACCAGGGCCTCCACGACCCGGCGGTTGACCTTGTGGCCGTCGATCCGCTTCATGAAGTCGGGGAAGGAGAGGAAGGGACCTCCGGCAGTACGGATCTCCAGGATCGCCTCCACGGCCTGCCGGCCAACGTTCTTGACCGCTCCGAGGCCGAACCGGATCGTTCGTCCGGGGAGGACGGTGAAGTCCAGGAGGCTCTCGTTGATATCGGGGGAGAGCACCCGGATGTCGAGCTCCCTGGCCCCGGCCAGGAAGGTGCCGATCTTCTCGGTGTCATCGAGGGCGTTGGTGAGGAGGGCAGCCCAGAACTCCACAGGATAGTGCGCCTTGAGGTAGGCGGTCTGGTAGGAGATCAGGGCGTAGGCGGCGCTGTGGCTCTTGTTGAAGCCGTACCCCGCAAAGTGGGCCATGAGTTCGAAGATGTGGTCGGCCGTCGTCTTGTCCGTCTTCCTCTCGACGGCGCCAGTGATGAAGAGGCCTTTCATCTTCTCCATCTCTTCGGGCTTCTTCTTCCCCATGGCGCGGCGGAGGAGATCGGCGTCGCCCAAGGAAAATCCCGCCAGGACGTTGGCGATCTGCATGACCTGTTCCTGGTAGACAATGACTCCGTAAGTCTCCCGGAGAATGGGCTCAAGGGCCGGATGCTCGTAGACGATCTCCCTGGGGTTCTTCTTTCGCCGGATGAAGTCGTCGACCATCCCTGAGTTGATGGGGCCCGGCCGGTACAGGGCCAGAAGGGCGATCAGGTCCTCGAAGACCTCGGGGGCCAGCTTCACGAGAAGGTCGGTCATCCCGCGGGATTCGAGCTGGAAGATCCCGAGGGTCTTTCCCCCCTGGAGGAAGGCGTAAGTCTCGGGGTCGTCAAGGGGGATCCGGTCGATGTCGAAGTCCGGGGTGTGGACCCGGATCCGACGGACAGCATCCTCGATGAGGGTCAGGGTCGTAAGCCCCAGAAAGTCGAACTTGACCAGCCCGACCTTTTCCACGTCGTCCTTGGTGAACTGGGTGACCGTCTCCCCGCCGGCGCCCCGCATGAGGGGGACGTGGCCGGAGAGGGGGTCCTGGCTGATGACGATCCCCGCCGCATGGATGGAGGCGTGGCGGGTGATCCCCTCGAGCTTCATCGAGAGGGAGACCAGGCGGTCGATGGCCGGGTCCTTCTCACGAAGCTCCCGGAACTCCTTGTTCTGCTCCAGGGCTTTTTCCAGAGTCATCTCCAGGGCGGTGGGGATCATCTTGGCCACCCGGTCCACCTCGGCGTAGGTCATGCCCAGCACCCGTCCCACGTCCCGGATCGAGGCCTTGGCCCCCATCGTCCCGAAGGTGGCGATCATGGAGACCCGGTCCGCCCCGTATTTCTTCATCACATAGTCGATGACCTCCCCGCGGCGGTTCATGCAAAAGTCCACGTCGATGTCGGGGAGGCTCACCCGTTCGGGATTCAAAAAGCGCTCGAAGAGAAGGCCGAAGGCGATGGGGTCGATGTTGGTGATGCGAAGCGACCAGGCCACCAGCGACCCCGCGGCCGATCCCCGTCCCGGTCCCACCGCGATTCCTCTCTCCCGGGCCTTCCGGATGAAGTCCCACACAATGAGAAAGTACCCGGCAAAGCCCATTTCCAGGATCACTGCGATCTCCCGCTCCAGACGCGCCCGGTAGAGCTCCTTTTTTTCCGGGTCGAAGGCTTTTTCTCCGAAGCGAACCTCCAGCCCCTCCCGGCTTCTGTCGCAGAAGAGCTCGTTGATCGTGCGGCCGGTCTCGCCCACGTCGGGAACGTATTCCGGCATGTAGGTCTTCTTGAGATCCAGCGTCAGGTCGATACGCTCGGCGATGGCCAGGGTGTTCTCCACCGCCTCGGGGATCTCCCGGAAGGCCTCGATGACCTCGTCGGGGCTCTTTAGGTAGAACTCCTCGGCGCCGAAGCGGAGACGGTTGGGGTCGTCGAGGGTCTTTCCCGTCTGCAGGCAGAGAAGAATGTCGTGGGGAAGGGCGTCTTCCCGGTCGAGGTAGTGGCAGTCGTTGGTGGCCACGACGGGGATCTGCATCTCCCGGGAAAGAGCCAGAAGTTCCCGGTTGGCCACCCGTTGCTCCTCGAGGCCGTTGGCCTGGAGTTCGAAGAAGTAGCGGCCCGGGCCAAAGATGTTCCGAAAAAGGTCGGCGGTGGCACAGGCCCTTTCCCGCTCCCCTCGGGTGAGGAGGTAGCTTACCTGCCCCTTGAGGCAGCCCGACAGGGCGATGAGCCCTTCCCGGTGGCGGTAGAGAAGCTCGAAGTCGGCCCGGGGACGGTAGTAGAAGCCTTCGAGGTGCGCCCGGGAGACGATTTCGAGGAGGTTCTGGTAGCCGGTGAGGTTCTCGGCCAGGAGGGTGAGGTGGAAAGAGGCGTTGTTGATCTTCTTGCCGCCATTGGGGCCTCCGGAGGGCATGAGAAGCTCCTCCCGGTCGAAGCGCGAGCGAGGGGTGACGTAGATCTCGCACCCGAGGATCGGCTTGACCCCGTGTTTCTGGGCCTCCCGGTAGAACTCCAGGGCTCCGAAGAGGTTGCCATGGTCGGTCATGGCAACGGCAGGCATGCCGAGACGGGCACACTTTTCCATGAGAGGGGCGATCTTGTTTGCCCCGTCGAGGAGGCTGTACTGGGTGTGGAGGTGCAGGTGGACGAAACGTCCGGGACGGGGGGCGCTCACCAGGTCAGTCCTCCCAGCTGTTGTAGACCGAGACGGTGAGGCGGTCCTCCCCGATCTCCCCCAAAAAGCGGGACGGGGGGGCCGGCGAGCCGAACCCCCGCCCCACGATCTGGGGGACGCAGAGGACGAGGTCGTGGCGGGCCCGGGTGACCGCCACATAGAAAAGGCGTCGCTCCTCCTCGATTTCCTCCTTGGACTCGGAGCTTCTGGAGGAGGGGAAGACCCCCTCGGTCAGCGAAAGGAGATAGACGCTGTCCCACTCGAGACCTTTGGCCTGGTGGACAGTGGACAGGACCACCCGGTTCTTCTGCTCCTCCCGGGAGAGCTCCTCCCCTCCGGCCTCCAAGAGCGCCAGCTCCGCCATGAAATCGCCGAGGTCGGCTTCCGGAGGGATCTGCGCCGCAAAGGAGAGGATGTCCTCCTCCCGGCTCTCCGGATCCTCGAAGGTCTCATAGAGGTAGTCGTGGTAGCCGGTGGAAAGGATCGTTTCCACCAGGTCCATCACGTCGCGAGGGGCCTTCTCCCGGCGTTCGGCGAGCCGGGTCAACCTCTCCCCGACCTCCCGAAGTCCCGGGCGGGCTGAGGCAGGCGCCGCCTTGAGGAAGGCCGGGTCGCAAAGCGCCTTTCGGGGCTCCTCGGTGCGGGAGAGGAGAGAGTCGATCTTTTCCGCGGTCTTTCGGCCCACCCGGGGAACCATCCGGAGGATCCGCTTCCAGGCCATGGCGTCCCGCTCGTTTTCAAGAATTCGGAGCCAGGAGAGGATGTCCTTGATATGGGCCTGCTCGAAGAACTTGAGGCCACTGGTAAGGTGGAAGGGGATCCCCGCCCGGGAGAGGGCCAGCTGAAGAGAAAGAGAGACGTAGTGGGCCCGATAGAGGACGGCGATCTCGGAGGGCTCCTGTCCCCGGTCGAGGGCCCGGCGGATCCGGGTGGTGATGAAGCGCGCCTGGTCCTGGTCCGAATACATTCGAACCAGGGTGGGGTGGTCGGCCTCAGGCCGGGGGGAGTAAAGGGTCTTGGGGATCTGCCGACTGTTCTGCTCGATGATACGGTTGGCGACGCTCAGGATATTGGGGGTGGATCGGTAGTTCTTCTCCAGACGGTAGACCCCGGCGGCGGGATAGCGCTCCTGGAAGGAGAGAATGTTGTCGATGGCCGCTCCCCGGAAGGAGTAGATGCTCTGGCTGTCGTCCCCCACCACGAAGAGGTTTTTGTGGGAGGCAACCAGAAGATCGAGGATCTTGCCCTGCAGGGGGTTGGTGTCCTGGTACTCGTCCACCAGCACATGGCGGAAGCGGTCCCGAAGGAGCTCTGCCGTTTCTGGGCTCTCCTTGAGAAGCCTGAGCCAGAGAACGAGAAGGTCATCGAAGTCCAGGACCCGCTGGGTGTCCTTTTCCTGTTGGTAACGTCGGGCGATGGCTTCGATGGTCTTCTCAAGATGGGCGAGCCAGGGGGCCCGCTTCCGGATTACCTCGGAGAGGGGGAGAAGAAGGTTGGCCGACAGGGACAGGTAGCTGGCGATGGAGGCGGCCGGGGGAAGCTCCTCCCCCGGGTCTTCACCCACGATGGCGTCACGGACCTCCCTCACAAGATCCCTCTGGTCCTCCCGGTCGAGGAGTGTGCGGCCGCCTTCGACGCCGATCCGGTGGCCGAACTCCCGGATCAGACGATATCCCACATGGTGGAAGGTTCCGGCCCAGGGAATGAAGAAGTCCGGGCCCATAAGGGCGGTGAGCCGCTCCTGCATTACCCGGGAGGCCTTCTTGGTGAAGGTGAGCAGAAGGATTCGGGGGGAGGGAACACCTCGGGAGAGAAGGTGGGCGGCCCGGTAGGTGAGGACCCGGGTCTTGCCACTGCCGGCTCCGGCCAGGACCAGAACGGGACCATCGGGGGAGAGAACGGCGGGAGCCTGTTCTTCGTTGAGGTCTGAGAAGGCCGGGTGGGACAAGAGCTTCCTCGACAGGGGCTTAGAGGTCCATGTGGGCGACCGGGGGGAGGCATTCGAATCCCGGACGGGCGAATAGATATCCCTGGAAGAGAGAGATCCCCATCGTGCGGAGGGCCTGAGCCTCCTCCACGGTCTCGACGCCTTCAGCAATGACCCGGATCCCCATCTCCCGGCAAAGGGTCGCCATGGCCTTCACGATCCGATGGCGCATGGGGTCGCGGTCGATGGCAATGACCAGCTGGCGGTCGAGCTTTAAATACTCAGGGGTGAGCTGGGCCATGAGATTGAGGCTGGAATATCCTTCGCCAAAGTCATCGATGGCGATGAGCAGCCCATGCCGGCGGTAGCCCTCCAGGACATTTTTCAGAAAGAGCGGATCCTCGATCTTTTCCTCTTCCGTCGTCTCAAGAATGATGCGGTCGATGGGGAATCCGTTCTTGCTGGCGCACTCGAAGGTGAGCTTGATGCACTGGTCGGGATTGTAGACGGCATTGACGAGAAAATTGATGTTGATGTTGGTGGTCATCCCCAGACGGGTCGCCAGGGAGATGGCCTTGGCCCGGCAGAGCTGGTCGAAGCGAAAGCGATTGTCCCGGGTTACACGGGAGAGAATCTCTCCGGCCCCCTCCCCCGCCACGCCCCGAACGAGGGCCTCGTAGGAGTGGACCTCCTTTTTGTCGAGGTCGACGATGGGCTGGAAGGCAAAGGTAAAGTCGAAGTCGAGAAGGGTTCCCGCCGAGCAACGATCACAGGTGAGAAACTCGAGTTTGTCTCGTCGCTCCTGTTCGGAGGGAACGGCAGAAAGTTCCATTCGTGGCATCGGGATGTCTCCGGGGTCGAAATCAAGGCGATTGTGAGAGGGGGATAGCCGTTGACGGGACTTATTATAGCACAGTCAGGCTCGAGGAGGAGAGGGCGAAAAAGGGGATGTAAGGTTCGAAGGAGGGGAAGATCTAGAAGCTGAATTCAGGGTTGGCGGCTTTGGAGGGAGTGGGGGAGCCGGGGGGGAGAGCCCGCAGTCATTCCGGCAAGGCTCATGACGGGGGAGATGTCCACCCCTGAAATGGTGGAAATCTCCTGAGGGGAGAGCACCGAATGTTGGAGGAAGCGGATGATGGTTTCATCTCTTCCCTGCGGTATCCCTTCCTGGATTCCCTCTTCTTTAAGCAGATCGAGGGCTGTGGTCATCTTTCCCTCCGCGAGGAATGTGGTGAAGATCGTCCGGATCTCTTGCGGACGATGGTTTCTTTTGGCGTGGCTTATGTAGTGAAGTGTGGTATCGACGATCTTTATCATTATATTACGGGCTGGCGAAAGAGTTTTTATGAGGCGAACGAAGTGGTGAAGGACCGACTCTGGCGGTTCGAAAATATGTTTCATGACGGTGAGGCTCACGAGAAGAGGACGACCGGGATGACCGGCTGAGGTTGCCTTCCTTCCCTCAGGTCGCGAGAGAGAAGGGCGGAGACTGGGGACAAAAGTGAAATATGGATGTGGCGGGGGAGGGAGGATTTGTGTCCGAAGATGAAGGCGGTACGCGCTTCTCCCCCCATCGATTCGGGCTCCCGAGAGCACAAGGGAGGTCGAGAGATCGCTTCGCGTCGAGCGTGCCAGATTCTCGGCGACGGACTCCCCGGGAAGATACTGCAGGGAAGTGATGTCAATGCGTGACGCCGGGGAGTCAATAAGAGAGAAAAGACCCGGGAGATAACGTTTTCCCGCTCCGAAGATGTCCTTTAAATAGGAGTCGTGGGGCGTGGTGGAGATAAAAGGCTTTTTCTCGATGTCTCTTTTGTCGATATTCTGAGGTAATCGAAGAGACAACGCTCGTGAAAAAGAGAGGTTCTTTCATAAAAGAGGGGAGGATCAGGGAAGGGAGGACCAGGGAGTGTGGGAGGAGAGGAGGGAAAGGGTCTCCAGTGTTTCCAGAAGATTTTGAGGGTCGAGCCAGAAGAGGTCGGTGAAGAGGCGGCTGGCATCCTCCCAGCGCCCCTGCCGCCAGCGGCAAAGCGCGAGCCCCCTGAGACAGCGAAGATAGGGACGGTTGTCGATGCAGTCGTAGGGCAGAAGGTAGGAGCGGCGATCGGGAGGTGCTCCCTCCCAGAGATGGCAAAGGAAGGAGTCGCCGAGGGCCACCCCGATCTCGTAGTACTTCACGGCTCCATCCGCGGAGGTGCTCCGCTCGAAGATCCCGGTGCCCAGATGGCTGAATGCGTCGAGGCAGCGAAGATCTTGGGAGAGGAGCGTGTGGAGATTTCTGAAGGCCTGGGGCCAGCCTCCGGCTTGCATGAGCTCTGAGGCTTCCAGGATCGGATCCCAGTCATCCATGGGATCCGATCCCGGGATGATCTGCTCCATCTCGAAAATGGGGCGGGGACCCGCCTGCAGGAGATCTCGGGCGAGGCCGGGGAGCTCCTCCATGTCGATTCTTTCGATAAGGGGCCGGTCGTCCTCCCAATCGAGATCGTCCTCGATCTCGGAGGGGAGATGTCCCCTGTCGATCCAGAGTGTGAGGGTTTCCTCAACGTCGGAGAGTCCCAGGATAGAAAGGGCAAGTGGCTGAAGTTTGAGGGCGGGGATGTCGATGCGGGAGGCCCGGATGTTGCCAGTGAGAGAGAGCCCCTTCTTCAGATGTTTCTTATGGAGAACGTCGACGGTGATTACCGTCCCGGGATAGGCCTCCTGGGCATAGGCCCGGAGGGTCACCGGAAGATCTGTCCCCAGCTCCCGACACCGGAAGGTGCGGGTTGTCGCCTCCAGCACCACAAGCTCGGTGGTCTGGAGCACGGGAGGGGAGGAAGGCGGGTGATGTGGAGCCGGGGGAGGAACACGGGATGTCATGGCCGATCGGATTCCATGGATTGATTGGGAAGGAGGGGAAAACGTGAGGGGGTTCCCTCACGGGCCCTCCCTGAGTCGATCTGGGACAGAGCAGTGTCTTCTGGGATGAATCCGTGATCTGGCCGTGCCTTGCCTCTCGAGGAAGAGCCAAGGCGAGATGGATGGATCCTCTGCAGGATCTCCACCGCGCAGAGGGTCGCGTCTAGTCCGGGGATGGCTCCCGGCAGAGGGCCAAATCCCCCCAGGCGCGACCGGCAGGACAAGACCAGGTCCTCGATCAAGGCTGTGTCGAAGGGGGCCTGGAGACGATTGGCCAGCCTCACTCCGGCCCTGATGACAAAAAGGTCGACGGCGGTGGACCCCCGGCTTCGGGTCCACCCCCAGACAGTGTGGCGGAAGGTCTCCTCTTCCTGCCCCCTCCGGTGGATCTCCTTCGGGGAGAGGGTTCCGCTTTTTTCGAGCAATGTCAGGCGGTCCTCGAGGGCCGGGAGGGTTTGGGGTCGCGCTTCCCGGAGATCCCGAGCCTCAAGGTTGCCCACAAGGACAGGGAGGCGTCGGGACAAGGAGCGCGGAAGATCGGGGGCTTGGGGAACGCGGAGGAGAGAGGCGAGATCTTCGTCGACCCCTTCCATCTTCTCCCTGTCCCCATCATCCAGAAGGCGTTCGACCTCTTCTAGATAAAGCCGTCGCTCCTCCTGCCTCCAGGGAAGGCCCGCATGAACCCGGGCCGAAAGGGCAAAGGCCAGAGCCGGTGACCGGGAGAGGGCGAGAGTGCCCCGTTGGCAGGATTCGATCCATTTTGCAGTGCTGGATACCTCCGGCGGAGCTTCTTTTAGCCGCCGGAAGATCTCCAGGGCCCAAGCCGTGTCGGCAATGTTCGAAAAACCCGCCCGGGTCTTTTCATCCCGAAAGGCGCAATAGCCCCCATCCGGCATGCGGCGGCTGGTAACCCATTCAAGACACGCCACTTTGTGGAGAATCTTCACCATGAGCGTTCTCTCCCTGGTGCGCGAGGAGGTTGTGGACAAGCAATCCTCCCCGATCGTACCATGAAAATATGGAGAGGGCAGCTCCTTACACGATGATCGCGGGAGGATCTCTCACTCCTTTGATTTTTTGCTCCCTTGGTACGACAGTCTCTTCCCGAAGCCTGGAGATCCTCGCGATGACCAAGCGATTCTTCCATCCCCGGACCCGGCCCCATTGGGCTCTCCCTCTCCTGGCCATGATCTTCTGTCTTGGATCTCCTGTCAATTTCGGAGGAGCCTTCCGGGAGATATCCGGAATGGGCGAAAGGATAATGTCGTCAGCCTATGGGGCCGAATCTCCTTCTTCTGTCCTGGGGACCGAGAGTGATGCCGACCAGTCCCTGGTCAATGCGGCGGCGGCCGGGGATATTTCCTCCATCGACCGGGCCCTTGCGCATGGGGCTCACATCAACGCCCGGACCAAGTTCGGCAACACCCCCCTCATGTGGGCGATCAACCTAGGTCACCCCGAGGCTGTTCGCCATCTCTTGCAAAAAGGTGCCAACCCTGACCTTGGTAATGCCAATGCGATCACCCCCCTGATGGTGGCCATTCTTACCGACCAGGAGACGAGTCTCAGGCTCCTGCTTGCTTATCATGCCAATCCCAACGCCCTCTCAAGAAGCGGGATGACCCCCCTGATTCTGGCGGCGGGCCGGGACAGCCTCCCGGCCGCCCGCTTGCTCCTCTCTCACGGAGCCCTGGTCAATCTTCCAGGAAAGGCCGGCCAAACGCCTCTGATGTGGGCGGCACAGACGGGAGACCGGCAGCTTGTCCGCCTCTTCCTCACCCATGGAGCCAATCCCCGGGCTACCGACAAGAACGGCCGCACGGCCGCCGGGTTGATCTGGGAGACCCATCCCCGCACGGCGAAGCTCATCGACGGCTGGAAGCCCTAGGCCTCTCCCGCAGCTTTCTCGTTTCACCCTTACCCCCTTTGACAAGGGGCTACCCGCCCCTAAAACGACGGGATCGTCTCTTTCAATGAAGGCGGGAGAGAGAAGGCGCAGGGAAAAGAAGCCTTGCGGGAATTTTCTCCCTTCCCCGGTCTCAATCGGAACGTTTGCAAAAAGACGATAAGATCGGGTAATGTTTTTAGGGGTTTTCCCCTTGCCATTTTTTATTGATTAGCATTTTTCTTTCTTAAGTCTTGCCCGTTTTCGTCCTGATTCTTTTCTCGCCCCTGCCGACACCGACGGGGAGGGTTGGGAGAGGGATTTTTATTCTGATCCGGGGATCTCCTGTCCGTGGCCATGCATTCTCTGTTGGGGAACACACGGCCACGGTCGATACCTCTTCTTTAGGAACCCTGTCCTCAAGCGATTCCTTTATGGTCAGCCGCTCCGGGGAAGGGCAGAGTCCTGACAAAGAAAGGATTCGAGTGAACGCCAAGCCGACCCGCATCCTCGTGTGCATGACCGGCACCTCGCCCCAGGTGGTGACCGAGACCCTCTATGCCCTGGCTCTGCGGGAGGATCGCTTTGTCCCGGACCGTCTTGTGATCATGAGTACGGCCGACGGGGCCCGCCATGCCAGAAAGACCCTCCTCAACCCCAAGACAGGCCAGATCTTTCGTCTTTGCCGGGACTACAAAATCCCCCTCACCCCCAAGAACGTCAACCTCGTCTGTCTCCAGGGACGAAACGGGGGCCCCCTTCCTGACATCCGGACGGCCGAGGAGAACGAGGATGCCGCCGACGGAATCCTGGGAACCATCCGGGACCTTACCCGCGACCCCAATACCCAGATTCATGTCTCCCTGTCCGGGGGACGCAAAACCATGGGGTTCTATGCTGGCTATGCCCTCTCCCTCTTCGGCCGGGAGCAGGACCGGGTCTCCCATGTTCTGGTGGCGCCTCCCTTCGAATACCTCCCCGACTTCTTCTACCCCACCCCCAAAAAGGGGCAGGTGGTCATCACTCTTCAAAACGGCGGGACAGTGGATGCCTGCGAGGCCCAGGTGACCCTGGCCGAGATCCCGGTGGTGCGGCTACGACAGGCTCTGCCGCCCGCCCTTCTTTCGGGCCCGGGGAGCTTTACCGATGCCGTCCGGGCTGCCCAGCAGGCGGTACGTCCCCCCGAGATGACCATCGATCTCTCGGAGAGGAAGGTCAGTGCCCACGGCAAGGTCTTTACCTTGCCTCCGGTTCTCATAGCCTTTTTGGTTTGGCTCTTCGAGTCCACCTACCACCGGAACCAGCCCCTGACCTGTCCCAAGGAACGCCCGGCCAATCGCGACTATGCCATGGCCTACCTTGAGGTCTACCAGCGCATCAAGGGGCTCCTCGGCGCGACCGAACGCACGACCAAGCGTCTGAAAAAAGGGATGGACAAGGGATTCTTCGAGGAGACACTCTCCAAGCTCAATGCCTCTTTTAGGAAGTCGCTTGGGGACGACATTGCCCGCGCCTACCGGATCGAAGGAGCCGGAAGCCGTGGCAAGACCTACTCCTTTCCTCTTCCCGAACGGGCCGTCCATTTTGTCGGCCGGGGAGAGATCCGTCGGCGGGGAGGCCCCAAGGCGTAGCCGGCTCGGGTAACGCCCTGGGAAGAGAGGCTCCAATGGGTCCCCTCCGGGAAAAAGATCATCGAGCTATCCACTGTCTTCCTGTCGGGGGAGTGTCGATGGGAGAGCATTACCTTCTCCAATGCTACCGGGACTATCCCGAGACCACCTTTCGAAAGTACGGCAAGCGCTATCGTCTGGAAGAGATCGAAAAGACGGTCTCCCATGTCCGCGAGAAAAACCGCCTGACCTGGGACGATGTGCAGGCAATCCGGGAGAGCGAACATTGGCTCTATGACCGCCACTGGGCCGTGCCCGACCCCGAGACTGTGAGGGCAGGACTTGACCGGGTGGGATCACGTCTCGACTTTTGGCATATTCCCCGTAAGCGCGAGCATCTTGTCACCACTCTCTATGAGATCTTCAAGAACATCGAGGTGGTCTCTGTCCTCCTGCGCTTTGTCCTTCCGGAGCACTTTGCTATCTACAGCCCCCCCATGGCCCGGATCCTCGAGGTCCGCCGGGGGCTTCGGGATTCCCAGACCTATCTGAACTACCTCGACAACCTTGAGGCAATTCGCCGCCATGTGGCGGGGCTTGAAACTGTGGCCCAGGTCAACATGGCCGTCTGGGTTCTCTTCGAGCAGGTCTATGGTGTCTGCCCTGACGAGCAGATCCGGGAGGCCTTTGACCGGGATGTTTTCATGCAGGAACTCCGGATTCGCAACATGGCCCATCTTCTCGACCTCTCCGATGCGAGGCTTGCCCGGTCGCTTTTTCCGGTGAACCTGAGGCTTTCGGCTCAACTTGCAGGCTTCTGCTTCGAACAGAAGGTGCGGGCGCTTTACCAGAAGAGCTTTGCCGAGTCTCCGGAGTTCAAGGACTTAAAGGAACTCATCAACCGGCTCCAGGGGGCAGAGGTTATCGACGGGATCCGGGCCGGCTACTGGCATCATGCCCGGATTGTCAGAAACGACGCCCTTCATACCCCTGATCGCCTGACAGAAAAGGGCGTCCGGGAGCTCCTGGCCGAGATTGGGGATAAGGGAGGGAACGAAGCTTCGACGCTGTAATTTATCTTTACCACAAGGGAGCGCCATGGCAGGAAGTCAGGAAGGGTTTTCCGGGAGCCGTCCCCTGATTCAGGAGAAGCTTGTGCGGGACAGGATCTTGGAAGGTGAGGGGCGGAGGGGAAACTTCCCGGAAATGGCCTCCTTTCTCGCAGCCAAGGTTGTGGAAGAGGCCTCGGAGCTGGCCGAGCAAATCCTGCAAGTCGGGGAGGCAGGAGGGATCTCCGATGGGGTGCTCCTTGAGATGGCCGATCTTCTGGAGGTCCTTGACCGGGTGATGTCTGCTTTTTCCCTGTCAGAGGCCGAGGTCAAGAAGATTCGGAGGAAGAAGCTCGATGATCGGGGAGGATTTGAGACCGATCGGATCCTGGCCGTTCCCGCTCCCGTCCGGCGCCTGTCCAATGGTACCGATGTTCCCCTGCGCCCCTCCCTTCTAGTGGAGTTGGCCCGGTGCCGTCATGCCGATCTGGCAGTTGCCTTCATCAAAAGAAGTGCCGTTGAATCCCTGCTCCCCGCTCTTCGCGAGGCTCTCTCCCGAGAGGCCCGGATCCGGATCCTGACGACGGACTACCTGGATGTGACCGACCCTGATGCCCTCGAGCTGCTGCTCTCCCTGGGCGAAGGAAGAGGAAAGGGGAGGATCGAAGTCCGCTGCTTTCTCTCGGCCCCTTCCGGCGACACTCCTCAGGGGTACCATCCGAAAGCCTATCTCTTTGAACGGGAGAATGGTCGACGGATCGCCTTTGTCGGCTCCTCAAACCTCTCAAATGCGGCCCTTTCCGGGAACGTCGAATGGAATGTCTTCCTCCGGGAGACCGACCTGGCCGACCCGGTGGGCCAGATCTCCCGGGAGTTCGAGACGATCTTTGATTCCACCCGCAGCGTGCCGGTCAATTCTGAATTTGTTGGCACCTATCGGGCCCGGAGGAAGACCTCCACTTGGTCTCAGGACCTTTCCGGTGTCCTTGACGAGTCGTCCGCTCCCCGCCCCACCCCTCTGCAGGAGGAGGTGCTTTTGTCGCTGGCGGAGCTTCGCGCCGATGGGGCCCGACGGGCCCTGACCATTCTCGCCACCGGGCTGGGCAAGACCTATCTTGCTGCCTTCGACACCCAGGGATTTTCCCGGGTGCTTTTCTTGGCGCACCGCCGGGAGATTCTCGATCAGGCTCGGGAGACCTTCCTTCGTGTCTATACCGGGAAGAAGGCGAGCATAGTGGCGGAGGGGGTGTCCGACCTGTCGGGAGACCTTGTTTTTGCCCAGATCCAGACTCTTTCCCGGCCTTCGAGGCTTTCGACGATCCCCCGGGAGAGCTTTGACTACATCGTTGTCGACGAATGTCACCATGCCGAAGCTCCCTCCTACCAACGAATCCTTGACCACTTTAGGCCGAAATTCGTCCTTGGGCTTACCGCGACTCCCTACCGGATGGACAACGGGGACATCTTTGCCTTGATGGGGGGCCATGTGGCGTGCCGGAAGACCTTTATCGAGGGGATTCGGGAGGGGCTACTGGTTCCGTTTCACTATTTTGGCCTCAAGGATGTCGTCGACTACGAGGAGATCCCTTGGCGAGGGGGCCGGTATGATCCCGAGGCTCTTGAACGGGCCCTGATTGAATCGCGACGGGCCGAGGCCACACTGCAGGCCTTTCGGGAGCATGAGGGATCGAAGACAGTGGCCTTCTGCGTCTCCCGTCTTCATGCCCGGCTTCTGGCGGAGGTCTTTTCCCGAAAGGGAGTTGCCGCGGGATATCTCACCGGGGAGACCCCGTCAGACGAGCGACAGACGATGCTTCGGAAATTCCGTGAGGGGGCCCTTTCCATCCTCTTTGTTGTCGACCTCCTCAATGAGGGGGTCGACATCCCCGAAATCGACCGGGTCATGCTCCTTCGTCCTACCGACTCCCCTACCGTTTTCCTCCAGCAGATCGGCAGGGGGCTTCGCTTGGCTCCCGGAAAGTCCCACCTCACGATCCTTGACTTCATCGGCAACCACCGTCGCGCTCACTATGTCCTTCCGGCCCTTGCCGGCCGTGAGCCGAAAGGTGGAGACTGGACTGGGGAGGCCGGGATCATTCTCCGGCAGTACAAGCAGGAAAGGCTCGATTTGCCTCCCGGGGTGCGCCTCTTTTTTGACTGGGAGGCAATCGAACTTCTCGAGGCCCGGATCCTGGCGGCCGAGCCGAGGGAGGTCTCCCTCCTTTTGGCCTGTGAATCTCTGTGGGAGACCCTCGGCCACCGGCCGACACTTGTCGAGACTGCCCTTGAAGGCGAGGTTCATCCCAAGGAGATCCTGACGTTTTTCGGAAGCTGGCAGTACATGCTCGAAGCCCTGGCGCAGCGCCGGTCGGATCTGTTCGTTCTGTCAGGGTCCGAAAGACGGCTCTTTGAAGCGGCCGGTGAGTTTTTTCGGGAGATTGAGCGGACCGCCATGACCCGGTCATACAAAATGGTGGTCCTCTCCGTCTGGCTCGATCGCGACGATGGACTTTCCCGTCCCATCTCTCTTCAGGAGTTGACTGCAGGTTTCCGGAAATTTTTTCATGATCCGCTCCACCGCAAGGATCTGGCAGGGACCGAGATCTTCGATATTGACCATGTCACCGACCGGACTTTGGAGAGATATGTCGAGAAGAATCCCGTCAATGCCTGGGTTGGCCAGAACCGGAAAAGAAACGATGCGATATTCTTCCTCTACGACAAGAATTCCCGAACTCTTTTCTTTGAAGGGAAAGGGGCTGACCTTCCCGGATTCCAGGAGGCCCTTCGGGAGCGGGTAGATTATCGCCTCTGCGACTATTTTCAACGACGGGTGGGGATAAAAGAGTGAGGGGAAAATAAGCCGTTAGGTAGCAGTTCAGGGGGGGCACTTTCCCATCCGCTTGTCATCGGCAAAAAGGGCCCGGGTCCCTCAAAGTCCTGAGGCTCTTTGGGGAAAGAAAGGAAGGGCATGAGAGAAGTGTGTGCCGATTTTCTGTTTTTAGGGGGGAGCGGAGAAGGGATCAGGGGACCCGGGAGGGAAGGAATGGGGGTCCGGGAAAGGCTCCGGTGAGAGCCTCAAGAAGATTCTGAGCGTTCTTCATGGCCGTCGAGATATAGGAGCGGATCCTGGCGAATCGCCGGGCACCTTCCCGGGTACGGAACGACCCGGAGATCTTCTGCTTGACCTTGATCATGCAAAGCTCTCTCTCCGCCAGGTTGTTCGTGAACGGCACCGAAAGGTCGACCATAAAGGCAAGGAGGCTTTCCTTGTGGGTTTCGAGGCGGGCGAAGGTTCTGTGCCCTGGTCTTTTGGGGCCGTCCCCTGCGCTTCGGGATCTCAGGGACCGGCGGGTTTTCCTTCCACCCTTTGGCGATCAGTTCGTCGTAGCGAGCCGGACGGGTCGAGATCTTTTCGGGGGAGAAGACTGTCCCTGCGTTCCGATGGAGACTGGAAGCGTCAAGGAGTTCCATGAGAAAGAAGCGAACGGGCTTGGCCCATTTTTGCTCCAGAACCTCGTCCATGAAGACCCGTTCCCGACAGAGATGGGCGTTGCAGAGCCCATGAGTGATGTCGAAGGCAAAGTAGGGTGCCCAACAGTCGTGGATGAGGCGACTTCGAAAACGGGGGAGAGGCCCGAAGTCGGAGAGAGCGATCCCTCCCCTTTGAGATGGTGGCGGGGCTGATCCGGGCCCCGAAGAGGTCCTGGCACATTGGGGACGTGCGCTCGAACGGGAGACGCTGGACAAAGTGGGTATAGGTCAGGAACGATTGGAGGTTCGGACCGTATTGGACGAGCCCGGCCGCTTCCGCCGGAAAGGTGTTACTGACCGCCCATATGGATCCATTCCCGGATCGCTCTAATGGAGCCACTTCCGGATCGCTCTAATGGAGCCACTTCCGGATCGCTCTAATGGAGCCACTTCCGGATCGCTCTAATGGAGCCACCTCTCCTGGTGTGATCGTCTCTTGGACCTTCGAAACGGCTCAGAGTACCTTTCTTGATTGGAAAGGAGGCTCTATGGCCAACAGGAGGTTTCAAGTGTACGAGATCAGACAAGTTCTTGTTCAAATGCGTCAAGGGGCCTCGGACCGGGTGGTGGCCCAGTCCGGGCTCGTGGGAAGAAAGAAAGCCGCCTGGATCCGAAAAATTGCCGAGGAGAAGGGATGGCTGAACCCTGCCA
>JBMFWG010000019.1:0-36092 GCA_049965515.1 Leptospirillia bacterium
GGAGGTGTCGTGGAGGCGGGGGGAAGTAGCGGTGGCGACGCCTCGGGGGCGGTGGCCGGAGGGTCCGCGGGGGAAACGGCTGCCCCCCCCGCCTTGTCGATTGCCTGCTCCTCCCGTACGGCGGCCGCCATCTCTTCGCCCGCCGGCTCCTCTTTCGCCCCCTCTGCGGAGCCCGTATCCTCCCCCCACTGAAGGAGAAGGTCGAGCTTCATGTTGATCCCCTCAATATCGACGTCGGCCTGTTCTCCGGTCTTGACCTCATTCACCAGAACCTTGAGAGCGTCCATCGCCTCGAGAATGATGTCGATGACGGCCGGTTCAGCCCGCATGTTTCCGCTTCTGAGCTGGTTCAGCACGTTCTCGGCATGATGGGCAACCTCGACAATCCGGGTCAATCCGATGAAGCCGGCGGAACCTTTGATGCTGTGAGCTGTCCGAAAGATCTCGTTAAGAAGTGTCTTGTCCTCCGGATTGTTTTCGAGCTGGACAAAAAAGTTGTCAAGCCCTTCAAGCATTTCCGTGGCTTCCTGAAGGAAATCCTGAACAATCTCCTTCATCTCGTCGTTATCGAAGCCATCCCCCATGACAGTCTCCTCCCGCGCGTAGGAACCTTTTTTTTCGTGAACGCCCCTGAGATGACAGGTTTATTTTTCCTTAAAAATCTTCTTGATCTTTTCGTCAAGGGTCGCAACAGTAAACGGCTTGACGATATAGTTCGACACCCCCGCCTTGATGGCCTCCACGATGTTTTCCTGCTTGGCTTCGGCCGTGACCATGAGAAAGGGAATGTCCTTGATTTGCGGAGTCGCCCGAACCTTGCGGAGAAGATCGATTCCGGTCATATTCGGCATGTTCCAGTCGCTCACGACAAAGTCGAACTTCTCGACAGAGAGCCTCTCATAGGCCTTCTGACCATCCTCCGCCTCCTCGATATTCGTGAAGCCGATCTGGCGCAACGTATTTTTCACGATCCGGCGCATCGTGGAAAAGTCGTCCACCACCAGAACCCTCATCCCAAAATCGATCATTGAAACTCCTTCCCCGAAGGCATTGGGGGAGCCGGAAGGCCTCCCTTTAAGAACTTATCGGACAGATGTGTCATTTTCCTGAGCGTTGTTTCTTTGGCTGACGGGAAGAGGCCGGGTGGCGCTCATCAAGGATCCTTCGGATCTCCCGAAGGGCCTGGGAGTGGATCTGGGAGACCCGCGACTCGCTCACATCCAGAACCTGCGCGACCTCTTTCATCGTCAGTTCTTCATAGTAATAAAGGGTCAGGACGAGGCGATGCTTCTCCGGCAAAGAATCGAGGGCTCCTGCCAAGGCATCGAGGGCTTCGCCGTGAAGAAGCCGGGAAAGGGGGTCTTCCCCCTTTGGTCCCGGAAGGTGGTCCCCCAGGGATTCTCCCTCCGTTTCATCCGGACCGAAGGCCTCGTCGAGGGAGAGGACCGGATGGGGATCGATCTCCCAAAGGAGAGTGTCGAGATCCTCCAGGGAGAGACCGAGGCGAGCTGCCAGCTCGGCATCGTCGGGGTGGCGCCCCAATTCCCGCTCCAGTGCCTCCCGGGCCATTTGAACATCGCCCTGCTTTTCCCGGACTGATCTCGGCACCCAATCCATGGACCTGATTTCATCAAGCATGGCGCCACGTATCCGATGCTCTGCCATGGTCTTGAACTTGAGTCCCCGGGAGGGGTCAAACCTGCGGGCACTTTCAACCAGGCTATGGAGGCCAACGCTGATGAGGTCTTCAACCCCCAACTCCGGCGGAAGCCGGTGGGCGTAGCGCATGGCATGGTACTTGATCGTGCCGGCAAACTCCTTGATCATCTGGTCGTCAAGTTCCAAGGTCATCTCTCCGCAATCCGACTCGTCTGGGCCCTCACATCCTGTTGCTCCCGACGGCGTCTTTTCCGCCTCCCGGACGTCTGGATAAACTTTTTCCCTTCCCGTTATTCTATCCATTCGACCAAGACTTCACAATAAGCTAATAAGCTTAATGCACCTTCCGGCCGGAATGGCCTCCGTTAGGGGGTTCCTGCCCCAGGATGATTTCCAGACTCAATCAGACGCTTCATCCAGAGTCCCACCCCGCCCTCTCCACCAGAACGGGGAGGCCGGGAGAGGAGCGTTCGAACGACTTGCTCCATCGACTTTGAAAAAGGAGCCCCCGGAAGCATCTCTGACACAGCCCGCTGGGCGCGGACCGCCTGGGTCAGGGAAGGATCGGCGGGGAGGTGGCCGGCAAAGGACAGCGAGAGGCCGGGAAGGTAGCTGTCCGCGACCTTCGACACCAGGTCAAAGAGGGCCACTCCCTCCTGACGATCCCGAACCATGTTGGCCAAGAAGAGAAAAGGCTTTTCAGGCTGTCGTCGGAAAAGGACCTTCATCAGGGCGAAGGCATCGGTGCGACTCGTCGGCTCGGGTGTCACGACGACGACCGTCTCACGACTGGCAAGATTGAAGGTCAGGACATTTTCGGAGATTCCGGCACCGGTATCGATGAGGAGAATATCGAGATCGAGGGAAAGGTTCTCGAACTCTTCGAGAAGAAGCATGTTCTGTTCAGGAGTGAGACTCGTCATCTCCTCCACTCCCGAGGCGGCGGGAAGGATCAGGATTCCTCCCGGCCCCTTCACCAAAATCTCGGGAAGATGCTTCTTTCCTTCCAGAACATCCTGGAGGGTATGCGCCGGTCGGATATTGAAGAGGACATCCATGTTGCCGAGCCCCAGATCGGCATCAAGCACCATGACCCGAAGGCCAAATCGGGTCGCCATGAGATAGGCCATGTTCGCCGACACATTTGTCTTGCCAACTCCCCCCTTCCCGCTGGTAATGGAGATCACCCGCGGAAGAGGGAGTCGTCTGCCTCCGGGAGACCCGTCGTCTCCCCCCCTAAGCCCGGACGCCTGATCCATCACGACTCCATCCTTCGATCATCCATTCTGCAAGGCGACCTCCGTGGGCCACCTCGATGTCTTCAGGGACCTTCTGTCCCGTCGTCACATAGGAGACGGGAAGTCGGCCATGGGCCAAAAGTCCGTACAAAGATCCCAGAGTGTCTGTTTCGTCAATCTTCGTCACGACAAGGGCCTCCGGTCTGATCTTCTGGTAGGCGGCTGACATTCGCTCGAGATCACGGGCCTTCTGTCCTGCCGAGACCACCAAAACGACAGAAAGATCATATGCCTGACCCGAAGAAAGGATGGACAGGAAGGGGAGGAGCTCCTCGCCTCCCCCTTCGGATCGACCGGCCGAGTCCACCAAAATGACGTCGTTTTCCGAAAGACGCCCGATCGCTCCGGAGAGCCGGGACGCCGTATTGGCCACTTCGACCGGCACTCCCATGAGGTCTCCGTAAATTTTGAGCTGCTCCACGGCCCCGATACGGTAGGTGTCAAGGTTCAGAAGGCCGACGCGTTTTCTGTGGCGGGCGACAAGGCCGGCTCCGATCTTGGCAACGGTCGTGGTTTTTCCAACGCCGGTGGGGCCAACAAAGAGGACCACCTTGGGACGACCCGGACGCCCTTCTGCGGTAAAAAGTGATCCTGTGACATCAATCTTCTGGGAGACAAGAAACTGGAGAAGGGATCGGACCTGGGAAGGAGTCCACTCGACGGGCTGATAGGAGAGCAGGCGAAAGCCCTCAAGAATTTCCAGGCGGTCCTGTTCCGAAAACCCTGCGTCGACAAGAACTCTTTCGGCCTCCTCTTCCGGATTGAAGGGCGGAGAGAGGGGAGCGCCTCCTCCGTCCGACGCGGCACCGACACGGGCTATCAAGTCCCGAAGTGTCTGGGAAGCCCCCGGTCCCCATTCCCGCTCCATCCGGTCGATCATGTCCCGGAGGGCCTCCATCTCGGAGAGGCGCAGGCCGTCGGGCGACTCATCCGGGCCCCCCGGAAGGTGCTGGGCCCAGGGAGGGTCGATCTGCGGAAGACCGGCGGTCACAACGACCCCCTCCTTGCCTCCACCCACGACATCAGACGCCTTTCGGGAAGAGAGGATCACCGCCTCTCCTCCCAACTCTTTCTTGACCTTCTTCAGGGCGTCGTTCATGTCGACCCCCTCGAACGTCTTGATCAACATCCTCTATGCCTCCTGATATCGTACGACATCCGACGACTGAATCGAAATATCCGCCGGTATCTCCTGGGGAGAAAGGACGGGAAGGGAGGGAAAATATCTCTCCACCAGCCGTCGGACCCCGAAACGGGCCTGGGGAGCCACGAGCAGAACCGCCTGAACTCCCTTTTTCCCCTGGGTCTCAAGAACCCGTCCCAGATTGGTGAGCAATTTCTGGACCAACCCCGGATCAAGGGCCAGGGGACGTCCGGTCCCCCCCCCACCGGAAGAAAGCGTTTTCTGGAGGAGCTCCTCCCAACGACCGTCGAAACTGATCACCGGAAGCTGGCGACTCCGGCCGACAAGGTAAGGGTTCACGATCGTCCGCCCCAGGGACTGTCGAACCCCTTCGGCCAGAAGCGAGACATCCTTGGGATCCCGCCCTGCGGCAATCTGGTCGGAGAGGCTCTCGAGGATTGTCCGCATGTCCCGGATGGAGACCCTTTCGGAGAGAAGGGCGTGGAGAACCGAGACAAGGGTTCCGAGGTTGATCTGCCCCGGAACAAGGTCCTCCACCAGTTTGGGGTAATCCTTGGCCAAGGCATCGAGGAGTCTCTGCGTCTCCTGACGCCCCACCAGCTCGTCTGCATGGGATCGCAGAATCTCTGTCAGATGCGTGGCGAGCACGGTGACCGGGTCGACAACGGTGAGCCCCTCCGACTCAGCCGCCTCCTGCATGTCCGGAGAGATCCACCGCGCAGGAAGGCCGAATGTCGGTTCCTTGACAGGGATGCCAGAAATCCCCTCACCCCCACCACCGCCGGCATTCATGGCCAGCATGAATCCGGGCTTGAGCTCCCAGCGCCCCACGGGGTTTCCCTTGAGAAGGATCATGTACTCTTCCGGTTTGAGCTGAAGATTGTCACGAATGTGGATAGGCGGAATGATGATCCCCAGCTCTCCCGCAAGCTGCCGGCGGATCCCCTTGATCCGTTCGGTCAGGTCTCCTCCTTCCCCGCCTTCCACAAGGCTCACCAGTCCGTATCCCACGTTAATCTCAAGCATGTCGAGCGCGAGAAACTGTTCGATGTTTTCCGCCGGAGGCGGGGCCTTCGCCTCTTCTTCCTTCCGAAGATCCTCGGTCTTTTTCCGGCTTCGGCTCACCGACATGGCGGCTCCCCCAATCAACCCTCCCATCATCAGAAAGGCCAGATGGGGAAGACCCGGAACAGCCGCAAGAAAGAGCAGGATCGCCGAGGCTCCTCCCAGGGCCCGGCTCCGGGAAAAGACTTGCTCCTGCATATCCTTCCCGAGCTCATTCTGGGAAGACGAGCGGGTCACGACGATACCGGCCGCAACGCTGACGATGAGGGCGGGGATCTGCGCCACGAGCCCTTCGCCGATGGTCAGAAGGGTGTAAACCTGAAGGGCATCCCCCACAGGCATTCCCATGAGGACCGTCCCAATGATGAGGCCGCCCACAATGTTGATGAAAAGGATCAGGACCGCCGCAATGGCATCACCCCGAACGAATTTGGAGGCGCCGTCCATGGCCCCGTAAAACTCCGACTCCCGGGTCAGATCTTTCCGTCGCTTCCGGGCCTCTTCCTCCTTGATCGCGCCGGAATTAAGGTCGGCATCGATGGCCATTTGCTTTCCTGGCAAGGCATCGAGGGTGAATCGGGCCGCGACCTCGGCGATACGTCCGGCTCCCCGGGTCACCACCACAAAGTTGATCACCACGAAGATCAGAAAGATGACAAGGCCGACCGCATAGGATCCTCCGATCACAAACCGGCCGAAGGACTCGATCACATGTCCCGCCGCTACGGTTCCGTTCTGTCCATGGAGGAGGATCAGGCGCGTGCTGGCGACGTTGAGGGAGAGGCGAAAGAGTGTTGCCAGAAGGAGAATCGTGGGGAAGAGGTTGAATTCAAGGATGGAGCGGGTGGTCAGCGCCACCAGGAGAATGACGAGCGAAAAGGCGATATTGGTCGACAGGAGGAGGTCGAGCATAAAGGAGGGCAAGGGAACAATCATGATGGAAAGAAGCCCCACCACCCCGACAAAGACCAGAATGTCGGCCATCCGGCCGGCAAAGAACGACTTCATGGACTACGACTCCCTGACTGGCCGAAGAGGAATATTTCCTCCGGAGCGCTGATAGAGGATGGACAGGATCCGGGCCACGGCCTCGTAAAAGGCCAAGGGGATTTCACGGTCGAGCGGGCACTCCCGGAAAAGCCCCCGCGCCGTGGGGGGATCCTCGACCACCGGAACGCCGACCTCCCGGGCAATCTCCCGGATGCGGAAGGCCACCTCGTCGGCCCCCTTGGCCACCACGACCGGCGCCGCCATGCTTTCAGGATGGTATTTAAGGACCACGGCAAAGTGGGTGGGGTTGGTGATCACCACTGTCGCATCCTTGATCTTTGACATCATACGACGGCGAGCCATGGCCCGCTGGATCGAGCGGACGCGGGCCCGGACGTGGGGATCTCCTTCGGTCTCCTTTGTCTCTTCCTTGATTTCGGTGCGGGTCATGCGCAACCCTCGCATCATCATGAATCTCTGGAAGAGATAGTCTCCTATGGCCAGTGCGGCATAGAGCGGCAGAAAGGAGACCAGCACCACGAAGGTGAAGTGGTAGAGGGCCCCCACCATCCGGTGGGCCCCGGTCTCCATAAGCGCCGGAAGGGTCATCCAGTCCTGCTTCAACGCATAAAAAAGGATCAGAAGTGAGACCACAACCTTGATCGTGTACCGGAGAAGCTCCTCCAGTGCGCGCCAGGAAAGGATACGCTTGACCCCCTGGGAGGGAGAGACCCTGTTCCACTTGATGGCGGCAGCCTTCGGGCTCAGGATGATCCCCCCCTGGACAATATAGGCCGCCACACCGAAGACAAGGAATCCGCCCAGAAGGGGGAAGGTTCTTCCCATCTCGTGAAAGACAATCCCTTTCACAAAGGGCGTGATCGCATCGGGAGTCAGGGAGATCTCCCCTGAATGACGGAGGAAGTAGGACATGTCGTCCCGAAGCCCGACGACGAGGCGTGTTCCGTAGCTGGCCATCAAAACGAGCGATGCTGCCAGAAAAAAGAAATATCCGACCTCACGGCTGCGGGCGACCTGTCCTTCTTCACGCGCCTTCTCAAGACGTCGGCTTGTGGGCTCTTCCTGTCTTAGCTGTCCGTCGTTCTCATTGTCCGCCATGGTCCGCCATCACTCTCAGAAGATCATCGAGGGTCGGGGAGATCTGCCCCATCGCCTCTCCCAGAACCGTCCCTAAAAAGGGAAGCCCCAGGATCGTAAGAAGCAGCCCCCCCAGCACCATCACCGGCAACCCCAGGGAGATGAGGTTCATCTGGGGCATCATCTTGGAGAGAAATCCCAGGACAAGGTTCAGGATGATTCCCCCCACGATGAAGGGAGAAGCAAGAACCAGGCCAAGCGACATCATCCGGCCAAAGAGGTGGGCGATCCCGGAAAAATAGCTCCCGGAAAAACTCGCTCCTCCCACCCCCACCACATCATACGAGCGCGCCAGGGCCCACAGCATGGCATACTGGGCATTTGTCGCCAAAAAAATGAGGAAAGCGATCTGCGTCTGAAAGTTTCCGAGCAGGGGAACTTCGGCCACCCCCAAAGGATTGATCACATCGACAATCCCGAATCCTGCCTGGACGCCGGCGAGCTGTCCTCCCAGGGCCACGGCGGCAAAGACGAGGTAGGCGGCAAATCCCATGGAGACTCCGACAACAAATTCGGTCAGGATGGAGAGCAGAAGGGAATCATATCCCGTTTCATGAAAGTCCACCCGACCTCCCACGACCGGGAACAGGAGGGCTGAGAGGGCCACGGCCACAAGGGCCTTCACCTTCGTCGGCACGGCCCGCGAGTTGAAGGCGGGCATGGCAATGAGCACCCCGCTTGTTCGGGAGAGGATCAGGACGAAGAGCTCCGGATCCCATCGCGACAGGGAGAAGAGGGAGAGGAACGGACTATTCACCGTACAAGCCCAGGAAGGCTGGCAAAGATATCATGGGTATAGTCCACCATAAGACGGACCATCCAGGGCATTAAGGCCAGGAGAACCCCTCCCACCGCGGCCACCTTGGGGAGAAAGGAGAGGGTCATCTCGTTGATCTGGGTCACCGCCTGGAGAAGGCTCACGACCACCCCGACGACAAGGCTCACAAGCAGGATCGGAAGCGTAATCACCAGGGCGATCCGCATCGCCTCATGGGTCAGATCAACCGCTGTCTGGATCTCCACGGAAGGACTCCTTTCGGTCTAGTGAAAGCTCTGGACCAGGGAGCCCACAATCAGGCTCCATCCGTCCACAAGGACAAAGAGAAGGATCTTAAACGGCAGCGAAACCACCGTCGGAGGCAACATCATCATACCCATGGACATCAGGACGGAGGAGACCACCACGTCGAGAATGAGGAATGGCAGATAGATCAGGAACCCCATCTCGAAGGCAGTGGAGAGCTCGCTGACCACAAAGGCCGGAATCAGGACATAGGTCGGAATATCGTCACGGCTGGCCGGAGTCTCGGGAAGGTGAGCGATCCGTTCGAACATGGCCAAATCCTTTTTTCGAACCTGGCGGAACATGAAATCCCTGACCGGGGCCATTCCCCGAGTCAACGCCACGTCGGGCGCAATTTCCTTGGCCAGATAGGGCTGGATGGCGGTCTTGTTCATCGTCTGCCAGACGGGAGCCATGATAAAAAAGGTCAGGAAGAGCGAAAGACCGACCATCACCTGGTTGGGAGGAACCTGCGCCGTTCCCAGGGCCTGCCTCAGAAAGGAGAGGACGACCACGATCCGGGTGAAGGAGGTCATCATCACCAAAATGGCGGGAGCCAGGGAAAGGACCGTGAGAAGAAGGAAGAGCTCGACGGTCATCGCAACCTGAGAGGGCTCGGGATTCCCGTTGCCAAACGACAGGTGGATGTCGGGAAGCGGGGCGACCGGGGCCACCGGAGCCACCCCGTCGGCCAGGGCCGGGAGCCCGGAGAGAAGGAGAAGCCCAAGCCCCATCCCCATCCATCCCAGAGGGCGAACCGCCCGGAAGAAAAAAGGAGTGACTCTCAGACGGTCCACCGGGGGGCCCTTTCACGGCTCGTTCTTTCTCGGGAAATGGCTCCGATGCGCTCAAGGGCCTCCTGGACCGCGGCATCAAAAGATACCGGGTCGGCGGAAGAGCTCCGGGTAGCCGGAGGGGACGGGGGAACGGGGGGGGAGAGCTGGGCTCCCCGGGGAGGAAGCGGAGCCGCCGTCTGGGACCGCCCGGAGACTCCGTCCTCGACCTTTCCCAAAAGAGAGATCCCCGAAGGGGCCACACCGATCAGAAAAGAGTTTCCGGCAACGCTCACCAGGGCAATCTGGGATTTCGGTCCCAGGCTGCGGGTGGAACGGATCTCGATTTCGTTCTCGCTTTTTCTGGGAGAGAGAATTTTCTGTCGCTGCAGGAGCCGGACGAGCCAGACTCCTACCAGAAAGAGTGCCAGGACAAACATGAGCGACCCCAGGAGCTTGGCTCCGATCATCATCATGCTGACCTCGTGTCCGTGGGACGGGGTAATCATTGTCTCTTCCTCCATCTTCCCCCCGCTCTGGGGCGGAAGGATCTCCCGGCTCACCGGTGCGTCCGGTGAGCCGGATTGCCATTGTCAGAGCTTCTTGACCCGGTCAATGGGGCTCACGATATCGGTGAGCCGAATCCCATACTTGTCGTTCACCAGGACAACATCCCCCCTGGCCACCAGCTGGTCATTGATCAGAACCTCCATGGGTTCCCCGGCCAGCTTGTCGAGCTCAACTACGGACCCCTGTCCCAGCTGGAGAAGATCCTTGATCAGCATGCGAGACTCTCCCACGCGGACAGAAATCGTCAGCGGGACATCGAGGAGATAGTCGAGAGAGAGCGGGGCCTCGTGGGTGCGGGGAAGAGACGGCTCGGGAGCCTTCTCCTCCTCGGCCGCCCCTTTGGCCAGGTCCTCTTCCCAGGCCCGTGCCAGGGCCTCTTCATCAAGCGGTTCATCTGCCATGCTTCCTCCCGGCCCCGAGGGCCTTTGCGGTAAAATGTGGGACCGTACGTTGCGGCCATCACCCTTCCATCACTTTTGCCCAAGGTCACTACTGGATCACAAACTCCGTAAAGTACACATCTGTCACCTTGCCCGAATCAAGCCTCGAATTGATCCTGTGGCGAATGGCATCCTTCAGGGCCAGCTTGCCTCCGGTCGTCTGAATGGCATCCGCCGTCTGGGCGCCGAGAAGGATCAGGATCGCACTCTGGATCTCGGGAAGACGGTAATCGATTTCCTTGGCAGTCAGGGCCTTGTCAAGCTTCAGGGCAATCCTCACCTTGAGGTACTGGGGAGCCGCACCCTGAGGCGCGGAAAGATTGACGACAAAGGGCCTGAGGTCGACGATCGGATGCTCCTTGATCATCTTCTCCATCTCCTTGGGCGTCATTTGGTGGTGCTCTTCCCCTTTCTTCCTGGCCTCCACCTTTTTATGGTGAAGAAAAAAGACGCCTCCTCCACCCGCAAGCAGAAGCAGGACAATCGCCGCAATGATGATGATCTTCTTCGGGCCTTTTTTCTCTTCTTTCTGTTCTTCGCCTTCTTCCTCGGCCATCGCTCACTCCCGGACGGGGTCATTCTTGGGCTCCCCGGCATCATTCTCCGGAGAGTTGTCGCTTCTGCCCTATGATAAGCAATTCGCATACCAAAATAAAAAAGGCCCTCCGAAAAACTCTCCGGAGGGCCTTTTTTATTTGTTTATTATTGAGATCAGGACACTTACCCAATCCTTGTCAACAGTGTATTCATCAGCTGGTTGTCCGCGGAGATCACCGAGGCATTGGCTTGGTATCCCCGTTCAGCCGAGATCATGTCAATCATCTGACGCCCAAGGTCGACATTGGACTGTTCGAGGGAGTTGGCCAAGACCTGACCTCGTCCCCCCTGCCCGGCCCGACCGATATTGGCAATACCCGAACCAATACTCTCCTTGTAGAGGTTGGCACCCACACTGACGAGGCCGTTGGGGTTATTAAAGGTCGAGACCGCAATGGCTCCGAGGTTGTGTTCGGTTCCGTTCGAGAAGGACCCGACAATCCGACCCGCGCGATCAATTGCGATATTGGACAGATCTCCCGCCTTGTACCCATCCTGGGTCTCCTCGATGGTCGTGGAGGGCTCTGCATATTGCGTCAGGTCGAGCACCTGCTGGGTCGTGCCGTCCTTGCTGTTGGGAGCGACCTTCTGACCCGCCTTCGGAATGAAGAGAGAGAGGTTCACGGGAGTTTTTGCCTTGTCGGCCAGGGCCATGGTGTAGACGACATTCTCCACCCCGTCGGTGGTCCGGGAGACGGGAGAGCCGCCATAGTTGACCGTCTGGACATTGCCGTTGCCATCGAAGGTTACGCTGGCGACCATTCCATTGATGGTCACAGGCTTCCCTCCCGCAGACGGGGTATAACTGATAGATCCTCCCCCTTTGGTCAGGCTCGCTCCGTCAAGGCTCGCCTCCACGGCCCAGACTCCAACCTGGTTGGTGGGGTGAAACTTGTAGGTCAGAAGATGCTCGATCCCCAATGAATCAAAAATATTGCTCGATTTTGAGAAGGTTTTCCCGGCCTTGATCTTCTCGGTCATGGTCGCGTCGAGGTTGATTCTCGAGTAGACATTCTGGGAGGCCTTGGGCGGGATGGTCGACTGGGGCACGCTCAGGTCGCCGACCTTGGGCAGGATCTTTCCCCGGGCATCCGCCATATAGCCCTGGAGAATATGGCCACCCTGGTCAACGATCCGGCCCTCTTTATCGAGGGAGAGAGCTCCGTTTCTTCCGTAGAGCACCGCGCCTTGCCGATTGCGGAAGGAGAAGAAGCCATTCCCCTGAATGGCCAGATCGAGAGCGTTGCTTGTCGTCTGGACAGATCCCTGGGTAAAGAGCGGCTCGATCGACTCGACATAGACACCGGATCCTGGCTGCGACGGACCGACCGCATTGGACTTCCCGGCAAGGGTCTGACCATAGATATTCGCAAAGACGGCACGTCCGGCCTTGAACCCGTTGGTATTCATATTGCTGATGTTGTTTCCGATAACGGACATGTCCGTTCCCATGGCCGACAGACCGCTGTTGGCAACATACATGGACGACAGGATACCCATGGTCGTTCCTCCTTGAAAGTGGTGTAATTCTCTCCGAGTGGCTCTTGCGGCATCCGATTTCGGACAGTCCGCCTACAGTGTCTGGTTGATCGTGGGTTTGGTCTTCCCGGGAACCTTGGCATAGGCTCCGGAGGCGACCCGGGGAGACATTCCCGGGATTTTTGGAGCTGGTACCGGAAGGCTCGGCCGCTGAGGAAGGGGAGACGACCCTGTGGGCCTGGCCGTTCCGACATGGGTGATCTGCCCCAGATCCACCCTCTCTCCGTTGACCTCGAGGAGGGGTTTCTCTCCGGAGAACACTACGCCGGTGACGACTCCCGTCCGAAGGGGCGAGGCAGGAACAGGCCGATTCTTGGCGTCCCTTGCCACCACCTCAAATTCGTACCCCCCTGCCGGAGCCTTGCTTCCCTTGTTTGACAGGCCATCCCAGGCCACATGCTGGTCACCCGCATCCATGGGTCCCACCTTGAAGCTTCTTACCAGCTGGTGCTTTGCACCGTAAACATAAACGGTGGCATTGTGAGCCGGTCGATCGAGATGAAAGACCAGGGTCGCCGCCTGGTGTGCCCCCTTGATGAAGCGGTTTCCCTTCAGAAAGACCTCTCTTCCAAGAAACCCCACCATCTGGAGGGCATCGGTCTCTCGACCCTGATTCGCCATTTTTTCCATTTTCTTGTTCATGTGGACCAGTTGATCGAGCTGGGAGAACTGGGCCAGCTGGGAGGCAAACTTTCTGTTGTCCATGGGATGGAAAGGATCCTGGTACTGGAGCTGGCGGATCATGATGTTCATATAATCCTCCATCCCCAGTTTTTTCTTCTGGGGAGGGGGAAGAGCAGAAGGAGAGAGCCTCTTTTCAGACTCTTTCCGGATTGTCGCGATCTCGTTTTGTTTGTTTTTGACGATCATGGCCGTCTCCTTAAGTCATGGGCGTTCATGCGATGCGATGGTACCCGGAAGGTGGGGAGGATCCCGAGAGGGCCGGGGGGGACAAAGCCATCTCCTCCAGAGGAACGGAGGCCCCGGTTCCCCTCCCGGAGTCCGCGTCCCTTCCTCCTCCCGAGTCCCGGCCAAACGAACCGGACTGGGAAGCTCCCTGTCGGGAAAATCCTCCTGGGTCGGACGTCATGGCTCCCCCCGAGCCAGAACCACTCCCGGAACCTTGCGGATCCTGTCGACTTGTTCCGGAATCCCCTCCGGATCCGGAGGTTTGGCCCGAACCTGCCAGCCCCCCCGCCACGTCCGACAGTCCGACCCCGGACTGCCCCTGAGACCCCACAACAAAACGATCCAGAACAAAACCTCTCTCGGAGAGACTCTCCTTGATCTCCCCCTCTTTGCCGGCCAGAAGATGGCGGATCCGGGGATCATGGGAGGAGAGTTCGACCCGAACCTGTCGCGTCGAGGAGTCCACATGGACTCGAACGCCCACCGGACCCAGATGGGGCGGCTTTACTTCGAGAGAGACCTGGCCCCCTCCCCCGGCAGCCATAGAGGAGACCCTTCCGGGGATCTCCGACGCGATGGCGGAAGGTGATCCTCCCCCTCCCTCTGACGGGGAAGCGACAGAAGAGCTTCCCCCTGAAGTCTCCGCAGCCGCAAGGATCTCCGCGCTGTCAGGAAGGCCCCCCTTTGATCCGGACTCCTCTTTCGATATCCTCTTGCCTGTCACATCAGAGGCGGATCCGGGGGAGAGAGCCGCCGTTGGCCCCCCCGATGGCTTGGAGGAAACCTCAGTTAACGGAAGACTCTCACTATCCGGCCCCCCCTTTCGCAAAAATTCCCCCTTCACAGGTCGAAGCCGGAAATCTTGAGACAGACCCTCCCGTCGGGATATCCCGGAGGGTTTGGATCCCTTTGCCTCTCCGGCCAGGGCGGCCGCGCCCAGGACATTCGCGAATTCACCGGAGGGGGAAGCTTCCCGAGGGGTTCCTGATGAAGAGGTCCCCTCCCCTTCTTCTTTTTTCGGAAGCGGGACACCGGGGGTTCCAGCCATAAGGGATGAGGGCGCAGGGAGGGTTTTGGCCGGGGATGGCCCCCCCGGTTCCGGCTTTGGGGTTTTGGCATTCGCCAGGCTCCCCTCACCCTGGGGCCCCCAAAGAACACGTGGCTTCACTTTACCCGAATCAGGGGCCTGACGTGCTGGCTTTTCCGAGACATCGTCCGGAATCACCAGGGGAAGGACAGGGGAATCATCCCCTCCCGGACGGGTTTTTTTCTTGCGGGGCCGGTCGCTGCGGGTGGCCAAAGAGGCGGGGTGAGGAGAAGGATGCCCTTTGGACTTCTCCGAAGAGGGACGGGGCGTCTCCTCCCCGGAGGCCTTCTGGGCAGGGTCAAGACTCTTCCGGTAGATGCTGGCAAAGGAGCGGGGGGAGCTCTCCTTCGACTCTGAGATTCCCCGCTTTCCTGCGTGAACCGGTGAGCTGTCTTTCGTTGACTTCCGGGCCTTTTTAGTGACTGAACGGGTCTCTTGCGAATGGTCCGGCCGGGCCGGTATCTCTCCCACAGGATGTGAGACGGTTAAAATCCCCATGACGGCGCCCCTTTCTTGCAAGGTTCATTGTCCGCCTCCCGCTGTCGGAGCCATCCCGGCCATTTGGGCCGAGATCTCTGCCGCCACGCGGGGGTCCACGTACCGCATAATGCGCGATGCCTTCCGTGGATTCATCCCGGAAAAGAGCGTCAGCCGAAGTGTCTTCGACATGACGTCGATCTGGGAAGCCGCCGTCCTTGGGGCCATTGATTCATAGAGCTTCACGAGATTTCTGACGTTCTTTTTCTTAAGCGACTGATAAAGGACCAGCTTCTTGTTGATCTCCTCGAGAAGCTTCCGATTCTCTTCAATTTGCCGGGCAAGATCCTGCTTCATGAGAAGAATGCGGCGCTCCTCTTCCTGGCCGTCTCCCATGGGGGAAGGAGACCCTCCCGCTCCGGAGGAGGCTCCTCCCGGGGAGATCGCCCCTCCGGCGGCGTGCAGGGTTTCCGGGACAATGACAATAAGGATAAGGAACACTAACATGATCCGCAGAGTGCGGATCTTCCTCCCCAACCTCATGCCCCTGCCTCTTTCTCTCCGGAGGGTCTCTGGCTCCCCCTCACGATCCATCCTTCAAGGAGCTGCCGCTCCCGTCGGTCTTCCTGTCGCCGGAGCTCTCCGTCGAAGCGCTCCTTCAGAATCAGGAGCTTTTCTTTTTCCATGACAGCCTTCTGCCAGAGCACACGACAGCGCTCATGGCTCTCGGAAAGCACGCGGATCCGCTCCTCCTGCATGGCAATCAGATGGCCCATGTGGGCCAGAAATTCATAAAAACTGGTCCGGAGGGCCGGATCGGTCCCCTGTCCTTCGGAAAAGGCTTCGATCGCCTCCCGTCGGCGATTCAGGAGAGCCTGAACAATCTCCTCTTCCTTCACCTTTTCTCGGGTGATGCGGGCCAAATCTCCTTCAGCCTTTTCAAGCTCGCTCTCCCGGTGGGTCAAGACCGGAGAGAGACGAAAGCGCTCCTCGGCCATCTAGCTCTCCCCCCGGCCCCCGGCCTCCTGACGACCGGAGGGCCCGCCTCTCAGGCTTTCGCGCCTGGAGCTATCCATCGGAACTATCCTCTCGCTCCTCGAGGGAGCGGGCGAGATCCTCAAAGGCCTCCTCAAGTCCCACACGTTCCTCCCGTCCCTGACGCAAGAATCCTGTCATGGACTCATGGAGTCGCACAGCCCGGTCGAGCTCCGGATCCCCGCCGGCGACATAGGCTCCGATACGAATCAGATCTTCCGAGCGGCGGTAGAGACCATAGAGTCGGCGCCACTCCCGGGCAAGCGACTGACGATTTTCATCGACAATATCCGCCATGACCCGGGAGAGGCTCCCCATCGGTTCGACCGCCGGAAAAACTCCTTCGTGGGCCAGGGTTCTGGACAAAAGAATATGGCCGTCCAGAATCGCCGTCAGAGCCTCCGACAACGGATCATCGGGAAGGTCTTCCCCTTCGACCAGAACGGTATAGATCCCCGTGATCGACCCGGGGCCTTCCGAACATCCTGCCCGTTCGACAAGGCGGGGAAGCTGGGCAAATACCGAGGGAGTAAAGCCCCGGGCCGAAGGAGGCTCTCCGGTGGCAAGGCCAATCTCCCGAAGCGCTCCGGCATAGCGGGTCAGGGAATCCATCATGAACAGAACATTCTGGCCACGATCCCGGAACATTTCGGCAATGGCCATGGCAAAATGGGTCGCCCGGGTCTTGAGGAGCGGCGGAAGCTCCCCGGTCGCGACGACCAGAACAGTTCGGGAAAGTCCCTCCGGACCCAAATCCCGCTCGAGAAATTCCCGGACCTCCCTTCCCCGCTCCCCGATCAGGGCAATGACATTCACGTCCACCGAGGCATTCCGGGCCATCATTCCCATCAAGGTACTCTTTCCCACCCCCGGACCGGCAAAAATCCCGATCTTCTGTCCCTCCCCCACGGTGGCCAGAGCGTTGATCGACCTGACAGAAAGATCCAGGGCCCGCTTGATGCGCCTGCGGAGAAGGGGATTGATCGGTCTCCCCCGGAGAGGGACCTCCACCGTTCCCGGCGGAAGGGGCCGACCATCCATGGGGCGGCCCAGGGGATCGAGCACACGTCCCAGCCAGTTTGGAGAAATCCGAACGGAGGTGATCCGGCTCTTTCGCACGAGGCGGGTTCCCGGACGCACCCCTTCAAGATCGCCCAAGGGCATGAGAAGGGTTCTCCCCTCCCGGAAGCCAACGACCTCGGCATCGACAGGGGGATCAGAAAGGAGGGTGCATATCTCTCCGACTCCCAGACTCATTCCCTTGGCCTCAATCATAAGGCCCACCCCCTGAACAACAAGGCCCCCTTCCTGGTCCGGGGAAAAATCCGAGAGAAGGGACTCCATTTTCTTTCCGATCTCGTCAAGCCAGAGAGAACCTGCTTTGTCATCACGCCCGATCGTGATCATCGTCCCCTGCCCCATCGGTGGTCCGTTCTTCCGGAAGTGCCCGTAACAGAACTCCATTCAAGCTTCCAGCGGCCTCCTCCGGGTCGAAAGAGACGATCCGGTCCTGGAATCTGAGTTCAACCCTGTGCCCGGAGAGATCGGGAGAGGCGGCCACCCTGACCCCCCGCTCCTGCATCTCGCGAACAAAGTCCGGATCGAAGCGGGTCACCCGTTCAAAGTCCTCGGGGGAGACCAGGAGGTCGGCGGTTCTGCCGGAGGCATATTCTCTCGAAAGACGGCCAAGAAGGCTCCGGACCCCTTCCGGAGAGGAGAGACTCTCTCCCAGGATCCTCCGAAAGGCCCTGTCAAGAATGGCCACCATCCGAGGCGCCATGGCCTCAAGCCGGCGATCCTCAAAGTCGGGGACCTGCTTCGCCCAATCCAGCCAGGCTTGCCGAAATGGACCCATCTCCTCGGCAATCTGCTTCTGACCCTCCGCATATCCGGCCGCATAACCCTCGGCACGGGCACGGGACTCTACCTCTTCAAGCTTTCGGGAAAAGTCATAGAGTTCCGTCTCCCCGGCCTCGCCCGGTTGCCCCTTTTCCGGAGGCTTTCCTTTTTGAGAAGAGCGGTTCATTCCCGATCCCTCGCGCAAGGGGGGCGACGTTCCCCCCCCTTCCCCTGAGGGAAGGACCGTCGAGTCGGCCTTTCGAACAAAGCTCTCCGGGTTCCACTGGGAAAAGTTTCGGCCGGCGCTAGACAATCTGCTCCCCTCCGCGACCGAGGATCACGAGCTTGCCTTCGGCCTCGAGCCGGCGCACGACCTTCATGATCTCGGCCTGGGCCGTCTCCACATCCTTGAGCGGAATTCCTCCCATCGACTCGATATCGTCCTTGAGGGCCGCCTGGGCCCGAGTCGACATGTTGGAGAAGATCTTTTCCTTGACCTGATCCCCGGCTCCCCGCATGGCCTTTGTCAGGACATCGCGAGAGACGCTCTGCAGGAGGGCCTGGATCCCGCGATTATCGACCATGACCAGATCATCGAAGACAAACATCAGGGCTCGGATCTGCTCGGCCACCGACTGGTCATTCTGGCTGATGAAATCGAGGATCCCCTCCGAGGTGGAGCGGTCCATCTCGTTTAAAAGGTTCGCCGTCTTCTCAATCCGGCTGACCCCGAGGCTCGTCAGCGAGCCGCCCATCATCTGGATCTCGGTGGCTAGGACCTCCTCGAGATCGTGGACAACCTGGGGGTTGATATCCTCAAGTGTCGCCATCCGAAAAACAACATCGGCCTTCAGTGTCTCGGGAAGATACGCCAGCACATTGGCGGTCTGGTTCGGGTTCAGATAATTCAGAATCAGAGCAATCGTCTGGGGATGCTCGTTTCTGATCAGGTTCGCAATGGACTTGGGATCCATCCACTTGAGTGACTGGAGGTTGGTCCCCTCCTGGTCATTCATGCTCTCGAAAATCTGGTCGGCCTGTTCCTTTCCCAGAGATTTCTCGAGGATCTCCCGCATGTACTTCTCCCCCATGCGCGGCAGACCCCGAGTCGCCTTGTACACGACGGAGAACTCGTTCATCACCTCGTCGATCTCCTCGGGGCTGACCTCCCCCATCTGGGCAATCAGACTCGAGATCACTCCGACCTCCTTGATGTCGAGCTGCTTCAGGATTTCTGCCGCCACATCGGGGCCCACGGCCGCAACAAAGATCGCCGCCTTCTCAAGCCCCGAGAGCTTCCGCTTGGCCACCGGCGGCTCCCCCTACTTTTCCTTGAGCCAGAGTCGAAGGACCTGGGCTGCCTGGGAGGGATCTTCCTGGGTCATCCGGGCAATATCCTCCTTGCTAGAAGAGATGGTCTCCCGCTCCTCTTCCCGGTCGGGGACAGAAAGACCCACAGGGCCCGAGGCGGGCATGGGCAGAGATTTGGTCATCATGCTCTGGAGAATGGGCTTGAGGATAAAGAGGCTGAAGATCAGCACGAGCAAGCCTCCCAGGAAGATTTCAAACAGCGGCATGAAGGGCTTCAGGCGTTCGGCCATCCGGACTTCCTGGGTCTTCTCTTCCGGAGCCGCGGCCGCAAAGGGAACAGAGTCGACCACCACCGTGTCTCCGCGGGTCGCATCGTAGCCGATCGCGTTCTGAACGATTCGAGTGAAGGAAGCCAGCTCTTCGGGCGTTCTTGGCTCGTAGATCCGGGTCTCTCCCGTCTTGCCGGTCACGATACGGGTCTTTCCGTTCACCAGGACCGAGACCGAGATGCGGGAGACGGTTCCGGTGGGAAGCACGATATGGCTCATGGTATGACTCACGTCGTAGTGCTCGATATCCTTCTTTTTCGAATATTTCGTCTGCGTTCCATCCTTGGGCCCCAAGGGGGGAGAGGCGACCTTTCCATTGGATCCGGGGACATTGCTCAAGACCCCTGGCACCCCCACGGGAACAATTCGCGTGCCGGAGGACTTCTCCCGGAGCTTTTCCCGTTCGGAAAGAGCCCGTCCCTTGGGATCATAGAGCTCACGCGTCTCCTCCACCCGACGAAAGTCGAGCGTCGCATTGACCCGAACCACCGACTGCCCCTCTCCTAGAACCTGGTCGAGCATGGACTGGACGCGATTCCTGAGGCGATGCTCCACCATAGCCTGATAGGCAAGCTGGGCCTTTGTCAGCTCTCCCGGAATCAGCCCGGGGTGCTTTTCGTTGAGGATCGTCCCGGTGTTGTCGACCACGGTGACATGGTCAGGCGTCAGACCCTCCACAGAGCTGGCCACAAGATGGACAATCCCCTTCACCTGGGCCCGGGAGAGGGAGCGGCCAGGCTTGAGGCGAACGAGAACGGAGGCATGTGCCCCCTTCTGGTGGCGGAGGAAGACCGAGCGGCGGGGAAGGACAATCGAAACCCGGGCCAGCGCGATGGGGCTCATCTCCTCGATTGTGCGGTCAAGCTCTGACTGCAGGGCCTGGAGATATTGCACATGCTGGACAAAGTCGGTCGTCGTCAGGGAAGGATGGTTGAAGATCGCAAATCCCGCCCCATGATGGCGGGGGAGCCCGTCGTCGGCCAGCTGCATCCGGAGAATGTAGACCTGCTTTTTCGGAACACGGATCTCCGTTCCCTTGGCGTCGGTGTCGTAGGAGATCCCCATACGGTCGAGCTTTTGCGAGATTTCGAAGCTGTCCGTCGGACTGAGGTGGGAATAGAGAACAGCCGTGTCTGCGCTCTTTCCGATCACCCCGAGGAAAACGAGGAGACCGACAAGAAGGGCTCCAAGTACCCCGGCGACAATCTTCTGAAGCATCGTCAGACGGCCAAACCACATTGATATCGTCTCCATGAACTTCCTGAGCAAATCCATCTAGAGATCCTCCGCAGCATGCCTAAAGAGGCATGTTTTCAATTTCCTGATAGGCCTTCACAATCCGGTCCCGCACCTGCATCATCAAATGGAAGGAGACATCGGCCTGGGCCATCTCAATCATTGTCTGGTGAAGGGTGACTCCATTCTGTCCTGTGGAGAAATCCTGGATAGTCTTGTCCGCCTCATTCTGGAGCGAGTTCACCCGGGCGATCGAATCCTTGAGAACATTAACAAAGTTCTCCTCCCCCGAATGGGATGGAGCCGGACTTCCCTCCTTCGGTGCCAGCCCCTCCGTCGCCTGAGTTCTCAGGATATTCGGATCAATGTCCATGGAATCCCTCCTCCATCACATGGCTAGACATGGATCGTGAGGTCCTTCGATGCCATTCTCTTGGTCGTGTCCATCGCCGTCAGATTCGCCTCGTAGGCCCGAGAGGCATCAATGAGGTTGGTCATCTCCTCCAGCTTCGACACATTGGGATGCATCACATAGCCGTCGCGGTCGGCATCCGGATTGTTGGGATCATAAACCCGGACCAGAGGGCGGGGATCCCGAACCATCCCCAGAACACGGACTTCCTTCACCGGGCTCTCTTGGGGAGAGTTCAGAATATCCGAGAAGGAGCGGCCTGGAGCCACGGCGGCAAAGATGACGTCCCGGCGCTCGTAGGTTCCGTTCGGATTTCCCCGGGTGGCATCGGCATTGGCCAGATTGCCGGCAAGGACGTTGAGCCGGATTCGTTCCGCCTCCAGACCAGAGGCGGAGATCCTCATGGCATCAGAGAATCCCATGACTACCTCCCTTCACCCGAAATGGAATCCCCCATCATCCGGTACTTCCAGCCGATCATGGAGGCCACGGCATTGTAATTTCCGGTATTGGAGGCGAGTTTCTGCATTTCAAGCTCAATGTTGACCGTATTGAGATCGTTCCCGACAGTCTCGTCGGTATTGACCGTCAGAACTCCCTCCGTCCGGTCGAGCCGGTCGCGGGAAGGGGCCTTCAGCGCCCGGGCCAGCTCATCCTTGAACGAGATGTCCCGGGCCTGGTAACCGGGGGTATCCTGGTTCGCGATGTTGCCAACAAGCAGCAGATGGCGACGGGAACGAATGTCCAGCGTCACTTTGAGAAGGTCTGTTGTCCGGTCAAAGAGGTGAACCTGACTCATGTCTCTCTCCTTCTCCCCCGGAGGGGATCTTCCCGATGAAGTGTCTCACTCTTTCATTTAAGCAAAATTCATGCCTTTTGAGAAAACTTCTTGCAAGAAATTATGGATAAAAGCTATACCGATATTCTTCACCTCTGTCAAAGAAGAGGTGGGCAAGGACAAGGCGGAAAATTTTTCCGCCTAGGACTCCCCGTTTTCCCCGAAAACAATGCCATACTCCGAGAGCTTGTTCCGGAGGGTCCGGACGTTGATCCCCAGAAGCCTCGCCGACTGCGCCTTGTTCCCTCCACAGGAGGCCAGCGTCCGAAGAATCAACTCCCTCTCGACCTCCCAGACCGATCTCCCCGGACGGATTCCTTCCTCCGGAGAGGGGGCCCGGGAAATCAGAGCCTCTTCTGAAATCTCCGAGGGGTCCAGGAGGTCTTCAAGATGCTCGGGACGTATGGATCGTCCCGCCGCAAGGAAGGCCGCCCGGGTCACGACATTTTCGAGCTCTCGCACATTCCCCGGCCAGGAATGTCGGACCAGGAGCCCCAGAGCTTCCTGGGTGAAAGGTCCCACGGCCATATGGGACTGTTCGAAGGCCTGACGAAAGCGCTCCGCCAAAAGTGGAATATCCTCCGAGCGTTCCCGAAGAGGGGGCAGCATGACGGGGAAGACCCGGAGCCGGTAGTAAAGATCTTCCCGGAAACGTCCCTCCCGAACCTCTTCCTTCAGGTTTCGGTTGGTCGTCGCCACGATCCGGATATCCACCGGAACCGGGCGGGTTCCCCCCACCCGATCGATCTCCCGCTCCTGGATGACCCGCAGGAGCTTTGCCTGAAGAGACATCTCCATCTCACCGATTTCGTCGAGAAGGATCGTCCCCGTATGGGCCAATTCAAACTTGCCGATCTTCCGGACGGCCGCTCCCGAAAAGGCTCCCTTCTCATACCCGAAGAGCTCCGACTCCAGAAGGTTGTCCGGAAGGGCGGCACAATTGACAGCGACAAAGGGACGATGCGCCCGGGTCGATCGTTCATGAAGATAGCGGGCAATGAGCTCCTTGCCGGTTCCGCTCTCTCCTTCAATCAGGACCGTTGCCGGAGTCGCCGCCACCGCATCGATCATCCCCAGGATTCGGATCATCCCCGGATCCCGAGTCAGGATGGGGCGGGAGACAGACTCCCAAGGTCCTGTGCGACCTACCAGCAAAGATGGAGAGATACCCGGTCCCGCCGGCTTCAGGATCTTCCGGAGATCTTCCGCCTTGAACGGCTTTGTCAGAAAATTGACGGCTCCCTGCTGCATCGCAGCAACGGCCTGGGGAACCGTTCCATACCCTGTCATGAGAATGACACGCGTCAGAGGTGCGGTGGAGCGAAGGTGCGAGAGAAGCTCCATCCCGTCGACGGAGGGCATCCTCACATCGCTAATCACCCACCCATACTCCTCCCGGGAGAGTTTTTCCAGGGCCTCTTTCCCGTTTTGGGCAAGACTGACGCGAAACCCGTCCTGGCGAAGCGTTTCCCCCAGAGCGATCGCCATCTCCGGCTCGTCGTCAACCACCAGAATGCTTCCGGACTCCTGTATTCCCACCTTGACCTCCTCAGTCCCCTTCCGGATTCCCGGAAGATCGGACCGCGGGAAGCGTCAGGACAAAGACCGTCCAGCCGGATTCCCTTCCATGCCTGATATCTCCTCCGTGAGCAACGGCGATGTTGTGCACAATGGACAACCCGAGTCCCGTTCCCTTGGCCCGTGTGGTAAAAAACGGATCAAAGACACGCTCGGATATCTCATTAGCAATACCTGTGCCATTATCCGACACACGAAAGAGGATCTTTCCCCGAGGTTCCCGGAGGGCCTCAAGACGAATCTGACGGACACCTGCCGTCTCCCCTCCCGGAGGTTCCGGCAGGGCGCTCACCGCCTCGAGGGCATTGGTGGCAAGGTTGAAGAGAGCGTGATAGAGGAGGTCGCTGTCTCCGGGAAAGGTCAGGGATTGCTCGGGAACGAGACAGTGAATCTCGGGAGGCGGGCGGTCCCGGGAGGCCGAGGATGCCATTCGAGAAAGATCCCGGGTCAGACGGGTCAGAAGATCCCTCGCGTCGACCTCCTCCTCTTCCAGCGAGGGCGTTCTTGTATAATAGAGAAGATTGCCCACCAGCCGGTCCATGGAGGCAATGGAGGTCGCCATATGCCCAAGATATTCCTGGGCCCTTGATGATCCGACCTCGCGATCAAGAAGGGAACGGAAGAGCTCAAGGCTTCCCAGGGGACTTCGAAGCTCATGGGCAATCTGGGCAATCATTTCTCCCATAGCCCGCAGTCGTCGGTCCCGGGAGACCTCTTCCTCCATCTCCTTGAGTCGAGTGGCATCGGAAAAGACAAAAACGTAGCCAATCTCCTGTCCTTCAGGCCCCCTGACGGGGCGGCGGACGGCGACCCACGAACGCCCCCCATGGTCGAGGGCAACCGAGACCTCACGGGAACTCTCCCTCGCCGGAGGCCAGAGACCTTTTCCGGAAAGGAGGGTCAGAAAATCCGGCGAGTGGGGGTCGGCAAAGGCATCCATGGCCGGATTCCGGTAAAGAGGAACGCCTCCGGGCAGGAGAACGGCCACCCCTGCGGACAAGCTTTCAAGGATGGCCTCGAGAAAGCTTCCCTGCCGGTCGAGAGCGCGATTGGTCCGGGTCAAGTCCTCGGAGAGCTCGGCAATACGACGTTCAAGGCCCGAATAGGAGGAGACGAGAGATTCGGAGGCCGACTGAAACGAGAGAAAGGCCTGACGAAGAATCTCCTCCCTCTCCTCGAGCGGAAGGGAACGGGCGTTTTCCGGTTTTGCGGGATCAGGGTCCTTCATGACGTTTTTCCAGGGTCAATTCGGTGATTTTCATTCCGGCAAGCTTGGCCACATCCTGCCCAGGATAGCCTTTGACAGTCTTTTTAAACCAGTCCAGAGCCTCGTCCTGTCGACCCTCGGAAAGAGCCGCCTGACCGAGCTGATACATGACCCATCCTCCCTGGGGGTTGCCCCGACAGCAGTCAAGGAACTTTTCCCAGTCTTTTCTGGCTGTGGAGAGATCCCCCTCCTCCCGGGCCATCTCTCCCAGGCGATACAGGCTCTCGGCAAGCTCCGGCCTGGCATCGGAACGGATCTCAAGACCCGGCAGAGCCTCAAGAAGCAACTTCCTGCCCCGGTCAGTCTTTCCGGCATCGATCTCAAGGAGCCCAAGACGGGCGCGCAGGCGATCGGGATCTTTCTCCGGCACCCCTGACGCTTCCCACGCCTCCAGGACCCGTCTCTCCCCCTCCGAATCTCCCCCTGCCACCGCCTCCTTGAGCGCCGTATCAAACCAGCCCTCCCGAAGCGGGGGGGCCAAAGTCGTATCCTCCGCCCGGACCAGGGCAAAATTCATGGCCATCGCGATCTTTTTATCGGCAAGAAGCCAGGAGAACTTTCTTCTGGCCGCCCGATCCCGAAGGGTAGGATCCGTAGCGTGGGACAGGACATTGTCGATGAGGCGATCGGCCTTTTCTGCCTCTCCCGTTTTCCGGTAGGCCCGGGCCAAGGCAAGATAGAGTGGGGCCGAGGAGGGGTCCGACGGGGGAGGGATTTCCCGACGCGAGACCCGGTAGACCTCGAGAAGTCGATGGGGCCTCAGGGGATGGGCCAGGGCCAGCGCCCGGGCCAGAGTGACCTGCCCCTTGAGCGCCTCGAGCCGGCGTCCAAAATCTGTCTGGGGATCGACCCCCTCGGAGATTCGGATCAACTCCCGAAGGGCCTGGTTCGGGTGGCCCGATCGGGAGAGGAGACTTATGCGAAGAAGGGAGGCCCTCTGGACAATTCGGGCATGAGTCTCCTCTTCGGAAATCTTCTTGAGCAGAGAGAGTGAGCGGGAAAGAAGCGACGTGTCCCAGGCTCCCTTCGGAGGACTTTTCTCCGGGAAGGTCATCTCTATCAGGCGAATCGTGGCCATATGGCTCCCGGATGTCCCCGGCTCATCCAAAGTCAGCTCGCGCAGACGACCCTTCTCCCGGTCGGGATGGCCCAGGCGCCCCGACAGGCGTGCACGATAGTACATGGCCAGCGAGAGTCGGGAGTCGTTGGGAAAGAGGCGTATGAATCTCCGGAAAAGGATGACGGCCCGAAGATCATGATGGGCACGATAGGCATAGCGGCCGAGCAGAAACAACGATTCCGGATGGGAATACGGGTAGTCGTGTGAAAGGGAGAGTGCGGCCAGGAAGTCTTCTCCTGCCCCGGGGACATCCCCCCGATCAAGCTTCAGGTGTCCCGCCAGATAGAGCCATCGCAAACGATCGTTCTTGGTCACAGGACCGGGATACTTCTCGGGATCAGCCATGAGGAGCCGCTTTTCGGCGCGGAGAAGATCCCCTTTCTGTCGATAGGAGTCGGCAATGGAAAGAAGGGCCCGATAGCTCCAGGGGCTCTGGGGATTTTCCGACCGCAGTCTTTCGAGAAGCCCCCGGCCTTCGACACCAAAGCGCTTGCGGACAAGATATTGCCCCATCCTGAAAAGAACTTCCCCCTTGTCCCATCCGGGGGGAGGCGCCTTTCCGGCCTGACGAAAGAGGACCAGCGGGCCCCTGAAATCCCGATCCCCCCGCCTGATGGAGCGTCTTGCCTCGATTCTCGCACGAAGCAGGAGAGCGGGCCCCTGGAGAACCGAACCCGGATGGTCCTTGAGCAACATGTTCACGGCCTGCAGGGCGAGTCGATCATGCCCCCCCCTAAAATAGTTCCTGGCGGTGCGGAAGAGGAATTCATCGCTTCGGGCGTGAAGAGTGGCAGGAAGCTTGCCTCCGCCTGAAGGAAGGGGAGCTGGGCGAGCCCTGCCCGGGAGCGCCACGACAATCAGGGATAAAAAAAACAGGAGGGAGAGAAGGCCCTTGCCTTTTGGCAAGGCAAATGCCTCCTCCTTCCGTCCCTCCGTTCGGCTCCCTTGAGGGGGCTTCTTTCCGGAAGCAACCGACTCGGCCAGATTGATCGTGTTCTCCATGTGTTCCCTCTTCACGCCCGGGCTCTAGGAGGACCGGGGAAAGGCCGACATGGCTTCCCGGTCGCCTGGATTGTAAAAGGTCACGCGATGCTTGCCGGTGCGCTTGCTCTGGTACATCGCCATATCGGCCGAGGTCAAAAGTTCTGCGGGTGAACGTCCATCCTTCGGAAAAAGGGCCACGCCAACCGAGCAGGAAAGAACTCCCTTGCCAACCGGGTCGAAAAAAGGATCCTCAAAGGATGCGAGCAGGCGCTGGGCCAGCAACTCCACCCATTCCCGGGACTCCCCCGTGCCGGAGACGCCGATGACAAATTCGTCTCCTCCGATTCGGGCCAGAAGATCTTCCCCGCGTATCACGGAGCCAAAGCGGCGGGCCACCTCCACAAGGATTTGGTCTCCCGCCGCATGTCCATATCTGTCATTTATCGACTTGAAGCCGTCAAGGTCGACAAAAAGAACGGCCAACGCTCGTCCTTCTTTCTCGGCACGACGACAGGCCTCCTCCAAAAACTCGAAGAGCTTCTTCCGGTTGGGGAGACCGGTCAGACGATCGAGTTGAGATTCCTGTTCCAGCATCTCGATCGAGCGTCTTTTTTTCGCCATGGACAGGACAAGAAGGCGCCAGAGGAAGCCCTCCAAAAGCCCCAGGGAAATCCCAGTCGCCACAAGATCTCTCTCGGCATGCTCGAGACGCCGATTCAAGAGCTTGCGGGCGTCAAGGAGCTCTCTCTTTTTCTTCTCCTGAAGCGACCGGACCCGCCTGCGGATCTGGTCCATGACGTTCTTTCCCTCGTTGCTTTCGACAATCTGCAGCGCTTCCGAGCGCTCGCCCCGACGATAGAGACCGATCGTCCGGGAAAGTTCGAAGCGCTTTGCCCTTGCGAGGCGAACAAGGACGTCGAGATCCTTCGATCCCGGAGATCCTCCGGGAAATAAGTCGCGAAGTTTTTTCTCGAGGACCCGCGACCGGCTGATTCCCTTGATGTAGGGCTCAAGGTAGGAACGATTCCCGGTCAGGAGATATCCTCTTTGCCCCGTTTCGGCATCGTCCATGGCCAAAAGATACGCTGACACCAACGCCTCGTCGCGTTCAAAGTTCTGTGCAAGGAAGAGGGACTTGCGCACAAGGCGGGTGGAGTCGTAGGAGTCGAACGCCAGGACTCCGAAGATCGTTCCGACCAGGAAAATTCCGAGGACGAAGACCCGTTCTAACTCAACAGGAAGCCAAAGACTCCAGCGCCCGCGGAACCTCCCATGAAAGTTTGGAGAAGCGTCTCCTTTTTGCCCCGAACCGGCCTCACCTCATGAGATCCCGAAGCGCTTCAATTTCTCGATCAGGGTCGTCCGGTTGATTCCCAGTAGTTCCGCCGCCCTGGAGCGGTTTCCCCCGGCTCTCTCGAGCGCCTTCTGGACCAGAGTCCGTTCGATGTCTCCCATGAAGGCGGTCAGGCTGAAATCCGATTCCGCGTCGATCGATCTGTCCAGAGGGGCGGGAAAGGCAAGGGTACCGGCAGGAGACCCCTCAAATAACACGGGAATGCCCGCATCGGAAGCCGTGTCTTTAGGAAAGGCAGTGAGCTCTGGGGAGATCTCCCGCGAGGGGGAGAGGGGGGCCACGGGGTCGGCCGGGAGATGTTGGCGGATTTTCTCGGGAAGAAGGTCGACAGTCACGGCTTCCCCTCCATAAAGCACATGAAGGCGCTCCATTACGTTTTCAAGCTCCCGGACATTTCCCGGCCAGGGGTAGTCGCACAAAGCCTTTTGGACATCCATGCCCAATACCACGGGATCCCCTCGCCCCTCCTCTTCCCATCGGCGCTGAAAGAAAGCGATCAGAAGAGGAATGTCCTCCCTCCTCTCCCGAAGGGGAGGGATCTCGACTGGAATAACCGAAAGGCGATAGAAGAGATCCTCGCGAAAGCGCCCCTCCCGACTCATTTCCTCAAGATTCCGATGGGTGGCCGCCAAAACACGCACATTGGCCGTCTGAACCCGAACTCCTCCCACCTTCTCATAGGTTTTTTCCTGAAGGACTCTCAGAAGCTTCACCTGAAGAGGCAGAGGAAGCTCTCCAATTTCATCGAAGAAGATCGTCCCGCCATTCGCCAGCTCGAAGCGTCCGGGGCGACCGGTCACGGCTCCGGTGAAGGCTCCTTTTTCATGGCCAAAGAGCTCACTCTCCATAAGCCCTTCCGGGATCGCACCGCAGTTTACCGGGACAAAGGGAGCATGAGCTCTGGGGCTGGCATCATGAAGGATCCGGGCAATGCGCTCTTTTCCCGTTCCGCTCTCCCCGGTGATCAGGACCGTCGAGTCACTCTTTGCGACCCTGGCCACCAGAGAGAGGAGCTCACGCACCCTCTTCGATTGTCCGACAAAACGTCCGGAAAACTCTTCAATCGGTCTGGTTGTGGGCGGGGCGGTTTTCCCCATGGTGCCTCCTTGAACCCAATGAAAACCCCGTCTTCCCCGAAAAAAGCTCCGAGCGTCGGGGCTTGAGCCGACAGGTCTCTTTCAGTAAAAGGGTGGCCTTGAGGCCAACAACATTCTTCTGATGATCATAGCCGACATCCCGATGTTTCACCAAATCTTCCCCTTAGTCCTCAGGGCTCTCGTTCTCCCGAATCTCACGAAGACGATGGTCAAGCCGCGTGAGGGAGATCCGAGAAAGGGCCCCGTTCCTTCTCCGGAACCCCTTGAGCTCCTGGGAAGACGCTGTCACGGGCAGCAACCTTCCGGCATTTTCAGTCTCTGGAAGAGGGGGTATCGCATTGTACGGGCAGACCTCCTGGCAAATATCGCATCCAAAAAGCCACTCTCCCCCGAATTTTTTCCGGAGCTCAAGGGAGTCATCCGACGGTCTTTCAATCGTCAGATAGGAAAGACAGCGTCGGGAATCAAGACGGTAAGGCTCGACCAGGGCTCCGGTGGGGCAAGCATCAAGGCAGCGGGTACATCCTCCACAGATTTCAGTGGCTCCGTAGGCATCGATTCGTGAAGGGAGAGGCGTTGAAAGAAGAAGTGAGCCCAAAGTGAAATAAGATCCATGACCCGGGCGAATCAGCAAGGTGTTTTTTCCGATGGCCCCGAGTCCAGCTCGCCGTGCCAGGGATTTTTCGAAAAGAGCCCCATGGTCGACCTTGATCAGGGGCTTCTCAGTAGCGGGAAGGAAGGGGCGGATTGCGGTGATCACCCGACCAAAGGCCTCGTCGAATAGACGGTGGTAGTCCGGGCCAACCGCATAGCGGGCGATTTTGGCAAAACGCTCATGGGAGACTATGTTGACGGACTGTTTTTTTTCCGGGCTGCCAAAGTTATGAAAGAGAAGGCCGATGACGAGCGTACACATGCCAGGATATCCCTGGGAAAGTCCCTGTCTTCGGTTGGCGCTTCGGGCCATATAGTCGAGCTTCCCATGGAAGCCCTCCCTAAGCCACTCCTGGAAAAAGGGCCACTCGGGAGCGGGGCCGGGATCACAGAGAATTCCCCATGCAGGAAACTCCTGGTCCATCGCCAGGGAAAGGGCCTCCGACAGGGCTCCGCTCCCCGGAGAGCTCTCCGAAGAGGTCGAGAGCTCCACCTTACAAATCCGGAAGTTCGAGCTTGGGCAGCCCTTCAAGAAGGGTCTTAAAGATCTCTTCCAGGCGTCCATCCGAAATTTTGAGCACTCGCAGGGCATCCATCATCGTGAAGTCCGGGGTCGGGGCTTCTTCCAGACCAAACCCGGCCATTGTCGCCAGACCGTCGGCCAGAGAGATGATCGCGGCCTCCAGCTGAAAGGACGGGGCCCGAGCCGGATTGTTATGCCACCCAATGGGGATACGGATTGACGAGGGAAAGCGCCAGAAGTAGGACAGCCTGAAACCAACAAAGGCGTGGCTCGCCCCAAAGAAATCCTCTTCGAAGCGCCAGTCGGGGACATTTTGGTCCCGGTCAAAGACATCCGGCATCCACTCCTCAAAGTCAAGGTAGAAGATGACCTTTCCAAAATCATGAAGAAGCCCTGCCGTTCCAAGATCTTCAGGGGCTCCCATCTGAAGGGATTCCCCGATCATCCGGGAGAGCACCGACACGGCAAAGGAGTGTTTCCAAAGTTTCAGGGTCCCCCGTCGGCTTTCAAGCTGGTCAAAAACCGCCATCGAGAGGATCAGGCCTCGAATCCCGTTGATCCCAAGAAGAAGAACTGCTTCTCTGATTGACCCGACCTTTCCTGAGCGGGAATAGTAGGGAGAATTGGCAAGCTTGAGAATTCGGGAGGCCATTGACTGGTCCTCCTCGATGATCTTTGAAAGGCGTACCATCGAAAGATCGGGGTCTTCAAGGTAAGAAAGAGCCTTCTGGCTTATCGCAGGGAGGGTGGGAAGATGGTCGATGGAAGAGAGGCGCTCGAAAAGCCTGTCCGTCGGAGGACGAGAGGAAGAGGCTCTCGGAATGGGTGGAAAGGGATCAGAGCTCATACGCACCCTTCAATGAATCTCAACAGAGGATCCTTCTCCCGCAAGGCCTTGCCATGGTTACTCGGCCTTAAAATGGATTTTGTCTCTAACGTACGCTTCGACAGCCTCAGATAGAACACGGGTGAAGCGATCAAGCTCCTCGGGAATGACCCCATTTTCTGGCGTCAGGTGTATGAGACGGGAACGGGCCTCAGCCAGCCACTTTTCTCCCCACTTCGGCCAGTAATCGGGGGAAGAGGCTTCTGCTGACTGGACATAAACCTCAAGAATTCCAATTTTCCTTAGACGTTCAAGAAGGGAACGGCTCAGTGATTCTCCCGCCTTCACCACCAACCGTCCAGCAGAGTCCCGAACATCCATTCCCAAAGGGGCGGACGGAACATCGAAGTCAACGGTCAGGTCAATACGTTTGAGATGCGAGGCAATAGACATCCCTAACCTTCCCTCCCCCTCATAAAGAAGATTTGCGAGAGCCTCCTCCCCCACAAGACCATACCACCCTTCGAAGAGCTCTGACAAGCGCAGATTGGGAGTCGGAAGGGAAATTGACCCCTGATAGAGGAGTCCTTCCCGAGCCAGGGCCAAGGCTCCTCCCAAAACTTTTTGCCCCTCCACCATTCGATCGCCTCGAACAGGCTCAGAAAAACAGACTCCTCCCGGAGGCGTATTGGCAGACGAGGAGAACGGATTAAGACAAGAAGTCGCTTCCGTCGATGGAACTCCCCAAAAGGCAAGCCCCTTCGACAGCCATCCATGGAGGCGTTCGTAAAAATGGGGCCAATCCTGTCCCCGGGGAAATCTCTGCCCCCAAGGGACGAACAGTGAAAGACAGAGATCTTTTCCGTGAAGGACAGCTCCTCCCCCGGTGGGACGAACCGCAATATCCTCTTTGGAGCAGGACCAGTCCGAAGGCAGGCTCCCTGCCCAGGAGCGACCGACTGTCACGCCCGAATGAATGCGATAGAGGCGCAAAAGGGGACGGCGCCATAGGGAAGGGCGAGAAAGGATCTCCCGATCCCGCGACATTTGATCGTGGGCCGATCCGCCTCGATCCGACAGGAAGATTACCCTTCGTTCGCCCCCCCCGTTTTCCACACCTGCCGGCATCCTCTCCCCCCTAAAGGGAACGAGGGTCGGTCAGAACAGGATCCCGAGCCGCACCGACTTCGTCAGGACGCGAAACCGGCGTCCGCCGGGGCGCTCCCTTTAAGCTCCCGGGCGAGCGGCGAGCCTTCTCGAAAATTGCCCGAAAATCCCGGGCAAACCGGTCAAGCGTCTCTTTGGATTCGGTTTCTGTGGGCTCGATCATCAGCGCTTCGGGAACAATCAAGGGAAAGGAGACAGTCGGAGCATAATACCCCGCATCAAGGATTTCCTTGGCAAAGTCAGAGGCATGAAGGCCGTAACTCGAAAATTCCTTGGCCGACAGGACGAATTCATGCGCACAGAGGCCCTCGCCTTTCCGGGGCAGCACCCCGTCAAGGAGAACACGCAGATAGTTCGCATTGAGAAGGGCGTACAAGGAGACATCCCGGAGTCCGCTTTGACCCAACATCTTCATGTACCCCAATGCCCGAAGGAGAACAAGCGTCGACCCGACAAAGGAGCGGAGCGGTCCTATTGAGCCTTCGGGGCTGGACAGACGATAGCGCCCCTCCTCTATGACAACTCGAGGTGAGGGAAGAAACGGAGCAAGCTCCCGAGTCACGCCAACCGGGCCCGATCCAGGACCTCCTCCCCCGTGGGGGGTTGCAAGGGTCTTGTGAGTATTGATGTGGACAATATCAAATCCCAGGTCTCCCGGTCGCAGGACTCCCATAAAGGCATTGAAGTTTGCCCCATCCATATAAAGAAGGGCTCCCGCCGAGCGGACAAGGGCGATCATTTCTTTCAAGTTTTTCTCGAAAAGTCCAAGGGTGTTGGGAACGGTCATCATGACCATGGCCGTCCGACTTGAGAGAGACTTTCTAAGCGAGTCCAGATCGACGCCTCCGTCGGGACCCGATGCCACAACCCGAACGGAAAATCCCCCCATTGCGGCACTGGCGGGATTGGTTCCATGAGCGGAGTCTGGAATGAGGATCTCTGTCCGGGTCCCATCTTTCCTTGATTCGAAATATCGACGTGCGATGAGGATGCCGGCCAGCTCACCATGGGCCCCGGCGGCTGGGGCAAGTGTCACCGCATCCATCCCCATCAATGCGGCCAAGCTCTCTTCACAGATCGCAAGAGCCTCCAGAAGACCTTGCATTCCCTCGGAATCCATGCGGGGATGAAGATCTCTGAATCCCGGGATTTCAGCAATCCTATCCATCACCTTTGGGTTATACTTCATGGTACAGGAACCCAAGGGATAAAAATGTGTATCCACTCCCCGGGAAAGATGGGAAAGACGGGTAAAATGCCGCACCACTTCGAGCTCGGAAAGCTCGGGCAGAGAGGGGGCTTTGCTTCGGAGGAGCTGAGCGGGAATTTTTTTCGTTACAGCCTGAGGATCGGCCCCGGGAGGGCAAACGCCCCTGGCTCCCCGACGGGACTTTTCCCAAAGGGTGGGCTCCATCTGAGGGCGTTCCACATCCGTTCCCTCCCCATCGCGAATATCTTCCACCTGCGTCATCGATTCCTTTCCTCGAGTGTGTTGGATCAGTGTTGGCTCAAAAATTCCCGGACGAGATCGACAGCCCGGTTGATCTCCTCTTCTGTTCGGACCTCGGTAGCACACCAAAGGGAACGCCCCGACCAGGACGGCCCAAGGATGGGTTCGAGGGGGAGACCTCCCAGAATGCCTCTTTCGAGAAGAAACTGACTCATTTTTTGGGCCGGAGGCGTCATTTCCAGGACAAACTCATGAAAAAACGGAGAGTCAGGAAAAAGATTGCGAACTCCAGGAAGATCCGTCAGGCGTCTCTCAAGCTCGTGAGCATTCTTCCAGGATCCGGCTGCTGCCCTTTCCAGACCGCCAGGGCCCAGAAGGGCCATATTGACGAGAGCTGCGATTCCCAGAAGAGTTTCATTGCTGCAAATATTGGAGTTGGCCTTCTCCCTGCGAATATGCTGTTCCCGAGCCTGCAAAGTCAGGACGAAACAGGAACGTCCCTCGGAATCCTTGGTCAGGCCTGCCAGACGACCGGGAATCCTGCGGACATACTTTTTGCGGGCGGTCATAATCCCCAGATAAGGTCCTCCGGAAGCCAACGGCAGCCCCAAAGACTGGCCTTCCCCTGTCGCGATGTCTGCCCCCCATTCTCCGGGAGTGCGGAGAAGCGCAAGGGCATGCGGATTGGCATGCAGAATAAAAAGCGCCCCTCGAGCATGGAGAAGGTCCGCCACTCCTGAAAAATCCTCGATTGTGCCAAAAAAGGTGGGAATGGCTCCCACGTAACAGGCCAGGCTCTCATCGACATGCTCCCTGAAAGCCTCTGGTGTCGACCGCCCTTCCTTGCCCAAAGTCAGGAGATCAATCTTGATGGACAGCCCTTCGAGGTAAGTGTTTACGACCTCTCGAATCATGGGGTCCAATCCTTCAGAGAGGAGAATGCGGCTGCGGCCGGTTTCCCGAATGGCCACAAGAACGGCCTCAGCCAATGCGGTTGCCCCATCGTAGAGAGAGGCATTGGAGAGATCCATACCATAGAGGCGAGAAATGGCCGTCTGGAATTCAAAGATGGCCTGAAGAAGCCCCTGTGAGGCCTCAGGCTGATACGGGGTATAGGAGGTCAGGAACTCTCCCCGGCCAACCAGAGCCCCTGTGCTCGAGGGAATGAAGTGGTCGTAGGATCCTGCCCCTCGAAAGACAACAGCGCGTGAGGCATCCTTATTTTTTTCCGCAAGACCGACAAACCATCGAAGAAGAGCACGCTCGTCCATCCCTTCCCCCAGAAGAGAAAGGTCAGGGGCTCCCGGACGAGGGTTGGTGGAAGGGAACTGTGAAAGAAGATCTTTAATCGATTTCAACCCAATACGAGCAAGCATTTCGCCCGTTTCTTCAGGGGTATGGGGGATAAAGCTGGCCATGACCTAGTGTCCACCTCCGGAGACGATCAGCTTCTGATAGGCATCCTCGTCAGGGAGAGTCGACAACTGGGTGGGATCGGACACCTTCAGTTCAAAAAGCCAGCCTTCACCATAGGGATCGTCATTGACAAGGCCGGGGTTATTCTCAATTTTCTCGTTGACGGAAACAACCTCTCCCCCTAAAGGAGCATAGATTGAAAAGGCGGCCTTGACCGATTCAATGATCGCCACCTCCCCTCCTTTTTCCACCTTTTTCCCAATCTTTGGGAGTTCGACGAAAACCACGTCAGTAATCTCTTTCTGTGCAAAATCTGTTATCCCCACTCTCATACGACCTTCTTGTCCCACAGGGGAAATCCATTCGTGGGTGGTTGTATAACGTCGTTCGGAACTCACGGTTTTGCTCCTTCTCATTCAGGTTCAATGTTTTTTGACTGCGCTCAAACACCTGGAGTCATCGATTGTGCCAAAGCCTTTATAAAGGGGCGAGGATGCATTCGAGCCCGGTGGTGTTTTCCATGGATTTCCACCAAGGCTTGAGCACCATGCTGGAATTTTTCCCAGAAGGAGCCTGACAGGTAAGCAAGACCAAAGCCTCCTCCCACCCGGGGAGAATGGCCTCCCGAAGTCACCTCTCCCACCCGTTGGCCCGTCTCTGAGTCAAGAACGGAACAATGAGTCCGGGGAATCCCCCGGTCCATAAGAATAAATCCAGACAGGCGCTCCCGATTTGTGTCATTTCTTGCCGCGATCATCGCCTCGCGTCCAAGAAACTCCCCCTTGCGGAGATTCACGGCAAATTCAAGACCTGCGTCAAAGGGAGTCCGTTCTCGGGTAAGCTCTTGTCCATAAAGAGAGTATCCCATCTCAAGCCGAAGAAGATCC
>JBMFWG010000020.1:0-34842 GCA_049965515.1 Leptospirillia bacterium
TCAAGAGCCAAAATCACACCCTCCAAGTGGCGCCATTAAGGCGGTCAGGGGTGGCGCCATTAGGGCGGTCAGTGACACCCAGTGTGGACTCGTTCAGATCCTCCTCTGTCAGTCCCCGGCGGATCAACGTCCCGACCGGCTTCGTCTCGAAGAAGGCCGGCGTGAGATAAAGAGGACGGCTGACAAATCCGAGCCCATTCAGAACCAGGGCCAGAACGGCTTCCCCCACCGTCACTCCTCGCTGGGGTGCCGGCGGAATGATTGTGTCGATAATCTCGACAAGCCGAATCTTCCGGGCCACTCCGGATACAAGGCCCAGATGATCGATTCTCCGGATCTCCGATAATCTCTCGTCTTCCTGCACGCATCCTCCCGACTCAGTTCTGTCGGGAAACATTAAATCGCATTCAGACAAGAGAAATCAAGCTTTTTCTTCCCTAAGAAAATATCGTTAAACGAAAATCACTTAAAATCAGGTCCGTTTTCTCCGGAGAACTGCCGGATGTGGGATAAGAGGATTTCAAGGGTCGACTTTTCCCATTTTCGAACTTCTTCAGACCAAGTATTAGGGTGAGCGTATTGAGGTCGCCTGATCCCATAGGAATTTTTCGCTCAAGAAGGCGGCGGCGCTCACAGACTCGAGGGAAGCGCGATCTTCTTGATGAACTCGCCAAACTTGATCGTTTCAGTGGAGACTGGGGAAAACTCGGCAGGTTTTCGAAGGGTTGCTGAGAGGCTGATTTGAAAGAAACGGGTAAATCGCTCGTTAATGATGTCCAGAGTGGGCATGCATCCCCGGATCACCCGTTCCTGGCTTGCAATAGTGTATTCGCGGGGTTTGGATCCCGTCGCCTTCTGATCCTCTTGGGGGGGGAGGGTTTCTACCTCTCCGTTGGCGATTCCCCTCAGAAGGGCATTGACCTCATCCTGGGAAAGAATGTTTTCGTTCATAGTTATTCGTCTTTTTATGGAATTTTTTAAATAATTTCATGGAAGATTAAACTTTAAAATTATCTCTGTCAAATTTTTTATTATTTTAATTATTTTTGTTTATTATTTTTTTATTTGAATCTTGATATTTATTTTAATCTGCAGAGTTTTTCCTTTCTTTGTAAGAGTCTGATCCCTGTTAAGAAGGGCGACCAGGGATCGCTCTCTCCTGTCGGCTATGGATCTTGAGAAAAGGTGATCTTGTTTTTTAGGGAGTTCCCGTGAAACCAGTTATCCAAGGAATGTATTTTGCCGTGACGCTTGAACTGTCAGGGGTTTTCCGGGTAATCTGAAAGGATGTATCCCTTTCCTTTTACAGGATTTGCCGGAGAGGGGTCGCCGTAAAAAACATTTGGAAGGTTGAAAGGATCGAGACATGGAAGAGAAGGACGGCATGACCGCGGTTGAAAAGAGAGCACTGGCGGGTCTAAGCCTTATATTTGCAATACGGATGTTCGGGCTTTTCATCGTGCTTCCCGTCATCAGTCTTTATGCACGGACGCTCCCGGGAGCGGATCCCCTTTGGCTGGGGTTGGCCCTTGGCGGATACGGTCTGTCACAGGCCATTTTCCAGGTTCCCTTCGGGATGCTTTCCGACCGCTTTGGAAGAAAGCCTGTCATTGTTGCTGGCCTTCTGATTTTTGCCGGGGGATCGGTGATGGCGGCGACAGCTCATAGCGTCTTCGGTCTTTTTGTCGGACGTCTCATCCAGGGATCTGGTGCCGTTGCCTCTGTGGTCATTGCCCTGATGGCCGATCTGACCCGGGAAGAATACAGAACCCGGGCCATGGCCGGCATCGGTGTCTCGATCGGCCTTTCCTTTGCGGTGGGAATGGTGGTCGGTCCGATTGTTGGTGCGGCCTACGGTGTCTCGTCGCTCTTCTGGCTCGCCACCACACTGGCATTACTTGGGATCGGGATTATTCTTTTTGTGGTTCCCTCACCCAAGGGAACCGTCCACAAGAATGAAATGGAGCTCTCGTTTTCTCAGTTGGGATACGTCCTGAAAAACCCGGCCCTTCTGAGGATCGACATCTCGGTCTTTTCCCTTCATCTTTTCCTGACGGCTGTTTTTGTGAGCTTTCCGGTGCTTCTCAAACAATATATTGCGCCTTCCGCCATGTGGAAGGTCTATCTTCCGGTCATCCTGGGCGGGATGGTTCTCATGGTCCCGGCCATGATCGTGGCCGAAAAGCGAAAAAAATTGAAAACGGCCTTCCTGATCGCCGTGACCTTCATTGTGGTAAGTTTTGCCATCTTCCTTGGGGGATACAAGAGCGAGACAGGGTTGATCGCTGGCCTGGCTCTTTTTTTCATCGGCTTTAATCTTCTTGAGCCTCTTATGCCCTCCATAATGACCCGATTTGTCAGGACACGGACCCGGGGAACCTCTTCAGGGGTCTTCAATATGAGCCAGTTCATGGGAGCCTTCCTGGGTGGGGTCCTGGGGGGAGGTCTGGCGTCCGTGTCAAATACCGCCCTCTTCTCAGCACTCCTGGCCATCTCTGCGGTCTGGTTTCTCATTGCCTTGGGCCTCACCGACCCGAATCTCCTTGAAACCTTTGAACGGCCCCTGGGTGAAGGACTTCATGATCCCCAGCCAGTGATCCGGCAGATGGGTGAGATGTCGGGGGTTGTCGACTGCCGTTACCGGGAGTCTGACCGCATTTTATGGGTCAAGTACCTTCGGGACAGGACGACCCAGGAAGACCTTGAAAGGAAGCTTTCCGGACTTCTCGAAGTCTAGCCGTCCAAAAAAGGGGCCGTTGTGACTCCTATCCAGAGGTTCCGTCTCTCTCTTCTTATTTTTCTCCTCCTCGTCGGTGGCGGGACTCTTGGGTATATGGAGATTGAAGGGTGGGGCTGGCTGGATTCATTGTTCATGACAGTCATCACCGTTTCGACGGTTGGGTACCAGGTTGTCCATCCGCTCGATCGGGCGGGCATTTTCTTTACCATGGCCCTGATTGTGGTGGGTGTGGGAACGGTCGGTTACGCCATCGCAACCCTTTCCGAGACCATTCTCGAAGGGCATCTGCAGAACTTCTGGGGAGGCCGCAAGATGGAGCGGACGATCGAAAAGATGGAGAAGCACGTCATCGTCTGTGGTTTCGGTCGCATTGGAGCCTTGACTGCTCCGGCTCTTCATGCCCAGGGGATTCCCTTTGTGATCGTCGAGGAAAACCCGGATGTGGTCAAGGAAGTAATCGAGCGAAAATATCCGGTACTTCTTGGAAATGCGACGGAAGAAGGGGTTCTGAAGAAGGCCGGTGTGGAGAGATCCTCCGCCCTTTTGGTGACACTCTCCTCGCGCGTGGCCGATGCGGCCTATATCGTGATGAGTACCCGGATTGACCATCCGAACCTCACCATCATCGCTGTTGCCAATGACTCAAGGACCGAGGCCAAACTGCTTCGGGCAGGGGCCAGCAAGGTGGTGTCTCCGTTCATTCTGGGAAGCCACCGAATGGTGATGGCCCTGACCCAGCCGACTCTTCTCGATGTCATGGATGTTGTGAGCGGGGGTGGCGGAATGGGGCTCTCCTTCGAAGAGCTTGTGATTCCGGAATGTTCGATTTTTTGTGACCACTCGATTGCCGAGATTGCGATGAAGCATGGCTTCCGTTCCCACATCATAGCGATCCGCCCGGCAGGGGGGAAAAACTTTGTCCTCCCCACGGCCCAGAGTGTCCTGCGTGCCAACGACCAGATCGTTCTCATCGGTTCACGAGACGAGATCAAGCGAATCAGGGAGCTGATGAATCGTTCGGGAGAAATCTCGTGAGGTTACCGATTGTCCGGGGAGGAGAAAACGGATGAAGAGGGATGAGGGGATGGAGTTGGCAGCAAAATCCGTGTCCATGAAGGATTGGGTGGAACGGGGACGCCATGTTCTGATGGGAAACGTGACCCGGGAAGAACTTGTCTTTCACAAGGGGCGGGGATCCTGGCTCTATACCACCGAGGGAGACGGGTATCTGGACTTTTTGGGAGGGGTGGCCATCCATGTCCTGGGCCACTGTCATCCCAAAGTCACGGTTGCTGTCCAGAAGCAGGCCCAGCGACTCCTGCACACATCCAATCTTTATTATCACGAACCCCAGGTTCTCCTGGCGGAATTTCTCGTTCGAGAAACCTTTGCTGATCGCGTTTTTTTCGCGAACTCCGGGACCGAGGTCGTCGAGGCGGCCATCAAGCTCTCTCGGCGATTCGGAGCCTCCTCCGAGAGATTTCACCTCCTGGGAATGGAAGGAAGCTTTCATGGCCGGACCCTGGGGGCCCTCTCGCTGACCGGCCAAAAAAAGATTCGAGACGGGATCGGTCCCATTCCGGAGGGATTCGACTGGGCTCCCTACAATGATTTCGAGGGGGTCGTTCGCAAGGTGACTCCCCGGACGGCCGCGATTTTTGTCGAACCGGTTCTGGGAGAAGGAGGCGTCATTCCAGCCGATCCGGTCTTCCTGAAGAAGCTAAGGACCTTTACCAGAGACAACGGGATCCTTCTTGTCTTCGATGAGATTCAGACAGGGATCGCCCGGACGGGCGCTCTTTTTGCCTATCAGGACCTTGATGTTGTCCCTGACGTTCTTCTGTCGGCCAAGGCTCTCGGCGGAGGGCTTCCGCTGGGGGCGCTGCTCACCACAAACGAACTTTCGGCCTTTCTTCCTCCCGGGTCCCATGGGTCGACTTTCGGGGGCAACCCCTTGGCCTGTGCCGCGGGGCTGGCCGTGCTTGAGGCTCTCTATGAAGAAGGCTATCTTCCTTCGGGAGCGGCCAGGATGGCTTCCGTCCTTTGGGAGGAGCTTGAGGCGCTGGCGAAGCGCCATCCCGAATGGATCCTCCAGATCCGGGGTAAGGGGATGATGGTTGGCCTTGTCCTTCCCGGTCAGGCCTCCGAGGTCAAGGAGCGATTTCTTGCCGAGAAAGTTCTTGTGAATGCCGCCTCGGCCGCGGTCATCCGGATCCTCCCTCCCGTCAACCTTTCGATTGAGGAGATCGATGTGTTCATTGACCGTGCAGACCGTGTCTTCTCGATGATGGGACGACCCTCTGGAGAGAGAAAGTGAGGGTCAAATCCGGACACTCTTTTCTGACCCTTCTTGAGCATACCCCCGAGAGGCTTCGTGCGATCCTTGCCCTGGCAAGTCGGGTGGAAAAAAATCCGGAGGACTTTCGGCAACCTCTCGCCTGGAAGACCGTCGGACTCCTCTTTGAAAAAAGCTCCACCCGGACTCGTCTCTCTTTTGAGGCGGGAATTCGCCAGCTGGGAGGGGGAAGTCTTTTCCTGGGCTCGGATATCCAGCTCGCCCGGGGAGAGTCGATTGAAGATACCGCCCGGGTCATGAGCGGCTATCTCGACATGGTGATTATTCGGACCTTTGGCCACGACAGAGTTGAAACCTTCGACCAGTGGGCCTCCATTCCGGTGATCAATGGCCTGACCGACGGTCATCATCCTTGTCAGGCCCTGTCGGACTTTTACTACATGGAGAAGGTCTTCGGCGGGCTCTCGGGCCTCTCCATGGCCTTTGTGGGGGATGGAAACAATATGGCACGCTCCCTGGCCGAAGGCGCGGCCCTTCTGGGGGTTCACTTTACTCTGGCCGCTCCTGAAGGCTACCGGTTGCCCGAGGCAGAGGTGGCCCATCTCGATACCCTGGCCCGGCAACATGGTGGATCGGTCCGGGTTGTCCTGGACCCCCGTGAGGCGGCCCGCAATGCCCACGTTCTTTATACCGACGTCTGGACGAGCATGGGGCAGGAGGGGGAGTCCCGCCAAAGAGAGCAGGCCTTCAAGGGATATGTCATCGATGGGCGGCTCCTCTCGGAAGCCGACCCCTCGGCCATTGTCATGCACTGTCTCCCGGCCTACCGGGGAAAGGAAATTACGGCGGAGGTTATCGACGGGTCCCGCTCTCGGGTGTTCGAGCAGGCGGCCGCGCGTCTTCCGCTTCAGAAAGCCATCATGATTGACTGCATGGAAAGGAAAGGGCAATGACCCGAAAGAAGGAAGTGTCAGGAGGGGAGAATCCGAAACGGGTCGTTCTGGCCTATTCGGGAGGACTCGATACCTCGGTGGCGATCGTCTGGCTCAAGAAGACCTACGGTTGCGAGGTCATCTGCTACTGTGCCGATCTGGGGCAGGGGGAGGATCTGGACGCCGTGGCCAAAAAGGCTCGGGCGTCAGGCGCTTCCGATGTGGTGGTGGTTGACCTCCGTGAGTCCTTTGTCCGGGAATTCATCTTTCCGATGATTGCCTCCGGGGCCGTTTACGAGGATGGCTATCTTCTGGGAACCTCCATCGCCCGTCCACTGATCGCGCGTGCCCAGATGGAGATCGCCCGTGAACGGGGAGCCGATGCGGTCGCCCACGGGGCCACAGGAAAGGGGAACGACCAGGTTCGCTTCGAGCTGGCCTACTATTATTTCGATCCCAAGATCCGGATCATTGCCCCCTGGCGCCTTTGGAACTTCACCAGCCGCTCCGAGCTCATCAACTACTCCAGGGAAAACGGGATTCCCGTGACGGCCACCCTGGAGAAACCTTACAGCGTGGACCGGAATCTCTTCCATACAAGCTATGAGGGTGGGATCCTCGAGGACCCCTGGGTGGCACCTCCCGAGGAGATCTTCCAGATGACCCGGGATCCCCGGACCGGACCGGACACGCCCGAAGAGGTGACGATCTCCTTCGAGAAGGGAATTCCCATCGCCATCAACGGATCCCTCCTGACGCCTCTTGAGATCATGGAAAAGGCCAACACTCTTGGCGCCCTTCACGGGATTGGCCGGATCGATCTGGTGGAGAGCCGGTTTGTGGGAATGAAGTCCCGGGGGGTCTACGAGACCCCTGGAGGAACTCTCCTGCACGCGGCCCATCGGGCCCTTGAAACCCTGACCCTGGATCGGGAGGTTCTGTCCCTCAAGGCCCAGATCATGCCTCAGTATGCCCGCCTTATCTACAATGGATTCTGGTTCTCGCCGGAGCGTCTTGCCCTTCACGATCTCGTGGCCCATACCCAGCATCGGGTCACCGGGGATGTTCGCCTTCTGCTCTACAAGGGCGGGATCCGGGTGGCGGGCCGTCGTTCTCCCTACTCCCTGTACCGCAAGGATCTGGCAACATTCGAGACCGATTCGGTGTACCGACAGTCGGATGCCGACGGCTTTATCCGAATTCAGGCGCTTCGCCTCAAACTCTATTCGGACCAGGAGGGAGCGGCACCTTGAGTCAGGATTCGAAGGAAGCCCCCTCTTCCAAGCCCTGGGGAGGGCGGTTTGCCGAATCAACCGATAAGGATGTCGAACGGTTTACGGAATCCATCTCCTTCGATGGCCGTCTCTTTCGTGAAGATATCCGGGGCTCCCGAGTCCATGCCCGGATGTTGTCCCGGGTGGGACTTCTGACACCGGAGGAGCTGGAGAAGATCCTCCAGGGGCTCGACCGGGTGGAGGAGGAGTTTGCGGCGGGGAAGGTTGAGCTTCGTTCCGATTGGGAAGATATCCACATGCATGTGGAAAAGCGCCTCGTCCACCATGCCGGTCAGGCTGGTCTCAAGATCCATACCGCCCGGAGCCGAAACGACCAGGTCGCCCTCGACTTGCGCCTCTTTGTCCGGAGAGCGGCCGGGGAGCTCATCGAGGCCCTTGACCAACTTCTTCGTGCCACACTTCTGAAGGGGTACGCCTATCGGGATCTGATCCTGCCGGCCTATACCCACACCCAGCAGGCCCAACCCGTTTCAGGGGGGTATTATTTTGGTGCCTATGCCGAACGCCTCCTTCGGGACAGGAAGAGGCTTGGGGGGGTGATCGATTCGGCGGGTTTGTCTCCCCTGGGGTCGGGGGCCCTCGCCGGAACGACGCTTCCCATCGACCGGGAATTTGTTGCGTCGGAGCTAGGCTTTTCGGGGGTGACCCAAAACGGACTCGATACCGTGGGCGACCGGGACTTCGTGGCGGATTTTCTCCATGCCCTCTCCCTTCTCATGGTTCACCTCTCCGGATGGTCTGAGGAATGGATCCTCTGGTCGACCCGGGAGTTCGGGATGGTCCGTCTTCCCGACCGTCTTTTGACCGGATCCTCCATGATGCCCCAGAAAAAGAACCCCGATATCCTCGAGCTCATTCGCGGCAAGGCGGGACGTGTCATCGGTGACTATACCGGCCTTCTGGTGCTCATCAAGGGGCTTCCTCTCTCCTATAACCGGGACCTTCAGGAGGACAAGGAGTCACTTTTCGATGCCGTTGACACGGTTGCGGGCTCTCTTTTGATGATGAGGCTGGCGGTGGAAGGAATGGCCTTCGAGACGGCCAGGATCGAAGAGATCCTTTCAAAGACGGAGCTTTTGGCCACCGACATTGCCGAGGATCTCGTTCGACTGGGGGTGCCGTTTCGGGAGGCCCATGGAATCGTGGGACGCATCGTGGCCCATGCGGCCGGGAAGAACCTGCCCCTTGAGGCGCTTCCTGATGCCGATCTGGCCCTGTTCTTCGACCGCTTCCCCCCGGGATATGCCTCCACCCTCTCTCCGGCGGGATCGGTTCGCCGGCGCTCCCACACGGGAGGACCGGCGCCAGAGACCGTCCTTCGGAGGCTGGGTGAGGTCTGGCAGGAGATCTTCTCTGCCGCCCCCCCCTGGGGGCAACCCTCCATTTCTCTGGCGGAGGGCAGAGGTGCCGGGTAGTCCTTCGGGTGAAGGGCCCGGGTCGCCCCGGCTGCTGCGGAGACGCTCTCTTGCGGGGGGACTGCTCCTGGCCGTCTTTCTGGGAGGATGCGGCATCCAGGGGAATCCGATTCCCCCGGAAAATGTTCCTCCGGAGACCCCTCCCGAAGCCCCGCAGAAGAAGTCTTCACCGGGGGGAACCCCCTCCGCTCCACAAAAGGGAGGAGGGGATCTCAATCAGGAGGAGCCTGAAGGAGGGTTCCCCGACCAGTGACCGGCGGACAACACGTTGAAAATTTTGGAGTGGCTGGCAGAATCCGGCATCGGGCCGGACGTTGATATGAAGGGAGAGGGGCGGAAAATTTTCCCCCTGAAGACAACATCACCATGAGGGAGCACGAAACGTGAGTTCATTCGAATACAAGAACGGGCGTCTGTTTGTTGAGAACTTGCCGGTGGAAGAGATTGTGGAGAAGGAGGGATCTCCTCTCTACATTTATAGCAAGAACGCTTTGGTGGAGAGAATCCGGGCCTATCGGGAGGCCTTTGCCGGCCATCCGACCCTCGTGGCCTACGCCATGAAGGCCAACGGCAACCTGGCCATCCTCTCTCTTTTGGCCAAAGAAGGAGCCGGGATTGATGTCGTTTCGGGCGGAGAGCTTTTCCGGGCGCGCAAGGCGGGAGTTCCCGCCGAAAAGATCGTCTTTGCGGGAGTGGGAAAGAGCCGTGAGGAAATTGCCTATGCCCTCAAGGAAAAGATCCTCATGTTCAACGTGGAGAGCCAGGACGAGCTCGACCACATCAGCGAGGTGGCGGTGGCTTTGGGAACCCAGGCCCCCGTCGCTCTTCGGGTCAATCCCGATGTCGACCCCAAGACCCATCCCTACATCTCCACCGGAATGAAAAAATCGAAATTCGGGATTCCTGTGGAGCGGGCGGTGGCGGAGTATCAGCGGGCCTCGACCCTTCCGGGAATCAAGATCGTCGGGATCCACCAGCACATCGGCTCCCAGCTCACCGAAATTGCCCCCTTCCGGGATGCCTTCGACCGTTTGCTGGCCTTCCATGGGGAGCTGTCCCGGGCAGGGATCAAAGTCACCCATCTTGATCTCGGAGGCGGTCTTGGCATTCGCTATAGGAGCGAAGAGCCCCCCTCTCCCGCCGATCTTGCGGCTCTGGTCCTTCCCCGGGTCCGCGACCTGGGCGTCACCCTGGTGCTCGAGCCGGGGCGCTCGATTGTGGGCAACGCCGGGATTCTGGTGACCCGCGTCCTTTACCGAAAGAATACGGCCGTCAAGAGCTTTGTCATCGGCGATGCCGGCATGAATGATCTACTGCGCCCCTCCCTCTACGGGGCTCACCATGATCTTCTCCCTGTCAGGGAAATGAAAGGCGAGACGATCAAGGGGGACCTTGTGGGGCCCATCTGCGAAACGGGAGACTTCCTGGCCACGGATCGCGAGATGCCGGACTTTGCGGCCGGAGATCTCATTGCGGTGATGAGTGCCGGAGCCTACGGCTTCTCCATGGCGTCGAACTACAATGCCCGTCCTCGTCCGGCTGAGATTCTTGTCGACGGATCCTCCTATCGTGTGGTTCGGGATCGGGAAAGTTTTGAGGACCTCATCCGGGGTGAACGGGTGTGACCTCCTCCGAATCTCACGTTCCCGACGACGACGAGGAGGATGAGGATCTCCCCCTGGCTCCTCCCCGAAAGGAGGGGAAGGGGTGCTTTCTTGTCCTGATCATTCTGTCAGCGATCCCCGTTGTCTTTTTTCTGCTGACCTTCCTCGGGGGCAACTACCTCACCTATGTCTACATGCGTTACTTTGCTGTCGACCGGGGGCTGTCCGTTCGACGGCCCCCGGAGGTTCCTCTGCCAGAATTCAAGCGGGATCTTGAGGATTTCGATCGTTTTTACGATGCGGGTAACCGGGGAGCCATTCCCGGCCGGGATGTGGTCAATCTCTCCTCCGAACTCAAGAACATGATGAGTTATCCGGGACCGGTCCGTCCCGAAGTTCTCCGGGAGGTCGATAGACACGCCCGGGAGGTCATGCAACAATATCATGTTGACGGAGGCGGGACGGCCCACTAAAGGGCTCTTTCGCCTTCGCCCTGACCGGATAGGGAGCAATCCTTTCCGATAACCTTCAGGAGGAACCAAAGGGTGTTTGCAGGCTCCATGGTGGCGCTGGTCACGCCGTTTGAAAAAGACCCGGGAGGCCACGGGGGCCGGATCGATGAGAGGGCTCTTCGCCATCTGGTGGACCTCCATGTGAAGGAAGGGACCCGGGCGATCGTTCCCGTGGGGACGACGGGCGAGTCCGCAACCTTGAGCCACGAAGAGCACGAGAAGGTCATCGGCATTGTGGTCGAACAGGCGGCGGGGAGGGTCAAGGTCCTGGCAGGAACGGGCTCCAACAGCACGGAGGAGGCCGTGGCCCTGACCCGGGCGGCCCAGAGGATAGGGGCTGACGGGGCGCTTGTCATCACTCCCTACTACAACCGGCCGACCCAGGAGGGACTTGTCCGTCACTACGAGACACTGGCGGCCCGGGTCTCCTTTCCCATGGTCATCTATAATGTTCCGGCCCGAACCGGCGTGAACATGCTTCCGGAAACAGTGGCCCGCCTGGCGGGAATCCAGGCGTATGTGGGGGTGAAGGAGGCTTCCGGGAGCCTGTCTCAGGTGATCGATCTCATGGATCGCCTCGAGGGACGGATGGCGATTTATTCCGGGGACGACATCCTGACCTACCCCATTCTGGCCCTCGGCGGCCACGGGACGATCTCCGTGTCGGCGAACCTTGTTCCGCGGAAGATGGCCGATCTCTGCGACCTGGCCCTCTCCGGGGACCTGGCAGGGTCTCTTCGTCTTCATCGGGAGCTGGTCCCTCTACATCGGGCGCTGGGGCTTGAAACGAACCCTATTCCGATCAAGACGGCCATGGAGATTGCCGGGATGATCGGGAGCTTCATGCGTCTTCCTCTCGTTCCCATGGATCTTGCCAACCGGGCCAAACTGGAAAAGGTTCTTGGCGGTATGGGGATTTTCCCGGGAGGCCGTCGGTGAGAGAGAGCCGGGTCAAGGTTGCCCTGATCGGTGCCGGAGGCCGGATGGGTCGGGAGATCGCCGCCGTCCTTGCCGAAGATTCTCGACTGACTCTGGGCGCCGCCTTCGAGTCCCCTCACTCTCCCTTGATGGGACGACCTGTTTCGGGGTTTCCGGAGATCGTCTACGAACCCCTCTCCGAGTCGTCCCTCGAAGGGTGTTCCGTGGGAATCGACTTTTCTCTTCCTGAGGGCCTCCGGGCGACCGTCGATGCCTTCCGGAGCGCCCGGCTTCCTCTGGTTGTGGGGACGACCGGACTCTCTCCCGACGATCGGGATTATGTCCGGAAGGCCGGGGAGGAGATTCCGATCCTCTGGTCTCCCAATATGAGTCTGGGGGTGAATCTCCTGGCGATACTCGCCGGACAGGCTGCAAGAAGCCTCGACGGCTTTGACTGCGAGATTCTCGAGATCCACCACCGCCACAAGAAGGATGCTCCAAGCGGCACGGCACTCTTCCTTGGAGAGGCGGTGGCCCAGGCCCGGAATCAGCTTCTTTCCCAGACCGGGGTCTTCGTCAGACATGGACTCACCGGGGAGAGGGAAGAGGATGCCATTGGGGTCATGGCCCTTCGCGGGGGGGATGTTCCCGGAGATCATACCGTCTTCTTTCTCGGCCCCGGGGAACGCCTTGAGCTCACCCACCGGGCAGGAAGCCGGGCTGTCTTTGCCCGGGGGGCGGTGACGGCTGCGGCCTTCCTCCTGGGGCGCCCTCCCGGGTTTGCCACCATGGCCGATGTCCTTTTGGGCGGAGAGAGGCCGGAAGAGTGAGCCCCCTTCCCCGGGAGGGTCGCGACGCGAGGGAAGGCGATCTTTTTGTCCGTTACCGCAGGCGTGGAGAGCGCCGCATCATTTGCGGGCGCCTGATCTCCGGCAACAGGATTTCTGCCTTCGACGGATCGGTTGACCTGGTGGGCGAGGTCTCATGGCTCCCGCCCGTCTCCCCTCGAAAAATCGTTGCGGTAGGGCTAAATGACCGGGAACATGCCCTCGAAATGGGCAAGCCTCTCCCCCGGGAGCCGCTTCTCTTTATGAAGGCCGTTACCTCGCTCGCGGCCCATGAATCGCCAGTAATCTATCCCCAGGTATCGTCCCGGGTCGACTACGAAGGGGAAATTGCCCTGGTGGTCGGACGAACCGCCGACCATATCCGTCCCCGCGATGCCAAAGGCCACATTTTCGGGGTTTGTGCGGCCAACGACATTACGGCCCGGGATATTCAGGCGTCGGATGTGCAGTACACCCGGGCCAAATCCTTTCCGGGGTTCTGTCCGGTGGGACCGGCTATTGCGGTCGGCGGGACGCCGGACGGGAGAACAGTGGTGACAAGGGTCAACGGTGAAATTCGCCAGGAGGGCCACGTCTCATCCCAGATCTTCGGTTGGGAGGATCTCGTGAGCTATATCAGCCACATGATGCCACTCGAACCGGGAGACATCGTTCTGACGGGAACCTATCGCGGGGTGGGAGCCGTAAAGGTCGGGGACCGGATGACGATCGAGGTATCTGGCCTTCAGATTCCGCTGTCGAATACCCTTGTCTCCGATCCCTTCCCCGGACTTTTCACCCTCTGGCCCGGAGCATAAGAGGCCCAAGCGGATCTGCCCCATCCCGAGAGAATTCCCGTTGCTCGGGGAGCAAGAGAGGTCGTGAGATCTCCTGTCAATGCCCGAAAGGGCGACGGAACGGAAAAGACCCGTTTGTCCGGAAATCATCAAAAACAATTTAAACGTAAAGACATGAACTTCAAGGAGACTCGTGACGATGGATGCAAAGACCCGGTTCGCAAAAAGGATTACCTCCCTTCCCCCCTATCTTTTCTCCCGAATCGACGACAAAAAGAGGGAGGCCCTTTCCCGTGGTGTGGACATCATCAACCTGGGGATCGGAGACCCTGACACGCCAACACTCTCTCCCGTCGTCGAAAGTGCGAAGATCGCCGTGACCCGCCCTGAACATCACCAGTATCCCTCCTATGAAGGCATGCTCTCCTTTCGTAAGGCGGTGGCCGATTGGTATCGGCGGCGCTTCGCTGTGACTTTGGATCCTGCCACGGAGGTGGTCGGTCTGATTGGCTCCAAGGAGGGGATCGGTCATCTTCCCCTGGCCTTCGTTGATCCGGGAGATGTGGTCCTGATTCCCGAGCCGGGCTACCCCGTCTACCACGCCGGAACGCTTTTTGCCGGAGGGGAGAGCTATTTCATGCCGATCCTCGAGCAGAACGGCTTCATGCCCGACCTCGACCGGATTCCCGATTCAGTCTATCGCCGGACCAAGATCATGTTCCTGAACTATCCCAACAACCCGACCGGGGCACTGGCCACCGATGCCTTCTTTGCGAAGGCCATCGATCTTGCCGCCCGCTACGGATTCATTCTGGCGCACGATGCCGCCTACTCGGAGATCTATTACGACGGCAAGGCCCCCAAATCCTTCCTCTCCTATCCGGGGGCGAAGGAGGTCGGGATCGAGTTCCACAGCCTGTCAAAAACCTATAACATGACCGGATGGAGGGTGGGCTTTGCCGTGGGGAACCCCTCCGTTCTCTCGGGACTTCTCAAGGTGAAGAGCAACCTGGATTCGGGGATTTTCCAGGCCCTTCAGGAGGCCTCGATCACCGCCCTCGAACTTCCGGACTCCGAGCTCGCCGCCCTGCGTTCCCTCTATCAGCTTCGTCGGGACGTTCTCGTTCCCGGGCTCAACAGTGTGGGTCTCCGGGCCTTCGCCCCCGGCGCTTCCTTCTATCTTTGGGCAGCGATTCCCAAGGGGATGACCTCCGAGCAGGCCTCGTTGGCTCTTCTGGAAAAGACAGGGATCGTTGCCACACCCGGTAATGGCTTCGGTCCATCGGGTGAGGGCTATGTCCGATTTGCCCTGACGGTGGGCCCCGACCGGCTCAAGGAAGCGGTGGAGCGTATTCGGACAGAGCGGCTCTTCGGCGCTTGACGGGGAAGGAGAGGGCGTGGGAGGCGTCTTTGCCATCTCCCTCGGTGGAAACATCGGCGATGTGAAGGGGGCCTTCCGTCAGGTCCTCCTCGTTTTGTCGCACCGATCGGATCTGCGCCTTCTCGGTACCTCTGTCGTCGCACGAACCCGTCCCTGGGGCGTCATCTCTCCCGACTTTCTCAACATGGTGGTGGTCGGGTATGCCCGGATCGGTGCCCCCGGGATTTTTTCCCTTCTTCTCCGCCTCGAGCGGCAATTCCGCCGCCGGGGTAAGGGGAAGCTCTATCCCCGGACCCTCGACCTCGACTTTCTCGAATACTCCGGACCCTTTTTCCCTATGAAGGATCTCCTCCTTCCCCATCCCAGGCTTCATCTGCGCCCGGAGCTGGTGGCTCTTCTCTCTGCGGCCAGGCGACGGGAGGGCTTCAACAGGAACAGGCGAGGCGAAAGGAGAAGAGGAAAAGTGCGCCAATGACCCTTCCGTTCCGGTGCCGTCATGGGTGGGAGAGGTTTTTTTCATTGCTGACCCATCATTTTCTTCAGGGCGTTCTTTCCCTGGGGATTCTCCTGGCCGGAAGCTCCGGTGTCCGGGCCCAGATCGGTCCACTCGGGCAGACCTTCGAGTTCGATGGGGGAGAGACGGTCTTTTCCCAGAACAGCCAGTATTTTTTTGCGATACTGGGCGACTTTTTCCCCCTTTCCTCCCCGGCAGCGTCCTCTAAGCCGGGGGTGGATGTCGGGACGGCCCCCTTGCAGGCTCCCTCGCTCCATCTCTTTGTCGTGGCCTCCTACTTCGCCTATGAAACACCCGGGGCCAGCGGGCTGGCCGTTAATGCCTACAATGGCCTGACTCCGGCTATCGGCCTTCGCGTTCCCCTCTCGGACGGCTTTGTGGAGGGCGATGTGGGGGTGGCACTCGCCAATGGCTATGGGACAGGACAACCGGTGGAGACCCTAGGGGGGGTCTATCTCCAGGGAGAGTACTATCACTCTCTGGGGAGCGGGGCGATGGATCTCTTTTCCAATTACCTGGGGTATATCGATTACATTTATGTTCAGGGACGATGGCTCGCTCCCATCTGGAAGGGGAAGAGTCTGGCGCTCTTCCTGGGGCCCGAACTGATCGGCCAGGGGAACAATGGGTACAATGCCGAACAGGGAGGGGCCGTACTCGGCCTCTCTATACTCCCCCTCCACTCCTACCTGACCTTCGACGGGGGACTCCTCCGCTCGTCGGTTTCCTCGGGGTGGGGGGGCTATCAGGGATTCTCGTGGTATGTCTCCTACTGATCCCCCAATCTCTCCCCAGGAGGCTCCCGTGGCCGCCATTCTCGCCTGGTACGATGCCGGCCACCGGGATCTCCCTTGGAGGCAGAGGCGCGACCCTTACCGGATCTGGGTCTCAGAGATCATGCTCCAGCAGACGACCGTGGCGACGGTGCTCCGGTTCTACGACCGCTTCCTTGCACGTTTTCCCGATGTGGGATCGTTGGCAGAGGCTGACCTGACGGAGGTCCTTCGTTTTTGGTCGGGGCTTGGTTACTACCAGCGCGCCCGGAACCTCCACCGGGCCGCCAGGATTGTGGCCGGACGAGGATGCTTTCCCGAGAGCGGCGAAGAGTGGGCCGAGCTCCCCGGGATCGGCCGGAGCACGGCCGGGGCCATCTTTTCCATTTCCCGGAATCTCTGGGCTCCTATCCTCGATGCCAATGTCCGGCGCGTCGTGGAGCGATTTTTTGCTGTCGGAAGGGAAGAAAAAAAGAGAGAAGCACGACTCTGGGAGCTCTCGGATTCCTTCGGCCGGGAGAATTCCCGGCCGGGAGACACCAACCAGGCCCTCATGGAGCTCGGGGCTACCGTGTGCCTGCCCGCCTCTCCCCGCTGTTCGATCTGCCCGATCCGCACCTCTTGCAGGAGCCGGGAAGAGGATCCGGACCGGATCTCCCTGGTTCCGGTGAAGCGACGGCAGAAGCGGCCCTCACCTCCGCGGAGGGACAGGCTTGTCCTTCTCCCTTCCGAGGGAGCGCTGCTTTTTGTTCCCCGGAGGGAGGGACGGCTTCTCGAGGGACTTTTCGATCTCTATGGCATCGCCTCATCCGGGATTCCTCCGGGAACGCTTCTTGTGGAGGGACCCTTCGCCGGCTGCCGGGTAAGAGAAGAGCTCTTTACGGTCACGCACACCTATTCCCATTTTCGCGAGGTGGTTCATGTGGCGGGGGTGGAGGGAAGGGGGACGGAATATGGAGGCGAGGAGGCCCGGGAGGAAATGGGGGTTGCGCTCCCTCTCGACCTCGCTCTAGATGGCCGGATTCCCCTGACGGGCGTTGCCAGGAAGATCCTCAGGGAGCTTGTGCGCCGAAGGAAGATGTGACAGGAAAGGAGGCTCCTGATGAAGGAGGATTTTTCCGGAAGTCAGAGTGCCATGGGCCCAAAGAAGAGAGGAGTCCTTCCGGTGGGAATCCTCCTGGTTCTTCTTTTGTCCTCTCTCGGAGGATGCCAGGCCCCGGCCGCCCTTCTCTGGCAAACCTCCTATCTTCCGCTGGGATCCGAGCCTTCGGCCATCGTCTGCCCCTCCTCCTCCTCTTGCATTGCGGTGGGGCAGGGAGGGCTCTTCCTGACCTCCCAGAATGGAGGGCAGACATGGCTTCCGGCAAATTCGGGTTTGGGCGCGGCCCTGGCCAACTACAACCTCACCTCCATCGCCTGTCTTCCCACCAACCAGTGTACCATCGTGGGAAACCAGGGGTTGATCCTGGGCAGCACCAATGGAGGACAGAGCTTTTCGATCCAGAACGTGACGACCAACGGCAACCTCACCTTCAACGAGGTGGTGTGCCAGAGTTCAGGAACGCCTGCCTGCGCCATCGTGGGGGACAACAATACCCTGATTCTCCAGAGCCAGTCGGGGGCCGCCTGGACGCCGGATCTCAATGTCCTTCAGGCGGCACTCGGCCCGGCCAACTTTAATCAGGTGGTTCTTGAGGGCTCGACGATCTGGATTGCCGCTTCCACAACCTCAGGGACGGGAATGAATGCGCTTCTTCTCTCCCAGAACGGGGGAGCGACCTGGAGCCTTGTTATCGTGGCCCAGGCGCTGGCGCCCATGGGGGTGAGCGGCATTGGCTGCACCAGCCCCTCCACCTGCTTTGTGGCCGGGGAAGGGGCTCTCCTTGAAACCACCGACGGAGGGGCCACCTGGTCCTCCACCCTCTTTTTGGGAGGGACAGCGGGAAACTCTCCCCTTCTGACCGGGATCTATGTTGGCCCGGGCAACACCGTCTGGGCCTATGGCCAGAACGGGGCGCTTTACGAGGTCACTTCCCTCGCCTCGGGCGGGCTCTCCGGAGAGGCTGCGGTGGCCCAACTTCTCCCTTCGTCCGCCACCGCCCTCAACTTTACCGGGATTACCTGCCTCTCCGCTCTTTCATGTCTTGCTTCAGGGAACTCCCTTGCCATTTCCGGAGGGATCTTCTACTCTACCCCAAGTGCTGGAGGATAGGGATTCCCTCGGGGTCAACAGAACAACATATCCCAAGAATGTCAATTTTTCGTGGAGGCTCACATGGGACAAAATGCTATCAAGCGGTGGGGTTTGGCAATGGCCTTTGTCGGACTTACCACGGTCATGTCCGGATGCTATGGGCAGTTCGCCCTGGTTCATACGCTCTACAAGGCCAATGGCAATGTGGAAAACAAGTGGGCGCGATCGGGGTTGACCGCACTCCTCATGATTCTTCTTGTCTATGAATTCGCAGGACTAGGTGATGTGATCATCTTCAACCCCATCGAGTTCTGGTCCCATGTCAATCCGATCACCAACAAGCCTTCCGTGGCCTCCGACCGCACGGTGGGGCCGGGCGTCGATCCCACCAAGACTCCGGACGGATGGCTGTCGAAGAACGACAAGTCGGGCCAGAAGGTCGTGATGGCCTGGCATTATGATGCAGCGACCCAGAAGGTTTCCGCCATCGGCATTGCCAAGGGACCGGGCGGAAAGACCAACGTCACCCTCTATCGGTCTCGATGGGCCAAGAGCGGGCAGACCATGGCCGGACCCCAAGTGACGGCAGTCACCTTTGACCATGGACACCCCGTGACCAAGATGGCCGGAACCGGGGCGATCTGACACGCTTTTTCTTCCGGTCGTCAAGTCATATCTCCTACAAGAAAGAGTATTGACTTGATCTATAAGGATTTAACTGTTGGATCTCCCCTGAAAGACAACCCGAACTCGACCTCTCTCCAGAGGGGAGAAGCTTGCAGCACTTCAATCATCGGGTTCCAGACGGATGGGGACTCCTCAACCCAGACGGCCATGAAGAATGGGGGAATCAAGAGTCTGGTTTCAGTCAAGCATCACATCACCAGCGTTCTGGGGATCTATACGAAGGTTTGCACGATTGCCAAAGGAAAATAAGACGCTCTAAAGTTAAAAGGGACAGGACCCCAATTGGGTCCTGTCCCTTTTTTTGTCTTCATAAAAGAAACATCGATCTGTTCCCCTTGTCAAACCTGCCAGCATTTTTCTGGGCTTATGAAGACGTCTTCTCCTCCTCCTCCGGCATCATCGCCTGGCGAAAGGCTTTCCACCCTTCTTTCACCGCTTCGGCGTATCGGTCATTATTCTTCTCCGGCAGCTCGCCTTTGATTTTTTCAAGACCTTCGGCAAACTCATCCTCTACGGCCTCTTTTAACGACCGGACCTTATGGCTGATCCTCTTGCGGGTTTCGTTGCCGGCGGCTGGGGCGAGGAGAACTCCCAAGGCGGCCCCAACGGCGAGTCCTGTCAAAAAAAGAGCAAGTCCTGTATCATTTCTGTCGCTGGCCATGATTGGTCTCCTGTGCTGGGTTGGCGTAAGGGTGATCGGGGGTAATAATGACTGTCTCCCGGCGGTTTAAAACCTCTCGAGCCCGGGAGAGTCCAGCGGAAAGGCCCCGGGCGATCCGGAAAAGTCCCTTCCCTGTCGAGAGGGGGTTCTTTCCCCTAAGGAGCGGGGAGAAAAAGGAGAGGATAGGAGAGCGTGCGAGAGCATCCATCCTGTCCGCAAGGCTTGTGTAGCGCTCGGCGGTTCTTCGGACCACAGGCTCCACCTCGTCGGAGATCTTCCGGAGATTCTCGACAAGGGGAATGGCCGAACTTTCAATCTTTTCGACAGCCTCTTCAATCCGGCCAAGTGTTTTGGTCAGCCGGACCAGAAAGAGGATGGCCGCCGCAACCAGAACAGCGGCCAGGATGACAAGAATGAGGAGCGCCGTTTGTGTCTCCATGGTCGTCCTTGCTAAAGTGAGTTCATCGTCAGAGAGTGATTGTGCCGGATTGAGGAATGAAGCGTGGATCTCCCATCCGACAATGCATATCGTGGCTCTACCTGATTATGCCATCCCTGTAAGTTGGACCCCACCGGATTTGTTGGGTCCATTCTCTGTGAGGTTTTGTAAAAGCGTGACCACCTTTTTATCCTACCGGATCGACAGATTTTTTCAAGTTGGAAGATTCACGGGACGAGTCTTGTCATGACCGCATCTTTCCTGCGCCGTCTCTCCTTTCTCTGGCCCACATTCTTGGGCCTTCTGATCTTCTCGGGGGTTGTCCTCCTCTTTTCCCGGAGTGCTCCCTCGGGAGTCCCGGTGATTCCCCGGGAGGATCTCCGGGATCTTCCCGGAGATATCCTCCATTCGCTTGTCCGGCTTTTCCTGGCCTATCTCCTCTCCCTGACCTTTGCCTATTCCTATGGTCTGGCCGCGGCCCTCACCCGCCTTGGGCCACGACTTCTGATTCCGGTTTTGGATATTCTCCAGTCCATTCCCGTTCTGGGATTCTTTCCGGCGGTCGTTTTGGTGATGGTTCCCCTCTTTCCCTCCACCCGTATGGGAGTCGAGGCGGCCTCGATCGTCCTGATCGCCACCAGCATGGCCTGGAACATGGCCTTTGCGGTTTATGAATCGGTCCGGACAGCTCCTCCGGAGCTTACCGATCTTTTTCGGGGGATCCGGGCTCCTTTCTGGCTCTGGGCGACTCGTTTCCTTGTCCCTGTGACCCTGCCCAAGGTCGTCTACAACTCGGTTCTCTCCTGGACAGCCGGCTGGTACTTCCTGATTGCCTGCGAGATGATTGCCCTGGGGCCGGTTCATTACGAGCTTCCGGGCCTGGGGAGTTTCCTTGTGGGCAGTACGGAAAAGGGGCACTTCGGGGAAGCCCTGATGGGGATCGGGGCTCTCGTGGTGACCGTCATGATTTTGGACCTTCTGGTCTTTCGGCCCTTTCTCGCGTGGTCCCACAACTTCCGTCTGGGAGAGGTCGAAAGCCATACCCCCCGGATCTCCTCTCCCGTTTACGACCTTCTGGCCGGCTCTTCGTGGCTGGGCCATGTCAGAAGTTCAGTCTCTGAGATGGTGGCTGGATTTTTCCGGAGAATCTCACGAGCTCCAAGGAGGAAAAAGTCACTCCGGGACTCGTCCACTCTGCGTCTTTTGGGCCTTCTTCTTTTCGGTTTTTTCGGAGGCTATCTCTTGACGGAAAGCCTCTATGCCGGAGTTCGGGTGGTGACGGGATGGATCAACCAGGGGATTCCCTGGCGAAGCCTCTCCGAACTTCCGGCCGATCTCGCCTACTCCTCGCTCCGTCTGGTGGCAGCCTATCTTTTGAGCCTTCTCTGGACCCTTCCGGTGGCTTACTGGGTCTTCCGGGCCCCGCGACTTTCCCGGATCGTCTTTCCTTTGGCGGAGATCATGGCGTCGGTCCCGGCCACGGCCCTCTTTCCCTTCGTGATCGTTCTCGTCGTCACTCATCTGCACAGTATGAATCTGGCCTCGATCCTTCTTCTCATGTCCGGGATGCAGTGGTATCTTCTCTTCAACCTCCTGTCGGGGGTCGGGACCTTCCCGGCGGAGCTTCGGGAGGTCTCGCTCACCTTCGGCATCCGCCAGGGGCTTTTCATCCGGAAGGTGTTTCTGCCCTTTCTCCTGCCGTCACTGGTGACCGGCTCCATTACCGCCTTTGGTGGGGGATGGAACGCCCTGATCGTCTCCGAGTATGTCGTCTATGCGAAAAAGGACTACGGCGTCGACGGTCTGGGGGCCTTTCTCGACCGGGCAACCTACCAGGGAGCCCATCCGGTCCTTATTGTTGCGGCGCTCATGGTCATGACGGCCGCGGTGGTGGTGGCCAACCGCTTCTTCTGGGTCCCTCTCTACGAACGGGTCACGCGGAGGTACAGTTATGACGCCTGATCCGTCCCCTTTTCTCTGCTTGCAGGACGTGGCCCGAGACTTCTCCCGGGACGGCCGTTTCTATCGGGCCATTGAAAACCTCTCCCTCAAAGTGGCGGAGGGGGAGTTCGTGGCCATCGTGGGGCCGTCGGGATGCGGCAAGAGCACGTTGCTCCGGATCCTTCAGGGACTGATTTCCCCCTCTTCGGGAGAGGTTCTCTACAAGGGAGCTCCCCAGGAGGGGATCAATTCCGACATGGCGATGGTTTTCCAGGGCTTTGCGCTTTTGCCCTGGCTGTCTGTCCGGGACAACGTGGCGCTGGGTCTTGTGGCCCGGGGCCGCTCGAAGGCGGAGATCGACCGGACAGTCTCGTTTTATATCGACAAGGTGGGACTTGAAGGGTATGAAGAGGCCTACCCCCGGGAGCTCTCCGGAGGAATGAAGCAACGGGTGGGACTCGCCCGGGCGCTGGCGATTGAGCCCCGGATTCTTCTCATGGACGAACCCTTTTCAAATCTTGATGCCCTGACCTCGGTGACGCTTCGCGACGAAGTTCTCATGCTCTGGCAGGATACGGAGATGCCGGTGCGCACGATCGTCATGGTCACCCATATTATCGAAGAAGCCCTTCTCATGGCCGACCGCGTCATCGTTCTCTCCCGACGTCCCACCCATGTCGTGCGGGAAATCCCGGTGACCCTGCCCCGGCCGAGAAACAGGAAACATCCGGATTTCGAACGTCTCTCGGACGAGATCTTCTCTCTCATTTCCTGACGAGAGCTCTCGGAAGGCTCCCGAACGAAAGATCGGAACGGAGTCTCATAACAACTCAAGGAGGATGGTGATGGAAGGCGAATCGGAGCCTTATACGGGGATTAGCCGGATCGTGGGACTGCTCAAGATCCTCAAGGAGAAGGGCGGGACATCCGACCTTTACCAGCTCGGTCTGGACCTTCACCTTGATTTGGGAGAGGAGCTCCAGATTGTTCGCGCGGCCGAATCCCTGGGCTTTGTCGTCACCCCCGAGAGCGATATTGCCCTGACCCCCCTGGGGGAAGCCTTTATCGAAAAGGACATCAACGGGCGCAAGGCAGCGCTGAGAGAGCGCCTACTCACCCTGCCCCTGTTTACGACGGTTCTCTCCTGGCTCGAGGGCGAAAGGGGAGAGAGTCTGTCGGAAGAGGAGGTGAAGCATCGCCTGGGAGAGAGCTTTCCCTCCGAGGACGTGGATGGATCCTTCCTGCTTCTGGTGAACTGGGGACGTTATGCCGAGCTTTTGGGCTATTCCTCCTCCCGGGGGGAGCTCTATATCGACCGGGGAAAATGATCTCAGGATTTTGGGTTCTGGAGGAGCCGTCGCTTTTCTTCTTCGAGGGCGGCAATTCTGTGATGAAAGGCGGCGATCTGGGAGTCGATCTCGGCGAGTCTTTCTACGGGAGAGAGAATGGCCGGGTCGGGGCTTTCCGCCTTGCGTCGCTTGCGATCCGAAAGAAAGTACAGAAGTCCCACGACGGTCAGGACTGTCAGGATGATCGTGGCATAAAGGAAGAGATGGTAGAGAGACTGATCCATGGCGGCTCCTGTGGATGGTATCCGGAGGGGGCTCGGAAGATAGCGGGGGGAGAGAGCTTCCCCCTTTCTTATTTTACCTGCCTGTGTCCGCTCCCCTCAATCCTTCGGGGAGCACTCTGATGGATGTGACGGATTCTCCGGGAGGATTGCGGGAGGGGGATGAGGGATTTCTTTTCGCTCTGGCTCATCTTGCGGAGCTCGACAGCCTGAGCCGAAAGCGACGGCTTCGAGTGGAGCCCCGGGAGGAGATCCTCAGGGCCCGGGACCGAATTCTGGCAGAGCGTTCCCCCCGGGACCGAGCGATCTTGTCGGAGCGTCTCCTGGGGCTTCTTGACAAGGCCGAACGGCTTGGGCTTAAGATGATGCATCCGGGGCATCCGGACTATCCCTTGCGGCTCGGAACCCTTGCCACTCCCCCCTTTTTCCTGTTTGCCCGGGGGGATGCCACCGTTCTCGACCGACCTCTCGTTGCGGTGGTCGGCGCCCGGGAGGCGGGCCGGGAGTCCCTTCTCGAGGTCACAACGCTGGCCAAGAATCTCTCGGAAGCCGGCCTTGTGGTGGTCTCGGGGCTTGCCCGGGGAGTGGATGCCGCGGCCCATCGGGGCGCACTGGAGGCGATGTGTCCGACCGTGGCCGTGGTGGGAACGGGCCTTGACCGGGTCTATCCCCCGGAGAATGCGGCACTGGCTCGGGAGATCGAAAGCTCGGGAGGGCTTATCCTTTCGGAGTATCCGCCAGGATTTGGCCCCGATGGCTGGCACTTCCCCCATCGCAACAGGATCGTGGCGGGGCTCTCTCTGGCAGTGATCGCCGGGGCCCACCGCCGGCGATCCGGAACCTATATCACGGCCCGCATCGCGCTCGAGGAGGGACGGGAGCTTCTGGTTTTTGACCGGGGCGCCCGTGGATGGGAACGTGAAGGCCCCGCCCTTCTCGAAGGAGAAGGGGCGAGGAGGGCCAACTCCGCGCTTGAGGTGATGGAGTCCATTCTCTCCTGAGACGAGCCGCTCTTTGCCCCTGGCCCTGTAGATCAAGAGGACGTCACCACTCGGGGTCGGTGACGGGCCCAAGGACAGGAAAGATCCCGGATGTTTTTTGACTTTTTCCTCTCCGGAGAAGACAGAGCCCAAAAGGCTACTTTTTTCATCTTGCCGAAAGGGTTTGATTCGTGACCGTGACTCGTAAGCCAGCCAGAAAAAATTCAGGATCCCGTACTCCCCGGAGCGGATCTGACTCCCCAGAGAAAAAAGCCTCGTCCCGGAAAAAAGGAGGGGAGGTGTCCGGAGGAGGGGGAACCTCCGGTCCCGGAGGGACGCTTATCGTCGTCGAGTCCCCCACCAAGGCCCGGACCCTGACCCGGATTCTGGGCCCAGACTATCGGGTAAAGGCCAGTGTCGGCCATCTGAAGGATCTACCGGCGTCAAGGATCGGGGTGGATGTCGATCGCGATTACGAGCTCGAGTTCGAGGTTTCGGAGGGAAAAAAGAAAGTTCTTGACGAGATTCGCCAGGCCGCCCGGGGAGCCCGGGAGATCTACCTCGCCTCCGACCCCGACCGGGAGGGGGAGGCCATCGCCTATCACATCGCGAGCGAGCTCTCGTCCCTTAAAAAGCCGATTCGTCGTGTGCTGGTCCATGAGTTGACCCCCAGAGGGATCGCCCAGGCCCTGGAGCACCCCGGAGAGATCGACCTCCACAAGGTGGATGCCCAGAAGGCGCGCCGGGCTCTCGACCGGATCGTTGGATACTCCCTGTCTCCGCTTCTCTGGGAACGGGTTCGGCGCGGTCTTTCCGCCGGACGCGTCCAGTCTGTGGCCGTTCGCCTTGTCTGCGACCGGGAAAATGAGATCAATGCCTTTGTTCCGGTCGAGTACTGGACGATCCTCCAGACCTTTCACCCGGCCGAATCGGGTCGGGAAAATGAAAAGTTTGAGGCCAAGCTTGACCGGATCGCCGGTGAAAAGGCTGAAATCGGAAGCCAGCAGGAGGCCCAGGCGATCCTCGAGAGGCTCTCGGAGGAATCCTTCCATATCGGCAGCATCTCTGCCGACGAAAAGAAACGCCAGCCTTCTCCTCCGCTTACGACCAGCCGACTCCAGCAGGAAGGAGCCCGGCGTTTTCGGTTCCCGGCCAAAAAGACGATGCAGGTGGCCCAGAAGCTTTACGAGGGGGTGGAGATCCCGGGACAGGGTCTTGCCGGTCTCATCACCTACATGAGAACCGACTCGGTCCGACTGGCTCCTGAGGCTCAGGAGATGGCCCGCGATTATATCAGGCAGCATTACCCCCAGGGGCTTCCGGCCAAGAGTCCGTCCTACCGGAACAAGAAGGGGATCCAGGATGCCCACGAGGCGATCCGGCCCACCGACGTGAATCGCACTCCCGAATCCCTTGCCTCCGTTCTCGACCGGGACCTTCTCAGGATCTACCAGCTCATCTGGCAGAGCTTTGTCGAGTCCCAGATGCTTCCGGCCCGCTATCTCCAGACCACCGTCATTGTGGACGGAGACGCGGGCGACAGCTTCCGGGCCACAGGCCGCCGCATGCTTGATCCGGGCTTCCTCGCCGTTCGCGGGACCCGGACAAAGAGCTCGTCTTCCGTCAACAAGATTGAGGAGGAGGAGGGAGCCGATGAGGAAGAGGCCGAACTTCCGCTTCTCCGCGAAGGGGAGCCCGTTGTGGCCGATGGTCTTCCGGACGCCTCCCAGCACTTCACCCAGCCGCCTCCGCGCTACAACGAGGCCTCCCTGATCCGGGAGCTTGAAGAGAAGGGAATCGGTCGCCCCAGTACCTATGCCACCATCATGACCACCATTCTCGACCGGGAATACGTGGAAAAGAAGGAGAACCGCTTCTACCCCACGGAACTCGGCCAGATGGTCAATCGCCTTCTGGTGGACAGCTTCCCCGACCTTCTCAATGTCGCCTTTACCGCCCGGATGGAGGAGGAGCTCGACGCCGTCGAGGAGGGGGACAAGGTCTATCGGGAGGCGGTCGACGACTTCTATCGCCCCTTTTCTGCCGAACTCGGACGCGCGAAGGGCGGAGGAATGACCAACCTCAAGGCCAAGAGCGAGCCGACCGACATTCCCTGTCCGGTTTGCGGCACTCTCATGGTCAAGAAATGGGGGAGACACGGCGCCTATCTCGCCTGCGGAAACTATCCGGCCTGCAAGACGACCCGGAACATCGTTCAGACCGAGTCGGGGCTGGCCCCCGAAGTCCTGCCCGAAGCCCCCGGAGAGGTCTGCCAGACCTGTGGCAAGCCCATGATCGTCCGGAAGGGGCGCTTCGGGACCTTCCTGGCCTGTAGCGACTATCCGGCCTGCAAGACAACGCGTCCCTGGCCTCCCAAGGGGCAGGCCTCCCCTCCCGTTCCGCTCCCTGCGGACCTGCCTCCCTGCCCGGCCTGCGGGGGCGCGATGGTGGTGAAGTCCGGAAGGTTCGGAAGCTTCCTCTCCTGTGCGAACTACCCGGCCTGCAAGACGACCCGTCCCCTTCCCACCGGGATCCGGTGTACCCGCCCCGGTTGCGACGGAGAGATCGTTCCCCGTCGCGGTAAACGGGGAATCTTTTATGGCTGCAGCCGCTACCCGGAATGCGACCGGACCTATCCGGGCCGCCCGGTGGCCCGCCCCTGTCCTTCCTGCGGCCATGCCTTTCTCATGGAAAAAAAGGTGGGGGGGAAGCTCCGTCTCGTTTGTCCGGAGAAGGACTGCGGCTATGAGGCCCCCGAGGAAGAGGATACGGGGACAGCCCCGTGAGGACGCCTCGGGTGACAGTGGTGGGAGGGGGGCTGGCCGGAACGGAGGCGGCGCTCTCTCTGGCCGCGGCCGGAGTCGGAGTGGATCTTTTCGAGATGCGTCCGGGGACCATGACCGGGGCCCATCGCACGGCCGGTCTCGCGGAGCTTGTCTGTTCGAACTCCCTCAAAAGCCTCGATACCGGAACGGCCCACGGCCTGCTCAAGGAGGAGCTTCTCAAGATGGGTTCGTTTGTTCTTGAGGCGGCTATGGAATGCCGGATTCCGGGAGGTGGTGCCCTCGTTGTCGACCGGGAGCGTTTCTCGGAGGGGCTGACCCGGGCGGTCCTGTCCTCTCCGGAGATCACTGTCCGTCGGGAACGGGTGGACACTCTTTTTTCCGACCGTCCCTTGGTTCTGGCCACCGGCCCCCTGACCCACCCGACCTTGACCCGGGCTTTGGAAGAGGCCATCGGTTCCGACCGCCTCTCCTTCTACGATGCCATCAGCCCGGTGGTGGAGGCCGCCTCCCTCGATTTTTCCCCGCTGTTCCGGGGGGATCGATGGGGAGAGCCGGGGGTGGGGGACTACGTGAATGTTCCTCTCGATGCCGAGGGCTATCGCCAACTCTGTGATGACTTGGTGGCCGGCGAGAGAGTCCCTCCCCATGAAGGAGTCGAGGATCGTCCCGAAGTCCTCCGGGCCTTTGAGGCCTGCCAGCCGGTGGAATCTCTGGCCGATACCGGTCCCGATACCCTGGCCTTCGGTCCCCTTCGACCGGTGGGTCTCGTGGATCCCCGCACAGGAAAGATCCCCCATGCGGTCGTCCAGCTTCGCGCCGAAAATAGGGAGGAGACGGCCTACAATCTGGTGGGTTTCCAGACGAAGCTCAAATATTCCGAGCAGGACCGGATTTTCCGCAAGCTTCCGGGGTTTTCCCAGGCGGTTTTTCTCCGGTACGGATCCCTCCATCGGAACACCTTTCTCGATGCTCCCCGAGTCCTGTCCCGGGACCTCTCTCTCCGGGCGCTTCCGGGCGTCTATCCCACGGGGCAGATGATGGGGGTGGAGGGCTATACCGAATCGGTGGCCCTGGGGCGACTGACCGCCCTTCTCCTCTCTCCCGGGGGTCCTGTTCCCTTGCCTCCGGCTGAATCGGCTTTGGGGGCCTTGGTCCGGGCGCTCGTTCCGGGAGCTTACAGGGAGGAAGGCGTTCCGCCCGGTCCCGAAGAGACAGGGCGCTTCTCTCCGGTGAACCTCCACTTCGGGCTCTTCCCTCCGGTGGGACGCATCCGGGGGGGAAAGAGCGAACGACGAAGGGCGATGGTTGTCCGGGCGCGGGAGGCTTTTGACCGATGGTGGGAGAAGGTGGCCTCTTTCCGGGAGCTCCGGCCGCATCTTTTGTAGGAGGCGTTCTTATGGGAGGGGCAGGATCGGGACATCGGAGAGGGGGAGGGGAGAGTGCCGGACAGTCGGACCGATCCGCCGGACGACAGGCGCTCCTGCTTGAAGATCCCCTGTGCCAGTCCTACCGAAGGAGTCTGGCCCTTTCCGGACGATCCCTCAAGACGATCAAGGCGGCGATGGATGATCTGGCTCTCCTGGCGCTCCTCGAGGAGCGAATCCTTCGAGGAGGGGAAAGTTTCTTGTGGGAGAGGCTCGATCGCCCCTGGGCCCTTCGCTTCGTCAAGCGTCTCCACGACCGGGGCTATGCCCCCTCAAGCATCGCCCGGATCCTGTCGAGCCTTCGGGGATTCTACGGATATCTCAAGGATCAGGGCCATATCACGGACGATCCCTTTGCGGGGATCTCCGGACCCCGGGCCGACCGGCCACTCCCCCCCCTCCTGACCGAGAGGGAGGCGGAGACGCTGGTCACCGCTCCCTCGATTGACCTGGCAGGGAAGGGAGGGGATGAGAGGTCGAGCCTGCGGGATCGGGCGATCCTTGAGCTTTTCTATCAGACCGGGGTCCGTCTCTCGGAGTTGTGCGGACTTCTCTGGGAGGATGCCGCACCGGGGATCGTCTCCCTTCGGGTTCGGGGAAAGGGAGGCAAGGAGCGGCGGGTTCCGGTGGTGGGCGAGGCGCGGGAGGCTCTCCTCGCCCTGAGGGAGTTTCTCCTGAGATCGGGAACCTCTCCGACGGGACCGCTCTTTGCCGATAGGAACGGAGGTCCCCTCTCTCCCTGGCAGGTGAGCCGGGTCGTCAAGAAGTATGCCCGGGAGGCCGGACTTCCCAAAACGGTCTCTCCCCATGCCCTGCGCCATTCCTGTGCCACACACCTTCTGGACCGGGAGGCCGACCTCCGGGAAATCCAGTCTCTTCTGGGCCACGCCTCCCTGGGCTCCACCCAGAGATACCTTCACACGGGGCTGTCCGAGATCGCCCGGAAGCTGTCGAAGATCCGGGACGAGACTCCCCCCGCCACACCCTAGCCATCCGGAGACACCATGGAGAGCATTCACGAGAAGGCCCAGGTCCTCATCGACGCCCTTCCCTACATTCGGACATTCCACGGAAAGACCTTTGTTATCAAGTTTGGAGGCGGGGCTCTCGACGGAGGGGGCGAGGAGAGCCTCTCCTTTGCCCAGGACCTGGTTCTGCTCCAGCACATCGGTATTCGACCGGTCGTCGTTCATGGGGGGGGGCCCCAGATCTCCTCTCTCATGGGGCGCCTCGGAATGGCCTTCGAATTCGTGAACGGGATTCGCGTCACCGGATCGGATACCATGGAGGTGGTGGAAATGGTGCTGACCGGACGCATCAATCGCGAGATTGTTACCATGGTCCACCGCCATGGGGGACGGGCCGTGGGCATCTCGGGGCGGGATGCGGGCTTTCTTGTCGGGACCCGGAAGCTTCATGACGGACGCGATCTTGGCCATGTGGGGGAGATTGTCTCTGTGAATCCGGAGATCCTCGACCTTCTCGACCGCCATCGGTATATTCCCATTGTGGCGCCGGTGGGGGTCACAAGCGAGGGAGAGGCTCTGAACATCAATGCTGACGAGGCGGCAGCCGTTATTGCCGGGGCGCTGAAGGCCGAAAAGCTCATCATGATGACCAATACCCGGGGAGTTCTTGATGACAAGGGGGAGCTCCTGGGCTCCCTCGACCGGGAGGAGATCCTTTCCCTGATCGCCCGGGGGGTGATCGCCGGGGGAATGGTCCCCAAGATGCAGGGATGCCTGCGGGCCTTGTCGGAAGGGGTGGGCAAGGTCCATGTCATCGACGGACGCATCGCCCATGCGTTGCTCCTTGAGATCTTTACTCCCGAAGGGGTGGGGACGGAGATTGTCCGGGGAGGTGGAGAATGACCCGGCGGAAAGGAGCGTTCGCCCTTCTTCTGGCGGGAGTTCTCCTGGGGAGCTGCACTCCCCACCAGAATCCCCCTCCGGTCAAGACCGTGATCGTCTCGGCCCGCATCCTCAAGGTCGATGCCGGCGGGGATCCTCGCCACCGGACGACCCTTCCGGTGCTGGCGGTGAACCTCTCCGTGATCAATCCGGGTGCCGAGGTTCGGCTTCTGGGGTATCGCTATGCCTCGTCTCAGGGGGCCATTTCTGAGGCCTTGATGGACAGGCGGCTGGTGGAAGAGAGCCGCTCTAAGCTGGGCCAGCTGGTTCGTCTGGGTCTTCCTACAGTCTTCCCCGCCAATTCGACCACCCCGGGATGGGTCTTTTTCCGGACGAGCGACACGAAGGGCCGGATCCATCTCTCTCTCCGGGATGTGTACGGGAGGTTCTCGTCGTTGGATATTCCCGTTGAGACGGCATTCCCGGGAGGGACAATGAAAGAACACGGGGGCACATCTTCCGGGAAGACGGGACCATGACTGGAGAAAGGAAAGACAAGGAAAAGGGGAGGAGGGGAATTCACATTCGGATCCTGCGGGAGTCTTCCGGGACCCTGCTTCCTTCCCGGGCGACCCCCGGGTCGGCCGGTCTCGACCTGAGGGCGGCCATTTCGGCTCCAGTTCCGATCGCTCCCGGAAAAAGGCACCTGGTGGGGACCGGGATCGCCCTTGATATTCGGGATCCCGGGATTGTCGGGGTTGTCGCGTCCCGTTCGGGGCTGTCGCTAAAGCATGGGGTGAGAGTGGCCCAGGGAATCGGGGTCATTGACTCCGACTACCATGGGGAGATTGGGGTGATCCTGGCAAATGATGGGGATCAAACCTACACCGTTGAACCGGGAGAGAGAATCGCCCAGCTCCTGTTTCTTCCTGTCCTGCCGGTGGAGCTCATCCCGGTGGCCGATTTCGGAGATTCCACGACACGAGGAGAGGGAGGATTCGGTCACACCGGATCCTCCTGAAATAGGAACAGGCCGACATCGGTCAGCTAGGGAAAAGACGGTCACACGCCTCCAACCCAGAAGCCGACGCCTCTCAGGCGACGCCTTCAATCGTTGTGATCCGGAGAGCGTCCATCATCCGTGAGACCGAGGCGTCGATCTTGTTGGCGAGATCCGGGAGTCTCTCTCCCAGCCGTTTGAGCTGGCGCATGAGGACCTTTTGCGGCAGCATGCGGTCGTACCCGGGAGCCTCGCGCGCCATCAGGATGGCCCGTCGCCGATAGTCCTCCATGGTGTTGTGGAGGGGCATCTTGTAGTTGAGTGTCACTTCCTCGATCAGGTTGAGGACCTTTTCTCCGTAGCACTCGACGAAGGAGTCGACCATCTCGCTGAAAAAGCCGAAGTGGCGGGATTCGTCCTTGGTGAGGTAGATGAGCAGGCGGTTTAACACCGGCTCCTTGACCACCCGGGACAGGCTCTGATAGTAGAGCTGTGTGGCCTTCTCCTGGAGAAGCGTATAGGTGAAGACCTGAACCGGCTGGGAAAATCCGATGCTGAAAGGTTTGCGATTCTCGATGATCAGTTTTTCCTCAAGACGGTTTCTGTCGGGCTCGATGCCGGCGTGGTATTGGTAAAGCGCCAGGGCTTGGGCATGGCGGTCCTCTTCAAGTCCCCACCGGACGGTGAAGTGGAAAAGCTCCCGGTTGTGAAGGGAAAGGGCCATTGAGTCCGTTTCGATGGGAAAGAGGGACTGGTATTCCGAGAAATATCCCGGAAGGTGGTCTTCCACATAGGTCACAAAAACGACCGCGTTCTTCTGTCCTTCGGTGAGAAGTGAGGGGTTGAGCTCGTTCCAGTGGAGGGACTTGAATCGGTTCCAGTTGGAATCGTCGGCCAACCTGTTATATCCATCAATATGATGTCTGAGTCGTTCAAGGGGAAGCTGCACTCTGTCCTGATCCTTTCGTGAATGTCCTTTGCCCATCCCCGGGGGCTTTCCGACGCACGGTGTTCTCGCCCGGATCTTGCCTGTTAAGATACAAGGATCGTTTCATTATACTCCCGAACCTTAAAAAATTCATCAGGTTATTTTTCAGGGACGATGAGGGGGGAGTTGTGTCAAAGGGTTAGCTTAAAATAATGGCGCGCTCGGCCACAAGGGGAGGGGAAGGTCAACATCTTGATTGTTGCCGGACTGTCGGAGGCTTGCTGTAAGGAAACCATGGAAGGGTGTGGGGGTCGAGAAGAGCAACGGCTTCTTTTTTGGTGATCTGTCCGGACGCAAGGGCCTCGGTGATCCGGTTGACGGTGTTGAGGCCGTTTTCGATAAGGGCTCCGGCCTCCTCGAGTGTCAGCTCTGGGTAGGCTGAAAGATAGAGACCTGGCGAGCAGGTCCAGCTGGCCAAGCCAAAGGGGAGGGGAATACGGAAGCGGTCCCAGGAGGAGAGCTCTTTGGATTTTGTGCAGCAGACGCTCTGGAGGTAAAGGGGTTTTTTGGAGGAGAGGGCAAGGTAGCCAATTCCGTCCTTGACCTTGTAGATGGGGCCCTTGGGACCGTCTGGTGTAAAGACAATCGAATCGGTATTCTTGCGGTCGAGCCGCAGGAGTTCCTTGAGGGCCGCCGTGCTTCCCCGGCTGGAGGATCCGCGGATATTCTCGATTCCGAACCAGAGAAGAAGAGAGGAAATCAGGTCCCCGTCTTTTGAACGGGAGACAATCAGTTTGATCCGCCCTGGCCTGCCGAACCAGACGAAGGGCATGAAGAGACCCTGATTATGCCAAAAGGCGATGAGGACGTGCTCTCCTCTGGCCAGGCGCTCACGATACTCCTCAAAGCCAATGACCTGACATCGGTTGGCCCATCGGAAAAGGCGGAGAATGAGTGAAACCGGATAGGCGGCAATACGGAGCCGAATGGGAAGTGTGTCCATGCCGTCCTCCGTTTAAATGTTTTAATCTAAACAAAAAACATCTCCGATCATTTAGATGATAGAGGAACGCGCCCAAAATGGAAAGCCTTTTCGTGGAGGGCCAGGTTCCCGTCAAGGTCGCGATCAAAAGGTAACATCGGAGGGGGAGGACGTGAAGAGCCAAGGGTGTCGGGATCATTTTTGGACGTTTTTGGAGGTCTGAAAGGCAAAATGAGGACCCTCCTCCCTGACATGAACGCGCAATTCTCCTGTCGGCAGGAAGCAGGAGAAAAGCAGGCAGGGACGTGATCTGTCCGGTCAGAGGCCAAGGAAGCGAAAGATCCGGGACGACTTGTTGGAAAAGCCATCGAGAACCGGAGCAATGGAGAAAGATCCGGCGACCCTCAGAAGACTGATCGTCCTGTTTCGGAGGGTGTCCTGACATGAGCCCCGTTTCCGGTTCGCGTGGTGCAGGTATCTTCGCGGCAGACGGTATCCCGGACCCGATGAAGCCGATTCTCGATCTCCCCGTGCCCCCGGACGAAGTCCAGGAGCTCCTTGGGGGAGGTCTGAGCGGAAGAGAGACGGGTCATCCCAAGAGCCGTTTCCGTGCGGATTGTTCCGGGTCACCCGATCGATCCGGGAGACCTGCGCAAGGTGAGGAAAGTCGGAGTATCCTGCAAGCTGGGAGGAGACCCGAATGGTCTGGATCTCGATCCAGCCATGGCCAGAGAAGATGGCCTTATGGGGAGGGGAAAAAAGCCTCGTTGTCGAGGCTTGCGATCTCGTCCTTAGAGAGTCTTTCGGTTGACCTTGACCGTGAAGACATCATCGCCGCCCTTCTCCCGGATCCGCAAGACCAGGGCGTTCTGGGGATGGAGGGCGTCGGCGGTGACCACCTTGCCGGTGAGGTCGAGCGACTCCAGAAGCTTTGGAACGGTCGGGATCTCGTGGCCCTTGGGGCCCTCGAGACGTGTCTGTGCGGCAACGATCCCCTCCTTGAGGATGAGCTCCTTGTCCGGCGACCACCGGCATCCGAGCCGCCTGAGCGGACTCCGGGAGAGATCTCCTGCCCGGCGGGCGATCGTCTCGTAGGAGCGTTTTCCGGCCAAGACCCCGGCCAGAGCGACCAGAAGAACGGGGAAGTCGCTGTGACGGACTCCTCAAGGTTTCCGGAGATCGCTCATGGTGGTCCGCAGAAGTGTGAAGAGTCCGGTCTCCTCGTCGAGGGGGAGGGAGGCGAGAGGAATCGCTGACAATGCCGTCTCCATGAACTCTCCCGCCACTAAGCTGACGCTGTCGTGGGGGTTTCTGCTCTCACGAGCGGATATTCCTCTTTCGCCGAGGATGCGCAAAGGCGTTTGGGTCTTTGCGTCTTATCGTCCTCTCCGGAGGC
>JBMFWG010000021.1:0-33235 GCA_049965515.1 Leptospirillia bacterium
TCGTCCATCGTGGGGGTGACGGAGAACCAGTCCCGGAATGTCTCCTCCGTCAAGAAGCAGCTCGAGAGCCTCGTGGGCGGACTCAAGGATATCATGAAAAAGGTGCGGATCTCTTTTTGACTCCGCTCCTTCTTCTCCCGTCGCATCACCAGGTCCTGAGTCGTCCGGCTATCGTCGCTCGAGATATTGACTCTCTCGTCCGGTCGTCTGGATAGAAGAAGGTGAGGTCAGTCCTTTCCTTACGTCCTTGAGGTCGTCAGGGATGGAACTTCTGGCCAATCCGTGGGGCGATTGGATCAGGGACTGTTCTGTGTGTGCTCCCTGCCTGATAGCCATGTGGCGGCTGGGGTCGGAGCACTGCGGGCCCAGTGGTCTTACGGGGCTTCTTGAATCCCGGCGAAGCCAGACAAGGGATCTCCAGGAGGCCCTGATTGCCACCCCTTTCGGGGAAGAGCTCAGGGTAGAAGTCGGGGTTCAAGGTGGCGGACCAGGCCCATGGCCCCCACGGCCACCCCGGGCCACCCTTGTCCGGGAAAGACGGTATCGCCGACGAGGTAGACTTTTTTGAGGGGCATTCGGAAGGAGGGGTAATGAAAGGGGAAGTCGCGCATCCGCAGAGGAATCCCCCCCACGGTTCCTTCGGTTCGCCGGGTGTATCGGGCAAAGGTTCGGGGGCTTCCCACCAGGATCTCTCCTTTTTCGGCAAGAAGGAACTCCGGAATTGATCGAAAGAGACAGGAGAGAATGAATTCCTGAACACGTTCCTTCTTCTCGTGGTAGTCCGCTCCGGAGAGGTTTTTCCAGAGAGCAAGGTCGGTATGGGTGGAGATCGTGACGCTACGATATCCCGGGGGCGAGAGACGACTGTCCTCGGGATGGGAGAGGGAGAGAAAGAAGGAGTGGCTTCCTGTGTCGGGATTCCGCGGATGGTGGATCTGGTGGTGAAGCTCCATGCCGGGGGGGAAAACATCCCGGACCATGAAGTGAAGTGTGGCGGCTCCCCATCGGTCGGGGTATTTCTGGTGAAGCTGATCTGCCCACTCCTTGAGTTCCTTGGTCCCAAAAAGTGAGGCGGCTCCCCAGATGTCCCGGTTGAGGATGACTGTTTGGGCCGAGTAACTCCCTCGTGGAGTGTGGAGGAGATATCCCGATCCTTGAGGTTCGATTCTCCTGACAGGGGTTTTTCGGATGACGGACGGGATCTTTTTGGCAAAGGCCTCCACGACGGCCCCCATGCCCCCCATGGCCGTATGGGTGTCCTGGGTTGTATAGGAAAGGCCGAGTGCCGCCGAAAGAAACCACACCTCCCGGGAGGGTGCCTGATTGGTGATCAGAAGAAGCTGGTCAAGGCATTGACGAAGGTCCACGGTTTTGACATGGGCAGAAAACACGTCGTTGCCCCGGCGGAGTGTGTCGGCTCCTCCTCTGGCAAGAAGAAGTGCAAAGAGGCCAAGTGCCCGGGCGAGCTCCTGGGGGCGTCGAGGGGGAAAGGGGGGGAGGTCCGCGATAATGCTCCATGCGGCGTCGGCGACCCTGAAGACACGGCGCCACAATCCTTCAACGGCATCTTCCGGGAAGGCTGACACGAATTCTGCCAAAAGGGCCTCCCGATTTCGGGACATCCTGAGGGATCGGCCATGAAGGTGAATCTTAAGGGCCGGGTCGATCGGACGCGTGGGAACGCTGACGCCAAGAAGAGAGGCCAGCTTCCCCAGTGGCAGGGTGGACTCAAGCCCGATCAGCGTGGTGGCCCCGGCATTAAAGGCATACCCGTCACGTTCGAAGGTTCCCGAGCATCCCCCAAGATAATCCATGGCCTCGAAGAGAATGACTGATCGGCCAGCATGCGCTAGCATCGCTCCGGTGAGGACTCCTCCCACCCCCCCACCGACGATGGCCACATCCCCCCTCTGATCTCTGTCCATTGTCGCTCTGGCTCCTGACATACTCAGGGGCGTTCCCTCAGGTGGGAGGGAGAACGTCCTTCGTCACTCCTGGAAAATCTCCGGATAGTGCTTCTTGAGGGCGGCGATCTTGGGAAGGTCATGGATGACAATGTAGGGGTGGGCGGGATTTTTGAGGAGAAAGTTCTGGTGGAAGGGTTCGGCAGGATAAAAGGCCCGAAGGGGAGCGACGACGGTGGCCAAAGGCTTTGGGAAGAGACCGCTTGCGTTGAGCTTTTCAATGTATTCCCGAGCCACTCCCTCCTGCAGGGGAGAGGTGGCAAAGACCGCCGACCGGTATTGGGGGCCAATATCCGGTCCCTGACGGTCTTTCTGCGTCGGATCGTGAATGACCGAGAAAAAAATCCGTAGCAAGGTTCCAAAGGAGACGACAGACGAGTCAAAGGTCACCTCCACGGCTTCAGCATGGCCGGTTCGTCCGGTGCAAACCTGTTGGTAGGTAGCGGTCGAGGCTTCTCCCCCAGCGTACCCTGAGACGGACCGCACGACTCCTCGCACATGCCGAAAAACGGCCTCGACGCCCCAGAAGCAGCCCCCCGCAAAGACGGCTGTCTGCGTCCCCGATGGGGGAATGTCCCGGTCGGGAGAGGGCAGGGAGGGTGTGGCGGGGGCTTCGCCAAAGCACCCGAGAGAGGCGGCAAAGGCCATGGCGGAGGCAAAAAGGGAAGGGGAGTGGGTCATTCTGGGCGGCCCTTTGGGGTGAAGTTCTGGGGAAAAGGGACAAACTGAAGCGCCGACATGTTGATGCAGTAGCGAAGGCCTGTAGGGCGAGGTCCGTCGGGAAAGAGGTGACCCATGTGGGCATCGCAACGGGCACAAAGGACTTCCACCCTTCGCATCCCGTAGCTCAGGTCTTCTCGTGTCACGATGTTTTCCTTGGCCAGGGGCGAGGTAAAGCTTGGCCAGCCGGTTCCGGAGTCAAACTTGGATCCCGAGGCGAAGAGAGCGGTACCGCAACAGATGCAGCGATAGATCCCCGGCTCCTTGCTGTCGTATCCGTCCACAGCAAAGGGCGGATCGGTGGCGTGGCGCCGTGTCACGGAGTAGGCCTGGGGGGAGAGCCGGCTCTTCCAGGAGGGATCATCCACGATACGGGCCACCGTTCGGAGCCCTATCGGTTGGCCCTCGGGAGAGAACTCCATGAGGGTGACCAAGGTGTCCGGGGATGCGGTTTTTTCGGGGGAAGAGTCCACGAAGCCTCCTGTATCCATGGTCTTGAGTGATGACATGGGGAAGGAGAGACACATCCCCTTCTTAAAAGGGTAAGGCCAGATCTCTTGTCTGGTCAATGGCGACGGGGAAGCCCCCTGTCCCGACGTCCCCCGGAGGATCAGGCGCCATGGTTTTTGAAAAAGGAGAGGAGGGTGTGGGGGGCGTCGCGTGACTCAACAGTGGCGGGAAGGTCGGATGAGATTTCCAACTTTTCACGCTATTTTTTGAGACGGCGGTCCATGAACAGGGCTTTTCTGAAAAAGGTTTCTCCGTCCACCTTTTCATCGTTCAACGCCATGGCGATGAGCTCTCCTCCGATAATGTCCGGAGCGAGAATCATATCGGGTTCGACCGTCTGGATACGGGTGAAGTTGGCCCGGCTCCGGACGGAGACGACGGTTTTCGCCTTGGAGCCCGTATCCCGCGCCGCCAGGACCACAAAAGCATTTTCCGCGTCCTCGTCGAGAAGGGAGATAATCGCCCGGGCGTCAAGAATCCCGGCCTCTCTCAGCACATCTCCGTCGGCCGGATCACCGATGACCTGGTCGCAGCCGCCAAAGGGGGGATCGGAGATCTCATGGGGGGTAATGAGTGTGACGGAATGTTTTCGGGAGGACAGCTCCTGGTAGGTGCTCCGAGCCAGCGGGCCTGTTCCGATCAGGATGGTGTGGTTAGTGCGTGTTGGCATTTTTTTCTCCGGAAGAAGCACTCTTTTGATACGTTCGTTCATTAGGGGAATGATGACCGACGAGAGGGAGGCACTGAAAATGGTGATGCCCAGGATTACGAGGCTGACGACAAAGAGGCGGGCATCATCAGTTCGGGGAACGATGTCCCCGTATCCCACCGTGGCCATCGTGATAACGGCAAAGTAAAGGGCTGTCGTCAGGCTCTGGATGGGGGGAGTAAAGCCCTTTCCGAGTATGAAGGAACCGAAGATTCCATAGCCCATCAGAAGAAGAATTGAGAGGACAGAGAGGAAGGTCCCGATGGCGAGAGAGGACTGATCGAAGGTCTTGCGAAAGAGGATCAGGGCTCCGAGGAGCAGGAGCGAAAAGGCCAGCGAGATTTCGGGAAGGGGGCTCTGGAAAAGATCGACGGTGATGGAAAGGAGGGTCATCAGGAGGATGATGGCCCAGATCATCCGGGAACGAAGCAGAAGGCCGACGGACATCAGAATCTGGACCAGCCCGATGAGGGTCTTGGGGATGCCTCCCGGAATGTGAAAGATGCCGGGGAGATGGGCGAAGTCCTTGGCAGGACCGAATGTCTCGAGCGACGACTGGATGATATGAATCTGTTCGAAAAGAGGAAGAACATTCTTGAGACCCAGCATTCCCACCAGAAGGGCCAGGATTCCGTGCGGAAAGATCCAGGAGCCTCCGGATGTGGCACGGAGCCGTCCCTTGACCCAGAGGATAAGACGCTTTCCTTGGTCTTTGGCTTTCAGATAGGAGCGATGTCTCTTCGGGGACATGACATCCTTTCAGGGGCGACGAAAGGGTCGTTGGATCAATCCAATCTCGAAAAACAGCCTGAAGCGTTTGCTCTGACTTCGTCATGATAGAGGGAGCCGAGGGAGGAGGCAAGAGGCGAATCGGAAGAGTGATTCTTCGGGGACAAAGAGCCACGAGTCAGCGGCTTCAGAAATATTCTCCTGACAAAAGGTCGGGTTTTTGCTAGGATCGACAGGAGTCACCCTGACATTGAGCTTCGGGAAGAGCCCTTATCTTTCGCACATTTTGGCCTTTTTCCCAGGGTCTTGTCCCTAATCCTGTTAACGTTTCTTGGAGGATGAAGCTATGGTCGGCATTCTTCTTCGGCTTCTGGCCAACTCCCTGATCATCTTCTTTGTGGCCAGGATGGTCCGAGGAATCGAGATTCGTGGCTTTGCCACCGCCATCGCCGTAGCGGTGGTGCTGGGTCTCTTTAACGCCCTCCTTCGTCCCCTTCTGATCTTTTTGACCCTCCCGATCACCGTGGTCACCCTGGGACTTTTCATCTTCGTCCTCAATGCCCTGCTGTTCTGGTTGGTGTCGGCCGTTGTTCCCGGATTTGTGGTCGATGGGTTTTTCCCTGCCCTGTTGGGGGCCTTTCTGGTCAGTCTCGGGAGTCTTCTGGTCTCTCTCCTGCTCCCCTTTTCTTCTCCGGAAGGGAGACTGTGAGCCAGCGTCCGATGCCGGTCTTTGATCGGTGGCGGGAGTTAACGGAGCCAGACCGGGTCGTTGTCCTCTCCCGGAAGGGGGAGTTTCTCTTTCGGCAAGGAGACCCGTCGGAGATGTTTTACGTGGTGACGGAGGGGCGAATTCTCTTTGTGAAGGAGAGTCCCTTTGGAACCCCCTTGATTCTTGAGCGTCTCCTCCCGGGAGAGTTTGTGGCGGGTTTTGCCGTGATCTTTGACTTCCCCTACCCTGCGGGAGCCATTTCCGATTGCCCCTCCCGAGCCGAGGGCTACTCAAAGTCCCGCCTCTTGTCCGCCATCGACCAGGACCGGGAATTGCGTCGTGAAGTTCATACGGAGCTGGGAGAACGGTTCCGCATGTACCAGTCCCGTCTCCTCTATGCGAACATGCCGATTGAAGTGCGTCTTTCGCAGGTTCTCGTGGCCCTTTCGGGCCGAGATCCCGACCAGGTTGCCCAGGGAGGAGGCACTGTAACTTCCACAACTCCTCGGGATTCGATCGCCATCACCCGGACAGTCTTGGCCCAGATGTGTCTCACGACGGTGGAAACAGCGATCCGGGTGACGCGCATGTGGGAAAAAGCCGGGAAGATCGATCTCTCAAAGAAGGGGGTCATTCGGATTCTCGACCCCGCCTTTTTCTGTGATCTAGTTCGAGGCCACGCCAGCCGCGGATAGTCCTGTCAGTCCTCCTTAACCCTCTTCCGGCCCATATTCGGCACCGTTGCAGGCGACACAGACATAGTCCCCATCCAGCCAGCGCATCATCGTTCCGCATTGGGGACAGGCCTTTTTTCTCATCGTCTCAAGAACGACGCCATCCTTGATATCAATTTCGGGTTTTTGCCGATTTTTTCCACCCATGGACCTCTCCTTTGTCTTCGGAGTTCCGGACCCATTTCCGGCGCCTCTTCTTTAGTTTACTCCTTCTCCCCTCTTTCGCAATTGGCAGTTGGTGGTCGCTGTACTGCGAACACGATCGACCCTCGGGTTCTTCCTCGTTTCTTTTTCAGGAAAGGGAGCCCGAGAGGAGGATCTCAATATTCCTTCGCTCCTGTTGAGGATCGTAGCGCAGGATTTTGTGAACATCCCGTTTGAGAGCAGGGTGGAGCGAGGGAACATGGAGAGGTGATGGGAGGGCAAGGGCCATAAGAAAAATTCCGAGAAGTGGGATGAAGGCCTTTCTCAGGGAGGTTTTCGGCCGGAGCAGGATCCCTGCAGCGACAAGATAGAAGACCCCGATCAGAAGAGGATTGGGGGAGGACAGGGAGAGGGAGGCTCCGGGGAGACGCGCCAGGGCATGGACCAACCCCAAGGTGGCATGGGAGAGACTTGTCAGGGAAAGGGTCACAAGAGCGGGGGGGGTGAGGTGAAAAAGGGGCAGAAGGAGCTCTCCGGCCCCGAAGGGAAGAAGAATGTCCCCCGCCAGAGGGACAACAATAAGGTTGTCGACGAGAGCTTCCGGGTTGATCGTCCGGAAGACGGCGGCGATAAGGGGCGCCGTGAAAAGAGTGACCCCCGCCCCTGCCATGAGAGGGCCGAGAGTCTTTTGATGGTGCTTTTCGAGGTGAGGGATGGGCGCTCCCTGGCGTCCGGACAGGACAAGTCCCCATAGTGCCAGGAGGGAGAGGAGAAAGGAGAGCGAGAGGGAAAGTCGGGGGAAAAGAAGAAGCATCAGGATCGTTGAGAGACCCAAAATGGCCGGAAAGTCAAGGTCGACAAAGGTAAATCGAAGAATGACCGCCAAGGCGAAGCCCAGAAAGGCCCGGTCGGCAGCCTCCGGAGCCCCGATCATGAGCGTATAGGCAAACAGTAAGGGGAGCAGGGTCAACGGGAGAAGTCGCCCTGCAGGGAGGTGAATAAGGAGCCGCCGGAGAAGGGGGAGGGGAAGAACTCGGAGAAAGACAAGCACCATCCCCCCGAGAAAGAAGGCAAGGAGGGTCATGTGTTCCCCTGACACCGACAAAAGGTGAGAAACGCCAGCGTCTGTAAAGTCCTCACGCGCGTCCTTCCCCATGAATCGTGTGTCCGAGAGGAGAAGGGCGGCGAGGAGACCTGCTGTTTCCCGGGGAAATGTGGAGAGGAGGTGGCTCAGGAGCTCGTCTTTTCGATGGTGAAGGTGCCTCAGAAGATCTCCACGGGGGGAAAGGCTTTGAGTCACGGTCAGGGGAAAGCTCTCCAAGGGGATGTATAACGGACGAGAGTCCCCAAAGAGTCCGGTGGACAAGGGGGGGGAGAATGTCGTTGCGACGCCGCTCAGACAGTCACCGGCTTCGAGCATCCCGGTGAGTCGCTCGGAGGGGATGAAGAGGCGGAAGGAAGGGGGAAGTTCGGGCGATGAGCCATCATTTCTCAGGGATGCGATGACCCCATGTGGTGTGAGCCTTGGAGTACGGTCCAGACAGAGGGAAAAAAAAGAGGGGGAGGGCGGGGGAGCATCAACGTTGTCCCCCGGAATGGCCACAACCCCTCCGCAAAAGGAAAGGGCGAGAAGGAGGGAGAGAAAGAGGTATCGGGATCCGGCAAGAAGGGAGAGACTCAGGGGAGTCAAAACAAGGGCCCCCAAAAGGAGCGGAAAGTCCGGAGCCAGCGAAGACAGGAAAAGTCCTCCCGTCAGGATGACGGACGCAGGAAAAAAATCCTGCGTCGTCAGTGGGCGGGGGAGGGAGGGTGTCAGGATCACCCTGAAGGGGGTCAATGGGAGGGATGGGAGGTTGTCGGGGAGCCCAGGTCGAGGATCACCGCCTCTTCGAGCTCCTGCATCATCTGGTTCAACACGTTGGCATCGGGACCTTCAAGCATGATGCGGATGGCCATTTCCGTCCCCGAATAGCGAAGAAGAAGGCGACCGTGGCCCGCCAGAAGACTGTCCACATGGGATTTCCTCTTTGAAAGCTCAGGAAGGCTGTCGATGGGCGGCTTCGATCTGACGGGAAGAGTCTTCAGGATCTGGGGGTAAGGTTCCATCACTCGGGCGGCATCATCGAGGGAGATCCCTTCCTTGTCGAGAAGGGAGAGGAGTTGGAGCGCCGTGATGAGACCATCACCGGTGGTGAGATAGTCCCGGAAGATAATATGCCCGGACTGTTCCCCTCCGAAGGAGAGGGCCAGGCGGTCAAGCTCTTCGAGGATATACCGATCCCCCACCTGGGTCTTCCGCAGGGAGATTCCCTGGCGCTTCATGGCCTCTTCCAGAGCCAGATTGCTCATGACAGTGGTGACCAGGGTGTCTCCGGGAAGTCGTCCTTCCTTTTTCAGGAAGGGGGCGATAATGGCCATGATCCTGTCTCCGTCCAGGATTTGTCCCTTTCCGGTGACGAAGACCGAACGATCAGCATCCCCGTCGAAGGCCACACCCAGATCGGCTCCGGTTTCAACCACCTTGCGCGCGAGTGTTTCCGGGTAGAGTGCTCCGCAGTTTTGGTTGATGTTGACCCCGTCTGGAGCGTCTGACAGTGCGATGACCTCCGCTCCCAGCTCACGAAAGGCCATGGGGGCGACCTTGTAGGCCCCTCCATTGGCCATGTCAGCCACGATTCGAACCCCGTCGAACTTTTGTTTTCGAGGGAGAGTATTTTTGACGAACTCCACATACCGGCCTTCGGCACCAGAGAGCCGTGTGACCTTGCCGATAAGGGCGCCCGTCGGACGGATATGATCGATCTCGTCTCCCATGACGAGTCGTTCGATCCGGTCTTCGAGTTCATCCGGGAGCTTGAGCCCTTCAGAGGAAAAGAACTTGATTCCATTATCGTCATAAGGGTTGTGGGAGGCGGAGATCATGATTCCGGCATCGGCCCGGAGGCTCCGGGTCAGATGGGCAATTCCGGGGGTTGTGAAGGGGCCAACAAGGATGACATTGACTCCCATGGAGGTCAATCCGGATGTTAGGGCCATCTCCAGCATATAGCCGGAAATCCGGGTGTCCTTACCAATAACCACATGATGTTCTTCTCCCGCCCGGGCAAAGAGATGGGCCGCAGCACGCCCGAGACGGAAGGCCATTTCTCCCGTGACGGGGTATATGTTGGCGCGTCCGCGGATTCCGTCGGTCCCAAAGAGTCGGGTCGAGGGCTTGCTCAAGGGAGCTCCTTCCTCTTGAGAGGGCTGTAGGGGGATCCTGCTACTTCCATTTTAGCCTCAGGAAGGCAAAGAAGAAAGGGCGGGGAAAGCTCCTCGCTGACTCAGTCGTGACGAGGTGATCGGGATCCCTTCCTAGCGTCTTCGTGAAGAGCGCTCGATCTCGATGGTCACCTTTCGGGGAGAGAGAATCCTGACCCGGGTCGGATCGGGTGAGGCGAGGGAGATGGAAAGTGTTTGAAGCTTACTGTCACTTAGTCTTTTAAGCTCAATCGGCTGGGTTTTGATAAAAGAAATCGTCGAGAGAAGCGTTCTGTCTCCCTCCACAAGTGCCTGTCGGGGGACAACATGGATCCTGATGGGGGCTATCCGGTCTCTCGTCTCTCCGATAAATTGGGGAACAATGGGGATCTCCCTCCGGCCAAGCGGAAGAATCCGGAGCGAGAGAGAGGAGGGGGAAAAATGGATCACCCGGATTCCTGAAGGAAGAGCAACATTTCCAGACTCAAGGAGAAGGTTCGTACGTCCCGGACGAAAGTTGTGTCCGTCGAGGAGAATCGTGAGACGTTCCGGGCGGATCTGGCTCCCCATTCCGGGAGGTCCCTTGAGCGTCACCGTGACATGGTCCGGAGTGGCCCGATTCAATTCGAGATGGGGGGGGAGATTGGTGACGGTGACCGGAAGTGTCAGCGTGAGATATTCGTTTCCTGTTCGGCTGATGTGGTACCAGAGAAAGAGTGAGAGAACCAGCGCAAGAATTTTGATCGGGAGATTGCCCATGAGACTGCGTGAGAGGGCTTCCCATCGTCCTGTCATGGTGCACTCCGAGAACGGCGGGAAGAAAAATCCAGTGCGCGCAGAAGGTATTTTCCCCCCGGAATAGCGTTGAGGGTTCCAATGAGTCCTTTGCGGAGGAAGCTTAACCTCCTGTTCGATGGGAGTCGGCTCTCCTTCCGGAAAAGGCGAGCCAGGGTCTGACGAAAAAGGACCATGTCTGTCTGGGGCGTGACCCGCCCTGCCACGACGAGGGAGATCTGTGATGTCTCTTCGCTGACCACCAGGGCGACCGCATCCGTCTCCTCCGTGATCCCGATGGCGGCCCGGTGACGAGTCCCGTATTGTCGGGAAAGCTCTGAGGACAGAGAGATAGGAAGAAAGCAGCCGGCCGTGGCGACCCGGTTTTTACGAATGATAGCCGCTCCGTCATGAATCGGGGAGTAGGGGAGAAAGAGGCTCACCAGAAGCTCGGAGGAGATGAGTGCGTCCAGAGGAACGCCAACTTCGACGATCTCGGAAAGGTCGGTCGTCCTTTCAATGACGATGATTCCTCCGATTCCCCGGCGACTCAATGTCTGGAGGGCCTTGACAATCTCTTCCGAGTCGATGGAAGTGTCCCCCAGGGAAATACCAAAGAGAAGCGGACTTTTCCCCACCCGGGCGAGAGCTTTGCGAATCTCCGGCTGGAAAAGGATCAAAAGGGCAAGGATGATCTGGGACCAGAAGCTCGTGATGAGCCAGTTCAGGGTATAAAGCTTAAGCCAGCCGGAGATGAAGAAGACCAGAAGAAAGACCAGCACCCCGATCACCATTTGGAAGGCTCGTGTTCCCCGAATGAGGAGAAGGATCTGGTAGAACACGAACCAGACGGCCAGGATGTCGAGAACATTTCTCCAGAAGGCGAAATGAAGGAGGCTATTCAAGGCGGGCTCCTTCAATCGACAGGAGAGTCCGCCGAATTTCGCGAGCGACGTCCGGACGATGGGTTCGGAAGAGAAGTGCTCCTTGAAGACAACACCAGGCCATGACCCCCCCTGTGGAGAGATCCCGATCTGCGGGGAGTCGGGTTTCTCCCGGAGCATCAAGAAAGCGTTTTCTTGATGGAGCGATCAGGAGCGGACCCAGGCGGGAGAGTCTTTTCATCTCGGCAAGGAGGGAGAGGTTATGCTCGCGGGTTTTTCCGAAGCCGATTCCCGGGTCGAGAATGATCCTGTCCCGGGAGATTCCTTGTGACTGAAGAAATTCAAGCTTTTCACGAAAAAACTCTGCGACGCTCTCCACCACATTTTCGTAATGAGGATGGTCTTGCATTGTCTCGGGACTGCCCTGTTTGTGCATGAGGACAGCCATGACTCGAGGGAAATCCTGGAGAATGGTGATAAAGCCAGGATCGCTCAGCCCGTCAATGTCGTTAATGAGTGAGGCACCAAAAGGGAGGGCGTCCCTGAAAACGACGGGCCGTCGAGTATCGATGGAAAGGGGAACCTCAAGAGAGGACAAGGCGGAAAGTGCCAAATGAAGGCGTTCCCTCTCCTCGTTTTCCGAGACAGGAGAGGAGCCAGGTCGTGTCGATTCGGCTCCGATATCGAGAATCTCTGCCCCCGCCTCAATCAGGCAGGAGGCACGTTCCTGAATCTGTGCCGGTGAGAGAACTCCGTCTCCGGAAAAAGAGTCAGGGGTAATGTTGACAATTCCCATGATAAGGGGGAGATCCCCCTTGTCATGGGATCGCTCGAAAAGGGCCCGGAAATCAGCCTGGGGCATTGGCCGCCTGGATAAGGGCATCGATCTGCGGCGAGTCGAGCGTTTCTTTCTCCAGGAGGGCTTCTGCGATGTTGTGGAGAGCCTTCATATGAGTTGAAATCAGGCTCTTTGACTTGGCGTAGGCATCAAAAATAATGCCACTGACCTCCCGGTCGATGTCGATGGCGGTGGACTCACTATAATCCCGTCGCTGAAACATCTCCCGGCCTAGGAAAATCTCATCGTTCTTCTGGGCAAAGGTAATGGGGCCTAGCTTGTCGCTCATTCCCCATTCACAGACCATCTTCCGGGCGAGATCCGTAGCGCGCTCAATATCGTTTCCGGCTCCGGTAGTGATCGAGCGGGTGACAAGCTCTTCGGCAACTCGTCCTCCCATCAAAATGGCGATGTTATTGAGGAGAAAGTCCTTTCCGTAAGTGTACCGGTCATCAGTCGGCAGCTGCTGCGTCACTCCGAGGGCTCGGCCGCGGGGGATGATGGAGACCTTGTGAACCGGATCTGTTCCGGGGAGAAGTTTTGCAACGAGGGTGTGACCCGCTTCATGGAAGGCCGTCACCCGCTTTTCTTCTTCCGTAATAAGAATGGACTTTCTTTCCACGCCCATGAGGACCTTGTCTTTGGCGTCCTCAAACTCGCTCATCTCCACAACCTTTTTATCCCTACGGGCAGCAAGAAGTGCTGCTTCGTTTACGAGATTGGCGAGGTCGGCTCCGGAAAATCCGGGGGTTCCCCGGGCAACGGTCTCAAGGCTGACAGAGGAATCGAGCGGGATCTTCTTTGTATGAACCTCAAGAATCTTGATGCGACCTTTAAGGTCAGGCTTTCCCACGATGATCTGACGGTCGAAGCGCCCGGGTCGGAGAAGTGCGGGATCGAGCACATCCGGCCTGTTTGTGGCAGCGATCAGGATGACGCCTTCGTTGCTTTCAAAACCGTCCATCTCCACAAGGAGCTGGTTCAGCGTTTGCTCTCGTTCATCGTGGCCTCCGCCGAGTCCGGCACCACGGTGGCGTCCCACCGCATCGATTTCGTCGATGAAGATGATGCAGGGGGCATTTTTCTTTCCTTGCTCAAAGAGATCGCGCACCCGTGAGGCCCCGACTCCGACGAACATTTCCACAAAATCAGACCCACTGATATGAAAGAAGGGAACATCGGCCTCGCCGGCAATGGCCTTGGCGAGAAGGGTCTTTCCGGTGCCAGGCGGACCGACAACCAAGACGCCCTTGGGGATGTGTCCGCCCAGGCGCTGAAATTTGGAGGGATCCTTGAGGAACTCCACAATCTCAAAGACCTCTTCCTTGGCCTCATCAACACCGGCCACATCGGAGAATGTGATCTTCTTCTTGTCTTCCGTCATCATCTTGGCCCGGGATTTTCCGAAAGACATGGCCTTGTTGCCACCGGACTGCATCTGGCGCATAAAGAAAACCCACAGCAGCACCAGGACGAGGATTGGCCCCCAGGAGATGAGGAGGCTCATGTACCAGGGGTTTTCTCCGGGGGGAATCGCGATAATCCTGACATTTTTTTTCTGGAGTTCTTCCACCAGGTGAGGATCGTTCGCGGCGTAAGTTTCAAAGCGTGTGCCGTCCTTCATCACCCCATTAATATGGTTTCGCTTGATGGTGACTTCGCTGACCTGATTCATCTCGACTTTGGAAATAAAGTCAGAGTAGATGAGGTTTTGGGATGAAGGTTCCCGGAACTGGAACATGTCAAAGACGAGAAAAACGACGATGCCGATGATCAGCCACAGGGCGAGATTCTTGTAAAACGGTTTCATCAAGAGGGTCCTCCTTCAGGGGGTACTGTGGTTGATTCTAACATGGAGGATTCCGCTCTTCAATCGAGAGGAGAGGGATGGGCACTCATGAAAACAAGGGAGTCCGTGCGTGAATGAGTCAGGATGTCTGGTCAAGGACGGCGATGAACGGCAGGGTTCTGTATTTGTTTTTGTAGTCGAGCCCATATCCGATCACAAACTTATTGGGGATGGAGAATCCGGTGTAGTCCGGGGTAAAAGAGATTTCTCGACCGGCTGTCTTGTCTAGCAGGGCACAGAACCGGATGCTTTCCGGGCGATGCTTTGCCAATGCCTCCAAAATGAGATGGGCGGTATGGCCACTGTCGACAATGTCCTCGATGACGAGGACATCGGCGCCATTGAGATTGAGTGACGGGGACGAGAGTTCACGTCCCGCTCCTGTTTTTGAGCTCGAAGTCATCATGAAGTCGAGCTGCGCCGGAATCCCGATCGAACGGGCCAAGTCGGCGGTAAAGGCAAAGGCTCCCTTCAATATTCCAAGAAGAACAAGATTTTTCCCTTCATAGTCCCGGGTGATCCGAAGGCCAAGCTCCCTGACGCGGTGAAGGATCTCTTCCTGAGTGATCAGGGGTTTTCCAAAAATTTTTTCCACCAGGAGGACTCCCGCGCTTGAAATGTGATTGAAAGATAGGGGCCATTTTCGGCCCCGGGCAACTCTCCGGTTCTGTCGAACCAGCCGGGGATCCAGAGGGCCTTCCCCTTGAACATAAGAATGGGAAGGCGATCCTTAATTGCGGCTGGTATGGGCCTCCTCGACAGGAGCTGGTTCACCGTTCGCGCCCCGATGCCCTGGTCGGGAGTATCTCTTGTTATTTCCCTTGAGGGCTTTAGGGAAGGCCAGAGCGGAAGATCCTTCCGGCGGTAAGCGATCTCAAAGTCCTCGGCCCCCGTATGGATGACTTCGGCGGAAATGAGTGCCGAAAGAGAGGGCCGGAGAGGCATGCCTCCTGAAGTGTATGACCCCGAAGGGGCCACCGGACTGTCTATCACAAGATGACCGCTCCGGGGCAGCGGAACAGAGAGATCATTCCCTTTGTTCCGGAGCTTTGCCCGGAGGTGGACTCCCATGGGGATGGTCATGTTTTGAGTGTCTGGGTAAAGGTATACCAGATCCGCATGGTCCGAAACAATATCAAGATGCCAGCCCGCACCAAGGGGAAAGTGGCGAAGGGTCTCGGATGGAGGAGTCGACAGTGTCTTGAGGAGGTTCCGTTCCGGGGGGAGCGGGAGCTTCCATTGCTTTTGCCGGGTGAGGATGTTTCGCGAGAAAATGGCTTGCCGGGAGGGGGGCAGCGCGCGAAAGAGGCGAAGTGAGAGTCGAACGTAGCCGGGATCTTCGACAATGAGGAGCGGGCCGGTCGAAAGAGGTGCTAAGAAGGAGAGCTCTTGAGCCATGTGGTGGGCAAGGGTGTGAAGGTGAGCAGTGCCTCCCGGGAAGATTCGGTCAATGGCGGGACGAAGCTCCAGGCGGATTCGATTTCTGAGGGGGCCGAGGTCGAGGTTGGCGGGGTCTTCCATGTAGGATTCTCTGGCCTCGCGCAAAGCCTGCCGTATCTCCTCTCGCTCGAGAAAAAGGAGCGGCCGATAGATCTTTTCGTTTTTTTCAGGAATTCCGACGAGGCCCCGGGGACCCGTTCCCCGAAAGAGATTGGCCAGAACTGTCTCTATCCTGTCGTCTTTCTGATGTCCGAGAAAGAGGACTGAACGAGGATGCTGGGCAAGATAGGCAGTAAAAAAATCGTGCCGCTCTTTCCTCAGAATCGTTTCGGAGGCTAGCGGACGACGCTTCTCGGGAGAGGGAGATTCTCCTGCGATAAGTTTGGCGCCATACCGTGCCGCCAAACTTGTGACAAAGTCTTTGTCTCTGGCGTTTTTTTGAGGGTCGGTATGATGGTCGAAGTGGAGAATGTCGAGAGAGTGGTTTGCGGGGAGATGGCGAAAAAGAAGGTGAAGAAGAAAGACAGAATCTCCCCCCCCGGAGACTCCCACACTCCAGGCGGGGCCGTTGGGGGGCAAGAGGTCATGCCTCAGAAGAAAGCTGCGGAATGGAGCGTCAAAGGGGGCGAACGGATCCTTCAAAGACGATGTCATGAAGATACCTCAGGGAAGAGTCGATATCGGAGGCGATCTGGGCTTTGAGGGCATCGACGTTGGGAAAGGATCTTTCTCCTCGGACTCGGTGGTAGAAGAAGACCTCGTGATCAGCTCCATAGAGGTCCCCCGAAAAGCCAGGAAGGTGAGTTTCGATGACGGGACGGTGTGTGCCAAATGTGGGCTTTGTCCCGATATAGGTGGCGGAATCATGAAGGATTCCGCCCACGCGTGTTCGCGTCGCATAGACTCCTGGAGGAGGGACGAGCCGGTGGTCAGGGGGAATGAGATTGAGCGTCGGGAAGCCGAGCAGACGTCCTCTTTGTTCTCCCCGGGCGACGGGGCCAGAGATGTCCAGTGGGCGGGTCAGAAGCCGGTTGGCTTCCTCGATCTCTCCCTGGTCCACAGCCTTCCGGATTCGGGAGCTCGAGATTCGATGTCCCCCCTCCATAAAGGGAGAGAGGGGAATCACCTGGGTCCCCTCCGATGAGAGTTCCTGGCGGAGAGTCTCCAGGGTGCCATGACGGCCCGATCCAAAGCGAAATCCTTCCCCCACAATAATGAGTGCCGGGTGAAAAAGGGGTCTCAGAACTCGAGACACAAAATCTTCCGCGGCCATGGCGGCCAAGGTTTTATCAAAGGCAAGACAGACAAGGATCTCAAGGCCGATATCGCCGAGAACCTGCTCCTGCCTTTCCCGGGACATAATCATTCGAAAGGAGGCGTCAGGAGAAAGAACAAAAAGAGGATGGGGGTCAAAGGTCAAGAGGAGGGAGGGACAGGAGAGCGCTCTTGCCCGATCGAAAAGTTGGGAAAGAAGATACTGATGGCCGGCATGAACCCCGTCAAAGTTCCCAATGGTCATGGCATAGGGACCCGGAGGGAGGCTCCGTCGCAGGGTTGCCAAGTTACCACGGTAGGTTTGCACGACGTTTAGCTCCGAAGGAGGCGTGCAGCGCGGATGGCAAAATAGGTCAGGATCATCTGGGCGCCGGCACGTCGGATGGCTGTCAGTGTTTCGATCATGACCCGATCAGTGTCGATCCAGCCATTGGCCCCGGCTGCCATGATCATCGAATACTCTCCCGAAACCTGGTAGGCTGCCACGGGAAGATCTGAAATATCAGCGACTTGGGAAATAATATCGAGGTAGGCAATGGCAGGCTTGACCATGAGCATGTCCGCCCCCTCCTCCATATCAAGGCGTGCTTCCCGGAGAGCTTCCCTCCGACCCCGGAAATCCATTTGGTAGGAGCACCGGTCTCCGAACTGGGGGCCGCTCATCATTGCCTCCCTGAACGGACCATAGAGAGCGGAGGCATACTTGACTGCATAGGAGAGAATAAGGGTGTCGGTGAAGGCATTTTCGTCGAGTCGTTGTCTGATGGCCCCCACCCGGCCGTCCATCATATCTGAGGGGGCCACGACATGGGCTCCTGCCTGAGCATGGAGAAGAGACATTCCCGCCAGAATGTTGAGTGTCGGGTCATTCTCGATCCGGTCGCCGCTGACAAGGCCACAGTGGCCATGGTTGGTGTATTCGTCGATGCAGATGTCGGTCATGATGACAAAGCCGGGAAAGGTGTCCCGAATGGCGCCAATGGCGAGGGGGACTGGACCATCGGGGTTGAGGGCTTCCGATCCGTTATCATCCTTCCTTTCCGGAATTCCAAAGAGGAGGAGCGAGCGAATGCCGGCTTCCCATGCCTCGCTCAATATGTCAGGAAGGCGATCTACCGAGTAGCGAAAGACACCTGGCATAGAAGAAATGGGTTCTTTTCTGTCTCGCCCCCAAGTTACAAAGAGGGGGAGGATGAGGTTGTCAGGATGAAGATCCACCTCCCGTACAAGATTTCTCAGAGCAGGGGTGTTTCTCAAACGGCGGGGCCGTTCGACGGGATGGCTCACGGTGACGATCCTCCTGGGTTGACTTTCCCCGGGTGATCGGGGGGATGAGAAAGTTCTTTTGCATTATTTCCGAACTGGGAGAGGAAGTCCACCGCGGTCTCAACGACCGACGATGTGGTGGGGGTTTTTGCCATGACGTGAGTCTGAATCCCTGCGTGGACTAACTCTTCCCTGGTTGTGGGGCCAATCGCGAGAGAAGGGATCCGGGAGATTTCCGCGGTATTGTTGGGAAAGAGAGCGAGGAGTCCCTTGATGGCCGAAGGACTGTAGAAGATGGCCATATCAATGGATTCTTCTTCGAGAATGGTTCTGAGTCGCTCCTTCCTGTAGTCGGGAACATCAGGGAGGATGTTTTCGTAGACCGAGATGGTTTCAACTCTGTAGCCGAGCTCCTCCAGACCTCGAGGAATGGTTCCCGTGCCCCGATCGCCCCGAACGAGCAAAATTGTCCCCGAAGGAGGCTCCGGGAGATTCTTGAAGGCCTCAATAACCCCTTCGCCATGGGATTCGGAAGGAACAAGGTCGGGCCGCAGTCCTGCCTCGCCCAGAGCGGCGCTCGTGGCCGGGCCCATGGAAAAGATCCTGAGGCCTGCCAGCGAGCGCAAATCCTGACTGCTGCGCCTGAGTCCTTCCAGGAAGTATTGAACTCCGTTAGGGCTCAAAAAGGCAATCCAGCGGAAGTCTTTGAGGTTTTCCAGAGCCTGCATGGATTTTTCGGGAAGGCTCGGGGAAACATGGATGGTTGGAAATGTAATGACGGTGGCGCCAAGGGCCTCCAGGATCTCCGAAAGTTCCCGGGAGCGGGATCGCTCCCGGGTCAGGAGGAGGCGTTTTCCCAAAAGTGGGAGGCGATGGCTCCAGGATACCTCTTCCCGAAGGGAGACAACGCCTCCGATGGTTAAAATCGCCGGAGGGGCCACGCCATGGTCTTTGAGAATGGCCGGAATTTCTTCAAGGGTCTGAAAGTAGGACTCTTGAGCGGGCGTTGTTCCCCAACGAATAATGGCTGTTGGGGTTTTCGGATCGAGCCCGGCGTTCAGGAGGCGAGACACAAGCTCTTTCATATACAGGGCTCCCATAAGAACGACAATGGTCTGATGGGGACGGGCAAGGGCATCAATATCAGGTTGGCTCCAGTCAGTCGGATCGTCGTGTGCCGTGAGTATAATCAGGCGAGAGCTATGGTCCCTGTGGGTTACGGGGATCCCCGAATAGGCGGGAACTGCCACCGGAGAAGTCACTCCCGGAATGACAACAAAGGGGATGCCGGCCCCAGCCAGAACTTGTGCCTCCTCTCCTCCCCGGCCGAAAACAAAGGGATCTCCCCCTTTAAGGCGAACGACGGTCAGGCCTTGTCGGGCATGTTCGACAAGAGTCTCACCAATTTCCTTTTGTGACATCCGGGGGTGGTTTCGAACTTTTCCCACATCGATTCTCTTTGCCTCGTCGGGAGCGAGGTCGAGAAGTTCAAGGGGAATGAGATGGTCATAGAGGAGCACATCGGCCATGGCTATGGCCCGGGCAGCTCTCATGGTCAAAAGACCTGGATCCCCGGGACCGGCTCCCACAAGGTAGACCATGGACGCCTTCTTTTTGAGAGGAAAAGGGGCGTGATCAGGCATTGTTTCCCCTATTCCAGTTTCGGAGTGTCGGACAATGACAATATTGACAATATTGATGGCTCAAAGAGGAGAGCGCCATTGAAGTCGGTTGGGACGCCCAGGTGGCTGTCAGTCTCATGATTTGATCATAAAGCGGAAGATGAGGGATCTTCAATCGGTCCCGGGAAGCCGGGATGATTTTTCTGTGGGAGGGCCTTGAGCTGCAGAGAGAATTGCCTCGAGAATTTTTTGACCGCCGCGAGACAAGAGATTCTGCGCGGCTTCCACCCCGAGTCTATTCGCCTCTTTTGCCGGGCCAGACTTTTGCTCCTCAAGGAGTGTTGTGCCTTCAACGTCGAGAATGCGAGCAATCAGCTCAATCTGTCCCGGACTGATGGTGCGGGCATGTGCGGCGATTGGGAGTTGGCACCCTCCGTCGAGTGCCGAGAGGACACCTCTCTCGGCCAGGACGCAGGATGTTGTCTCCGGGTCGTGCATTCGGTCAAGAAGAGTTCGAATGCGATGGTCGCCCACCCGACACTCAAGGCCCAAGGCCCCTTGTCCGACTGCGGGAAGGGAGATTTCGACTGGGAGGTATTCCCTAATCCTGCCTGAGAATCCGAGACGTATGAGTCCGGCGGCCGCCAGAATGATGGCATCAACCTGATTTTCGTCAAGTTTTTTAAGCCGGGTCCCCACATTTCCCCGTAACGATTCGAATCGGAGATCTGGTCGGCGCTTTTTGAGCTGGGCCATTCGCCGGAGCGAGGATGTTCCGATCCGGGCTCCATGGGGCAACGCTGAAAAGGAGGGGAAAGAATTCGAGACAAAGGCATCTCGCGGATCTTCACGGGAGAGGATGGCTCCGATCTCAAGACCCTCGGGAAGAAAGGCCGGAACATCCTTCATGCTGTGAACGGCGAGATCGATTGTCCCGGCAATAAGGGCTTCTTCGATTTCCTTGACGAAGAGTCCTTTTCCCCCGACTTGAGAGAGTGGGACGGAGAGGATCATATCCCCGGTTGTCTTGATGATGGTGAGTTCCGATTCGAGTCCGGACGTTTGTCGGATCATGGCCGCGACATGGCGAGCCTGCCACAATGCCAGCTCCGATCCACGTGTTCCAATTCTGATGGGGGAAGAGTTTGACGAGGTCAACAAGTCTGCTCGCCGGGGAGGGGAAGATCGGAGAGCGGGGAATCGAGTACGGATTTCCCTTCCCGCTCCTTGGGGGAGATATCCCCGGATGAACCGGTTTGGGAGAGGATTTCGGGGGGGAGCCCGTAGCAACGGGTGACCCACTCCCAGGCCTCATCGATATTAGAAGAGTTTCGTAATGTCTGATAGGTGGGGTGAAGCATCTTGTTCATCAGTGATTGGGTCAGAAGAAGCACTTGCTTTCGGGCCTCATCGGGTAGGCTGTCGAGGGTTCTTGAAAAGCGGTCAATCTCGGCAAGGCGAATTTCTTCTGTGTGATGTCTCAGGGCCTGAATCAGGGGAACGGCTGATCGCTCGGCCCGCCACTTTTCGAACAGGGCAACCTCTTGGCGCACAATTTCCTTGGCAGCGAAGGCCTCCATTTCCCGTTCTTTCTGGTTGGACAGAACGACAGAGCGGAGATCGTCGATGTTGTAGAGAAAGGTGTTCGATAATCGGGAAATTTCGGGATCAATATTTCGCGGAACAGCAATGTCGATGAGAAAGAGGGGACGGTAACCTCTTCGCTCCATGGCCGACTCCATAATCGGAACCGTCAGCAAGTACGTCTCGGCGCCGGTTGAGCAGACCACCATATCAGCCTCAGAGAGGATGTCATCGAGTCGTGACATGGGAGCATAGGTGGCTTCGTACTCAGCTGCCAATGGTTCGCCCTTGGCCGGATCCCGTGTCATGAGGGTAAGGGAGCGAACACCCATTTTTTTCATGTGACGGGCAGTGAGTTGGGCCATCTCTCCGCCTCCGAGGAGGAGGACGGACTTGTTGGACATGTCCTGAAAGATTTTTCGGGCCAGCTGGCAGGCTGCATAACTGATCGAGACGGGAAGATGGCTGATCGCCGTTTCCGAGCGGACGCGCTTTGCCGAACTGATTGCCCGCTGGAAGATCTGATTTAGGTAGGGACCAACGGAGTTTTCCTTTCGGCAGACCTCGAAGGACTCCTTGACCTGTCCTGTAATCTGGGGTTCCCCCACAACCATTGAGTCAAGACTAGCCGTCACCTGAAAGAGATGCTCCACGGCCTCGGAATCAGTTTTGTAGTATAGATGGGGGCGAATTGGAACCGATGTAAGGGCGGGGTGAGTTCTCGAAAGGAAATCGGTGAAAAAATCGGGAGACGGATGGATGTTTGATGTGATTGTCAGGACTTCCACTCGATTGCATGTGGAAAGCAGGAGGCATTCCAGGACAGCGTCCTCATGGGAGAGAGCTCTGACCGCAGCGGAGAGATTTTCCTTCGGGTAAGCAATTCTCTCTCTGATTTCCACGGGAGCTGTCTTGTGGTTGACGCCGGCAAGGGTGATTTTGATCAAATGGCTGTCTCCACTATCACCTGGCTCATCTTTGTCGCAGGGAATTCGGCATTGGAGCTGCCGACCCTATAAAATGAAATGGGAACCTTTTGAAAAAAAGGCTAACACCAGCATTGTTGCAGCAAAGACAAGAAATCCCGAAATCGATAGGTATGCGGCCTGCTTTCCCCGGAACCGACGGTTCCTTCTGACGAGGACTGTCATGGCATATAGCAACCAGACGATAATCGCTCCAATGAAGGCGAGTCGGCCTTGGGACGCGAGAGGAAGAGTTCTTCCGAACCTTTCCCATGACCAAATCATGGCAAAAAAGAGTCCTGCGGTCAAGAAAACGAACCCGATCCCACTAAAGTTGTTGTTGAGCTGGTCGAGCGTTTCAAGAGAGGGAATCCGGGTAAAAAATCTGTTGAAAATCTTTCGTCGGAGAAAGTGGTCGAGAATGAGGTAGAGAATGGAAACCATAAAGGCCAGGGACGCTGATGCGAGTCCCAGATCGATCAGAAGGGTATGAATGGAAAGAAGGAGGCCGATTGGCGCTCCGCTCGAAAGGACCGGAGCCCGGAACGAAATGCCGATGACCATCAGTGTGGAGAAAAAAGCAATCCCGAAGATAAAAAGTCCCAAGATCCGGACCTTTTTCTGGTGTTCAAGGTAGAGGAATGTCAGAACCAGAGACCAAGAAAAAAAGGAAAGGACCTCTCGAAGGGACAGGAGTGCGACGTGGCCTTGAAATCCGAATCGAATAAAGATGGCAAGGGACTGGAACAGGACTCCCCCGACCCCTGCAGTGACTGGAGCCCATGGAATTCTCGGATGGCGGGAGAGAAGAATCTCAGAAAGATACAGAATAAAGGCGCCCAGATAGAAGCCGCTTGCCATTTCAAGCAGAAGAAGTTCAAGGGGGGAAATTGTCACGCAAACCCTGTCCTGTTGTTGCCGTGTTGTCCGGACGTCGGAGAGCGTCTCGGATCGTTTGCCTGAAAACTATGTTAAACTTTTCAGAGATTTCTTCTGGCTAAGTTTACCACAAGGGGATTATTCGGACCAGATTGCTTTCTTGCCGGTATTGCTCCGGCCAGCCACGCTCCGGAGGGGCCGTTGTACAAAAATATAGCGTCGACCCTGAAGGTCCAGGGTCTTTTTGAGCGACCATTTCGATTTTTACCTCATCCTGTAAGCTTTCCGGGAATCGATTCATCATTCCTCTCCTCTTTGGGACAGGCTCTTTTTGCCTTTTACAGGGCCTTCGACCGTCTTTACCGTGAGCCATCAGTGGGTCAAGAATTTGTCAGGGACTACCTTGACCAGGGAAAGCCTTCGGACCTCCTCTCCTATGGACTTGCCCGCCGTTTCAAGTCCGATCTTCCCGGAGTCCTTCGCCCGGATCTCCTGCTAACACCCGAAGGACCTGTTCTCACGGAAATGGATGCGGTCCCCGGCGGTCTAGGACTTCTTCTCGCCCTCTCGAGAATCTACCGTGATCGGGGCCAGGGGGGAATGATCGGTGGCCCCGAGGGGATACTGCAAGGCTTTGCTGCCATGATCCAGTCACTTGACCCCCATCCCGTTCTGGCCATTGTTGTTTCAGACGAGTCTCAAGATTATAAAAATGAAATGTCCCTCATCGCGGCAGAGCTTGCCCGGGGCTACTTTCCGGCATTTTGCCTTCACCCTCGAGAGCTTCGATTTGACGAAAATGGCTTCTTTTTTCCGGATCCCGAGGGGACAATCCATCGGATAACGACCCTCTACCGCTTTTTTGAGCTCTTCGATCTTCCGAATATTCCCAAGTCTGACCTCATGCTCTATTTTGCCAAGGGGGGCAAGGTCAGAATCACTCCTCCGATCAAGCCCTGGCTCGAAGAGAAAATGGGGATGGCTCTCTGGCATCATCCTCGCCTGCGCTCCCACTGGTGCCGACATGTTCCTCCGGAGTCCGTCGCACTGCTTGACCGATTGATCCCCCTGACCTGGGTTCTTGATCCGGCTCCTGTCCCCTCTCAGGCCACCCTGTCACCGCCTCTTGTGGCGGGAGACCGAGAACTTCACGATTTTCGAGATCTTGCCGGGTTGACTCAGCGGGAGCGCCGATTCATTATTAAACCATCCGGTTTTTCTCCCCTGTCTTGGGGAAGTCGAGGGGTTGTTGTTGGCCACGATCTTCCCGAGGAGTCCTGGAAAGAGGCGGTTTGTCGGGCCATGGACTCTTTCTCGAGAAGTCCGAGTGTCCTCCAGCCTTTTTCTCAGACGCATATTTATCCTATGACCGGGTTTGACTTTCTATCGAATGATGAGCATGAGGAGGGATATCGCGTTCGTCTGTGCCCATATTATTTCGTGACAGGCCCGAGCCGGGAGACGGTCAAGACCGGGGGGGTTTTAGTCACAGCTTGTCCGAAAGACAAAAAGCTGATTCATGGGATGGTTGACGCGATTCTGTCACCTGCGTGGTCTCCAATGCAGGAATTCATTGAAAAGACCAGTTTGTAAATAATTATAAGATATTGGAAGTTCTCGATTCAAAGAAGTAAAGAAACGAGAACTTCTCAAATATTTCTCGAAGCAGGCAGAGGGTTTTCCCCTGTCTAGGCGAGGAGAACGATGCAGGAATGGCAGAAGCTGCTAGTCGAGGGAATCAGGCATGGGGCCGACCTACCCCCGGAGTGGGTTCTCGAGAAGAATGGAGTGGACCCCGAAAAGGTTGAAGACCTTTACCCGATTCGAATCAATGATTATTATCGCTCCTTGATTTCTGACCCACAGGACCCGATCGGTCTTCAGGTCATTCCTGATCCGGCGGAGTGGATGGATGCAGAGAGTCCGGAGGATCCTCTTGGGGAAGACGCAGACAGTCCGGTTCCCGCGATCGTTCATCGATATCCGGACCGTGTTCTTTTCCTTGTGACAAATCAGTGTCCCATTTATTGTCGATACTGCACGCGAAAACGCCTTGTCGGTAAACCCGAAGGGGTGGTAAGTCGCGAAGAAATTCGCCAGGGCATCGACTATATTCGGGACCACCCCGAAGTGAGGGATGTCATCCTTTCCGGAGGCGATCCCCTGATGCTCAAGGATGAAGTCCTCGAAGAGATTCTGACAGGCTTGCGCTCCATTGAGCATCTCGAGATTATTCGTATCGGGACACGGGTTCCGTCGGCTCTTCCTCAACGAGTGACACCTGATCTTTGTCGAATGCTTTCCAGGTTTCATCCACTCTATATGAATCTTCATTTTAACCATCCCCGGGAAATAACCTCTGAATCTTCGGCAGCATGTCGCCTCTTGGCTGATGCCGGCATCCCTTTGGGATGTCAGACCGTTCTCATGAAAGGGGTCAATGACGATGCTGAAATACTGGGACAGCTCTTCAAGGGGCTTTTGAAGATTCGTGTCAAACCATATTATCTCTATCAGGCGGACCTCACCCGGGGAGCTAATCATTTTCGGACCCCTGTCGATAAGGGGCTTGCGATTATGAAGGCGCTTCAGGGGAATATCTCCGGAATGGCCATCCCCCATTTTGTTATTGATGCCCCTGGAGGCGGGGGAAAAATACCTGTTCTTGCCGATGACTATCTTCTCGGTCGGGAAAATGGTCACGTTCTTTTGAAAAACTACGAAAATAAGATTTATGCTTATCCGGACGTTTCTCCTGACATTGTTCCCTCAGGAGAGGGTGACAGGAATTCGGGGAGCGTCTCTCCTCCCGAATCGATGAAAACGAATGATTCCTCCCTCAGTGTGGAGGGGCATTTTTCTCCCCCGCTCCATCAGCGCGGACAGGAAAATAGCTCCCGCGAGCATGCTCCTCGCCGTGTTTTTCCGGGGTTTGCCTGATGATCGCCCGACAACCCGATGACAGCCTTGAGAGAGAAAAAGAAGGGGAGGGGACGGCTTCTCGTCCTGATCACTCCCTTCCTGAAGATGAGAGGATGGGCGTCTATCATGCAATCTATACCCGACGCGACATCCGTCGGGAGTTTCTCCCCGATCCCATTCCAATGGAGATTGTCCTTCGGATGCTCAAAGCGGCACATCATGCTCCCTCGGTGGGGTTCATGCAGCCCTGGAACTTCATCCTGATAGAGAAAGATGAAATACGACGGGAACTCAAGCGTGTTGTTGACAAAGAGCGTCAGGCGGCCGCCATTGTCTTCGAGTCTCCGCGTTCGGAGAAGTTCCTTTCGCTTAAAGTGGATGCCATTCTCGACGCCCCCCTGCTGATTGCCGTGACGATTGACCCGGCCAGAGAGGGGCCCTTTGTTCTCGGCCGTCTCTCCGATCAGGATACCGACCTTTACAGTGCTTCGTGCGCCATCATGAACCTTTGGCTGGCGGCAAGGGCTGAGGGTATTGGCATGGGGTGGGTAACGATTTTCCGCCGTGAGGATGTTCAGGGCATTTTGAATCTTCCCTATCATGTCCGCCCCATCGGCATTCTCTGTCTGGGATATGTCCGGGAATTTCCGCGCCGACCCATGCTTGAGACCGAGGATTGGGCTTACCGCCAACCTCTTTCCAAGCATGTTTTTGTTGATGGATGGAATCGGCAGGAGGGGACTCTCTGGGAGTCGATGGCTCCAGAGCTTGACAGACGCGAGGAGTGGCCGTGGGAACATTAAGCGATTGCCAAATCCGGGGTCTTGTCCAGGAAAATGTCATTGTGTCGGACGCCCCTTGGGGACCAAGACAGATCCAGCCCTCTTCCATGGATCTTCGCCTCGGACCTACGGCCTATCGACTTCGCTCAAGCTTTCTTCCCCTTTCCACTCCGGTGTCAGAGATTCTTCAGGATCTCTCTCTTTACTCCATTGACCTCCGAAGCTTTTCCTATCTAGAGAGGGGAGCTGTCTACTTAATTCCTCTCATGGAGTCCCTGAACCTGCCCCCCCATTTGTCTGCCAAGGCCAATCCCAAGTCTTCGACAGGCCGTCTCGATGTCTTTACACGTGTCATTACCGAAACAGGCGATCGTTTTGATGATATTTCTCCCGGGTATTCCGGGCGACTCTACCTCGAGGTCTTTTCCCGGTCCTTCTCTTTGAGGGTTAGTCAAGGACTAGCTCTTTGTCAGGTTCGTTTTTTTGAAAAGAGAGACTTCCTTTCAGAGGATGCGCTTCTTGATCGCCACCGAAAGTTTCCCCTGTTTGTTTCTGACGGAGGGAGAGGCGGGGGCAACCCCTTCGACAGAGTCACGGATGGCTCCCTCTATCTGGGCGTCAAGCTGACAGGAATGCCGATCATCGGATTTCGAGCCCGCCACGATGCAGGAATTCTGAATCTTGTTCCCGGCGATCAGCAAAAGGCGACCGACTTTTGGGAGCCGGTCCCCCCTCCAGCACGGAGAGAGATGGTTCTGGAGCCGGAAAGATTTTATCTCTTTGCTTCTAGTGCGAAGATTCGTGTTCCGATAGACTTAGCGGCGGAAATGCTTCCCTTTGATGCCGCTGCCGGTGAAATCCGGACTCACTATGCTGGTTTTTTTGATCCGGGATTCGGAATCTCAGGCGATGGTGCCCGGGGTGTTCTGGAGGTTCGCCCTCATGATGTTCCTTTCCGGATTGTCGATGGACAACCCGTTTTCAAACTGCGTTATGAAAAAATGGACAGGGAGCCGGATCTTCCTTACGGCGCTGCCATTGGGTCGAGCTATACTCATCAAGGCCTAAATTTGAGCCGCTATTTCATCAATGATTTTTTTGGAGAAGCCCCCTGCTAAAAAATCCCGCCCGAATGATTGATTTTTTTTTCAGGAAGCAATAATATGATCCTCCGTGTTCAAGAGACACGTCATTGGTATTTATTTCCCTCCCACGATCCCCGGTAGCTCAGTCGGCAGAGCGGGTGACTGTTAATCACCATGTCGCAGGTTCGATCCCTGCCCGGGGAGCCATATTTCAAGCATGAAGAGCCCTCCTCTCCTCCGTCCCGATACCGACGTGTGACGTATTTGTGCCGTGACGGGCGTTTTCGACGTAGGCGGCCAGGTGGTCCGACGAAAGATGCGCGTACCGGCGCACCATCTCGGAGGATTCCCATCCCCCCAGCTCCTGGAGAACATGCAAGGGCGTGCCGGCCTGGACATGCCAAGACGCCCAGGTATGCCGGAGATCGTGCCACCGGAAATCTTTGATCCCCGCCTTTTTGAGTGCCCCGTGCCAGGCTTTTGTCGTGACGTTTTTAATCGGCTTGCCGCGATAACTGAAGACAAACCGCTCATGTTTTCCTCTCTGTTTTTTGATGATTTCGACGGCTTCCACGGAAAGCGGAACCCCGATCGCCTTCCGGGCCTTGGCCTGGTCCGGATGAATCCACGCCATGCGCCGGACCAGGTCGACCTGGGACCACTCAAGCCCCGTGACGTTTCCCTGACGGAGGCCGGTTGAAAGGGCGAACCGGGCCATGTCGGCCTGATGCTCGGGAAGAAACGAGAGGAGCCGTGTCGCCTCCTCTTTTGTGAGCCACCGGACCCGTCTTTTCGGCTCGGGAAAAAGCCGGACCGCCGGGACCGAATCGATCCAGTCCCAGTAAACGGCCTGCTTCAGGATCGCCCTCACGAGGGCGAGGAGCCGGTTGATGGTGGAGATTTTGACGCCTTCCTTCTTCTTGGCGGCGATGATCTCGTCAATGACGTACCGGTCGATGTCCATAAGTTTCATGCCCCGAAGAAAAGTCTGCAACCATCGAAGACAGGATTCGTCGTGTCTCAGATCGGCCTTGTGCTCCTTTTCCTCAAGCCACCTAAGCGCCGCCTCGTCTCAGGTGTATTGCGGCCGTTCCTTCAGTTTCGAGGTCCTCCATGCCTCGTTTTTCAGTCTGTCGTGGAGTTCCTGTGCTTGTTGCCGGACTTCCGTTTGAGCCGAGCATCTAATGCGCTCTCCGCGCGGTGTCGTGAAATCGATCCACCAAATGCTGCCCCTTTTGAAGATTGACACGATGACACCTCCACAAGTGGTGCCTGCCGGGATTCAGAATATCCCGACCGGATAAAGACGACAAGGTCCTCCTCCAGAAATCGCCATTCTCTCCCAATTTTCCGCCCCGGGATCCGTCCCGCTTTCGCTTCCTTTCGTACCCAATTCGGGTGAAATTGCAAAAACGCGGCCGCCTGGGGAAGGGTAAGAGGTTTCATCGAACGGAGTCTCCTCGAAAAACGACGTCGTTTTTTCCACAAAGACAACGAAAAACTGTCGGAAAAAGCTGTTGATTGCAACAACGATCTATCTGTCATCCTGACATTTTATTCGCATTGACCAAATCTTGATCAATTGAGCGGTATCGGCACACGATATCCTTCTTTTTTCAGTTCCCTCAGAAACTCATACATCTCTTCTTCCGTAGAGAAACAGAAATCTTTTCCGTCCCTGGACAGACCGATAGGACTGTGCTGTGCCTTGTCGATCCACTCTTGCTGTTCTTCATGCCTTTTCAGCCAGGAGGCCACTTCCTCTTCAGTCATATCGGGTTTGATCGGCAAGAGTTCCGGAATCGGAGTTTCCGATTCTAACCGAACGGCCGCCACCTGAATTTCGAACCCAAGGCAGGATTCGTAGGCATACACATCCGATTTGAAGTTGTCCGAGCTGAAGCGGACATAGCTCATGCCGTTTTCTCCTTCATTCAGTTTTTCGCAGGGGGTCCCGGATCTTCCGATGTCGTAGGGGCTTCCTTTTTGTCCGGGTCGCTCTCTTTTTGCCATTCTTTTTCCCGTTCCTTGCCTCTCCTGTCCAGTCGCGATTTCATCGGACTGCCTTGGGGAATCAGTGGCCTCCGGAATCCTGGACGAAGGGGTTTTGATTTTTTCATGAATTTTCTCCTTGTTTATTCCGGGTATTCCCTGACCCGAAGACCTCCGGCCATTCGTTCATGGCGGCCCCGGAGCGATGCTTCAAGCGTCTTCCGACGAGATCAATCGCCTCCTGCGGGATCTTTAACGATGCTCCGGCAATCCCATTCACAGGATCCGAATACGCCGCTCCCAGTTGCTTGACGAACAGAGGAACCTTGGCTTCCTGGCATTCTTTGACGATTTCTCGCACCCACTCGGCTTTCATGGGACGGGCCATCGGACCGGATTCTCCGCCAACCACGATCCAGCTCAATCGGCGGAGACCATCAAGATGATTTCTGACTAACAGCCCCTCGAGGGTTTCCTTGAATCCCGATTGCCATTTTGCCCACCGAAAGGTCACTGGCCCGATCATGGGCTCGATACTGACCCATCGGACGGCGGCGGGAGTTTTAAGAAGAAGGGGGATCCGTTCGTCCGCTGACTTCTGGTTCTCGACGGACACCCCGAGCCAGACGTTGGGAAGTCTCGCGCCACAGGGAGTGGCGCGAGACGGATGCAGGCGCGAGGGAAGGATGTCTGCGCGATTTGCCGGGAACGGAAAAAGATGATGCGGGAGACGGAGGCCGAGGTCATCGTCCCGGAGGACGCCGACGGGAAAGATCCGGACGATCGCATGTCGTCCGTCCGGGAGATTCTTCACCAAAGACAGCAAAAGACATAAGGAGGAAAGACCATGGCAAAAAAGATCGCGGTCCTGTTTTTGGCGCTCATTTTGGCGGTCCCGGGAATCGGGGCGCTTTCTGAGGCTTACGCCTCAGATTCCGGCCCCGGCGTCTGGGATTTTCTCCTGTTCGGGAACCTGGACATGGGAAGCCGTTTCAGTGCCGGCACACTGGGACCGAATGCCGCCGGCACAACCGTCTACCAGGGGTCTTCGCCCATCACTTCTCCCGGATACGGATTCGGGTTCGGAACGGAAGTCTGGTTCTCGAACAACATCGCGGCGAGACTTCTCCTTCAAGGGAACGTGTTCGCCAACGGATTCAATGCGAATCTCAAGAACGGGCCGTTTTTCGGCTACGGTGCCGTTACGGTCGGTCCCGTGTTCAAGCTGTTCGGGTCGAGCAACTATTTCGTCTACGCCCCCGTCGACCTGGGATATGCGATCACGGCGGCAAGTTCCGGAAATCCGGCCACCGTCGGGGCAACATCGAGCCTGACGGCAGTTTCCGGCGGATCCTTCTACGGAGATCTGGGGATCGGGGTCAATCTCCGGTTTCTGATGCTGGAGGCCAAGGTGGCGTATCTGCCCGCTCCGGGATCTTTCGGAGGAAATTCGTTCTTCTTCCCGATCACTGTCGGGTTCGATCTATAAGGAAGGAAGTGTATACTGTCAAGAAAAGGCCGGCTATCGGAGGGGTTCCGTAGCGTTCTCGATTCCCCGCTGTTTTGGAGAAAAACATGCCTGTTGAATCCCTCGACATCCAGAATCCGGAAGTTCTCGAAAAGATTCTTGCCCAAACCACGGAAATCCTCGTCCGGGAGTATGGGGCAAGCCTTGTCGTGTTCCATGAGGACCATGAAGCGGATAAAACGAAGGGAAACCGGGGATGAAAACCAGATCGACAATGGAGAGTGCAGGGGCCATGATCGCATTTCACCTGAGCGTTCCCTACGGGCCGGGAATCGTTTCGGAACAGGATGTCTACGACGCCTTGAAACACGGGAGTCTCGCCGGAATCAAGTCTCCCGCGAAAGATGTTCTCGTTTCCCTTTTCCATGAGAATTCCCCGGCCTCCATTCTCAAAGCCGCGCGGGAATGCGAGGCCTCGGTCGAAAATGTCCGGAAACTTTACGAAGAAATAATAGGAATGCCCTTTCCACGCTCCCCCGAGTGGGAAAAAGTGACTCTTTAAGCGCCGGAGGTCCCATGCCCCGGATCAGCAAAAACGAAATGGACCACTGGCTCGTATCAGGGAGCTGGAAGAGCCTCGAAAAAAGAGCCGCCGAGATCGTGTCTGATGCGGAAGCCTCCGGCGGAAGCGTTCGGCTGTCTCCCCTTCTTGGCGGTGGAACCAGGCTGATGCTCAAATTGGGCCACAGAATCAGCCGGGACATCGATTTGTTTATCCGCGATCCGCAATGGATTGGACTCATGTCTCCAAGGTTGAACGATAAAATCGGAGATCTTGTTCAGGGATATGAAGAGGACGCGACTTTTTTGAAATTGAAATTTTCCGAGGGAGAAATCGATTTCATCGTTCGCATGTCCCTTACGGGACTTCCTCCCGAATCTTCCGAAAAAAGTCTTTTCTTGCTCGAGCCGGTCGAAGAAGTTTTGGCCAAAAAGTTGTTTTATCGTGGAGCATACCTGACCCCACGGGATCTTTTCGATTGGGCCTGTATTGAGTCGTTGCATCCGGAGGCTCTCGATGTGCAAAGAATCGCCCGGGTGATCAATACCCGACTGGAAGGTATTAATCAATCCCTTGAAAGAATGGAATCGAGTCCATCCGCCAAAAGGACATGGGAACTTCTTGAAACCCCATTGGAATTGGATTTTGACAAAACGGTTGCATGGGGAAAAGAGAGGCTGGAAATCTTTCGGGATCTTTTTCTAACCGGAAAAGAAAAAGGGAATGCTCTAAAGGAAGCTCCGAAAAAAGAGAGGGGCTCTGAACGGGGACTTGGATATTGACCTGGTTTGACCCGGTGGGTCGATTTCCCATGAAAAACAGACTCCGGCTCTGGGTTCTTGTTTTTCTTTTTCAGGGTTTTTCGGGAACGAATGCCTGGGCAGTGGGGGGATCCACTTTTGCCGCCTGTGTGGCCGAAGGGGAGGTGACCTACGCTCCGGCCACGGCCGCGACTCTTTCGGCAGCGGGATCGGCCGACGCTGGCATTGCGGCCGCAGGGTCCGCGGCCCTGGCCGCCGATCTCGCAGCCTCCGCGACCGCCACCGGCGGATGTCTGGGAGCCGTTCCCTGCGGAATCGCCGCTTCCCTGGGGGCCTCCGCGGCCGCCTTCCCCGGAATCTACGGATCCGCCGAGGCGGCCCTGGGTCCCATCGCCCAGACGCCGGGAGGCGTGGCCACCGGGGCCTTTGGGGGCATGGGGATCGCCGAACCGCTCTCGGGCCCGGGCTACTGGATTCCCGTGGCCGGCGGCCTCGTCCTAAATCTCGAATCCTGGGCGGTGGCCCTTCACGGGGCTCTCTGCGCGGCCGGCACGAATATCGATACGGCTCTCTCCGCCGCCGCCTCCGCCCTGTCGTCCGATGTGCGAAACACGACCCGGCTCGTCGACAACGCGATGACCCATCTCGCCCTGATCCGGGAGCGCCTCCGGATGGAGCGGGAATATCAGCCGGAACCCTCGCTTTGCACCCGGACCGCGGAAGTTGCCCAAAACGGTCCCGGCCTTTATTCCTGACCTTGTCCCATAAGTCGGGTGTGGACACCGGCAGATTTTTCCTGTAGTCTGTCTGCATGAAAATTTTCGGCCA
>JBMFWG010000022.1:0-31827 GCA_049965515.1 Leptospirillia bacterium
AGGAACCCACCGAAGCGGCCTGGTCCGCCGTCGGAATCCCCTTCCTTTTCGCTTGCAAGGCTTGCGAAGCGAGAGGAAGGGGAGGATGTCATTATCCCTCCCACCACCGGTCTCATGACCTGAGGCGAGGCTCACATAAGAATCCAGCAAAAACTAATACTTCCACAAACGACTCTCACACTGGCCCCACCCGTGGTCCCATTCGGCCCCCGGCCGAAAAGGAGACCGGGACATCCCCGCCCCAAAAGCTCTTCTCACTCCCCTTGTCTGGTGGGCTCGAGCAAGGTTAAACTCTAGTCTCTAGCCTCAGTCCCGTCAATCGGACAGGAAACGCCAAGGCTCTCCGTGAGACACGCCTGACCTTGCCCCTCACCGGACTCTTCGGAGACCTGGCAAGAAAGAATGACAATCCTACAGGGAAAGACCGCGACTCCCCTTGAGCCCTTCACTTTCGTCGAACGATCTTCATCATACCGACCTCTCCCTCCCGGAGGCCCTCGACATTCATCCCCTCTCCCGGGACCTGACCCCGGAGCATAAGAAGCGGCTGGCCACGTTCTCGAAAATTCGGCGCTACCGTCCGGGACACCGGATTGTCGAGGCCAACGAAGGCGGGTCAGAGATGTACCTGCTTCTTTCGGGATCGGTCAAGGTCAGTGCCGAAGATTCGGCAGGACGGGAGATCACGTTATCCGTTCTTTACTCCGGGGACTTTTTCGGAGAGGTCTCCTTGTGGGACAATAGAGGAAGGACCGCGACGGTAGAGACGCTGGAGCCATCGCAGATCGTTTCGATTCCGGGACCTCCGCTCCTTGATCTGATGAGGGAGTCCCCCGACATGGCCTTCAGGCTTCTGACAACTCTTTCGGCCCGCCTCCGGGAGACCGATGCAAAACTGATGCACATGGCCTATGGAGACTCCTACCAGAAGGTCGCACGGTCGCTTCTTGAGATCTACACCAAGGAGGGAGGTCTAGACGGAGAGACTCCCTATATTCCTGACCGCTTCACCCGGCAGGAGCTGGCCTCCCTTTCGGGGGTCACCCGCGAGACGGTCTCCCGCTCCCTGGGAGCCTTTACTATGGCCGGAGTCATACGGCTTGAGAAGGACCGGATCGTCATCCTGAGCCTTGACAGGCTGAAGAAGGAAGGTCAGGGCCGCTAAGGCGGAGCCTTTCGACCCCTCATCACCCTATTTTCTTTCTCTCATTTTGAAGGAGACATCATGACTGGACAAAGCGGAACAGGTTCCTGGAACGCCATGGACTACATTGTGATCGGAGGAGTTCTTCTGGCCTTTGTCATCGGAGGAACGGCCATGATCCGTGCCATCATGGCCGCCAACAAGATCAATCCGAAGTAAACAAAAAGGGCCCTTCGGCCCCTCATCCCCTTCCGCCCTCCGAGGATTCGCCTAGGTTCGAGGAAGATGCCAGGCAGGCAGAGCGAGCGTCTCCCGATAGAGTTTCTCGTACTCCCGAGCCCGGCCAAGCCAGCTGGAGTCGACCTTCATAGCCTGGCGTCTCAGCTCCTTCATTTTTCTCGGGGAACCGTAGAGGATCGACGCCCGTTTTATCCCCTCAAGGATCCCCTCCTCCGAAAGTTCTCCCAGCCACAGTCCCGTCTCACCGTCGACCACTGTATCCATGAGGCCCCCGGTGGGATTGACGAGGGGCAGCGTCCCGTAACGCATGGCATACATCTGGGTCAGTCCGCAGGGCTCATAGGCCGACGGAACGACCAGAAAGTCGCACGCGCCCATAATACGGTGGGAGAGCCCCTCGTCAAAGCCGATCGTCAGGTGGACCCGACCGGGAGACCGGCGGGCCACCTCACGCCAGAGCCCCTCGATCTCGGGGTCGCCCGAGCCCAGGACCACCCAGCTCCCCGTCTTTCCCGGGCCAGACGCTTCCGAAAGCAGTGCCCGGGCCAGGAGGTCGAGCCCCTTCTGCGACACCATGCGGGAGACAACTCCAAACAAAGGGCCCTCCCCGGAAAGCCCCCACTCCCGGAGAAGCGTCTCCTTGAGACCGTCCTTTCGTCCCAGCGTTTCCGCCCCGTAGTGGACCGGAAGATGAGGGTCGCTCTCGGGGTTCCACTCTTCGGCATCGATCCCGTTCAGAAGTCCCACAAACCGATCTCCCCGATGGCGAAGGGCCGAAGAGAGGCCGAATCCCATGGGCTCGTGAAGAACCTCGCTCCGGTAAGAGGGGCTCACGGTGGTGACCATGTCGGCAAACTGGATCCCTCCTTTCAGCAGAGAGAGGCGACCATGGTATTCCAGGGCATCGAAATGGTTGTAGGAGGGGGAGAGTCCGGTCAGGGGCCAGTCCTCGAGAGGATAGATCCCCTGATAGGCTATATTGTGAATCGACATGACCGTCCTGGGCACGACACCCAGCGGATCCAGATGGGGCAGAAGAGGAATGGCCAAGGCACTTTGCCAGTCGTTGGCATGGAAAATATCGGGAGAAAAGCCCAGAAGGCGGGGAAGGGCGAGAAGGCCATGAGTCCAGAGAGAAAAACGGAGAAAATTATCGGGATATTCCCCCCCCCCTTCCCCATAGAGGGCGGGACGATTGAAGAGCCCCCCCGGATCGAGGGCATAGACCGGGACGAGCCCCGGAGCCAAGGTTCCAACGAAAAGGCGGAAGCTCTGGAGCCCGGCGGGTGTCGGCGCCACAAAAGTTTTCTGGAGGGAGAACCCCGGCAGGGCATCCACGCCGCGAAAGGCGACCGTCCCGACCCGCACATCAAGGCCCGACTCCGCGAGTGCCAGGGGAAGGGCCCGGGACACATCCGCCAGACCTCCGGTCTTGGCCACCGGTGAGACCTCGGAGGTCAGAAAAAAAACCTTAAGCGGCCTGTTGGACTTGCGACGTTGCGCCGTTCCCCTTTTCGCCGCCGACGGTGGCTTGGACGTCATCTCCCTTTCCCCGGCCCCCTCGATCGATGAAAGATCCTTTCGGGGGGTAACGGGATGCCTCCCCTGAGTCGGTGTCATCGTTTCGGGCGCGTTCCCAGGAGGTTTTGGAAGAGGACCTCCTTCTGAAGCGTTCCGTAGAGGGAGAGGATCTCATCGCGAAGAAGGAGCAGCTGGCGGGAGATATCCCGGATCACCTCGAGGTCGCGCTCACGGACCGGCTCGAGAAGCTGGCGGGAGAGGGCGTCGGCCTCCCGGTGCGCCGATTCAAGCTGGGTAAAGGCCGGGATTGCCTGATAAAGAGACTCCGACGCCCCCTCCTTCCAGATATGGATCGGAGCCGTCTGGAAGACGAGCATCTCCTCCGGCGAGAGCGCGGCAAAGCAGGCCTTCTGCGCCAAGGATAGCACCCCCTGAAGCCAGACAAAATACTCCACCTCGTTGGACAGGACGGAAATTTCCGGAGCGGGAGAAATCGGACGGAACGGCTCGGAGGCCTTGACCGATCTCCAGCCGCGTTCCCACTCGAAAAAGACCCCTTCGGCCATAGGCCGTGCAATCGCATACCCCTGGGCAAAGTCGCATCCAAGCTTCTGCAGAAGGGGAATGAACTCCGGCCGCTCCATGCCCTCCGCCACGACCCCGTGGCCAAAAATCCGTGCCAGGCTCGCGATGCTTTCGATGATGGCCAGATTCTCCCGGTTGTCGAGCATTCCGATGACAAATCCCCGGTCGACCTTCAGAGTGTCCACCGGGAGGGTCTTGAGGTAGGACAGGGAGGAGTAGCCAGTTCCAAAATCATCAATGGCCAGGCGCACTCCCCGCTCGTGAATCTTCCGGAGCACGTCGGGAAACTCATGAAACCCTTCGGCCGTGGAGGTCTCCAGGATCTCGAGCTCGAGCCGATGGGGCGGAACCTCCGGATGGGCCTCAAGGAGGCTAAAGAGACGGGGAACAAAGTCGTCCCGCCGAAGCTGAAGCAGATCGACATTGATACTGATGGGGACGTCAAGGCCCCGGGCGGACCAGCGCGAAAGATGATCCAGCGCGGCCTCCAGAACCCAGTCCCCCATGGAGACCAGAAGCTCGGTCCCGGCAATGTCGGGAAGGAACTCCCCCGGAAGAAGCAGCCCCCGCTCGGGATGGTTCCAGCGGACGAGGGCCTCGACCCCGGAGACCGAGCGGGAGCGAAGGTTGATAATGGGCTGGAAGTGAAGAACGAGCTCCTTCGCCCCGATGGCCCGGGAAAACTCCGACATGAGGGCCTTTCGTCTGCGGATAACCTCGTCCATGCTGCTGGTGTAGAGGGTATAGTCGTAGTCTTGGCGGTCAATGGCCATGTCCAGGGCCCGGGTCGCCTTCCGCACCATGTCCTCGGCCGAAGTTCCGTCATCGGGAAAGAGGCTGATTCCGATGTCAAGGTCGAGATCGATCTCGAGAGAATCGATGTTATGGACCCGGCAAAGCTCCTGCCGGATCCGGCGGGCGAAACGTCCCACCTCGTTCCCTTCGCCGGGAGCAGGGAGAATGAATCCGAACTCGTCCCCTCCCATGCGGGCCAGGGTCATCCCGGGATCGAGCATCCCCGAGAGAATGCGCCCCACCTCGATCAGGAGGCTGTCCCCGACCCCGTAGCCATAGGTGTCGTTGATCAATTTAAATCGCGAAAGGTCGAGGAGGAGGACCGCAAATTTCCCCCCCGATGACTGTCCCATCCGGATCGCCCGCTCAAGTTCGGCAATCAGGAACTTCCGGTTGTGGAGACCGGTGAGGGTGTCGTGGTGGAGGCTATAGAGGAGCTGGTCCTCGAGGTTCTTGCGCTTGATTGCGTAGAAGATGGAGCGGGTCAGCAGGGGCCCGTTGATCATCCCCTTCACGAGAAAATCCTGGGCCCCGGCCTGGAGGGAGGCCACCGCCAGCTCCTCGTCGATGACCGAGGAGAGAACCACCAGAGGAATCTCCGGGAAGTCGGCATGAATATGCTCCACCGCCGATAGTCCGTTCGCATCGGGAAGGTTCAGGTCGAGGAGGATCACATCGATCCCCCCTTGGAGAAGACGCGTCCGGACCTCCCCCACCCGGCTGACAAAAGAGAGCTCGATGCGCTCCTCATCCGCCGCGATGAGCATCTCCCGGACAAGACGGATATCTCCCGGATTGTCTTCCACAAAAAGGATCCTGAGGGAACGGTCGATCAACGTTCAGTCCTCCGAGCTGTCAGGGAGGGGAAGCTGGACGATTGTCAACCAGAAGGTCTCGATGGACTGGACGACCTTGATGAACTGGTCGAGGTCAACCGGCTTGGTCACATAACAGTTCACATGGAGGTCGTAGGTCCGGAGAATATCCTGCTCCGCTTCGGAGGAGGTGATCACCACCACCGGGATTCTTTTGAGCTTGGGGTCGGCCTTGATGTGGGACAGAAGCTCCCGACCATCCATCCGGGGAAGATTGAGGTCGAGAAGTATGATGTCGGGGCGGGGCGCATTTTCATAGGGAGCCTCCCGGCGAAGAAAGGCCAGGGCCCTCAGTCCGTCTCCCAAGACGTTGAGGTTATTCCGGACCTTGCTGTCCTTGAGCGCCTCTTTCGTCAGGCGCACGTCGCCCGGATTGTCCTCCACCAGAAGAAACTCCACCGGGCGCCCCACTTCTTCGATACGTGCCACAAACGATCCTTCCTGCTGTGAATTCAGTCGACCGGGGGGACCGGAGAGAAAGGATCTTTCGCCTCCCCGGCCCCCCGAAGGGTCAAGGTAAAGGTCGTGCCGCTCCCCAATGTCGAGTCAACTCCAATCGTCCCTCCGTGGCGCTCGACGATGCGCTTGCACATGGCGAGGCCAATGCCCGTTCCGGGATACTCCTCCTTGGTGTGCAAGCGCTGGAAGATGACGAAGATCCGGTCGAAGTATTGGGAATCTATCCCGATGCCGTTGTCCGAGACACGAATGGCCCAGAGGTCGCCCTCCCTCTCCGCCCCGACAGTGACCACCGGAGGCCGGTCCTTCGCCCGAAACTTCAAGGCATTGCCCACCAGGTTCTGCAGAACCTGCATCAGCTGGACGGGGTCGCCCATCACCCGGGGAAGCTCCCCCCGGACGATCGAGGCCCCGGACTCTTCCAGAGCCAGCCTGAGATTGTCGAGAGCATGGTCCAGCACCGAATTCATGTCACACACCACCAGGGGCTTTCCGCGCGAGTCGACCCGGGAATAGGCGAGAAGGGCATTGATCAGGGCCTGCATGCGCACGGCCCCGTCCACGGCAAACCCGATGAACTCGTCGGCCTCGGCCGAGAGCTGCCCCTTGTAACGGCGGGCAAGAAGCTGGGTGTAGCTCGTGACCATCCGCAGGGGTTCCTGAAGGTCGTGGGAGGCCACATAGGCGAACTGCTCGAGATCCCGGTTGGAGCGCACGAGATCGGCCGTCTTGGCCACAAGGTCCTGCTCGGTTTTTTTCTCGGCCGTCCGGTCCCGGAACTCCAAAATGGTTCCTTGTCCCTTCTCCTCTCCGAGAAGGTTCAGCGTCGCCCAGACGGTCACGCCCAACCCATCACTTCGGCGGACGACGAGCTCGCCCTGCCAGTGGCCCTCCTGGGCCGCCGACTCCTCGAGATCCGTCAGGCGGGGTGGGGGCCCATCTCCCGGAGACAGGAGAAACTCCGGGACAGGGCGAGAGACGATCTCCTCGGGAGAGTATCCCGTCAGCGTCCGGGTCGTCCGGTTGGCGTGGCGGATCCGACCCTGTCCGTCCAGGATCCAGACCACCTCGGCGTTGGTGTCGAAAACCCGGGAGAGGACTTCGGCCTTCTCGCGTTCGGCCATGAAGTAGGAGTCCATGACCAGCCCCGAGTCGAAAAGGGTGACCTTGGACAGGATCTCCATGAGGGCAGGATTTTGGGCAAGGGGAGAGGAGAGGTCCTGTCGGGAGCATTGGAGCGTCCACTCGAGGAAGAGTCCGAAGGAGGCCTGGACCCATTCGGGCCCCAGCCCGATCTCCTGGTGGGTGATCCCGACGGCAAGACGATTGAGGACGTAGTCCATGTCATACTGGCCGGAGACCAGCTCGACAAAATATTCGGCATGGCGCACCTTGAGCCAGGATTGGGCCTGGGCCTTCTCCAGAATCGCTGCGGCGTCCGGGAAGAGGAGGATTCGTTCGTGAAGCCGTTCGACGAACTCCGGAGCCCGGTCCCTGACATAGGACTCAAGGGACGACAGGGCCCGTTCGTCATCGGGAGAAATTCCGAGATAGGACTTTCTCCGGTCAACCTCCTCCGGAGAGAGCAAGAGCTTGTCCGCCATACGGCGGGCCTTCAACTCATGCGACGCCATGGATTTCATCTTCCGCCCTCACCTCCCGATGAATTCCCAAAAGCGATTCCGGACAATCATACGAAATGTGAGCGAAAATCACAACGAAAAATAATGGAATCCAAAGCTTCCCATTTCCGGTTCAGGAAAAAAATTAAGGATATCGGGGAGCAACATGACAGACGGTATTGACACGGGAGTCTTCCGCACCTCAACCGTTGTGATCGGTGGGAGGCATTGTCCGATTCCGGGGAGCTTTCCTGGGAGACACGCCCCCGGAGAGACCGTCGGGGAATCGACAGGAAGGCGTCCTGATCCCCCCAAAGAGACATCGCATCCTCGCAAATCACGTGCAAGACATTGATAAACAATCCAAAACAAAAACAGCGACTCTTTACTTCAACTCTGCTAGAATGATCCCTGACAACTCTCGGCACGACCACCCCCACCGTCTGGAGGCCCACCATGGCAAAAGAACCTGACGAAAAAGAGATCGAAGCCATCAACTCCTACTGGATGGCCGCCAACTATCTCTCTCTCGGCATGCTCTACCTGCGCGACAATCCCCTCCTCGAAGCCCCCCTCTCCCCGGAGCATCTCAAGCCCCGCCTTCTTGGCCACTGGGGATCAGATCCCGGGCAAAACTTCGTCTGGGCCCACACCAATCGCCTCATCCGGAGACACGACATCTCCGCCATCTACATCAGCGGCCCCGGACACGGGGCCCCCGCCTCCCTGGCCAACGCCTATCTCGAAGGAACCTATTCTGAACTCTACCCGGACCGAAGTCCGGACAAGGAAGGAATGAAGAGGCTCTTCCGCCGCTTTTCCCATCCCGGCGGCGTCGGAAGCCATTGCACCCCCGAAACCCCCGGATCCATCAACGAGGGCGGGGAGCTCGGTTACAGCCTCTCCCACGCCTACGGCGCAGCCTTTGACAACCCGGACCTTCTGGTGGTGGCCGTTGTCGGCGACGGAGAGGCGGAGACCGGTCCTATGGCGACCTCCTGGCATTCAAACAAGTTCCTGAACCCCCGACAAGACGGAGCCGTCCTGCCTGTCCTGCACCTGAACGGGTACAAGATCGCCAACCCCACGGTTCTTTCCCGTATCTCCCACGAGGAGCTCAAGAGCCTCTTCGTAGGCTACGGCTATACCCCCCATTTCGTCGAGGGAGACGATCCCCTCACCATGCATCGGCTGATGGTCAAAACCATGGAAAAATGCCTCGCTGAAATTCGTGCCATTCAAAGGAAGGCCCGAGAGTCCGATCGTCCCGAGCGAGGCCGCTGGCCCATGATCGTCCTCCGGACCCCCAAGGGATGGACCGCTCCCAAGGAGCTTGACGGGCACAAGATCGAAGGCTCCTTCCGAGCCCACCAGGTTCCCATCCTCGACGCCGCCACCAATCCGGCCCATCTGAAAATCCTCGAGGCGTGGTTCCGAAGCTATCGTCCCCAGGACCATTTCGACAAAAACGGGGTCCTGCGTCCCGAGCTCCGGGATCTGGCGCCCAAGGGGCTCCGCCGGATGAGCGCCAATCCCGTGGCCAATGGCGGTCTCCTTCGGATCCCTCTCCGCCTTCCCGACTTTCGGGACTATCAGGTGCCCGTCCCCCGACCCGGAGGCGTCGAGGACCAGAACACCCTCCGGATGGGCCAGTTCCTTCGGGATGTCATGAAGATGAATCCCGGGAAATTCCGGGTCTTCGGTCCCGACGAAACCGCCTCCAACCGGCTCCAGGCCATTTACGAGGCCACCGGAAAAGCCTGGATGGCGGAGACCCTTCCCGAGGACGCCGACGGAACCTTTCTCTCCCCCACCGGCCATGTCATGGAGATGCTGAGCGAGCATACCCTTGAAGGATGGCTCGAAGGCTACCTTCTGACCGGACGCCACGGGCTCATCAACACCTATGAAGCCTTCGTGCATATTATCGACTCCATGGTCAACCAGCATGCCAAGTGGCTGGAAAAATCCCGGGAGGACGTTCCCTGGAGAGCTCCCGTCTCCTCCCTCAACATTCTTCTCTCCTCCACCGTCTGGCGGCAGGACCATAATGGCTTCACCCACCAGGACCCGGGATTCCTCGATGTTATGACCAACAAGAGCCCCAAGGTCGTGCGGATCTATCTTCCCCCGGATGCCAACTGCCTCCTGAGCGTCACCGACCACTGCCTTCGCAGTACCGACTATGTCAACGTCATCGTGGCCGACAAACAGCCTCATCTCCAGTTTCTCGACATGGAATCGGCTATCCGGCACTGCACCAAGGGAATCGGACTCTGGGAGTGGGCCTCAAACGATGGAGGCGAGGATCCCGACGTGGTCATGGCCTCGGCGGGAGACATTGTCACCATTGAATCCCTTGCAGCCACGGCGATCCTTAGGGAGCTCTTTCCCGACATCCGGATCCGCTTTGTCAATATTGTCGACCTCTTCCGCCTGGTCCCCCAGAGCGAACACCCCCACGGATTCTCCGATCGGGACTTCGACAGCCTCTTCACCGTCGATCGCCCGATCATCCTCAACTTCCACGGATACCCGTGGCTCATCCACAAGCTCGCCTACCGGCGAACGAACCACAAGAATCTACACGTCCGGGGCTACAAGGAACAGGGGAGCATCAATACCCCCCTGCAGCTTGCCATCGAAAATCAGATCGACCGCTTCTCCCTGGCCATCGATGTCATCGACCGGGTCCCCCGGCTTCAGCGCAAGGGGGCCCATGCCAAGGAGTGGCTCAAGGGACAGATCATCGATCACCTGCGCTTTGCCCGGGAGCAGGGAATGGACCGTCCGGAAATTGAGGGCTTCCGCTGGCCCTTCCCCAAATAGCCGCCCTTCCCAGTGGAGAGCCCGACTGACCTTCTCCGGCTTCCGCCTCTTCCCCGGGACTTCTATGAGCGCCCCACGGAGGAGGTGGCCCAAGACCTTCTGGGGAAGGTTCTTCTTAGACAGCATGACGGCCGGTGTCTTGCCGGCCGCATCGTGGAGGTGGAGGCCTACCTCGGAGCCCACGATCTCGCCTGCCATTCCGCTCGGGGAAAGACCGCACGCACGGCAGTGATGTTCGGACCCGGAGGCCGGACCTATGTCTATATGATCTACGGCATGTACCACTGCCTGAACGTCGTCACGGAACCGGAAGGCTCTCCCTGCGCCGTCCTCATCCGGGCGCTGGAGCCTCTGGGCCTTCTTCCCGGTTCCGCCTCCGGTCCGGGGCGACTCTGCCGGACCCTCTCCCTCGACAGAAGCCTCACGGACCACGATCTGAGCCGACCTCCCCTCACCCTGAGGGACAACCCCCGCCTTCCCCCCCTCGCCCCCGTCGCCCGATCTCCCCGAATCGGCGTGGACTATGCCGGAGAGTGGGCCAAAAAGCCCCTCCGCTTCTTCATTGATGGCAACCCCTGGGTCTCGGGAGCAAGGTCTTCCCGCGCACGACCCCTCCCCGCGTCTCCTGACTTTCTTCCCCACAGCAACAGCCTCCTCCTGGAAGACAAAAAAAGGCCCTCCCGGCGATAAGGCCGGGAAGGCCCCAAAAAAGCGGCCCTTGGGGGGAATCCCCTCATTGCCGGGAGTCCTCCTTGGCCTGGCGCACGAAGAGAAGAGCCAGGAAGGTGAGCACTGCCGTGGAGGAAAGATAGAGCCCCACGGCCGACAATCCGTGGCTCTGCGCCAGGCGGGTCGCGATATAGGGAGCGGGAGAGGCCCCGACGATCCCCGCCAGATTGAAGGCCAAAGAGGCACCGGTATAGCGCACAGGCGTGGAGAAGAGCTCCGAGAGGATCGTGCCGGCGGGGCCGTAGGTCAAGCCGATGACGGAAAATCCGGCGACGAAGAAGGCCAGGAGGCGTCCCGTGTGGTGGGCCGCCATCATGGGGGCAAAGAGGAGGCCGAAGACAAAGATCAGAACGGTGGCGATCATCATCGCCTCCCGGGCACTTCGGCGATCGGCATAATGGGCCGAGACGGGAATGAACAGGGCAAAGCAGACCACTCCCACCATCTGCACCAGGAGAAAGCTCTCACGGGAGTAGCCCAGATGGGTCGTCCCCCACCCCAGGGCAAAGACTGTCATCAGATAAAAAAGGACAAAGGTTGAAAAGAGGGAGAAGACTCCCGACAGGAGGGCTCCCGGGTGCCGAACCAGGACCCGGGCCACCGGAAGGCGAACCTCCTCTCCCCGGGAGAGAACCCGGGCGAACTCGGGGGTCTCCAGAAGGCGAAGACGGATCCAGAGCCCCAGAAAGACGAGCGTCGCGGAGAGAACAAAGGGAATCCTCCAGCCAAAGGAGAGGAACTCCTGCCGGGTGATGGTCTTGGAGAGAAGCAGAAAGATCCCCGTGGACAGGATGAAGCCTGCCGGGGCCCCCAGCTGGGGGAACATCCCGTACCACCCCCGCCGGCCAGCAGGGGCATTTTCCGTCGCCAGAAGAACCGCCCCGCCCCACTCTCCCCCAAGCCCGACCCCCTGCCCCAGCCGGCAGAGGGCCAAAAGAAGGGGTGCCAGGATCCCGGCCGTGGAATAAGTGGGAAGAAGGCCGATCAGGACGGTGGAGATCCCCATCGTCAGAAGCGAGGCCACCAGCGTGGCCTTCCGCCCCACCCTGTCGCCAAAGTGACCGAAGAGAACAGCGCCCACGGGACGGGTCAGAAAGGCCAGGGCAAAGGTGGCCAGCGACTGGAGAGTGGCTGCGGAGGGATCCCCCGGAGGGAAAAAGAGGGCGGGGAAGACGAGCACCGAGGCCGTGGCAAAGATGTAGAAGTCGAAAAACTCGATGGTGGTTCCGATAGCACTGGCCAGAAGAATCCGGCCTTTTTGAGAGGGGGCGGTCATCGACGGGTCTTTTCTGAAAGAGGGAAGACGATTGGAAAACACCAAGCCTTCTAAGTTTTACCTGAACATGGAGGCCAGTCTCAAGGGGCTCCCCCCGCCGCAGCAATTCCCCATACGATCAAGGAGCAACAGGGAGGAGGGCCGCAATCTTCCCCGAGCGGAAGGGTTTGAGCACTTTTCCAGGACGATCCGCTCGCCCCAGTGTCGACGTGAAAAACCGCTCATACAGAGCAATGTCGTTCATTCATCCTCTTTAATTTATTCTTGTTTTTAACAAAAGACAGAGTCCTTCTCGTCAGAAGAGACGAAAAAGACACGGGGGCGAGAGAAGAAAAAGGCACCTCCCCTGGTCTTGGCAAAGGGGGATCTGCCCGGTTTTGAAAAGGGCCCTCCCGGAGCCTCCGGAAGAGGTCTTCTAGCAAGGTTCTCCTTCTAGGCCAGCCGTCTGATCTCCTCAAGAACCCTCCCGAAGGGGATCCGCTCCTGCTCGAGGCGGACCCCCCGCCCTCCCCGGACAAGGGATCGAAGGGTCGCATAAGTCTCCTGCTCGGCCAGTTCAAGCCGGGTCAGCTCCCCCTCGAAGGGGGCAGGCTCCTCGACCCAGAGCTCGCGATGGGAAAGAAGGGCCTCCCGGTCCATCAGAAAGGACCGGGCCTGGGGGAAGCCGCTCCGAAGGCGATCAAGAATCGCCAATCCATGCGTGTCGATATCCCCCCAGTAAAAGATCTCCGTCTTGCCAAGCCATCCGGCCCCGAAGAGACGATCGACGGCGTAGCCCTCTCCGAACAGGAGCAGGCTCTTCTCCTGTTCCGGAAAAGCCAGCCCGTTGATCTCGTTTTCCACCACAAACACCCTCTTGACGGGCAAAGGGTTTGAGGAAAACTCCGAGACCCGGACAGTCAGGTCGGAATATCCCCCCACCGAAAGGGCGGGATCGAGAAGACGAAAGCGCACAAGGGAGGGCTTCTCCCTGAGACCATAGCGGAGCGCGAACCCCCGGCCCCCTCCATGCCCCGGATGGATCCTTTCCGGGGGGAGGATGCGGTCGAGGAGGGAAGAAATCAGGGACTTCCTCCTCTCAATGAACTTGGTGTCGACCTCCGGGATATCGAGCTGGCGAAGGTAGAGGCCGGAAAGAGAACGGCTCCGGAAGTGGGTGAGGACCCGGAGGAGACGGTCCACATCATCCTGGCAGGAAGAAAGCTCCAGCGGCCTCTCCAGCACCCACGACTCAAGTTCCGGGAAGGCGGCCACCATCGTCTTCGCCGCCGCAAGAAAGTGCGCCCCTTCCTTCCCGCGCCCGATAAATCGAAGGCAGGCCGCGGCATCGGCAAAGACCAGCGCCGACGGGAGACGGTTTTCCCCCAGGATCCGGTGGCGGACGCTTCGCCAGACAATCCGGAAGGGTTCCTCCCCCGTCCCCTCCCGGGACTCTGCCACGAGGGAGCGGATCCAGACCCGCACCTCCTCGAAGCGGTCGAGAAGATCCCGGGAGGAGATCCGCGGAAGGGGAATCTCCACCGGAGCCGAATCCTCCCGGTAGAGGGCCCGAAGGAGGTCGCCCTTCTCCCACAGCCGAAGACACCTCTCCTTGAGGGAGGCGATCCCAGGAAGGCTCACCGGTCGCTTCCCTTCTCCTCCCGGCTCCGCCCCCTGATCCCTCATGGACAAACCGTCACGGGCTCTCCCCGTTTTCTGTGCCCGCTCCCGGAGGAACTGGCTCCGAAGGCTTCCGGGCTTCCTGCTCGCCCCGATACTCGGCAATGGAGAGGTTCCGGATCCGCGACTCCCGTCCCCCTTCATTGTGCACGAAGGAGACCGATCGCACATAGGGTTCGATGATGTGGATCTTCTGGAGCGGCGTCACCACAAGAAGCTGAAGCGAGAGTCGCTTGAAGAGTTCGAGCCCGTAACGGGCTGATTCGTCGGACCCCCGGCCGAAGGCTTCATCGATCACGACGAAGCGGAAACTCCGGGCTCGCGGCGCCCCCCACTCGAGTCCGAACTGGTAGGCCAGGGAGGCCGCCAGAACTGTGTAGGCGAGCTTCTCCTTCTGCCCTCCGGACTTGCCCCCTGAATCAGTGTAGTGCTCGAACTCCGACCCGTCCTCCCGCCAACGCTCAGAGGCGCCAAAGACGTACCAGTTCCGAACGTCGGTGACCTTTTCCGTCCAGCGCTGGTCAAGCTCGGAGAGCCCCTCCCTCCCCCGAAAGCGCTCGATGATCCTCCGAACCTCCAGGAACTTCGCCTCCGAATAGCTCTCCTCCTCCGATCCTGTGGTGGTGTTGTCGGTGCAGGCCCGGAGATCCTGCTGGAACGCCCGGACCTCCAGATCAGGGGTGGGTTTGGCCTCGAGGACGATGTAGCGGCCCGGGTTGTAGTCAATCCCTGCAAGGGAGGCGTTGATGGCGCCGATTCTCTCCCGGATGAGCTGGCTCTCCCGGGACAGGTGGGAGAGGAAGCCCGCCACTTCCCGGATGGTATTGACGTTGAGAAGCTCCTTGAAACGGCTTTCGTAGCGGGGGAGATCGTCGGACTCGATCTTCCCGAGGAGAGCCACATAGGCCGGTCCCGCCTCGGGACTGGCATCGAGTTCCCGGGACTCCCCGGGGAACTCCCGGCGAAATTCCTGCATTTGGCGCACGAGTCGCTCCCGGAGATCCTGGCGGATCGTCTGCTCCCGGGACAGTCGCCGGGACAGATGGCCTCGGACAGTCGTCTCCCGTCCTGCGAGATCGTTGAGGGTGGCCGTCGGAGACGGAAAGAGAGATCGGATCTCTTCAGCAAGCCGAGGAAAGAGGATCTCCCGAACGGAGGACGGAAGGGTCGACAAATCCTTTTCGATGGCAGCCACCCGCCCCGAAAACTCCTCGTACCGGCCCCTTTCCCGGCCTTCCCGGGCGGTGGTCCTGGAGAGGTCCTCCTCGATCGTCCCGATCTCCCGCTCGACATCGGCCAGCTGGCGCTCAAGCGCCCGAAGGATGTCCGACCCCTCCTCGAGCTCCTTCTTCTCAGCCTGGTAGCGGTCGATCTCCACGGCCACCTCCCGCCAGTCGAGATCCCCAAATTCCCGGAACTCGGAAAGACGGGCAAGATTTTCGATGCGAACAGAGAGGGCCCTCGACTCCTTCTCCAGATCCCGTCGCTCCTTCTCCTCCTTGCGGATCTGTGCCTCCAGAGCCTCGACCTCGCGCTCTAACGCCCGGATCTTCTCCTTGTTCGACCATCCCAGGACATAGCGTGTCCGGTCATCGATCCGGTAGCGGTCGTCCTTTTCGTGTTTTTCCGGCCCGCCCTTCACCTGGCCCGCCAGCGTCAGGGCCCGGAGCTCTCGCCGGAAGGCGTCGAGATCACGGCAGCAGGCATAATTGAAGCGTTCCCCCAGATGGGCCGCAAGCCAGCCGGCATAGGGGGTCTGGGGATGGATCTCCACCTTGCGCACCAGGGAGTCGGGAGGGAGGGGGAGAGAAGAGGCGACCTGTTCACCGGATCGGACCCGAAAGTAGACAAGACGACCCTTGAGGGCGTTCTGGTCGACCCAGAGGCTCACCGCCGGGTAAAGGCGGTCGGGGACGAGGATCGACAGGGCGAAGGAGTGAAGGACCCTCTCAATGGCCCCTTCCCACTCCCGCTCCGACTCCCGGACCCCGATCAGCTCCCCCGCGAAGGGAAGGGCCTCGGGTGGCGTGGAGAGCGCCTGGGCCAGGCTCTGCCGGATCGCCATCTGGCCTTCCGGGATCGACGAGGTGCGAAGACGGAGGGATCTCACCTCTGCCAATACCCCCTGAAGGCGGGCAGACAGACCCTGCCTCCGGACCTCGACCTCCACTGTCCGCTCCCGAAAGCGTTCTCCGGCGGAACGGGCCTCCTCCCCGAGGGCGTCAATCTCCGCGAGCGTCCGGAGAAAGGCCTCGGCCGAACCCACCGGGGGAAGGCCCAGCTCTGTGGCCAGATGGTCGTAGCGCTGGGCTTTTTCCTTGCGGGCACCCCTCAGGGCCTCAAGGCGGCGGATTTCAGCATCGAGCCAGGAGAGGCGGTCCCCGCCGTTTCGCGCGATGGCACTCCGCACCTCGTCGCGGTTGGCCAGGACCGCCGCCTTCCGTCCGGCCAGCTCAGAGCGTCTCTGGGCCAACTCCCGGAGCACGACCTCGAGGCGCGTGAGCTCTTCTTTCCGGAGAGCCCCCTCCAGGGAGGCCATGTAGGGAGAGAGCACATCCAGGAGCTCCGAAAGCCGGGCGATCTCCCCGTCGACCTTTTCGTGCAGAAGAACATCGGCGCGGATAGGGGAGAGAAGATCCCGCTGCCGTCGTGCGGCAACCACCGATTCATGGGACCGGGTCAGATCCTCGAAGTGGGCGATCAGGGCCTCGATGCGACGGGCACTGTCGACCGGTTCAAGCATGTGGTCACGGACAAAGCCCGTCAGATTGCCCACAGATTTCATCGAGACCGTCTGGTGGAAGAGGTCCAGCGCCTGAAGGTTATCGAGGCCGAAGCGGCGCATGAAGGACGCGGCGTAGGGGGAAAATGAGTCATGAACCTCGGTCTTTGGAAGACCCTTGAGACGTCGGCGAAGATCTTGGATGTCGCCGCCGAAGCCGGCGAAATGCTTTGTAATCTCAAGATCGCGCTCGGAGACGAGGTGGAGTCGGGCGGGGGGAGACTGGCTCTCCTTGACCCAGAAGACCTGGGCCAGGGTGACGACACTCTCCAGTGCGGCGTTTTTGAAGACCCCCAGGATCACCGAGTACCCGCCCGGCTCCCGAAGGGCGACGGGGCGGGCGGTGGCCCCGGCCTCGACGCGCTCGGACTTGTAGTAGCCCAGGACGTAGGAGCGAAGGGAGCGTTCCCGGGACTCGGCCCCGGCAGCCTTGTTGTAGGCGACCTTCTGGGGAGGAACGAGGAGGGTGGTGATGGCGTCCACCAGGGTCGACTTGCCCGAGCCGATGTCCCCCGTCACAAGAACGTTCTCTCCCCGGGGAGAAAGACTCCAGACCCGGTCGGTGAATGTCCCCCAGTTGTAGAGCTCGAAGCGCTCCAGTCGGTAGCCGGAACGGGGGTCGACGGCAGATTCGGAAAAGGGGATTCTCATGGCTCCTCCTCCGGCACTTCCCTTCCCGACTCTTCGGCGTAGACGGCGAGGGCCCGATCCACGCCGTCGAGCCATTGGGCGTCGACATAGGCCGCGATGATGCGCCCCACCTCATAGCGGTCCCCGTCCCCGGGCAGGGGCCGCAGGAAACCCATCTCGGCAATCCGGCCGATATGGCCCGCAATCTTGTCCCGCTGGCGGGCCTCGTTGGCGGTATCCGGGAGAAAGAGACGGAGCATCTCCACAATTTCGTCCTGGGAGAGGATGAGCCGCCCCTCTCCGCTGCGGGCGTCGGCCTCGGCCAGCTTCTTCCTCAAAAGGACCAGAAGGAGGGAGACAGTATATCCCAGCGGCCGCTGGGCAATGAGCCGGGGAAGGGGCTCACTGTCCGAAGCCATCTCTTCCGGAGGTCGCTGCCGGAGGTAGGCGTACCCCTCCGCCTCGTCTACAACGAGGTCGAGGCCAATCACCGCCACATAGTCCCGGATCCGGGACTGGTGGCGGAGGCAGAACTGCCACAGGAGAGGGCTCCCATCACGGTAAAGCACCCCTTTCATGAGGGTGATGGTGACCCGGGACATGTCGGCCGGAACTCCGGCCATCTCCGGACCCGGTAGCGATTCTTCCTGATTCACGGCTCTCCGGCCCCTTGGATAGTCATCTTCCGGAAAAGGATCCCCCTGTCAATGTGGCTCTCTCTCCGGCCCCGAGGCGTGGCACGTCCTCCCCTCGCCTCTTGCTCTCCCCCGGATTATCTCCGAAAGAAAAGGATCCGGGCAAGGCGGGCTTCCCGCCGGATCCCCTCCTCGTCCTCCCAGGAGAGAACCTCCTCCCGCCCTTCGTCAGCCACCGTCTCGGGCCGCTCCGAGGCGATCACGAGATAGACCACAAGCTCGGCCAGACCCCGGGTCAGGGGATGAGCCTCGAGAATTTCCCCCAGAGAGAGGGGAGAGCGGGCGGCGAGAAGGCGGTCGATCTGTCGCTCGAGCCGACCCCGGTCGACGAAGATCTGTGAGAAGAGGAGGTCGGTTGAAACCTCTGCCTCTCCGGCCAGAAGGGAAAGGTCGCGGATCCGCATTCTCACCGGGGGCCGGTGGAAGGGACGGTCGAGAGGCAGACAAAGCTGGAGGCGGGAGTCGTCGAGGACAGCGATCGTCCGCTCTTCCATCCGGCCCCTCAAGGCCAGCGCCTTCTGTTCGATCGAACGGACAATCTCCATGATCCGGCGGTTCTCAAGCCACACTGCCTCGTCGAGAAAACGGCGGAGCTGTTCCGAAAGTCGGGCCACCGTCCTCTGGGCGACCTCCCCAGCCTCCAGCCAGTCGTAGTGGATCCGCAGAAGTCGGCGGTCGGGGCGCAACCGCTCCACCGCCTCGAGGGAGAAGATCTTCTCCAGAAGCCGGGTGAGCTCGTCTTGCCGGGACGCGCTCATCAAAAAGTCCCAGAAGGCCCGAAAGCTCCTCCCCTGATCGGAGTCGGAGATGGCATCCCTTTCCCCGAACACCTCTGCAAGAAGCTCGCCCTTGGAGCCCTGCCAGGTCGCCACCTTCTCCCGGACCTCCCGATCCAGATGGCGAAAGTTCTGCTCCACCGCCCGAAAGTCGGACAAAAGCCCTCGGGCCGTCGCCTCCACCTGAAGGAAGCGCTCCCGAAGCTCCGTGTCGTCGAGGAGGTCGAGCCGCCCCTCCCGCACTCGCCCGATCTCCGCTTCAATGGTGGCCTTCCGGCGCTCGAGCTCCCGAATCCTCACCTCGGGATCGGTTTCGCTTCCTTCGGCCATCTGACGGAGAAGCTCGACAATGGTGAGAAGACGAGAGGAGGTGCCGATAAAGGCCCGCTCCTCCAGAGAGGCAAGCCACTCGAGCGCCTTCTCGGTGGCGGGGGTGATGTCGAAGTGGGGAAGATCCGAGTCCAGGGGATAATATTTGCGAAGCCATCCCCGCTCGTCCGAGGACCACTCCTCGAGATAGTCGGAGGCCTCCCGGGGATAGCTTCCCGGACCCGCCACCTCTCTGACAGCAAAAAGAGTGTCCTCCAGACGCGAGAGAATCTCCGGGCGGGCCAAGGTCCGGACGTTGGGAAGAATGTAGCTCTGATGGAGGAAGCTCGCTACGAGGGGAGCACTGTCGGCCAGGAGGAGGCGCCAGGCGGGGTGGAGCCTCCGCAATGTCTCAAGTCGGGCGTAGTCGATGGATAAGATCCTTGGTTACGTTGTCCTCATGACGCTCATCCCGTCCCGTATCCTCATTGCGTTCTCATGAAACGCCACAAAGCTAGACCAGAATTCGGGCCGCCTTCCCGATCCCTTCCGCCGCCATGGGGTGCTGATCGGGGAAGTGGGCAAGGTCCCGGGCGGTGAGGCGGCCCGCGACAGCAAGGCCGATCTCTCCCACGATTGAGGCCGCATCGACCCCGACGATCGTTCCTCCCAAGAGACGAAGGCTTTCCGGTTCGAAGAAAAGAGTGATCCCGCCCCCGGTCTCACCCAGGATCTGGGCCCGGGAGTCCTCCGCAAAGTTATAGCGTCCACTCACAAAGGGGATCCCGCGGCGGTTGGCCTCATCCGGCACGAGCCCCACCCAGGCCGCCTCGGGGAGAGTAAAGACGGTTACAGGGACAGCCGCCGGATTGAAGGCATCCACGGCCCGACAACCGGCCATGATATTGTGGGCGGCCACCAGGGACTGACGAACGGCCGAATGGAACAACGGCGAGATCCCGTTGACATCTCCCGCCGCATAGATATGGGGAATCGATGTCTGACAGGAGAGATCCGCCACGATTCCCCGAGGTCCCACCTTTCCGCCGATCGCCTCGAAGCCTTCTGGAACGAGGGGACGGCGTCCCACGGCCACCATTCCCTTCTCGGCCCGGACCACCTCGGGAGCGGCATCCCCTGTCTGATAGTGGAGCGCCATCCCCGATTCGGTCCTTTCCGCCTTCAGAATCCTGGTGTTCGTAAGAATCCGAATCCCAGGATCAAGAAGGCCGCAAAGCTCCTCCACCATGGAGGTATCCATGGTGGAGAGAACTCGGGGCCCCTTTTCGATCAGGGTCACCTCCGTTCCCAGAGCGTGGAACATCGTTGCCGTCTCAAGGCCGATATACCCGCCTCCCACGATGACCAGGGAGGCGGGTCGTTCCGTCAGGGTGGGGTTCAAAGCGAAGAAGTCCCGACTGTCGAGGAAAAGGTCGGCCCCCGGAAAGTCCGGACGGACGATGTCGCAGCCGCTGGCCACGATAATGGTGCGGGCCCGGTAACGCTCCTCCCCCCGATCTCCCTCCACAATGATGGTATGATCATCGAGAAAGCGGGCCCGTCCGGTGACCAGACGAAGGGTCGGAAGCTCCGCCATCTCCTGGGCATGCTGGTCGTAGCGGTACTTCTGGACGCGATCCTTGTGGGCCACGACTCCCCGGTAATCCACCGAAAGTTCCCCGGGCAGTCCCCAAAAGGCAAAGCGCCGCTGGCGCACCAGATGGGCCGCGATCTCCCGAACGGACTTGGAGGGAACGCATCCCTCGGCCAGGCAGTTGCCGCTCATGACTCCCTTCGTATCGGCCATGACGACCCGAAGTCCTGACCGGGCCAGGAGAAAGGCGGCCGGATAGGCTCCGCCCCCAGCCCCGATGGTAAAGAGATCGACTTCATGGACAGTTGGCATAAAATCTCCTCTCGATACGGTGAAGCAAAAGAGAAAGATGGATCCATTCTCTAGTCGCGAGCGGCCCACGAATAAGAAAAAATAAGGGAGAAGACCCCCGGCCTTCCCCCTCAGGACGTCGAACGCGAGATGAAGCGAAAAAGTGAAGAGCGAGCCTAATGTCGGGCCGCACGGATGGCCTTCACGAGCTCGAGTCCCGTGTAGATCGCCTTCTGGTTTTCTGCGTCTTTCAGAAGGGAAATCATCCCCATGATCCCCGAACCGGTCTGCCCCTCATCGGAGATCCGGTTGACGGCGGAATAGAGGATTTCCACCTCGCTGACCCAGTGTTCGAGGGTAACCATGATCCGCTCCACGAACTGGTCGTTGACGATCCGGGAGAGAGCCACCACTCCGGCCGCCACGTCGGGCAGGGTCTCAAGCGCCCCCACCTCCTCCATTTTGTGGACCGCGGCATTCATCTTTTCAATGGGCAGGGCCTTCACGAGTTCGAGCATCTGACTGGCCTGCTCCACCTGGGAGACGAGCCGCTCAAGAAGCCCGTCAGTCATCAGGCGGTTGATCGCGGCCGCCGCGGTGCCCATCTCGACAAGAATGTCGAGCCCTCCCGAACTGACCAGCGGGGCAATCCGCTCAAGGGCGGGAATGACACCCTCCACTTCGCGCAGCTTCTCGAGAACGGCAACAACGGCCGGATCGGAAGCCCGATCGAGAAGGGTCACGGCCCGGTCAGCCGATTCGGCCACCCGTTCTACCAGAGCATTCGAGCCAATGTCGGTGAGGGCCTTCAAACCCGTCACCGTCTCGGTCAGTGTATCGAGGCGATCCAGAATCCGAAAGAGCAAATCCCGGGTCGCCGGTTCCTCAAGCCTTGCCACAAGGCTGTCTGTCCGTGTTTCTTCTCCCATCGCGCTCTCCTATAGAATGCCTCTCGACGTCAGCCAGTACATCTTGTTGTAGGAAATCTTCATCCAGTGGACCATGGTGGTCGGAGTCGGAGGGACGGGAGGATTTGTGTAGTTGAAAGAGATGTAGCTCGCCTGGTTCCGCCCAGTCTCGATGAAGCAGAAGACCTTGCCGTCATATTTGTGCGACGGCTTGTGGCCGGTGAGCAGGTCGACCACGTTCTCCACAAGAACGTCGGCGGAGAAGTGGGCGGTGGATCCGGCCTTCGAAATGGGCAGGTTGGTAGTGTCGCCCACGACGAAGACGTTCTCGGTCCCTTCCATCTGGAGGGTCTCCTTGTTGGTCGGGATCCAGCCTCCTTCCCCGAGCCCCGAGTCGAGAATGACCTGGGCGCCCCGATGCTGGGGAATGGTGATAAGGAGATCGAAGGGGACCTGGCTTCCCTCCATGCTGTGGACCACCTTGTTCTTGGCGTCGACTTCTTTCATGTTGAAGAAGGTCTCGTATTTGATCCCCCGCTCATCGAAGGTCTGGGCCCCCCACTTGGCCACGGACGGAATGGTGTGGACCGCGCCCACGGGATAGGTATAGGTGATCTCGCTCTTGTCCCGAAGGCCACGCTTGTGCAGGTAGTCGTCGAGCATGAGGGTCACCTCAACCGGGGCCACCGGACACTTGTGGGGAACCCCCATGGCGATGACAATCCGGCCCCCCGTGAAGCTCCGGAGAGCATCCCGAAGCTTGATGGACCCCTCCTCGGTATGGAACCAGTGGCCGGCCTCGGCCAGGCCCGGGGTAAGGTCGGGACGGGGAACCGAACCGGTGGCGATCACGAGGATATCATAGGAGTACTCCTTTCCCTCCTTCGAGGTGAGCTTCTGGGACTTCACGTCGATCTTCGCGATAGTGTCCTGGACAAAACCGATCGAGGGGTCGAGAAGGGATCGCTGGGGCCTCTTGAGGTCTTCCGGACGGGAAAGGTCGAAGGGAATGTAGAGCCAGCCCGGCTGGTAGGTGTGGGTTTCGGTGTTGCCGATCTGGGTGATCGACACCGTTCGCGAACGAAGCTCCCCGGGGATCTTTCTCGCAAGCTGGTTTGCGACGATTGTTCCGGCGACGCCTCCGCCCAAAATCACGATTTTCTTGGCCATTCTGTCCTCCACCCTGGCCGTCGGAAAGGAGAGGAACACTCCCGTTCCCGAGGGCCGGATTCATCCTGGGGGCGGCATGGACCTTCGCTGCCCCCTCCTCATATTCGGGTGGAAAAGGGAGAGGATCCAGCGGATACGTCTCCCTTTTCCACCCCCCGATTCTAGTCCAAAGATCCAAAGACCGCAAGGGAAATCTGCCCCCGACAAAGATGTTATTGCCACTGAAAAACTGACAATTTCCAAAAGACCAGGAGATGATTCCCGTTCCTCAGGGCGGGTCCCGGCCCGGCGCCCTTCTCCTCCATGGCCAGCGCGGGAGATCTTTCCCTTTTTTCATTGACAAGAACGCTCTCCCCGTGATGAAATCAGAACATTGTATTTCCTCTCTAGGGCATGCCATTCGGGCCGGGATTCCCTGCCGGAAGACAGATCCTTCCAGAATCTGGCCAGGATCTGTCTTGGCTGGATCGTGCCCGAAGCCACCTGAGGTGCCTCCGGGGAGGGACGGTGTTCCGCCTTGTCCTCAAGACGCTCAGGACGGACGGCCCCTCCTTGACTCATGCCCTTCTCGTTCAATGGGGGGAGGAGATTTTAAGGTCCATAACTGGTAGGGAAATTTCGCGAGGGTCCCGTCGGGGATCCCCCCGCCCTTCCGCTTCTCGTCGGAAGGGGGGCCGGGGCGTGAGATCCTTCGGAACCTGACACAGATCGACTTTATTCGGGAGATCGCATATGAGACACGACTGGATCAAGGGGAGGACCGGAGTGGTCACCCAGATGCACTATGCCAAAAAGGGGGAAATCACTCCGGAGATGGCCTATGTCGCCTCCGTCGAAAGGGTCGACCCGGAATTCATCCGCTCCGAGATTGCCAGGGGGCGCATGATCATCCCGGCCAACATCCGCCATCCCGAACTCGTTCCCATGGGCATCGGCATCGGACTGACCTGCAAGATCAACGCCAATATCGGAAACTCCTCCCTCGTTCCGGACATTGAAAACGAGACCAACAAGCTCTCTGTCTGCCTCAAGCACGGTGCAGATACAGTCATGGACCTTTCCACCGGTCCAAAGATCCCCGAGATCCGCGAGGCGATGCTTCGAATGAGCCCCGTTCCCCTGGGCACCGTCCCGATTTACGAAGCCATCCACCAAGTCGGCGATCCCCTGGAGCTGACCACGGAGGATCTTCTCCGGGTGATCCGCTCCCAGGCCGAACAGGGCGTCGACTACATGACCATCCACTGCGGTCTTCTCCGGGACTTCATTCCCCTCACCGCCAGCCGCATTACCGGTATCGTGAGCCGCGGAGGCTCTCTCATGGCGCAGTGGATGCTCCGCCACAACAAGGAAAATCCCCTCTACACCGCCTTCGACCAGATCCTTGAGATCTGCCGGGAGTTCGATGTCACCCTCTCCCTGGGAGACGGACTGCGCCCAGGGTGTCTCGCCGATGCCTCCGACGCCGCCCAGTTCGCCGAGCTCGAGGTTCTGGGGCGTCTGACAAAAAGGGCCTGGGAGGCCGACGTTCAGGTCATGATCGAAGGACCCGGCCATGTTCCCTACGATCAGATCCCCATGAATGTCGAGAAGCAGCAGGAGCTCTGCCACGAAGCCCCCTTCTATGTGCTGGGCCCCCTGGTCACCGATATCGCTCCCGGCTACGATCACATCACCTCGGCCATTGGGGCCACGGCCGCAGCGACGGCGGGGGCGGCCCTCCTTTGCTACGTCACCCCCAAGGAACATCTCGGACTTCCCGACCTCGAGGACGTGAGAAACGGCATCATTGCCTACAAGATCGCCGCTCATGCCGCCGATATCGCGCGCCATCGACCGGGAGCCAGGGATCGGGACGACAATCTCTCCCGAGCCCGTTACGCCTTCGACTGGAAGAACCAGTTCGACCTCTCTCTCGATCCTGACCGGGCCCGCTCCATGCACGACGAGACCCTTCCGCAGGAGACCTTCAAGCATGCGGAGTTCTGCTCGATGTGCGGCCCCAAGTTCTGTTCCATGCACATCAACCATCAGATCCGGGAAGAGGCGGAGAGGCTCATCTCCATCGACTCTCTCTCCCGTCAGGCCGTCTCCTGACGGTCCTGGCCCCGCGTCGGTGAGGCGAACTCCCTCTTCGCCCCCAGACTTAACCGGACCGAATTTCGGGACCGGGTCCGCGCGTTCACCCAAAGGAGACGCCAGGCCCGGTCCTTTTCTTGTTTCTCGTTCTAACGACACCGTCGCGAAAGGATACGATGCCGGCCATACGCCTGGGTCATCCCGTCTTTTTCCATAATATTCCCTTTGAAATCGAGGAGCGCCAGATCCTTCGGGAGATGCGCATCCCGAAAAAGTCTCGGCTCTCCGACCTCGGCGAGCCCGCGATGGAAAAGGCCATTGGCCAGGCCATCGAAGAGGGCTACCGCATGATCGAGGGGCAGGGGGTCTATCGGACCCTGACCATCACCGGACTTGAGGAAGAGCGGGTCCTGACCCGGGAGAGTTCCACCCTCTTCGTGGGACAGAAGATGGTCAAGCTCCTCAGGCACTGCGACTATGCGACCCTCATCGTGGCCACGATCGGTCCCCGGATCGAAACGGAGGTGGACCGACTCTCCGGCCCCGAACCCGCCCACGCCTACTTTCTTGAACGGGTGGGAGCCTGGATGGCCGATTACATGGGGATCTGGCTCGATCACATTCTGGAGCGAGAAATTGTCAGGGCGGGATACCAGAGAACCTTCCGATTCGGCGTGGGATACGGAGACTGGCCCCTCGCCTCCCAGACAGAGGTGATGGCCCTGACCGAGGCCCACAAGATCGGCGTCACCCTCAACGAAGCCTTTATCATGATTCCCCGCCTGTCCGTCTCTGCCGTCATTGGATGGCAGAAGCCCGGAACAAGCCCTCACCCCCTCCCAGACTCGGAGAACGACGCGTGATTCCTCTTCTCGAACGGCTCAAAAAGGACATCCTCATCCTCGACGGCTCCATGGGGGCCCTGCTCCAGGGCCGGGGGCTTCCTCCCGGCTATGCCCCGGACCTATGGAACCTCGAACGGCCGAAGGACATCCAGGCCGTCCATGCCGAATACCGGGCCGCCGGCTCCGACATCCTTCTGACCAACACCTTTGGCGCCTCCCGCCGCCGTCTGGCCGAATACCAGGCCGAGGGACGCATCCGGGAGATTAACCATGCAGGCGTCGAGCTGGCCCGACGTGCGGCCGCAGGCAAGGCCTATGTCGCTGGCGACATCGGCCCCTTCGGCTCCACCATCGCCCCCTTCGGTGACACCACCTTCGAAGAGGCCGTCGCAATCTTCCGGGAGCAGGCCTCCATCCTGGCTGAAGCCGGCGTCGACCTGATCGCCATCGAGACGATGTTCGACATTCAGGAGATGCGGGCCGCCCTCATTGGCGTCCGGGAGGGGGCCCCAGGGATCCCGGTCATGGCCTTCATGACCTACAATGCCGACGGGATCACCGATTCCGGGAGCGACCCTGAAACTGTGGCCGCCGTCCTCGAGGGCTTTTCCGTCGAGATCATGGGGCTCAACTGTTCGGTGGGACCCGAGGCCATGCTTCCCGTTCTCGAACGTCTGGGACGCACCACCCACACCTATCTGGGAATCGAACCCAATGCCGGCCTTCCCGTCCACCGGGACGGCAAGACCGTCTATCCGTCAGGAGCCGAAGAGATGGCCTCCTTTGCCCCGGCCTTCGCGGAGGCCGGAGCGAACATCGTGGGAGGCTGCTGCGGCACCACTCCCGACTATATCCGGCTCATCTCGAAGATCCTGAAGGGCCGGCCCCCTCGCCTCCGGTCCCCTTCTCCCCATACCCGGATCGCCTCCCGCACCCGGGTGATCCCTATCGGAACGGGAGCCCCCTTTGTCCTGATCGGGGAAAAGATCAACCCCACAGGAAAGAAGCTCTTCTCCGAGGCCATCGCCGAAGGGCGAACCGATTTGATCGTGGCCGAAGCCCGAAAGGAGGCCGCCGCGGGAGCCCACGCCCTGGACGTCAATGTGGGTGTTCCTCTCGTCGACGAAGCCCTGATGATGGAAAAGGCCGTCATTGCCATCGGCAATGTCGTCTCCTCTCCTTTGGTCATCGACAGCTCCTTTGCCTCGGCCCTGGAATCGGGACTTCGGATCTACCCCGGCCGTGCCCTGGTCAATTCCGTCAATGCGGAGGACGAGAGGCTCGAGGAGGTTCTTCCCCTGATCCGCCGCTATGGAGCCTCGGTAATTGGCCTCCTCTCGGGAGACGACATTCCCGAGAAGGCCATCGACCGGATGAAGAACGCCGAAAAGATCCTGAGGGCGGCCGAGCGCTTCGGACTCTCACCCCGGGACATCGTCTTTGACACCTTGGCCCTGACCGTTTCGGCGGTCCAGGAGGCCTCCCGGCAGACACTCGAGACGATCCGCCTCCTCAAGTCCGAATGGAACGCCCACACCGTTGTCGGGCTCTCCAACGTCTCCTTCGGCCTTCCCATGCGCAAGACCGTTCACGACACCTTTCTCGCCATGGCGATCGGCGCCGGCCTTGACGGAGCCATCTGCGACCCCTACGATCCCCTGCTTCACCAGACGGTCGCGGCCGCTAGCCTCTTCTCGGGACGCGACCCCGAATGCCGCGTCTTCATCATCAAGGCGGAGAGCTGGACCCCACTCGTCCCCCAGGGGGACAAGGGAGCCGCTTCCGTTGCCACGGCCACCGGAGCGAGCTCAGCCACTCAGGCTCAGTCCCTCACGACCCGGGAGAAGATCGAACGCGCCATCATTGAAGGCGAGCGCGAAGCCATTGTCCCTCTCGTAGAGTCGGCGCTGGCCGAGGGAATGGCCCCCTTCGACATCTTCGTCGACGTCATGACCCCAGCAATCCGCAAGCTCGGCGACCTCTTCGGGGCCCGACAGAAGTTCATCCCCCACCTGATCGCGGGGGCCGACACCATGAAGAAGGGCGTAGAGATCCTCCAGCCCCTTCTCGAAGCCAAGGGTCCCACCGAACCCAAGGGGACGATCGTCTTTGCCACCGTCAAGGGAGACATCCATGACATCGGAAAGAACATCTGCATCCTCATGCTGAGAAATTTCGGCTTCCGGGTGATCGATCTCGGCCGCAATGTCCCGCTTGAGACGATCCTCGAGACGGCAGAAAAGGAAAAGGCCCAGATTGTCGCCCTTTCAGCGCTGATGACCACCACGATGATCCAGATGAAGGTAGCGGTCGATGCCATCCGGGAGCGGAATCTTCCCTACAAGGTCATAGTGGGAGGAGCGGTGGTGACGCCCAAGTTCAGTACCGAGATCGGAGCCGACGGCTATGGAAAGGATGTGGGAGAGGTGGTGCCGCTGACGGAGAAGATCCTGGCGGCGATGAAGGAGATCCCCGCCGTCTAGCCCAGTTTTCTAGAGGGAGATCCTGAGACCATCGTAGGCCGGACGGATCCCGGGGGGAAGCTGGGATTCCAGGGTGGCATGGTCCATCCGATGGGAGATATGGGTGATCCAAGCCTCCTCCGGCGCCACCTCCCGAATCTCCCCCAAGGCCTGGTCCAGACCAAAGTGGGAGATATGGGGCTCGTAGCGAACAACCCCCACCACCATGGTCCGCGTTCCCTTCATGATCTCCTTCCCCTCCGGAAGGACGGCATTGCAATCCGTCAAATAAACAAGATCCCCCAGACGAAGGGCCGTGTTCCGGGTTGGCCCATGCTCGACAAGAAAGGGACGAACCGGAAGTCCGAAGATCTCCCGCGGCCCGTCCAGAGCATAGGGAACCAGATCAGGACGCGTCACCCCCTCCCGATTGACCTCCGAAAAAGCATAGGAAAACATCGCCCTCACCCTGTCAAGGACTCGGGACGGCGCATAGATAGGGATTTCTCGTCCCTGGATGAAGTTGAAAGTCCGAAGCTCGTCGAGCCCCAGAACATGGTCGGCATGGGCATGGGTATAGATTACGGCATCGACCCGGTCGAGCCCGTGGCGCAGGGCCTGGATCCGCAAGTCGGGGGAGGTGTCGACGAGAATGTTCTTCCCGCCGACAGTGACAAGAAGAGAGGAGCGGGTGCGGTGATTTCTCCGGTCGGGAGAGAGGCAGACGGCGCAGTGGCACCCGATCATGGGCACCCCCACGGAACTCCCCGTTCCCAAAAAGAGGGCCTGCATGGAGGGAGATCCGATCATGGACCGGATCTCCTCACTCTCTTGAAGACGAGCCTCCTAACCTTAGGGGGCCACACGAACGATTTTGACATGAAGGATCGTCACGGGCGTGATGGGCCGGTCATTTTTCCCGGTGGGAACCTGAGAGATCTTGTCGGCGACGTCCTGTCCGGAGACGACCTGTCCAAAAATCGAATAGGAACCGTCAAGCCAGGTGGTCGGGGCCACGGTGATGAAGAACTGGCTCCCGTTGGTGTCGGGGCCGGCATTGGCCATGGCGAGGACACCTTTTTTGTCAAAATGGAGGGAGGGGTCCACCTCGTTCTTGAACTGATAGCCCGGACCGCCGGTTCCGTTCCCCAGCGGATCCCCGCCCTGGATCATAAAGTCCTTGATCACCCGGTGGAAGATCAGGCCGTCGAAGAAGGGGCGCTTGACGGAGGTTCCGGTCCGGGGGTCGATGAAGGATTTGGTCCCCTCGGCGAGACCCACGAAGTTGGCAACCGTTTCGGGGGCAGAGGCGGGAAAGAGCTGGCAGACGATCGTTCCCATGGAAGTTTCAATTTCAGCATATTCTCCAGGGGGGAGAGAGGCCGTCTTGTCGGCAGCAGAAGCAGTCATGGAATATCCTCCGAAGGTCAGGGTGAGAGCGAAAGTCAAGAGAAGGACGGTCACAGGCGCGACCATCGAACCAACAAGACGGGTCATGGCTGTCCGAATCATTTTTTCGAGGCCCTCCTTCTTTCCTGTTCGTTCAGGATGCGTTTTCTGATGCGGAGGGCCTCAGGGGTCACCTCCAGGATCTCGTCATCCTCAAGGAACTCCAGCGCCTGCTCCAGGGAGAGAACCTTGGGGGGAACGAGGGTGATGGCATCCTCGGCGGTCGAGGAGCGGATATTGGTCAGGTGTTTCTTTTTGCAGGGGTTCACCGCCAGGTCGGTCGGTCGTGAATGGGCGCCGATAATCATCCCCTCGTAAACCTTGACCCCAGGCCCCACGAAGAGCACGCCCCGGTCCTGCACGCCCTCCAGGGCATAGGCGACGGTTTCTCCGGTCTCCATGGAGATCAGGGCTCCGTTGATACGGCCGGGAATCTCGCCCTTGTAATCGCCGTACCCGTGAAAGGTATGGTTCAGAATCCCAGTTCCCTTGGTATCCGAGAGGAACTCGCTCCGGTATCCCAGAAGTCCGCGAGCCGGAATGAGATACTCGAGGCGGACATGGCCATCCTTCTGGGGGGCCATGTTGAGCATCTCCCCCTTCCGGGGTCCCAGCTTCTCGATGACGGCGCCTACATAATCTTCCTGGACATCGACGACGAGGTATTCGTAAGGCTCCTGACGCTGCGCCCCGTCTCCCTTGTAAAGGACATGAGGGCGGGAGACCTGGAACTCGTACCCTTCCCGGCGCATCGTCTCGATGAGGATCCCGATGTGGAGCTCCCCCCGGCCCGACACCTTGAAGGCGTCAGGGCTGGCCGTCTCCTCGACCCGCAGGGCGACGTTGGTGCGGATCTCCTTCATCAGGCGATCACGGAGGTTCCGGCTCGTTACAAACTTGCCCTCCTGACCGCAGAAGGGCGAGTTGTTCACCATGAACTCAAGAGAAATGGTGGGCTCGCCGATTTCGATGGGAGGAAGAGACCCGAGGTCGGTGACATCGGAGAGGATATCCCCGATCCGAAGATCCTCGAAGACGGCGATCAGGATGATGTCTCCGGCCTTGGCCGAGGGAACCTCGACCCGCTTGAGCCCTTCAAAGGAGAGAATTTTCTTCACCTTGTTCTTCTCGACCAGGGCGCCGTCCACCACCCGGGCGATGGTCTCTCCGGTGGCGACCTTGCCGCGGACAATCTTGCCCAGGGCGATCTGTCCCACATAGGAGTCGTACTCGAAGCTCGTCACCTGCATCAGGAACGGCCCGTTCTCGTCGACCTCCGGAGGCGGAACGTAGCTGATGATCGTGTCGAAAAGCGGAACAAGATCCGTCCCTTCCACTTCGGCATTGAGGGAAGCGATCCCTTTCTTGGCCGAGGCGAAGACAACGGGGAACTCCATCTGGGCATCGGTTGCCCCGAGCTCGATAAAAAGGCTGAAGACCTCGTTTTGGACCTCAATCGGCCGCGCGCCTGGGCGGTCGATCTTGTTGATCACCACCACCGGACGAAGGCCCATGCGGAGCGCCTTATTGAGAACAAACCGGGTCTGGGGCATCGGACCATCAAAGGCATCGACCACAAGAAGGACGCCATCGACAAGAGTGAGGGTTCTCTCCACCTCACCCGAGAAGTCGGCGTGTCCCGGCGTATCGACGATGTTGATCCGGTAATCCTGGTAGAAGATACAGGTATTCTTGGCGAGGATGGTGATTCCCCGCTCCTTTTCCAGGGCGTTGGAGTCCATGACGCGCTCCTCCACCACCTCGTTATCCCGAAAAACATGTCCCTGCTGAAGCATCTTGTCGACAAGGGTCGTTTTCCCGTGGTCGACGTGGGCGATGATGGCAATGTTCCGCGTGTGCATGAGTGAAGCCGTCATAAATCATTCCGCCTTTGGAAAAAAATGTGATAAAGACCAACCGGTCGAGAAGTTGAGAGCAAGAAGGCCCAGAGACCGCCAGAAGAGCGGAAGATCCTTAAAAAACGAGACCGGAGAAGTCCGGTAACCGCCACTTGACATCCACCCCCTCCTCTCGCTTCGCAAGCCTTGCAAGCGAAAAGGAAGGGGATTCCGACGGCGGACCAGGCCGCTTCGGTGGGTTCCT
>JBMFWG010000023.1:0-31055 GCA_049965515.1 Leptospirillia bacterium
TATTTAATATTAAAAGATATTAATTGAAATCATTCTCGCTGGAGTTTTGAAAATGGCTCGAGGATTATGAAAGATTAATTGCCTCAATGGAGCGGCACAAGGATGAGAAAAAGATCCTTGGTCTGATGTTACGCCAAAAGTATTTTTATGGTGATTATTGGCATACGAATCCATATGCTGGAAGACGGCTCTTAAGAATAGTCAGAGCAGATGGTAGGGTCGAGTCCGTTGGAGACTCTTCCGGCTTTGCCAGAAAAAGTGATGGACAGTATATTGGCAAAGAGCAAAAACATCTTTGGCGCTATGCAGATGGATTTCTGTATCATTATGGATTTGTCAATGATCCGAAAAAGCTTCAAGAGAAGATCCGTGCAAAGGCAGCGCTTTATCATCATGGAGGGATAACCAAAGAAGATTCGGAAAAGATTGCTTCAAAGGAGTATCTTCCTGAAAACATGGAAATAATGAAGCCATTTAATGGGACTCATCCCAAGGTTATCAAAGAACGAGTAGAAAGCTTTCCAGTTATATACAATTACCCTAACAGGTGGCTCAATCCAAAATTCTATAAGTACATATTAAAACATGGTTTTAAAGGATGAAAAATAGATCTATGGGGTTTAGATGAAGAGCCCTCTTATTTCTGTAGTGATTCCAATGACTCGTTATGAGAAGGAATTACCCGAAGCATTAGCTTCTGTCTTTTCTCAAACATACCAGAATTTTGAGATTGTTCTGGTAGACAACAACGCAACAGAAGGATCCCGAATTGTTGCTAACGATTGGCAGGTGCGAAATCCGGATCGTATTCGAATTGTCCGAGAAGAAAGGAAGGGCGCCTCTTCAGCCCGTAATAGAGGGATACAAGAAAGCCGAGGAGAATTTATAGCCTTCCTTGATAGTGATGATCGGATGAGGCCCGATCGACTCACAAGACAGCTTGATCTCATCGGGAGCAATAAAGATATCGCCCTCATTGGTTCGTGGTTTGATGAAATTTCATCAGATGGGAAAAATATAGTTGGAAAAGAAAATAAACCCAGCATGCCTCGTTGGGGGAAGATTCTCTTTTCTGGAACCCCCCGTTGGGAGTCTGAACCATTTCTTGAACCACAAACATCAACATATTTTTTTAAAAGAGCCGATGCTCTTAAAATTGGTATGTTTGACAAAAATTTTGACCCATTTTGGCTAGAAGATACGGATTTTTCTTTTAGGTTATATGAGCTTGGAAGGGTAAGAATTGTTCCGGAGTCTCTTGTCGAATATCGAATTCATACTCAGACAGATAGCATTCGTCGAATCTTTGATCTCGGAGCGGTCGTCAATCATAATACCTTTTTTTTAAAACTCAGAGACAAGTATTTTGAAAGAAAAAGCAAGGACTCACGGCTGCGCTTTAACAGATTGGCTTCGCGTTGGATGAGAGAGTCTGGTATCAAGCTCCTCTATTATAAAGGAGGAGACGTACTCGGGAAAGAACTGATTGGCAGATCTTTCAGGCTCAATCCATTGGATCCGAAAAATCTTGAGACGATTGCGCGGATCAATCTTCCGAAGCCATTTTACCCGAAAGCCTTTGGTGTATCACCCCAAGTGCAATTAGCGCTTCCCGAATATGCAACATTAGAGTGGGCTCAAGGACTTTTTTCCCTCGACTGACAGAGCTTATCATTTTCTGACGATAGTTTTTGCTTATCGAATCCTGTTACCTCCAGATACCCCTCTCCACCAGAGTCTTTTCCAATGCCCATTCGAGCCGCCCCTTCCCAGTAGCTGACAGCTCCTTTCAGCATCTGGTCCTTTATTTTGGGCAAGACGCTGATTTTCATTGTGTGATCTACCAAAAATTGGATTTTCTTTAAATCTACACACCCCCGGTTCAATCCTTGAACCAGAAAGACATCTTTTGTTCTTTCCAAGGTGATTCCCGTTTTTGTTCGTTTCATCACAGTGGCCCGGTGAAACGGAGAGAGTGTTCCTCCCCGGTCGAGCATCTGGTAGAGCATGATCCCTTGGGTATTTTCCTTGTTCCAGGCCCAGAGCCAGATCCATCCGATTTGCCCTGGCGCCAACGTTTGGGCCATCCATTCGTGGTCGAACCAACACTGGCCGTGGAGACGTTCATGAGTGACCGATCCGTCTTGATGGACAATCGTGCGTGTGCCCTCCACCGTCACGAGGGGATAAGAGTAGTAGTAGGCATAATCGATGGGACGGGGTCCGGTAAAGAACTTTTTGTGAGCGGCGTGCCAGATAGGGGGAGTGAGAGGGGTCAGCTTTAGGTCATAGCTTTGATTCTTAACCCGGAAAGAAAGTCCGAGAAAGAAGGCATTGGTGTTTTTATGGTCAAGACGATTCCGCCCGATACGGACTGAAAACGGATGATCTTGTGTTGCCACCGACTGGTCAAATCCTCTCCTCTCCCGCTCCGTCGAGGCAAATGTTTTCCTGCTGAGATTCGAGATCGCCCCATGAAATCCAAAGATCTCGCGAGGCGCCCAGGGCCCTCGAGCCGATTGTTTATCAGAGGAGGCTTGTGTATTTTTCATCCGAAAGAACGTTGCCTGAAACCCCAGATTTTTCCCCTTTTCCGTCGTCAGAAATCCTGTCATGTACCACCACTCGATGGGGAAGTCCCCATGGGAAAGAAGGTCTTCCCACATCCCTTGGGAAGGCGCGGCATGAACGTTGGGAGCACCCGTCATCCAGAAAAGGATCAGGAAAAAGAGGGGGGGAAAGAAGTAGCGTATGGATCTCACAGTCGCTCTCCTGCGATGGTCCTGTCCCGTTTCAACAGAGTGGCCGGAGCCACAAGGGAGAGAAGGGAGGCTCCAAAGAGTGTCAGGCACAGAAACAGGATGTCCTTTTGGGGAAGATGCCAGAGAATCGTCCATCCGAAGGCCTCCCGGTTGATCACAAAGACAATAATGGCTCCGACCACCAGACCGAGGGTGATTCCCATCAGGATCCCCCAAAGGACGATCAGGATGGTTTCGAAGAGGAGCATGAGAATCTGCTCGCGATAGAGGAGTCCCAGGGTGCGGTAGAGGGCAAATTCCCGACGTCTTTCATAGAGAAGAAGGATGAGGGAGTTCGAGACCCCGAAGATGGAGACGACGATGGCGATGGCCAGAAGGGCATAAGTGACCGAGAAGGACTGATGGAATACCTCAAGTATCCGGGATCGCAGTCCATCCTGGGAGCGTATCAAGAGATGGAGATCGGGAGCGAGAGAGGTGGTGAGATGGGAGATGAAGGCATTGGCCTGATTCGGGTCCCGGAGAAAGACGGAAAGGTTCGAGGGGGCCGAAGTTCCCTGCTCGGGAAGGAGGTTCCGGTAGGGAAGAAGGAGAATGCCTTCAATTGTCGAATAGTCCCGATAGATCCCGAGGATTTTTTTCGTGAGGGGCCCTTTCCGGGAGGGATAGGTGACGGGATCTCCGACCCTTTTCCCGAAGCGGCTGGCAAAGGGCTCAGAGACGAGAACGCCCCTCCCTTTTTGAAAGTCCTCCATCACCTGGGATGAGGGGGGGCTGTCCACAAGGGGAAGGGGAGTTCTTTGATAAAAGCGATGGAGATCGGAGTAGGCCAGGTAGGAGGGCTTCCCTTCGATCGGCGCCATGAGCAGGGTGTAGCGGGCGACCCGAAGAACGCCCGTCTCCTGCTTGATCTGACGATAGAGGCCGTCGGTGAGCGTCTCCGTACAATAGGAGGAGAGGCAGGTGGCCGGCTTGATGTAGATATCGGCCGTCAGGTTCTGGTCGATCCAGAGGTTGAGAGTCTTTTCAAAGGAGGAGATCATGACCACGATTCCCACGACCATGCCAAGGCTTGCCATGACTCCGGAGATGGCGATTCTCGTTCGGCTCGTCGTGGCGGTAAAGGCGGAGAGGGAGAGGGAGAGAACCGGAGAGGAGAGACCTTGGGAGATCCGTCGAAAAAAGGGAGCGAGAGACGAAAGAAGCGCTGGAATCAGAAAGCTCCCGGAAAAGACCGCCAGAAGGGCTGCGGCGTATCCTCCCCAGGGAAATCGATGGACTGCAGGAAGTCGGCTCGCCCCAAAGGCCAGGAGGGCAAAAAGGACAAAGAGCCCCCAGAACCGCTTCTGGCGAAGATGGGTTCCAAGCTCCTCTGACTGGCGGGAGAGTCCCAGCACAGGAGGAATGGTTGTCGCTTCCCGGATCGGGGCATAGATGGCCAGGAGGGAGACCCCCAAAGAGAACAGGATTGCCAGAAGATATTCGGTGAGGGAGACGGGAGAGGGAAGCAGGTGGGGGGGAAGGAACATGGTGGCGATGGTCCGGGAGACGGCCCGAAGTGTCACAGTTGCCAGTACTTGTCCCCACAGGATCCCGAAAAGACCTCCCAGGATTCCGAACCATCCCGCCTCAAAGACCAGAAGAAGGCGGATTTCCCGGGCGGTCACCCCCAGAAGCCGCAAGGTGGCAATTTCTGAGCGACGACGGACGACGAAGAGAAGGAGGGTATTGGCGATCAGAAAATAGGCCACAAGAAAGGCCACGAGAGAGAGGGCCGTGAGGTTCGAGCGATAGGCCGAGAGCATGGAGTCGTACTGGCTCTTTCGCTCCTTTCTCGAAAGGACCCTCACTTCCTTCCCAAGAGAGCTCCGGAGGTGGGTCGCGAGCGCCTCGACAAGCCGGTGGGAGGGTGTCATGGTGCGCGGGCCGTCCCAGAGAAGGTCGACCCGGGTGATCTGTCCTTCCTTTCCAAAGAGAGTCTGGACCCAGGAGAGGTCCATGAGAAAGGTGTTCCGGGGAAGCATTCGGCTGCGGAGAGTTTCGGGGACTTCACCAAGAATCTTGAGGGGAACGGTAGCCGTTCCATAGGCCACCGGGAGCGTCTCTCCCACATGGAAATGCCAAAGCGCAAGGGTGTGGGGAGGAAGGTAGACTCCGCCGGGGGTGGCGAGGATCTGTCTCGCGCTTTTTCCTGGGGGCCGATCCGCACTCTCCAGGAAGTCGAGTCCCTTCAGGAGGAACGTTTGCCCCTGGGCGCCCTCTTTGGCAACGCCCGGAGCATCGCCTGCAACATCTCCCCCCACAACCACAGTCAGCTCCAGCAGAGGCGAGATCCGAAAGGGGGCCGGCCCCAGAGCTTCCTCGATGAGGTCGATGGACCGGTCGGAGAAGAAGACCCCGGAGGGGGCGACCAGAGAGAGGACCGCCGGATCCCGGACATGGTTGACCGCATTTTTGAAGGAGAGAAGAGAGCTTCTGTCGGCCTGTACAATAGCCAGGACAATGGCCGTTCCCAGGGAGATCCCGAAGAGGGTGAGCGATGTCGCCAGGGGCGTTCTACGAAGATTTCTGAGGGAATACTGCAGGAAGAAAAGGAGCGTTGTCATAAGTCAGGATGATAAAGAGACAAAGCGCCCGTCACGGAGATGGAGAATTCGGTCTCCCCACCTGGCGGCATCGTGGCTGTGGGTGCTCATGACGATCGTCGGGCGAAATTCTGTGTGCAGGAGCTTCATGAGGTCAAGAACCCTCTCGCCTGTCAGATGATCAAGGGCTCCGGTTGGCTCGTCGGCCAGGAGAAGCCGGGGGCGGTGAACCAGCGCCCGGGCAATGGCCACCCGTTGCTGTTCGCCTCCCGAGAGCTCCATGGGAAACTTGTGGGCCTTGTCCTCAAGTCCCACCTCCCGAAGAAGGGCCCGGACGCCTTCCCGGTCGTTTTTCCCGTTGAGGCGGGCGGGGAGCGCCACATTGTCGAAGGCCGAGAGGAAGGGGAAGAGGTTGTAGTTCTGAAAGACAAAGCCCATGTCCCGGCGCCGAACCAGGGTTTTTGTCTCGTCATTCTGGGATCCCCAGGAGAGGTCGTCCAGGAAAAGCTCTCCGCTGTCGAAGGGATCGATGCCGGCCAGAACATTCAACAGGGTCGACTTTCCGGATCCGGAGTCTCCCATGATGACCACCCACTCGCCCTCCCTGATCTCGAAGGAGAGGTCGGAGAGGACCTTCTGGATCGGCGCTCCAGGGCGTCCGTAGGACTTGCCGAGAGCTTTTGCGCGAAGGGCGATCCCCATCAGTGCGTGCCCGGACTCTGACGGAGGGCCTCCGCAACGATCGAGAGATCCTTTTCTCCCTGACCACGCTCAAGCACCTTCCGGTAGAGATCCCTCAAGACCGACAGGGAAGGATGGTTCGAGGAGGCGGCGCCCAGGGCCTTGTCCAAAAGGTCGAGATCCTTTTTCATGAGGGAGGCGGAGAAGGCCTTTGTATAGTCGCGCTCCAGAAGATTTTTGACCTTGATCCGGGCAAAGGGCGTCCCTAGAGGGCTGTCGATGATGGCCTCCGCCAGAGTTTTTTTCTCAAGGCCCAGGATCGAACCGGCCTGAAGGGTTTCGGCCAAAGCCTCCATGTAAGTCCCCAGAAGAAGGTTCATGGCCAGCTTGGCGGCCATCCCGCTTCCCGCCGGACCGAACCAGTAAAGGCTCTTTCCCAGAACCTTGAGTGGGGCCTCGATGAGAGGGCGAAGGGACTCCTCCCCCCCGGCAAGGAGCAGGAGCTCTCCCCGGGTCGCCGGCACGACGGAGCCCGAAACCGGGATGTCGAAGTAGAGGGCGCCACGGTCCGTGACGAGCCGCGCCTCTTCTTTTGCCTCATCCGGGGAGATGGTCGACATGTCGATCACGAACTGCCCCGAAACGAGGGCCGAAAGAACTCCCTCTTTTCCTTCGAGAAGCTCCCGCGTCGCCTTTCCATCGCGAACCATCAAAATGACGAGGTCCGCCTCCTGGACCGCCTGTGCCGGCGATTTCGCTTTTGGGAAGGGTAGGGGGGAAAGGGAGTCGTGAGAGGTCCGGTTGTATCCTGTCAGGATGTATCCGGCCTTGAAGAGCCGGGTAGCCATGGGCACTCCCATGGCGCCCAGACCGATCCAGGCGATTTTTGACCCTGAAACAATGGGTTTGTGGGAGGTCGGGGACAAGCAGGGCTCCTAAAGGAGAAAGGATCAAAGCATGAGGTCTTTTCTGAATCCTAGCATTGAGGGGATTGATTTCTCAATCCGTAACCCGGCGGATAACGGATTTGTCCATCGCACTCAGTCAGTCTTGCCAATCATTGCGAGAATTTGATTCTTTTCAATGGCCGGCTCTTGTGAACGCGCCAAAAAAAAGGGGAGCCATCGGCTCCCCTTTTTGTATCCTGTGAAAAAAACACTCTTACATATTGTTGATGATCTCGGTTCCGAACTCGGAGCACTTGACCTCGACGGCGCCCGGAAGCTGGCGGGCAAAGTCATAGGTTACCCGCTTCTTCTGAATGGCATTCTTCACGCCCTTTAAAATGAGGTCGGCGGCTTCCTTCCAGCCGAGATAACGGAACATCATCTCGCCGGAGAGGATGACGGCTCCCGGATTGACCTTGTCCTGCCCCGCATACTTGGGGGCGGTTCCATGGGTCGCCTCGAAGCCGGCAAAGCCGGTTTCATAGTTGATGTTGGCACCGGGAGCGATTCCGATTCCACCGACCTGGGCTGCGAGGGCATCGGAGAGATAGTCTCCGTTCAGGTTAAGGGTGGCGATCACATCGTACTCGTCGGCGCGAAGAAGGATCTTCTGGAGGAAGGCATCGGCGATCTCGTCGCGGATCAAGAGCTTTCCGGCCGGAGGATTGCCACCGCATTCATCCCAGCTCACCGTCTTGTCTCCGAACTCTTCCTTGGCCACCTCGTAGCCCCATTTGCGGAAGAAGCCTTCGGTGAACTTCATGATGTTGCCCTTGTGGACGAGGGTCACACTCCGGCGGTTGTTGGCCAGGGCGAAGCGGATGGCCGCCCGGACGAGGCGCTTGGTTCCCTCTTCGGAGACCGGCTTGATCCCGATGCTGGCGGTCTTGGGGAATCGGATCTTCTTCATGACCCCTTCCTTCTCGAAGATCTTGTAGAACTCGGCGATGGCGGGAGAGCCTGCCGCCCATTCGATGCCGGCATAGATGTCTTCGGTGTTCTCCCGGAAGATGACCATGTTCACCTTCTCCGGCTGTTTCACGGGGGAGGGGGAGCCGAACCACTCGACGGGACGCACGCAGGCGTAAAGGTCGAGCTCCTGGCGAAGGGCCACGTTGATGCTGCGGAAGCCGCCACCCACGGGGGTCGTGAGGGGTCCCTTGATTCCCACCAGAAATTCGCGATAAGCGGTCAGGGTGTCTTCGGGGAGCCAGGTGTTGGCGCCGTAGACCTCGTTCGCCTTTTCGCCGGCAAAGGTTTCAAACCAGACAACCTTTTTCTTTCCGCTGTAGGCCTTGGCGACGGCGGCATCGAAGACGCGCACGGAGGCGTTCCAGATGTCGGGCCCGGTGCCGTCACCGGCGATGAACGGAATGATCGGGTTGTCGGGAACAACAAGCTTCCCGTTCTGCATGGTGATCTTCTGCCCGTCTTTGGGCGGGGTGAGTTTCTGGTAGGACGCCATGAATTCCCTCCTCGATGAATGGAATAGGTGGTGGTCGGGGCCTGGTGGAGTCGATGGATTCGGTCCATCGGTCCGTTTTGACCCTGGCTTTAAAGAGCGGCTTCGTGTGTGATCAGGGGGGGAGAGGGGGCGAAAAGCCGTCGACTCGCCGTTGATCGAGAGGCCTTCTCTTCTTGATCCCGAAAAACCCGGCGCTTGATCCCGACGTCATTGTCGGGGAAGTCGAGGGTACGGGCCATCTGAAAACCGGAATGCACCAATTCGCGATCTTTGCATGAAAGTGCGAAGTCGCTCGAAATTCGTGCATAAACGCTCCAAATTTTCAATCTTTTGAATTCTACACGCACGCCTTCCCCTTGGCAAGACGAAAAAAAAGAATAATCATGATAATGATTATCATCGTTATTCGTTCAAATCTGGTTTTCGTCTTCTCTCTTTTTTGACAGATACTTATAAATAATCTTTTCGGGATTTTCCGTCGATGCCGACCGGATATGTCCGAATTTATCAAGAAAGTCTCTTTATATGATAATGATTTACGTTCTGGCACTAAGGTTGCTTTCAGGAGTTCCCGAAAGGAGGTCTGGCCATGCCGCATGCCGAGCTCGTGAATGTTTTTGTCGACAACTTCGGGGAAAATCCCCTCATTACAGAGTTTGCCAACAACGTCGCCAACTTTGTCGTTTATGGACTGGGAGCGTTTCTCTTCATCCTGGGGATGGCCCGGGCAGGCTTTGCCATGAAGAGCCACGATGCCGACGGGATCCGCCAGGGAGTCATGACCGTGGCGGGAGGCGCCCTTGTCCTCATGTCCAAGGCGATCTGGGACACCCTCACGGTCTGGGCCGGGCTCTGATGGAGTCCTACCGGCATATTTTGAAAACGCCCCTTCTGGGTCGGTACGAGGTCCCCTGGGATCTCGTATTGCCCCTCTCCTTTCTCCTGGGAGGATTTCTTTTTGGAGTGAATCTGCTCTTTCTCCTCTTTTTTTTGTTTCTCTCCATGACGGCCCTGTTCTGGGTGCGGAGGTCGGGGGAGGGGACCATTCGCGGGTGGATCACCTACTGCCTCCGGGAAAAGCTCCATCGTGTGGAGTAAGAAGCCCCTCCCCGGGGATGCCATTCACCGCCTCTTTGATTTCGCGAGCCTCTCCGGAAAGACCTTTGTCGGCCACAGCGGCCGCCTTTCCCGCCTGCTTTTTCTTTCGGGTGCCAACATCGTTCCGTTGGACCTCGACGAAACCCTCCAGCTCTACCGGGGGATTGCGGCTCTCATTGGACACCTTCCCGCCGGGTATGGCCTTCAGTTTCGAGTGGAATTTCGCCATGGAACACCGTCGGAGTCCCCCTTTCTTGTGCCTTCAGGCCCGAGGCCCTTCGGATGGAAGGAAGACGGGTCAGGGGAATCTCTACTAGCCGAAGACAAGAATGAAGACTTCGGAAGCCGGCCAACCAGGAAGCGCCATTTGTCTCTTGCGATCATCGGCTATCCCGACCACGAACGGGAGCGGCTCCGACTCTCCCATTTTCCCCGGGGAGGCGTCTCCCCTGTCCCCAAGGGACGGGAGGAGACGCCGAAAAGAAGGGAAGAACGTCTCCGGGAGATACGACAGATAGAGGAGACGGTTTTTGCGCTGCTTCCGGGCGCGGGGATGGAGGGAGTCTCTCCCAAAGAAGAAGAACTTCTGGCGCATCTGGCCAGCCGGGCGAACCCCGGCCTGCTGGCGGTCGACGGATTCCGGGAGGATGCCAGGGGCCCCCTTCCGCCCCTTTTCCAGACGACCTTTCAGGAGTTTCCGGGAGAACTCAAGGCCTACCGTCCGGACGGAGAGGTCCTCTGGGGGCGATTTCACGCCTTGAGACAGCTTCCTGCCGTCTTTCACCGGGAGACCCTGGCCCCCATCCTTGAGGGGCCCGACTTCGACTGCGATCTGACCTTAAACCTCTTCAAGCCCGACCGCTCCCTGGCGAGCCGATCTGTCCAGTCGAACTCCACTGTCAATCGATTCCTGACACTTCTTTTGCCGGGCAAGTCCTACCGCCTGGAATCGGTGATTGCCGAGCAGGAGGACTTTCTCAAAAACCTTCATGAAGGCCCCGAAGAGGAGAGTTCGCCTCTTCTGCTCAATCTGACTTTGGGGTACTGGCATCCCGACAAGAGACGGCTCTCCGAGATGGGGCAGGAGACTCTGCGGGCCTTTTCAGAGGCCGACGGGGCTCTATGCGCCGCCGAGCCCTACCGGCAGTGGCCCCTTTTCCGGAGCCAGTTCCCGGCGGACGGATGCGCCAACGATCGTTGGGAGATGGTCACGGCCGCCCAGGCCGCACGATTTCTTCCCGTATGGGACAGATTCCCCGACATGGAACGTCCCTGGTTCTTTGCCAAGAACCACCGCCAGGAGCTCCTCGCCCTCGACTTCTGGAGTCGGGAGCTTCCCAACGCCAATGGCCTTGTGATCGGCCGGTCGGGATCGGGGAAGTCCTTCGGAGTGAAGATGCTTCTCCACCAGTATTTTCTGTCCAGCCCTGACCATCATGCCGTCATCGTCGAAAATGGGGGAGACTTCGAACGCATGTGCGCGTTTTTCGGCGGAGACTATGTCCGGGTCGACCTCTCCGGGAACTTTTCCCTGAACCCCTTCCCCTTGAAGGAGGATCTTGCACGGGAAGGGGGGATTTATGACCCCGACTGGATGGGGTTTCTCGTGGCCCTGATCGAGACCTTCCTGATTACCGCCCATCCCGTGACCCCTCTCCATCGAAGCATTCTCGGACAATGTCTGGGGGATCTTTACGACCGCCTTCCCGACTCTCAGGGACGTCCCTGCCTCAGCGATCTGGTCCGTACCCTTTTCAGCTTCCGGGGCCGCGACGCCGAGGACGAGGAGAGCTCCGTACGCATGGCCAAGACCCTCGAGTCCTGGTCGACCGGGCTCTATGCTCCTCTCTTCAACAATCCTCAGGGCTTTCGTCCCCAGTCCCGCCTACTGGCCTTCGATCTATCAGGGCTCGACCGCCAGGAAGCCCTCCGGGGGATTGTTTTCGCCTTCATTGCCGGTCTCTCCCTGGAAAAGCTCTTTCGGGAAAAGAACCGTCGCCTCTATTTCATCTACGACGAGGCGCACCGGCTGATGACGCAATTTTCAGGGACAGGCTTTCTTGAGCATATGTATCGCACGGCCCGGAAGTTTGGTGGGGGGGTCGTCGCCATGAGCCAATCCCCGGAGGACTGGCTGGGGGAGAGCCGGGAGGGAGGGATCCTCGGCAACTCCTCCTGGAAATGGATCTTTCCGTGCTCAGTCCTTCCGGAGACCTACCGGAAGATCGGTCTCACCGAGAGAGAGGGACAGATCATCGACTCGCTGGACTTTGCCCGAGGAGATTTCTCGGAGTGCTACCTCTCCATGGGAAGGCGTCGGGGAATCCTGAGGCTCGAGCCGTCGCCCCTTGAATATTGGATGGCGGCCCGCTCTCCTGAGGAGGACCGCCTCTTTGCCACGATGCTGGAAGAAAAGGGGTCGGTCAAAGAGGCCCTTCTGGCCCTTGCCCGGAAGAGCTGGCAAAAACATGAACTGGAAGAGGGGTAACCTATGAATCCCAAAAACCTCTTTAGAGGCCTCCTGGTATCGATTCTTTTTTTGGGAGGGATTCCTGAGACAAGTGTGGCCGGGGTCCTTCCCGGTCCCGATACCGTCATCGAGAGCCGCATCCTCTGGGTCGAAAATCAGATGCGGATGTCCATGAGCCGCTTCCACCAGCTCTTCCTGCAAAAAAATCGCGGGAACGACTTCTATGCCACTCCGATGCTCCCCCCTGTCCCCGTCATGAACCTGCCCGCCCCCGTGGAGGGCACGGGGGTCTCCGGGGTGAGCCAGTCGGCGGCGGAGGGGATGGGGCAGGCCGTCTCGGGTCTTCCCCAGGTTCCTACAGCTTACGCCAGCGGAAGCCGTGTCCACGACATGGCCTACCAGGCCAGCCCCGAAGGCGCCCTTCGCCTGGGGGCCGACATGGAGGGAAGGATGTTTCAAACCCTGGTGACGATCCATCAGGACCTGCTCTATCTTCTCAAGGTGCAGTCCTCCCGCTCCGGACTCAAGGGTCAGGTCCTGGACCAGAACCACTACGAAAATCTCCGGGACCAGGAGATCCTGAAGATCGATCTCCCCCAGTGGATCATGTACCGGTGAGGAGGGGAGCCGGGTGAACTGTCCCTCCGCGGAGGGGATCCTCGTCTTTCAGGACACGGCGACCATCCCCTGCGTCCTTCTTCCTGTCCGACAGCAGATCGCCGGGATTACCCGGGCCCTCCTCTTCGTCAGCTTTCCCATTGCCCTGGTCTTTCTCTGGCTCAAGATGCGGGGAGGGGAGCGGATCTTCGGGGATCTTCTCCGGTCCCTGGTCGTTTTCATCACATTGGCCGGCTATGACGGCTGGTTTACCGACGGCGTCACGGTGGTGGGGGCCCTGGCCCAGTCTCTTTATCCGAGTACGCTCGTCCTGGCCTTCTACGAACGGGTCTGGCAATCGAGCCTCATCCCCGGGTCGGTCGGTTCCTTCGTGAGTTTTCTCTCCGATCCGATGGGCATTCTCTATCTCATTCTTCTCGATGTCCTCAAGGTCATCGTTCTGGCCTTCTCTCTTGTGAGGTATGCCCTTCTGGCCTTTCTGTACATCGTCGGACCTCTTCTTCTGGCCGTTGCCGTGGTTCCGGGACTTTTCTTTCTTGTCTCCCAGTGGGCCCGGAACTCCCTTGAGATCAGCCTGTGGCTCCTCTTCCACAATCTCCTCATCGGGATCTTTTCCTCGATCAGCCTCTACCAGGCCCTTGCCGCCGCTCCCGTCTCCCAGTCGCTCGTGAACCGGGTGCTCGAAATCGGGATCCTCCTTGTCCTGGTCCTCATGATCCTCTCCGTTCCGATCCTGACTCATCTCCTTCTCGACCGCTCCTACGAAGGGATCGGCTCCTTCATGGGACCCCAGGCGGAGACCCTGGGGCGGAGCCTCTGGCACAACATCGTCTCGAAGCCTCTTTTCAAGGGCGAGCTTCCCTTCGGCATGGGAGAGTTCAAGGCGGGGACGACCACCAAGGATCTGGGGCAGGGGAAGAGAATTTACCGAAAGCGCCAGCTCCGTCTTGGTCCCCTGGACTTTACCTCGATGGTCTGGCAGCGGGTGCCCAAGAAAAAAGCCGGAGACAAGGACGAAAAAACCAAGCCCTCCGAAGAGGGAGGATCGGCCACGAAAACAACTCGGTCTCGCTCCCCGAAGAGCGGCACAAAAACGAAAAAAAATGCGGCCGGAACCCCGAAGAAGAGCCCCGCCTCCCGTCGCACCACACGGAAGGCGAGCGGGGAAAAATCGGAAGAAAAAACGTCGCCCCCGGCGAAGAGGCCACGGGCCCGGAAGAGCCCGGAGCTAAACAAGAGTGATTCTTGAAGGAGGCGCCGCTGATGAAGAGCTTTGAAGGAGAGTCTCCCGAAGAGGAGATGGGCGAGGAGAGGCCACTTTGGACCGCTCCTTCCATTTACGGAAGCCGGGAGGAGATCCTGAAGGGGTTCCGGCAGATCAGGAGACTTGTCATCGGGGCCCTGATCCTGGGGGTTGTCAATACTCTGGGAATCGTTCTTCTCTCCGGCGACCACACCCTTGTGGTGGGGCTCTCTTCCGACGGCCGGATGCAGGTGCTGACACCTCTCTCCGATGAGGTCTTTCGCAAGAACCTCGAGAGGATTTCCCGGAGTTTTGTCGAAGATTTTCTGATGAACCTGACGGCCTACGACTCCTTTGAGATCTCCTATCGCATCGGGAAGGCCCTGGCCGTCATGTCTCCGGACCTTCGTCTCCGGATGAAGCGGGTGATTCTCTCCCAGAACCTCGTGGAGAGCGTCTCCCGGGCCAGGATCCATACCGTGCTCTCGATTCGGAGCTTCTCCATGCATCCGGTGCGTCGTGACATTTGGTCGGTGGAGGTGAGCGGAGTCCGCACGACCTACGCCCAGGGAAATTCCGAAGGGCGCTCCCAGGGTTTTTCCGCTAGGCTTTTGCTCTCCCGGGGCGCCCCCACCCCTGGCAACCCCTACGGGCTCTGGGTCTCCCGTTATCAGGAAGAGGTGCAAAGCACTCCTGTCGGGGAAGGGCCCCCCCGGTGAACCGGACCTTCTGGGCCGGCTTTGGGGTCGCGGTCGTGGTCATTCTTCTTCCGGTGCTTGTCCTGATCGATGCCCGCTCCTCCTCCGAAAAAAAGCCGCCCGCGATGTCCGCCCCCCTTCCGAGCAAGCCTGAACCGGCGCTTCCCCCGGAGGCGGAAACACTCTCGCTTCCCCCTCCCCCCGAAGGAGATCAGACTTCTCCAACCTTCACGCCTCCTCCTTCGGGACGTCGTCGAACGTCGGGGAACATCGTCCCCAAAGATCTGTCGGATCCGGTCATCGCCTTCAGCCCCCCAAGGATCCGGGAGGGGGTCGAGCGAGAATTGAGACGACGGGAACGGGAGGTACTCCGAAAGAAAAAACACTCCGGGATCCGGACGATCGTTTACGATCCCAACCATGTCTATACTCTCAGGACCGCCGTCTCCCACGTCACCCTCGTCGACTTTCCCGAGGAGGCCAAGGAGGTCTACCTTGGGGATTCGAAGCTTTTCATGGCGGAGGTCTTCGGGAGCCGGGTCAAGATCAAGCCCATTACCTGGGACCACGAGACGACGACCAACATGATCGTCTATACGCTCCATCGTCAATTTGCCTTCCGGCTCAGGGTCGTGGCGGAAGGAGAGGAGGACGATCTTCTTACCTTCTATCTTCCCCAGAGCGACACCGTCGTCAACCTCAACCCCCTCAGGAAAAAAATGGAGGCCGATCTGGCCGTCCGGGAAAAGGCCGATCTCCGAAAAACAGCGATCGAGACCCTCCGGGAGGCCGGACCCCAAGTTCCGGTGGGGGTGAGGCAGGAGGAAGGGGGAATCGGGGCGAACTTTTTGGGTTTTTCGTCCCTGGGGAATGTCTCCTATGCCCTCTTTGAAATCACCAACGAGACGGGCCGACCGGCCGTCCTCCAGGACGTGCGTCTTCGCTCCTTCCGGACCTCGCTGTTTTGGGAGGGCCGGAAAAATTACATAGAGGGACAGGATTACAGCCAGAGCTATCAGGTCACTGTTTTGCCCCATGCAAAAAAACGTATCCTTCTTCCGGCCGATCCGCCCCCTCTTGCGTCTTCACGGGACGGATACCTGGCCGAAGTCAGGGTCGATGTCCAGGAGGGAGGGCGCCGGGTTTTCCGGCTAGAAAAGAGGGGATACAAAAAATGAACCGATGGTTTTTTCTGGGGGGAACCGCCGTGGTGGGGCTGCTCCTTTATCTGGTTTTCAAGGTCAGCCATCCCGGGGCCGGCGATGTCGGACGCGAGGGCTTTGTTGCGTCGAAGGGGGGCGGAGAATTTTCGGGATGGAACGATCTCGCCGCTCCCCGGCTTCCTCTCCCGGCTCCTCCCCCTCCAGCGCTTCCGGAACGATCCCTCTCCGGTCAGGGAGGGGAGCCGGAGAGGCATCCCCTCGACACGAAAAGCACCGTCTACCTCGACGGACAGGGGCCCGAAGGGGAAGGAGGAGGGCTGGCCGGCGGGGCCGGAACCCCGCTCGTCCTTTCGGCCCTCAAAAGTGTCCTTGGACAGGCGGGAGAGCCGGCAGGGCTCGCACGTCAGGCGGAGGCGATCCGACGCTCGGCCGGAGGAGAGCCTCCGGTAGGGGTCTCGACCCGACGGGTGGCGGCCGGAAGTGAAATGGCGGTAGTCGCGGAAAAGACCATCACCGGTCCCGGGGCCCAGATGCCTGTGGTCGTCCGGGTCAGCGGGCGGTCACTCGCCGCCCTTCATCTTCCTCCGGGAACCAAGGTTCTGGGCACCCCGGAGAGCCTCGCCGGCTCCCGTCTCCGGATCCGATTTACCCGGATCCTCTATCCGGGAGGCCTTGAGGCCCATACCACGGGATTTGCCCTCTCGGGAGGGCGGGAAGGGGTACCTGTTCCGGTGGATCGTCATGAAGGGGGCAACATCGGCCGGTCCGTGGCCCAGAACAGCATGATGCTGGGAGGGGAGGCCGTCGACACCATGGGGTGGGCGGGGAACAACGTGGGGGACATGATGGCCATGCAGGCCGGAGGCAATGCCATGGCCATGGCGGGAAGCCAGATTCCAACGCCGATGAATCGAACGACCTACACCCTGTCCCGGGGAACCCGGTTTTCCATCATGATCATGGAGTCTTTTCCTGTTCTCGACGGATCGGGGGAAAAGTGACGGGGGTCGCGGAAGTGGGTCCCACCAGGAGCTCAGGAGTCGAAGGGGTGCCGATCGTGGCGGAGCTTCGAAGGCTCGAGGGGGATCTGAACCGGAGTCTCAAGGAAAGGGAGGAGGTCGTCCGGGCGGTGGTGTTGGCGCTTCTCTCAGGGGAGCACCTCTATTTGGTGGGACCGCCGGGAACGGGAAAAAGCCTCGTTATCCGGCTAGCTGCAAAGCGATTTTCGTGTCTTTCCTACTACGAGCGGCTCCTCCACATGGAGAGCGACCGGGCCGCCCTCTCCTCGTCGCCCCTGTCTCCGCTCGGGATTGCCGATGGGTCCCTGGTTTTTCTCGATGAGGTCCTTCGGGCCCCCAAGTCTCTCCTTCTGACCCTTCTGGGATTCATGAACGAAAGGGTCTGGCACGACCCTTCCCCGACACCGGCGGCCCTTCTGTCCCTTTTTGCCGCCAGCAATGCCCATCCCTCCCAAGGGGACAACCTCGAGGCCTTTTTCGACCGCTTTGCGCTTCGGTGCCTCGTCGAGCCCGTCCGGAAGTTCGAGTCCTTTGTGGATCTTCTGGAGAGTCCTCCCGTCGGAGAAACAAAGGAGAGGTGTGCGGCCTTTTCTCAAGAGGATTTCCGAAGCCTTCATCGTCATGTGTCCACAGCCGTCCCCATCGGCTCCGGCGTCATCGAGGCTCTCTGGGAGCTCCGCTATCGTCTGGGTCGCGAAGGGATTTCCCTGTCCGACCGAAGGTGGAAGATGGTCCTCAAGATCCTTCGGGCTGTGGCCCTCTACGAGGGGGCAGGGGAGGTCTCGATCGCGCACCTTCCGGGGATTCTTCCCGTCCTGTGGACCTATCCTCCTGAAATCCGGACGATCCGGCGGATCTTGGCGGGGATGAGTTCCTAACTGTTCCACCCTCACCGAGCGACGGCACGGACCTCTGTTGATCGACCAGTTTGAATACCCCCAACCCAGGATGAGTTCAGGATCGAATCCATCGCCTTCAGGATTTTCCTTGTTCGTGATCAAAAGCTCATGCTGGCCATTCTTTTTGACGTCCTCACAAACGAAGTGCCAGGAGATATTCACGGCTAGAATCCTGGGGGGAAGATCGGGGATTTCATGGTTGGAAGACGCCGGCGTCATTCTCCAGAGCTCACCCAACGAAACCACCCCCGGCGCGGAGAGACAACCTGCGGCTTCCGTCGGATGAGAGAGACCCGAATGGCATTCTTCAGATCCCGCGAAGCGGGAATGTCCGTCCTCCCTGCCATGACCCGATAAAGCTCGTCGAGGCTCATCCCGTCCCTCCGCTCCTTCAGCAGCTCCTCCGCGACCTCTCCCACCGGGCGCAGAAGACGTCCGGGAGTCCGACCCAGGTCATCGCTCCCCTCGTCCTGCGCCTGTCTCTCCTCTTTGCGCCTCTTCATAGACGGCTCAGGATGAATTGAAGAAAAGGGGGAAGGACTCTCGACGTTCTCGGAGGACAAGAAAGACGGGGAGGAGGGCGGAGTATCGGGAAGATTCCGCCGGATGATTGTGCTCGATCGATTCCCCTCGTCAATGTATCTCTCAAGACGAACGACAATCTCCCGGATCATGTCGATCTCCCTTTCGAGGCGTCTTATCTCGGCGGTCGAATGGGCGATGAATTCCCGGGTCTTTCCGACATAGTCCACAGACACCGTCTCCTTTCTCAGTCTCGAAAAATCGTACGAGTATATTTTAAAAAAATGTCTCAGGCTCATTCTGTTCGTTCGCACGACAAAATTCTACCATACGAAGAAGCATTTTCCTCTCTCTCGACAAAAGATAGCACAATAAATTACCTAGTTTTAAAAAACATTAATACAACATCGATTCTTGTTTTATATTTTTTTTATTTTCAAAACAATGACAATAGTTTGAGTTTTTATAAACTCACAAAACCTCATGGTTTTTTGGCAAGAAAATCTCATCTTAAAAGGCGATCTTTCTTGTCTCCTCACCAGAAGGTGGAGGATCTCCTGAATCTCAGGTAAAGTAGAGAGCGATCCTTGGGGATCGAGGGACGATGTTTCATTCTGTGATCGTACGTATGTTCAGGAAAAAAGACGAAGGAGTTTTAGGCGGTGACAGAGGAGGCTCCCCGGGGAGCGGGGGTCTATGTTCAGGTTCCCTTTTGCCCGGATCGCTGCGACTACTGTGCCGTTCCGGTCTCGGTTTCGACAGCCCTTCTTCCCCGATACCTTGAGGCTCTGGCCATTGAGGCAAGGAGAGTCGAGGGGCTCTTTCAGGACACCCCTCCCGTCTCTCTTTATGTCGGGGGCGGGTCGCCCCTCTCCCTTCCCCGGGAGGCCCTCTTTCGTCTTTTGGAGATCCTGTCCCCCTTTTTTCCGAAGGAGAAGGAGGGAGAAGTGACCTTCGAGAGCCGGCCGGAGGATCTCGCTCCCGAGATCCTGGAGATCCTCAGAAGGGTTCCAGGGATCCGCCTTTCTGTGGGGATCGAAGGGGGATCCCCCGACGATCTTGAACGACTGGGGCGAAGGAGTGCTTACATCGACCCTCAGGCCCTTCTCAAAAGGCTTCGCCGGGAGATTCCCGAGGCCGCGATCTCCATGGATTTCATCGTGGGAGAGGAAACGACTGCAGGGGAGAGCTTCCTTGCCACCGCACGAGCCCTTCTCACGGAAGGACTCGACCATCTTTCGGTCTACCCTCTGGTCGTTGAGTCCCGGACGGTCTTCTCTCTTCGCAAGAGCCAGGGACTCATGTCCGAACATGTTGAGGAGGTCGCGGCCGAGCGATGGGTCGAGATCTGCCAGACACTTTCGGCCATGGGTTGGCATCGCTATGAAGTGTCGAATTTCTCAAAGAGGCCGGAGAGCCTCTGTCGTCATAATTGTCACGTCTGGCAGGGGGGCAACTATCTGGGTCTGGGGGCGGGGGCCCACCAGCGGATAGGACGAAGGCGGAGAGAAAACGTACGATCAATCTTATCGTATGTCCGAATGATTGAGGAAGGGATGGATTCGTACGGAACCACCGAGCTTCTGACAGACGAGTCGTACGATATCGAATATCTCTACGGGAATCTCCGTCTGTCAGAAGGGATTTCGACGCTCTGGCTCAAGGAAAGAGTGGGAGATGATGCGTACGATTCTCTCGTCTCAGAATTCGTACGAATTAATGTCGTTGATCAATTTCGTACGAACGAGAGAAGACTCGTCTTAAACGACCAGGGCCTCTCCCTTCTTGACCCTCTGGTCCTGATGATCCTCGATCAAAAACGATCGCCCGATTCTCTTGCCTCCCCTTGAGCGATCTTTCAAAGACTCGCCCCTCCCCAAACTCTTCCCGGAGACAATCTTGATCTGTCACTGTCTTTTCAGTGATTCTCGCGGGTTGCAGGGGATTTTTCCTTCCTGATTATTCTTCTGTCGTCTTCTTGTCTCCCTTTGTCGATTGTCCTCGAGGGTGATGCCCTTTGAGGGTCTTCTCCAGGTGCGAAAGCGAGACGTGGGTATAGATCTCGGTCGTACGGATATCCTCGTGCCCCAGCAGAAGTTGGATGGAGCGGATATCGAGCCCATTTTCCAGGAGGTGGGTCGCAAAGGAGTGGCGCAAGACGTGGGGGGAGAGGTGAGAGGTGATACCGGCGGCCCGGCCATGCTTTTTGATGAGAGTCCAGAGGGCCTGGCGGGTGAGGGGATTACCGTCTCTTGCCAGAAAAAGCTCCGGGTTTTCCTTGGCGAAGGCCGGGCGGACTGAGGTGAGGTAGTCAGAGAGAAGACGGCGGGTCCGCTCGTCGAGGAAGGTGATCCGCTCCTTGGCGCCCTTTCCCATGACCCGAAGCGCCCCGGTGGCAAGATCGACGCGGTCGACTGTCAGGGTTGCGAGCTCCGAGACACGAAGGCCCGAGGCATAGAAGAAGGAGAGGATGGCCCGATCCCGGAGTCCTTCCGGACGATGGGGATCCGGAGCCTCAATCAGGCGGCCGACTTCTTCCTGGGAGAGGATTCGGGGGAGGGTGCGGGGAAGGCGGGGAGCCGGGGGCGTTTCCCTGGGGTCCTTTCGGATCCCCGAAAGCTCAAGAAATCGGCTCCACGCCCGGACAGAGGAGAGAAATCGGGCCCGGGAACGCACCGAAAGGTCTCTTCTTGAATCCAGATACCGGGAAAGAGCCTCTCCGTCGAAATCGATGAGCGAGCCTCCCTCGTGGGCCAGATGGCGGGAGAAGGTCCGAAGATCCGAGAGATAGGCCGTAACCGTGTTAGGGGCCCGCTTTTTGGCGAGAAGAAGCTCCTCTTCGAATCTGTCCAGAAGCCGCTCGACCTCATCAAAGGCTCTTCGGACCACGGAGGAGGCCTCCTTTTGAGAGGGAGGATCGACAGTCTCCTATTCGCCCACCACCGTATAGGCGGTCACATTATTGCCGAAGGCCGAAGCGACCCCCATGCAGGGCCCGGTCGATGTGCCCTGCTCGCCGACGAAGACGTCGGGTTGGGGAAGAAGGTTATTTAATCCGTAATTGGGGAAGGCGGCGATGGCCGCGGAGTTGATCAGGTCGCAGTCAAAGTAGGCATTGTTGAATTGGTTGACATAGACGGATGTCTGGGCCCCGCTTCCGGAGTAGGTGAGAACGTACTGGGTGATGGTGGAGTTGCCCGTGTTGGTCACGTCCATGAAGGTGCAGGGTCCGGTCTGACAATAGTTCTGGGTGGGATTGCTCCCCTGGAAGAGGGCGACCCCCGACGGATAGTTGAGCTCGAGCCCCGAATAGTTGCCGAGGTAGGTGAGGGTATTTCCGTTCACATAATAAAAATAGATGCGGTTTGTCGAGGAGCCGATCGCGAGGATATAGACGATGGACTGGGTGGGATCGGAGGCGATGGCGGTGATGTTGGGGCTCGCATCCTGGAGGCTGGGGAGACGCTGGGGCCCTTGGCAGGAGGAGGAGGTACAAGTGAAATAATCGGCGTTCGAGGTCACCCCGACAAACTCCACCGCCGACGCGTTGTAGGTCAGCCCGGAGGTGTTGGTGATTGAGGTTGATATTGAGGAGGAGGAGCAACTCGTAGGACTCGTAAAAGACGCGAGACCTCCCGACGTGGCATAGAGCAAGGCCGTGGAATTGGCGGCAAGTGCCAATATCTTTGAACCCCCCCCAGTCAAACAGTTCGTTGGTGTGGGAGAGGTTGTGGATGTCACCGTCGCATAAGAGATGTTCCCATAACTATCCCCCACATAGAGGTAGTTCGTCGATCCGGAGACAAGCGTCGCCAGGGCCGTGATGGGGTATGTGCCTTGAGGAGTTGAAGTGCATGGGCTTGTACTTTTATCCGAAACATAGCAGTTTCCCTCATTGCCGCTAATCGCTTGAATCGACCCCGTCTGTCCGGTGGGAAGGGGGGCTGCCGGACCGGAGCTGTTCGTATTCCCGGAACAGCCTCCTAAAAACAGAGTCGCTGCCAGAAGAAGCAAGGCCCCGCCCCTTGCGCCCTTTCGGATCGGGTTCTGGTCGTTGGGTTTTCTTCTATCGCGTCCTGTCACCGTCATGTCGCCCCATTCCTGTCTGTGGTCATATGTGAAAGAGGAGATCTCTCCCCCATGGGTCAGTTCGTCTTATGGGAATCCCGGATAGCCCGTGGTGCCCCCGCCGCTCGTATTGCCTGAGGAGAGCGTGGGGTTGGTCACCCCGATGGTGTAGGTCGGTGGGATATTTCCTGAAATCGTCGTCGCGTTATTGTACCCCAGAATCTTTCCGCTCCCCAGCTGGGAGACGAAGAACGTATTGCCCGGAGGAACGTTGGTGTTTCCGTCGATGGCCAGGGCGTAGGGATAGTCCTGGTTTGTGTTCGATCCATTGATCCGGCGGGTCGGAGCGATGTTCCCCCCCGGGCTTGTAATGTTCATGACATTGTCCCAGATCAGGACCGATCCGGCGGAAGGGTCGACAACATAGAGTCCTCCCTGGTAGTAGGCGATGCCGCTGGGAGAGGAGAGGTAGGTATTCGACCCGCTGAACCAGACGGAAGGGGGAACATTCTGGTTACTTGAGCAGTTGAAGGGTCGGGTGGATTCCTGGTTGACGCCGATGCAGTAGCCGTTTCCGTAAAGATTGACCTGGCTGTTGCCCGTATCGGAGACAAAGAGAGTGTTTTTTGAATTCGAGAAAGCCACAAAGGCCGGTCCGTTGAGCTCGGTATTGTTCGAGGGCTGTCCGAAGGGGAGCCCTCCGTTTGTTCCCGGAAGGAGCCCTCCCGAGGGGGAGAGGGTGGCCGTTCCGGGCCCTGTGATCTGGGAGAGGTCGAAGGCCAGGATATTCGAGGATCCGGGGTTGGCGACAAAGAGAATAGGGGCAGAAAGAGTGCTTCCGGAGCTGTTGACCCAGTCTAAGGCCATCCCCTCGGGCGATTGCAGGGAGCCGGATTTGATTGTAATGGTCGGGGCAGGGTTCGACGTGTTGTTGGGGTCAAATCCGCACCAGATGCCGATGATATTGCCGATTCCGTCGGCGCCGTAAAGAACGGGAGCCGGGCAAGAGTACCCACTGGTTGTCTGAAATCCCTGGGAGGAAATCAGCACTCCGTCAGGACCCTGAAGGGAGTTGTAGAGAGAGGCGGTGGGTGAAAGCGAGTTGTTCGAGCTGAACCAGTCATTTGGAGTGGTGGGGCTCGTGGGAGGGGGATTCGGAGGCGCGTAGTTTGTAAAGATCAGGATCTGTCGGGTTCCGTAGCTTGTGACGGCGGCAAAAGGTGTCGTCGAAATGGTCGAAGAATTGTTGGTATTGCAGGTGGAGGAACACACCGCAATCCCGTAGGGAAAATTGATGTTGTTTGAATTCGAAGGAGGATTGCCGCAAGAGGCGAGAACGAGCACAAGAACGCCCATAGAAAGGAAAAAAGGGATCGTCCGACCCCTTTTTTTCGAGCCTTTCAACGATTTTTCCAGGATATCCACGCTCCGGGGTCTGCAGTCCGTCCGGTCATTGGTCATAAAACGATCAGACACCCGAATTCCTTGATCTTTATGGTGGTGATGAGTCTTCGTCCCTATTATTTATCCTCTCAATATCTCCAAAACTAAAAAAAAAGTCAAGAAAGAGAAGCCTTTTTTTTCAGTGAAATGGCGAGATTTCCCTGCCTTGACAGGGTTTCCTGTTTTATGTTATAAAGTTATTAATTTAATAATCATTTTAGGAGGACGGAATGTCAAAGGTAGAAGGCGAGACCAAGGCGGCACGGCACGAGCGCATCAAGGGAGCCGGGAATCCCTGGGAGCTTCTCGAGGTGATTCTTTCGGGGGCCGATTTGGGAGCCGGCGGGCTCTCCCGGGAAGAGATCGATGTCCGGACCCGCTGGTGGGGGGTCTATCCCCAGGGAGACGGAGAGGGCGTCCGGGGCCAGGCCACCGATCGTTTCATGGTCCGCGTCCGCATCCCCGGAGGACGCCTGAATGTCTCCCAGCTTCGGGCCTTGGGGGAGATTTCCGAGAAATACGCCCGGGGAACGGCCGACATCACCGTGCGACAAAACATCCAGTTCCACCATGTGGAGGCCTCCTCGCTTCGCCCTCTCTTTCGGGCCCTGTCGGCTGTGGGGCTCTCCACCCGGGGGGCCTGCGGCGACGACACGAGGAACATCACCGCCTGCCCGGTCTCCGACCTTCTGGCCACGGAACGGGCCATCGACCGGGAGCTACTCGTAGCTGTTGACCAGGCCTTGAACGGGAATCCCCTCTTTTACAACCTGCCCCGCAAGTACAAGATTACCTTCGCCGCCGGGAGTTGCGGCTGTACCTATCCCGAGATCAACGATGTGGGGATCCTCCCGTATACCGATCCGGTCGAGGGGGAGGGGTATCTCTTCCGGATCGGGGGAGGGCTCGCCACACGTCCCCATTTCTCGTTGCCTCTTCCGCGATTTGTCGCTCCCGGGAAGGTCGTGCCCGTACTTCTGGCGATCGCGACCCTTTTCCGTGAGCGATCCGAGCTTCGGGAAAAACGGGAACGGGCCCGGCTCAAGTTTCTTTTTCTCGAGCACGGATGGACGATCGACTCTTTTGCCACCCGCCTCGAAGAGATTCTGGGAGATCCCCTTCCGGCGATCAAAGAGCTTCCCCTGTTTCCCATGGTCCGCCGGGAGGAGAGGGATCACCTGGGTGTCCATCCCCAGGCCGACGGACGATTCTTTGCGGGGCTCGCCGTCCCCGGTGGAACGCTCTCTCCCTGGATGATTCGCGAAATCGCGCGTCTTGCCGAAGAGTTCGGACGAGGCGAGATCCGGCTCACCTCCCAGCAGAACCTCATCCTCCCGGGGCTCTCTCTCGCCTCTCTTGAGGCCTTCGAGAAATCCCTGTCAGGGAGCGGACTCACTTTGGGGTCAAGCTTTTCCTCCCGTGTCGTTTCCTGCACCGGCAAGACCTTCTGCCGACTGGCCCTGGCCGAAACAAAGGAGCTGGGAGAGCGGCTTTCCCACAAGCTCCAGGGCTCCTTCCCGACTCTCGAGAGCCCTCCCTACATCCACCTCTCCGGGTGCCCCAACGACTGCGGACAGATGCGCATTGCGGACATCGGTCTTTCCGGGGTTCAGGGCAAGAATGGGGACAACGGCACCGAAGACGGCTTCGAGCTTCTGATCGGAGGAAGAGGTCCGGAGGGAATCTCTCTCAGCCAGCGCACAGGGGTCCGGCTTTTAAAGGATCAAGTCGCCCCCTTTCTGACCCGTCTTCTTGCCTTCTACCAGGAAAACTGCAAAGATAACGAGAGCTTCCGGGAGTTTATCGACAGAACCGGGACCGAGTGGATCACCCTTCTTGCCCGGGGAACCGCCGACGAACTTCGCCTTTTTTCGGAGACTCTGGCCTTGAGGCTCTGAGGATGAATCTCTCGGAGGGAGCGCGGGCCGCCGACCCTTATCCTTGAATATCAGGGGCTCTCTTTCCACTCTCTGGCCCTTCACCCGGAAGAGAGCACTTTTTCTCCCTCTTCGCCCTTCGAGAGACGTTGATGGCTTTATTACACCGTGGTGCATTGACTCTTTCCCGGATTCTCTCGGTTCTTCTCCTTCTTTTTGTCACCGTTTCCATGGCAAGGGCCGCTTGTCCTCCGGGCCTCACTCCATTCCATGCTTTGCAATCTCTCAGCCATGCCATCGGTCGCCTCAACCGTTTTTTCGACCGGATGGAGGGGTCCCCCTCTTTCAACTATGACCGGATGCTCTACCTGGTGGAGGCCCTCGAGAGGCGGGAGAAGGTCTGGTCACAGTGCCAGCAGGGAGAACGTGCCTCGGGGGAACAGGCCCTCATTGAGAAACAGATCGCCGCTCTCAAGGGAGAGCTTGTCCGCTTCCGTTCCCTCCCGGCCGAGGAGTCTTCTTCGCCCCGGGAGGCGATTGCCCGTGCCCGGAGGATCCTCTCCCGAATTCCCGTGGCCGCCTCTCTCCCGCGATCGTTTCGGAAGATCCCCGCCTCTCCGCCACCGGCCCCCTTTCTTTTTCGCCCGCCCATCCTTCTTGCCGGCCTGTTTTTTCTGGGAGCAGCGGTCCTTCTCGTCTTTGGCCTTCGGCTCTTTGGCCGAAAGGGATCAAAAGGGGAGGAGACGGCTCCCCTTTTGGAATCTTTCCGGCGCATGGGTTCCCAGTGGAAGGAGTCGGTGAAGGCTCGCTCAGAGCTTCTCGAGGCGATGAAGAGTCGCATTGGCCAGGGAAAGTCCTTTGTCCGAATCCGGGCTCAGCTCTATCTCCGGGATGAGAAGAGTCAGGAGTGGAGGCTCTCCGACGAGATCTCCCAAGACGAAGGAGGGTTTCTCAGAAGTTTTGGAGACGAGGCAGAAACGATTGTCCCTGAGAAGATCGTCGAGGAGGTGGCCCTGGGGGAGGGGGAGATCCGGACTCGCCTTGTGGTTCCCATGGGTGAGGAAGACAACCCTTCCGCCCTTTTGGTGGTGGATGCCCTGACCTCTCCCGAGGTCGTCCCGGGAACCCTCGATCCTTCGGGCCTCCTCTCCCTGGAAAACTTCCGGGAGAGGCTCTTCGAAATCGCCCATCGGAGTTCATCTCCGGTCAGTATCCTCTCCTTTGCCTTCGACGCCTCCGAAGGTCAGCAGATCATCGATCGGACGGGAGAAGAGGCGGAGGGGCTTCGCTCCTTTGTCGTCCGGGAGGCGACCCGGCTGATCGGTCCCGGGACGCTCCTCTTCGGAGAGGCCCCCGGAACATTTCATGTGATTCTGGCAGGAAAAGAAGAAAAGAGGGCCTGGGAGATCGTGGAGGCCCTGTCGAAGGGCTTGGGACCATCCGGAGGACGGGAGGGTTCCGAGACGCTGGAGCGCCCGTGGTTTCGCAGGATTCTGGTGGCCCGGACACGATGGCGAACCCCCGAAGTCGAAGGACTCGACGCCATCCTGGCCCGAATCCGGGCCAACATGAAAAAGCTCCGGGACAACCCGGCCATCCAGACAGTCAACGACGCCTGAAGATGGCCCAAGAATGGTGAGGACGGTCAGTCGTGGCCCAAGGCCTTGCGGAAGATCTCGTCGTACCGGAATCGGTTGGGGATCGTCCGGCGCATGATGCCGTAGAGGGTCGGGACCAGAAAGAGTGTCGAGACCGTTCCCACCATGAGACCCCCGATCACCGCCCGTCCCAGCGGAGCGTTTTGCTCTCCGCCGCTTCCCATCCCCAGGGCCATCGGCAGCATGCCCAGGATCATGGCGGAGGCGGTCATGAGAACAGGTCGTAGCCGCGTCGCTCCTCCCCGAATGGCCGCCTCTGTTGCAGAGAGTCCCTCTCCCCGAAGGTCGTTGGCAAAGGTCACGACAAGAATGCTGTTCGCCGTGGCCACCCCTACCACCATGATGGCCCCCATCGCCGACTCGACATTCAAGGTCGTGTGGGTCACAAAAAGGGCCAGGGCGACTCCGGAGAGGCCGGCCGGAACGCTCATGAGGATAATGAACGGATCGAGGAAGGACTGGAAGTTCATGACGAGGAGAAGGTAGACGAGAAGGGCGGCAAGGATGAGACCCAGCCCGAAGTGCTGAAAGGAGTCAAGCATCTCGGCACTCTGCCCCCGAAAGCGCAGGATCGTTCCGGGAGGAGGCGTATAGCCCGCCAGGGCCCGGCGGATGTCACGGTAGACCGATCCCAGGGAGCGGTCCTGGACGTTGACAAGGACATCCTCCACCCGTTGGACGGTATAGTGCGAGATCGATCCGGGAATGGTTCCCATCCGGAGGTCGGCAATGTTTGAGAGGTACTGGACCGTGGGGGTCGGCTCGGGAAGGGTCAGGGCCGCCGAGATGTTGGTGAGGGATCCCTGTCCCGGCCGCAGGGGCAGATGGGTGAGCTCGGAGGGGGAGGCGATCTCCTTGGTGGGCGTCTGCACTGCCACAATGTAGTTTACGGTGTTCTTCGGGTTCACCCAGTAGTTGGGGGCGATCAGGGAGCTCGAGGCCAGGGAGACGAGAAGGTTGGTCGCCACATCGTTTTGGGTCATGCCGACCTGGAGCGCATTGTCCCGGTCCGTCCTGACGAAAAGGGCGGGATAGTGGAGGACCTGGGGGATCGCCACATCGACCGCCCCGGGAATGTTTCTGACGATCTGCCGAATATGGCGGGCGGTGCGGTCAGAGGCTTCTAGATCGCGGCCTTCCACCTGGATATCAATCGGAGCTGAAAGGCCAAAGTCCAGCACTTGACTGATAATGTCGGCGGGCTTGAACCAGAAGGAGAGCTCGGGGAACTTTTGGGCCAGGGTTTCCCGGATCTGCTTCTCATACATGAAGACTGAATGGTGGCGCTTTTTGAGGGAGAGGAGAAAGTCGGCATCTCCTGGTCCGATACTGTCTGTCTGATAGAAAGCCAGATTGTAGTAGACGGGGAGGCCGATGTTGACGTCGATTGAATCGATTTCGTCGGGGGGAATGATGGAGCGGAGAGTTCGTTCCACCTCTTTGGCATACTGGTCCGTCACCTCGATACGGCTTCCCACCGGGGCCCTCATGTGCAGGGCCAGGAGTCCGGCGTCGGTCTTTGGGAAGAAGTCAAGACCCACAAAGGGAAGCAGCAGGAGCAAGAGGGCGATGACAAGACCTGAAAGCCCCATCGTCCGTCCCGGATGAGTGACGGCCGAGCGGAGGATGCGTTCGTAGCGGCCCTTGAGAGACTCAAACCCCCGAAGGAAGAGGGAGGGCTCCTCATGGCGGGAGGCGCCCTCCCTGTGGAGCATCATCGAGAGGGTGACGACCATCGTCCGGGAAAGGACGTAGGAGGCCAGCATGGCGAAGACCACGGCATACGCCAGGGGTGTGTAGAGAAACTGTGAGACACCCTTGAGGAGGATGACGGGGAAGAAAACAATGATGATCGACATGGTTCCCACGAAGGCCGGCACCGCTACCTGGTTGGCCCCATCCCAGACGGCCCGCAGGGGTTCTGGAGAAAGGGAGCGGTTTCTTTCAATGTTTTCGATGGCCACGGTGGCATCGTCGACGAGCATGCCGATGGCGAGCGCCAGCCCTCCCAGGGTCATGATGTTGAGGGATTGTCCGGTAAGGTTTAGGAAGAAGAGGGCGGAGAGGATCGACAGCGGAATCGATAGAAAAACGATAAAAGAGGAGCGGAGGTCGCGAAGAAAAAGATAGATCATGAGAGAGACCAGCACCGTTCCGATCCCCGCCTCCTTGAGGACATCGAGCAAGGCATTCTTCACGAAGACCGACTGGTCGAAGACAAGCTTGAGGTTGATCCCCGGGGGAGAGAACTTCTGAATCAGGGGAAGGATCTTCCGGACCCTCTGGATCACTGACAGGGTCGAGGCGTCGGCATGTTTATAGATGGCCAGATAAGTCGACCGGTGGCCGTTGACCCGGACGATATTCTCCTGTACGGCATAACCGTCATGCACGGTGGCGACATCCCGGAGCCGGACGACTCGTCCCTGGACAGAGCGCACGGGAAGCTTCCCCAGACCTTTCAAGGTCGAAGGGCTCCCGTTGATCATGATGTCGACTTCCTGGTCGCCGATCTTGGCTGTTCCTGCCGGAACGATGATGTTCGAGGCGGTGAGAGTCTGGACGACATCGTTGGGGGAGAGGCCGTACCCATAGAGCCTGTCTGGGTTGATATCCACCATGACCTGGCGCATCTTGCCCCCGAAAGGTGCGGGAGTCGAGAGTCCGGGAATCGTGAACAGGCGGACACGAATGAAGTTGAGGCCGTAGTCGTAAAGCTTCTGCTCCGAGACGGTCTTGCTTCCGATTTCAAGCTCGGCGATGGGAACGTTGCTGGCGTTGTACTGGATGATGTTCGGAGGAACGGTTCCCGGGGGGGCAATGCGAAGGAGCGTTTCGGAGACGGCGTTGATCTGGGCAATCGCGCCGGCAATGCTCTGGCCCTGGTGGAAATAGACCTTGATCAAGCCGGTGCCGTTGATCGACTCCGACTCGATCCGGCTGATACCGTTGACGGTGGTGGAGTAGGCGCGTTCGGCGATGAGAACGATGCGCTCCTCCATGTCGAGGGCGGAGAGGCCCGGATAGTTCCAGACGACATTGACGACGGGAATGTCGATCGTCGGGAAGATGTCGAGCCTCATCCGAAAGAAGGAGAGAAGACCCGCGATGAGAATGACGGCCGAGAGCACGAAGATCGTGAACGGCCGCTTCATGGCGATCCTGACGAGCCACATGGAGAGATGAACCCCTTCGGGAATATCCGGTCAGCGTAAATGGAGGAGGCAGATCCATTCGTTTCAAATAAAACTATCTTACACCAGAGCGTCTTTCTGGTCTACCTCTCCCCTCAAATCGGGTGCACGTCAGATTTGTGAGATTCTATAAAGTTCATGATTGATACCTGTTTTAGGGTCATGCCGCCTGCTTGAGAGCGCGCCTTTCCCAGAAGTCTTCGTAGCGTCCGCTGAGGATGGTGCAACGGAGGGCAATGATGGCATTCGCCCCCTTAACGCTCCAGTGCATTCCGGCCCGTTTGAGGCGAGTTCCGATCGCCACCTTGCAGCCAGCCTCCACCACCCCGCTTGAGGTGCAAAGCCCTTGAGCACGGAATTCCGGATAGCGCATGCGGGAGCGATTGTTTTCCAGGTACCCGATGCACTTTTCGGCCTCCTCGAAACGGGACGAATAGATGGCGAGGGCGTTGATGATCTCATCGATCTTTCCTGAATCGAGTTCCTCATGGCGAGCCTTGGACCAATCGGATGCCCGAGTCCCTTCGCTCCCGAACAGGGATTTCCCCACATCGCTCAGATGCTCTTTTGTTACTGACCGCCCATATGGATCCATTCCCGGATCGCTCTAATGGAGCCACCTCCGGATCGCTCTAATGGAGCCAC
>JBMFWG010000024.1:0-30936 GCA_049965515.1 Leptospirillia bacterium
AAAATAGTTACTTGCAAGATTATTTTTGGTCCTAAAATTTGTCGCTCACCCTGACCGTGGTGTCGACCCGCATGACGTTGCGCTTGATCGCGCCGGCCTGAATCATTTGCTCCCGGATGACCGCTTCCACCGCCTGCGTTCCCTCCGGTCCCAGGCGCTTTCTAAACCGGCACAGGGTCGAGGACTCCACATGACAGGCCTCCTCGACCGGGACCTGGCAGAAAGCCATCCAGACGAAGTTCTCGTGAAGCCCAGACACCACGGCTTTATCGGAAAGAGCGAACCGGTGTTTCAGGATCATGAGCCCCACCATGAGCCGGGTCGGTTTGGCCGGACGTCCCTTTCCGGGAGCGTAATAGGGAGCCAGAACCCGGTCGATCTCCTTCCAGTCGATCTTTCTGGCCAGCACCATGAGGGGATGGTTCGCCTCCACATGGCGGTCGGCTATCCACTGGAACAAGCTCGGCTGGGTTCGTGGCGCATGCGCCATAATCGGTCCTCCCGGAGAAAAGGTGAAAAAACGTTCGATCACGAGAGGAATTATAGGCTAACTATCTTTATTTGTCAATAACTTAGATTCTGGCTTTTTCAGCGCCAACTCGTTAGCGTTTGGATTGGCGTTTCTCACGTTCTTTCTGAGTGCCATTGTCCTTCTTGTCATAGTGGAAGCCGTGGCCCCCTCCCCTCTCTTGCGCCGTGCATGAACGCGTTCAACAGGGCCGTGAATGATTTTCGAGGAGATGTCGTCGGACAAAAGTCAGTTTTTTGCAAAGTGGTGGACAAGAATAATGACAATCACCACGGTAAGGTGGGTCAGGGGAGGAGCGGCAAACTCTGCCCCCGTCCAAGACAATCTCCACAGAGTCGAACTTGTTTTAACTCTTATCCCTGGACAAAGCTTAGGGTCTTTGATCGGACAAAAACCCTTCATGAATAAACTTTGTCGTAAAATGAGCCTCAAAGGTCGGAAGTCCAAAAATTTTACAGGCTATGGAGAATCATCATGAAAACTTTGGGCCTTAAAGAAGCGGCAAATGCACTGCTCCTGGCTCCGGAATCTCTAAGGCAGTTGGCCGCCTCCGGCAGGATCCCCGGGGCTCGGATCGGAAAAAGGTGGGTCTTTCTCGAAGAGGACCTGAAGGAGTTTATTCGATCCCGGTATACTAAAAAGCGGCAGGCCCTCGAATCGTTGGAGGCAAAAAAATGTTATACAAACGAGGCAAGACGTGGTGGATCGATTTCACCACCCCGAGCGGTGACCGCATTAGACAATCGACTCAAACAACTGACAGGAGAGCCGCCCAAGAGTATCACGACCGTGTAAAGGCCGAATTCTGGCGGCAGGATCAGCTCAAGGAAAAACCAAAACACACCTGGGATGAAGCGGCTCTCAGGTGGCTCGATGGGCTGCAAAATCCGCGAACCCAGAAAAATGCAGCAATCAGGCTCTCCTGGCTTCAAACTTTCCTCCGTGGAAAACTTCTGGAGGACATTGACCGATCTCTGATCGCTGAGATCACCGCCGAACGGGGAAAAGGCGTCACTCCCACTACAGTGAACCGGTACTTAGAAACCCTCCAAGCGGTTCTTCACAAAGCCTTTGAGTGGGGGTGGCGTGAGAATGTTCCCGCCATTCCAAAACTCAAAACCACCTCTCGAAGAATCCGATGGCTCACGCACGAGGAGGCCAAAATCCTTTTAACCCATCTTCCGGAGCATCAAGCCGAACTTGCACGTTTCGCACTGGCGACCGGGTTGAGACAGAGGAACATCCTCGAACTCGAATGGAGCCAGGTCGATCTGAAACGGGCTCTTTGTTGGATCCACCCGGATCAGGCCAAAGGAGGACGGGCCATCGGAGTGCCCCTCAATCAGGAAGCCATTTCAGTTTTATTGAGGCAAAAGGGGAAGCATGACCGATGGGTCTTCACCTTCCGGGGGAGGCCGGTGGGTCAGGTGAACACCAAGGCATGGAGAAGTGCCTTGAAACGAGCAGGTATCAAAGACTTCCGCTGGCATGACCTCAGACACACCTGGGCCTCTTGGCATGTACAGTCCGAAACCCCTCTGCATATTCTTCAGGAATTGGGAGGATGGGCGGATTACAAGATGGTCCAGAGGTACGCTCACCTTGCCCCGGAGCATCTCGCAAAATTTGCGGAAAACTCAACTCATGGTACAAATATGGCACAATCCCAACCTAGAATTGTCTAAGTTGGTGGAGGGTAGGGGATTTGAACCCCTGACCTTCAGGGTGCGATCCTGACGCTCTCCCAACTGAGCTAACCCCCCAAAAAAGACGGAAGAAAAAACGAGTAAGGCGGAAAAGACGAGAAAAAGACTACCACAAGGGCAGGACGGACATCAATCAGTCAACCCATACAACCCGACGTCCCTCAATCCTGAGACGACCACGGGAAAGGGCGTCGAGAGACTCGAGATAGGCTTCATGCTCGACAGGAAGCAACCTTTGGGAAAGGCTCTCATCGGTGTCTTCAGGAAGGACAGGAAGACATTTCTGCAAGATGACCGGTCCGTGATCCATTAACAGGTCAACAAAGTGCACCGTCACTCCAGTCACCTTCACCCCATAATCGATAGCCTGCTTCTGGGCGGACAGCCCCGGGAAGGAGGGCAAAAGGGAGGGATGGATATTAAGAATCCGATCGGGAAAAGCTCCGATCAAGACTGGACCCACCAGGCGCATGTAGCCGGCAAGAGCCACCGCATCGACAGATTTTTCCCGAAGGACATCAATGATCGCCCGCTCATAATCTTCCTTCGAAGAAAAGTCTCGAGGAATGACTTCAACAACAGGAACACCCTGCTCCCGGGCGCGGGCCACCACGGGGGCCCCCGCCTTATCGCAAACGACCACCACCGGCTCAACCTTGGGAAGCCGCCCCTCCTTTGAGGCCCGTATGATTGACAGGGCATTCGACCCCCGTCCCGAGGCAAAGATCGCCAGACGAAGCCGAGACTCATCCGGCATAAATCACCTCACCCTTTCCGCCCACGACCTCTCCGATCTTCCAGTATTTCTCATTCTGTGACGCAAGGTACGAGGTCAAGGCGGTCTCTTCCCGACCCGGAACAATCACCACGAGACCCACCCCCATATTGAAAACGCGAAGCATTTCCTCAAGATCGATCAGTCCCTTTTCCTGAATATAGGAAAAGATTGGAGGAACCGGCCATGACCCTATCCTTATACGCACCGATGTTCCCTCCGGAAGGATCCGGGGGATATTCTCGCTCAGACCTCCACCCGTAATATGGACAAAGGCGCCCACTGAAAGAACTTCGCGTATTCCCGCCATAAGTGAGACATAAATCCGGGTCGGCGTGACGAGAAGCTTGCCCCAAGTCGTTTCCGGTTCGAAGGGAACGGGAGACAGGTGATCGACTTTTTCCCTCTCCAGGAGAACCCGACGGACCAGGGAAAATCCATTAGAGTGAATCCCCGACGAGGCAATGCCATAAACAACATCACCCGGGCGAATGGTTTTCCCGTCGATTATCTTCTCTCGATCGGCGATTCCGACACAAAACCCCGCCAGGTCAAAATCTCCCGGAGCATAGAGCCCGGGCATTTCGGCCGTCTCTCCTCCAAGAAGGGCCATGTTGGACTCCTGGCACCCCCTAACCACGCCTTCCATCACAGGAAGGGACTCCTCGATATCCAGCCGTCCCGTGGCAAAGTAGTCGAGAAAAAAGAGGGGGTCGGCCCCCATCACTGCGATATCATTGGCGCACATGGCCACAAGATCGATTCCCAGCCCATCAAATCTCTTCGCCCATCGGGCCACAAGGAGCTTGGTTCCTACCCCATCGGTGCCGGAGACCAGAACCGGATCATTGTAGCGAGCGAAATCCGGACGAAAAACCCCTCCAAACCCTCCAATGCCCGAAACAATTCCTGAGCGATCTGTCATTTTGGCGAGTGGCTTGATGGCCTCAACCCATCGATTTCCGCGATCTATCGAGACTCCCGACTGGGCATAAGAGCCCTCGTCCCCCTGAACTTCCACGCTCTGACCTCCCATTGACTTGAATTACGGACACGTTCTGATACAATACCAACTACTTTTAAAAATAATATCCATTATCTATGAATAACTCATTAACCTCTCAACTTTTGGGCAAGATCTTCCGATAAGAGATCCAGCATAACGTGCCAGATTAAATGGCCAGATTAAATGGATGGATCTCGAGGAAGGGTAAACCACTTTCAGAGAGCCGGATTGTCCTCAAGATCATAGCCCATTGACGGCATCGTCAACAAGGACATCCCGCCCATCGCACAAAGGACCGAATCCATGTGTGGCTTTTCTCTCCGATTCCAATCGTTAATTTTATCGATTCTTCTCCTGCTGTCGGGGCTCTCTCTGTCTTCCTGCGGAGGCAATGGATCCATGTTCGGAAACGGATCGGGATCTCCCTCCACAGCGGCCGCAGCCAACCAGGTCGCCGGAATCGACATCGCTAATAACAACTATTCAGGCGCCATCTCGGTCCTCACCCCCTTCTGCCCGAACAACAACTGCCAGAACGCCGATCTTGCCAATACCCTAGCCAATGCCTACATGGCCATGGGCAATTCAAGTGCCGGGACCACCGTGACCGGAACAACATCCGTCACCGGAGCAAGCGGGGAGGGCGCCACGGTTTCACAAATCCTCTCGAGCATCCTGAACCTGGTCAAGGGAGGCTCTAGCACAACCACCACATCAATCATCCAGGCCGTTTTTCAGGCCGTTCCCTGCATCAGCAACAATACCTGCACCCAGACCTATCTCGATAACCTGGCCACCGCCGTTCAGGTCCTGGCCAATACGCCCTGCAGCGGCTCAACCTCCGTTGCCGACAACTGCCCCGACTCCTCGACCATAATTGTCGCCGATATGCTCTATATCCTGGCGGCGGCGCAATATGATACCGGATTGGCGTACAACAACGGCACATGGGAAGTTTGTCAACCCGGAGGGGGGGGACTGACCGGGTGTACAAGTCTTTCAAGTATCACAGGGAAAACAATCGCCTCGACCCAACTGTCAAACATGGGGGCCATTCTCGACAACATTTCAGTTTCCGGAGCCGGAACCCCCTCCATTACCATCAACAATGCCAATATCGTCAATGTCGTTCCCTATTTCCTGACTTCTTTCGGAACCTCGAACAACTCCAATATCGTCGGGCCAATCAACCAATTCCTGAACAGCATCAACTGCTATGCCACCACAAACGGAACCAATTGCGCTCCCTCGAATCAATCAACAACAGCACCAGCAAGCATTTCTTTTTCGTCGAGTGCGCTGACCGACCTTTTGGATACTCTCTAAGCGTCACCCTACAAACAATTGAATGAAAAGGATCATTGATGATGAAAAAAATGACGGGTCATTATCTTAGAATCCTGACGCCAGGAGGACTCTTCGGAGCCATCATGATCCTTTTGCTCTTCTCCCGCCCCGCACTGGCCGGCCCTTCCGGCGTAGCCGGAACGGCTCTCTTCGAGCAGTTCCCCATGCTCTACCAGAGCGTTTCTGTCGAAGGTATGGGAGGAGCATTCACCGCCGTGGCCAACGACGAAAACGCCCCCTTTTATAACCCGGCCGGCCTCGATAACATTCAAAGCACAACCTTTGCCATCCTCAACATCTCTGGCGAAATCTCTTACCCTACCCTCTACCCCAACCTTTACAACAGCGTCCAGGGGCTGGGATCGAACAACACCTCAGGCTATATCAATGCTTTCAACAGTGTGGCCGGACAAACCTTGTATGCCCGGGCGGGAGACTGGTCCAACTACACCACCCATGACTTCTCCATCGGGATCCTCTCCAACAACCAAGTGGCGGGGGTGGCCAATCCCACCCCCACAACCAATAACCTGGCTTCCTTGGCAGCTCTCTCCGATACCGGCATCGTCGTCAGCGGGGCCATGGGTTTTTTCAATCACCACCTCCAGGTTGGTGGAACGATCATGGGCCTCGAACAGTACTTTATGAATCTGCCGGCCCTTTCCGTCACTCAGGTCTCAAGTATTTCCAGCACCCTGACAAGCAATCTTGCCAACGGCTTCGGCATCGTGGGCAACCTCGGAGCGATCTACCACTTTGACGCCCCCCTCAACCCCACCATCGGCGCATCAATTCTGAATGTGGGAACTGCCAGCTTCGGAAATGCAGGATCCCTTCCCCAGATCATCAACGGCGGTATCGGCATCGATCCCGATATCGGCTTTGGGCAACTGATCGCCGACATCGACTATGTCGACATTACCAACTATCTCTACTACACCGGAGACTCTCTCTGGCTGCACACCCGGTTCGGTGTGCAATACAAGTTTCCCTATATTCTGACCCTTTCGGCGGGAGTCTACGAAGGCTACCCCACTGTGGGCGCCGGGATCGACCTGTGGGCCGCACGGCTCAATGCCTCTTACTACACCGAAGAGGCGAGCCCCATCCCAGGACTCGAGCCCAACCATATTCTGGCCCTTCAGATCGCTTTTGGCTGGATGTAATAGAGCTCCCACTGTCGAACCGGAACCCAAGAAAAAAGGCGCCTAAAGGCGCCTTTTTTCTTGGGTTCCGAACCCTTTTCTGTATGTATCGCCCAATCATCTACCATCTACCCAAACAGCCCCCTCATTAGTGAATCCTCGACGGGGTGGCATCGACGGGAGACGGAAGGTCGGTAGTGGTTCGGGCAATTCGTTCAAGAGCAGATTTGGCCGCCTTCTGCTCAGCCTCTTTCTTCGAGTGGCCCTGACCTTCTCCCCAATTCCTGTCTCGAATCCTGACCGCGACCTCGAAGACCTTCTGATGATCGGGGCCAGACTGGCCTGTAATCACATATTGGGGAAGGGTCTCCAGCTCCCGCTGGCAGTATTCCTGGAGCTGGGTCTTGTAGTCGGCCACCGACTCCCCCCGGGAGACGCTTTCAAAGAGCTCGTGAAATTCCCGGAGAATGAAATGCCTGGCAGCATCAAGCCCTCCATCCTGATAGATGGCGGCGATGACGGCCTCCAGCGCATCGGAGAGAATGGAGTTCTTCTCCCGGCCCTGGGTCATCTCTTCTCCGCGGCCAATCAGGAGGTAGCGGCCAAGTCCGATATTGCGAGCAATTTGAGCCAGAGAGGGTTCGGAAACAATTCGCCCCTTGAGTTTTGAGAGCACCCCCTCAGGAGAGTCGGGCCAAAGACGCATGAGGTATTCGGCCACGACAAGCCCCAAAACCGTATCGCCCAGGAATTCAAGCCTCTCGTTGTCCCGACGGACACCCCCCTTTTTTGTCTCATTGGTAAAAGACTTATGGATTGTCGCCTCTTCAAGGCGCTCCAGAGAGGAGAAGCGATAGCCCAGACGCTCTTCTAGAACAGGGAGATTTTGCATCCACTGGGAGCGGGGAAGCATCGAGACTCCTTTAATGGGAAGAGGAGTGGTCTCTTCAGTCGACTTGGCCAATGACAAGGGAAGCATTTGTCCCGCCGAAGCCGAAGGAGTTCTTGAGGATCGTCCGGACCGGGCGTCTCCGTGCCCCTTCCGTCACATAGTCCAAGTCACATTCCGGATCCGGATTATCAACATTGATAGTGGGAAGGATCGTGCCGTGTCGGAGGCTCATGAAGGCCATCGCGGTTTCCACTCCACCGGCAGCCCCCAGGAGATGGCCCATCATCGACTTGAGAGCCGTCACGGGGATCTTGTCGGCATGAGCTCCAAAGACAGTACGAAGAGCCTTAGTCTCCAGCTTGTCGGCAAAGGTCGAAGTCGCATGGGCACTCACATGCTCTATTTCTTCGGGGGCGAGTCCGGCGTTGGACAGGGCCATCCGCATGCAGCGAACAGCACCGGAGGCGTCGTCGGGAGGAGCGGTAATATGGTAGGCATCTCCTGTCAAACCATACCCCAGAACCTCCCCGTAGATGGTGGCATTCCGAGACTTGGCCCCTTCGAGGGTCTCAAGGACAACAACCCCGGCTCCTTCGCCCAGGACAAACCCGTCCCGGTCGCGATCAAAGGGTCGGGAGGCTCTGGCAGGATCATCGTTTCTTGAAGAGAGAGCCCGGGCCGCGGCAAAACCCGAGACGGTCAGGGGAGTAAAGGCCGATTCCGCCCCGCCGGCGAGCATGACGTCCGCATCGCCTCTCCGGACCATGTGATAGGCATCCCCGATGCAATGAACCCCGGTGGCACAGGCGGTGACGGCACAGGAGTTCGGTCCCTCAAGCCCCATCCGAATGGCAATCTGGCCTGAAGCCAGATTGATCAGCACCATGGGAATAAAAAAGGGAGACACCTTTCGGGGTCCTCCCTCCACGAGTTGACTATGGTAATACTCAATCCCCCCGATCCCGCCAATTCCGGAACCGACATAGACCCCGATCCGCTCCCGGTTCGTGTCCCCGATCTCAAGACCCGCATCATCGGCCGCCATCTGGGCCGCCGCCACGGCGTAATGGATGAAGGTATCCATTTTCTTGATTTCTTTCTTGTCGATCCATTGGGCCGGATCGAATCCCTTCACCTCCCCCCCGATACGGACGGGAAGGTCAGCAGGATCGAAACGGGTAATGGCGGAAACTCCCGATCGACCAGCAACGGCGGCCTCCCAGGTGTCTTTCGCCGTATTTCCCAGGGGGGAGACCACCCCCACCCCAGTCACGACGACACGCCGGTCCTGAAGGGGACGGATGGGCATCAGACGCGCTCGCTGATATAGTCGATCGCATTCTGGACGGTGGAAATCTTCTCGGCATCCTCGTCGGGGATCTCGATGCCAAACTCTTCCTCGAGGGCCATGACAAGCTCGACGGTGTCGAGGGAGTCGGCGCCAAGGTCCTCAACAAAATGGGATTCCGGATGAACCTCTTCCTCGTCCACACCCAGCTGCTCTGCAATAATTTTTTTAACCCGGTCATTGATTGCCATGAAAGAGAACCTCCTAAGAAAATGTCTCGCCCGGGAACCTCTCCCGGGCGTTGCCGTCTTACGGCATGGCGAGTCCGCCATTCACTGGAATGACCGCACCCGTAATATAGCCCGCCGCCGGATCGGCGAGAAAACGGACCGCATGAGCGATCTCTTCTCCCGTCCCGAACCGTCTCACGGGAATCCGATCAAGGACCCCAGAGGTCACACTCTCCGGAAGTCCCGCCGTCATGTCTGTTTCGATAAAGCCTGGAGCCACCACATTGACGGTGATCCCTCGGGTGCCGACCTCGAGGGCCACAGACTTGGAAAAGGCCTCGAGGCCGCCCTTGGAGGCAGCATAGTTGGCCTGGCCCGCATTCCCCGTTGTCCCCACCACGGAGGAAATGGAGATGATCCGTCCATAACGTTGCTTCATCATGGGGCGCAGAACAGCCCGGACCATGCGAAAAGGACCGACAAGATTCACGTCGATGACCTCCCGGAAGTCCGCTTCCTCCATTCTGACGAGGAGTTTGTCCCGGACGATCCCAGCGTTGTTCACAAGAATATCAACCCTTCCCGAGCGATGCAAGATCGATTCGATGGCCCCGTCGATGGAGGCGGGATCGTTCAGATCGAGCCGTACAACCTCACCCCGGTCTCCACCGGGAAGGTCGGCGATACGGGACTTCAACTCCTGCTCTTTCGAGCGACATCCGAAATAGACGCGATGGCCGGCCTCCAGAAGCCCTTGGGCAACGGCCCACCCGATCCCCCGATTGGCGCCGGTGACCAGAGCGGTAAAGACGTCGGGAAGCGCGTTCTCCTTATCACGCATCTCTACTCCTTGGAAACCCTGGGATCCGTGGTGACCCAGGTAATTTTTTCCGGTGGCCCCATCTGGCGTTCGACCCGCTTTCCAAGGCCGGTGAGAACAGATCCGGACCCAATCTCCACAAAGCGGGTGACTCCGGACAAAAGGACCTTTTCCATCGACTTTGTCCACTCCACCGGAGACTCCAGTTGCCGGACGAGAAGATCCCGGATCTCGGACGACGCTTCGCCCGGACCCACAAAAGAGGCCGTGACATTGGCCACCACCGGAGCATTCAGGGACTTAAACAAGGTCTGGTCGAGAAGCTCCTTCATCGCCCGGGCAGCAGGACTCATGAGAGCCGTGTGGGAGGGAACGGAAACCGCCAGAGGAACAATCTTCCGGACACCAGCCGTCCGCAGGGCCTCGATGGCCTTCTCCACCGTCTCCTTCTGGCCGGCAATCACACATTGTCCGGGACAATTGTCGTTGGCCACCGACACCACCCCTCCGGTGTGCGCCCGGACCTCCGCCAGAACCCGGTCAATTTCCTCTCTCGAGGGACCCAGAACGGCGGCCATCAGGCCTGTGCCTGCAGGAACGGCCTTCTGCATGAACTCTCCCCGACGATGAACCAGAAGAAGCGCCTCGTCGAGGGTCAGTGCCCCGGCAGCCACATAGGCCGAGTACTCCCCGAGGCTATGGCCTAGAACCACGGAAGGACGGTCCTCTTCGAGCCGGCCTAGCGCCAGCACGCTGCACAAGAGAAGAAGCGGCTGAGTCCACTGGGTCTGATCGAGGATTCCGGAAGGGTCGTTCCGGGAGATCTTCCGCACATCCGCGGAGAGGATCTCTGACGCCCGGTCAATGAGGCGCTGCTCATCGGCTGTATCAAAGCGGTCGAGCATTCCCGGAGACTGAGATCCCTGTCCGGGGAAGAGGTAGGCTGTTTTCATGTGCGGCTCCCTTTCTGAAGGTCGGCCTCCCAGGTCAGGAGTCCCGATCCCCAGGTTACACCGGCCCCAAAGGCCGTCAAAAGGATGAGATCTCCCGCGGCGACCCGTCCTCCCCGGACGGCCTCGTCGAGGGCCACAGGAATCGAGGCGGCCGAGGTGTTTCCGTAGCGGTCGATATTCACCATCACCTTTTCCGGAGGAAGGTTCAGACGGGACGCCAGGGCGTCAATAATGCGAATATTGGCCTGATGTGGGATTAGAAGATCGATGTCAGCAGGAGATATTGAGTCGAGAGCGAGAACCTCCAGGACAGACTCCTGAAGCTGGCGGACCGCCATTTTAAAGGTCTCTCCCCCCTTCATCCGGATTGTGGGCGCCTCCTCCGTCCGGCGGGTTCCCCCGGCGGGAACGTGAATCAACTCCCAGTGGCGCCCGTCCGCTCCGAGCCTGAAGGAGCCAAGTCCCCGGGAGGCGACGGTGGAAGCCTCGACGACCACAGCCCCCGCCCCGTCTCCGAAGAGGATAGCGGTGCTCCGATCCGACCAGTCCAGGGACCGGCTCATGACCTCGGATCCAATCACCAAAAGTCGGGAGGCCGACCCCGTTTCCACCAGACTCTTGGCCACCGTCATGGCATAGACAAACCCCGAACAGACGGCGTTGAGGTCAAAGGCAAAGGCCTTTGTGGCCTTCAGGCGGGCCTGCACAAGACAGGCCGTCGAGGGAAAGAGAATGTCAGGAGTGGCGGTGGCCAGGAGGATACCGTCGATATCGGAAGCCGAGAGCCCCGAGGACTCCAGGGCTTTTTTGGCGGCCTCAACCGCCAGGTCCGAGGTGGACTCCCCATCGGCCGCGATTCGCCTCTCCCGGATTCCCGTCCGCTCACGGATCCAGCTGTCGCTCGTCTCAAGATAGGCCGCAAAGTCCTCATTGGTCATGACTCGGGAGGGGGCATAGGATCCGGTTCCCGTGACAACGGCTCGGAGAGGGCTCATCCGGCCACCTCGCTGTCCCCGCCAGAAGCCATTTCAGCCTTCAGGGCCTCGGTGAGCCCCGAGGCAGCCAGACGATCGGCCATGCCGATGGCATTCTTGATCGCCAGGGCATTCGAGCGCCCATGGCAGATGACAAAGAGGCCGCCCACTCCCAAAAGAGGGGCCCCTCCATATTCTGCCCAGTCGATTCTTTTTTTCATGCGGGAAAGCGCCGGACGCAGGAGAAGCCCCCCGATCTTCGAGCGGAGATCTGACCGGGCGGCATCCTTCATCATCTCCATGATGGTCTGGGCGAGCCCCTCCGCCTCCTTGAGGACGATGTTGCCCACAAAGCCGTCGCAGACCACCACATCCGTCTCTCCCGAAAAAATGTCACGGGATTCGATCGGACCGGCAAACCAGGGGTAGGCCTCCCCCTTCTCGCTCTCCTCTCCTCGTCCCCGGAGAAGGTCGAGGGTGCGCGATACGAGCTCGTTTCCCTTGGTCTCTTCCTCTCCGTTGGAGAGGAGGGAGACCCGGGGCTGGTCGATAGAAAAAAGATGGCGGGAGAGAAGGCGTCCCATGCGGGCAAATGAAACGAGATGGGAGGGTTTGCAGTCGACATTGGCCCCGCCGTCGACAAGGATAAAATGTCCCGAATCAGGGCCGGAATCAGAGTGGGTGGAGGGCTGACGGGAAGGATGATTCCGCGAGGAGCGGCAGGGAAGGATCGTTCCGATTGTGGGGCGCTCAACGCCCTTGATACGGCCAAGAACCCACATAGCGGCCGCAAGGGAGGCCCCGGAGTGTCCCGCGGAGACAGCTCCCTGCACCTGGCCTTTCTTGACCAGCTCCGCAGAGACCCAGACCGTGGACTCCCGTCGCTTCCTGACATCGGAGGCCTTGTCCGTCATCTCGATGACGTCTTTCGCCTCGACGATCTCAAAGGTTGTGGGGGGGAGGGAGAGGGCCCGAAGGCGCTCACGAATGACAGCAGGATTCCCCACCAGAACAACTTCGGTCCCGAAGTCCCTTCTGGCAAGGTCGGCCCCTGCGACCAGGGGGTCGGAACCAAAGTCCCCACCCATCGCATCGAGAGCGATCTTCATTATGGCGTGGTCGGATCCTCAGCCGTTCTTGACGCGGAGAACGGTGCGCTTGTTGTAGGTTCCGCAGGAGAGGCAGGCGTAATGGGGCTGCTTCGGCTCGCCACAGGCAGGGCAAGTTACGACGGCCGAGAGCGTCAGCTTCTTGTGAGTCCGCCGCTTGTCACGCCGAGCCCGGGAAATTTTAGTTTTTGGATGTGCCACGGATTAACTCCTTTTACAATTGTATGGATCGGTGCCCGTCTCCCGGAGGAGCCGAAATGGGCCACCGTCACGTTTTCCCGATTTCAACCGGGGTCATGTCCCTTGAACCGGTCCACCCGCACCACAGACCTCAGTCCGTTGAGGCCTCAAAGGTTTGCCGGATGGCCACAGTCTTTCTGATTTCGATCTTGCCCACATACCGGGCACAGCCCGCGACAGTCCTCACGACACAGGGGATAGAAGGGAAGATCGGTCAAGATCAACTCCCTTAGCCAAGGCCCCAGATCCACCCAACCGTCGCTTCCGTACCGCTCGAGAGATTCGGAATCGGGATCCTTCTGGTGAAAGAACATCGTCCGCTCCGCGGTCTCCCCCCTTCGGACAAATTCAGAAAGGCAGCGAACACAGGTCAGGGGAACCTCGTAACTGACGGATAGATCCACGTGGACGTCGGTTTTGTCTCTCCCGATCTCACCGGTAATACGACCCTCCATACGGGAAAACTCTTCCCGGGTCTCCTTTTCGAGAAAAACCCCGGGAGCGGAGGCGACCTCCTCGGGGAGGGAGAGATCCACCTCAAGGGGAGCTGTCACACGGGTATCAGGAATACTGTCAATGTGGTATCTAATCATTACAAAGGCTTCATTTTAGGCATCGGGAGGGCCGGTGTCAACCGCTCCGGTCGAACCCAGGTGATCGGCAATCCACTCGGAAAGGGCTGAGAGATCGACCGTATACCTCTCCCCCGAGCTTCTGACCTTGATTTCAGCACGGTTCTCCCGAAGGCCTTTTTCTCCGAGAATCACCTGAAAGGGAAATCCGCAAAGATCCGCATCGGCAAACTTGACTCCGGCCCGCAGATCCCGGTCGTCAACAAGAACCTCCTCCGGAAATCTCTCCTCGAGAAGGCCCGCAATCCGGAGAGCCTTTTCGGCCAACTCGGCATCGCGGCCTCCCAGGGGAAGGACCGCCACGGCAAAGGGAGCCATGGCCAACGGCCAGATAATTCCGGCCTCGTCGTGAGACTGCTCGATGGCCGCCGCCAGAAGTCGGCTGACCCCGATTCCGAAGCACCCCATGTGAAAAAGTGTCTCCCGTCCGTCGGGATCGAGGAAGGCGGCCTCCATGGGGCCACTATAGCGGTCTCCGAGATCGAAGACATGGCCAACCTCGATCGCTGTCATCCGTTCGAGGGGTGCCTGGCAAAGGGGGCAGTGCGTCGCCGTCCCTGCGAGCTCCACATTGGAGGCATAGCGACAGGATCCGCAAAACACGACGGTGTCCTCTCCCGAAGGAGCCAGCACCATGAACTCATGGGAAGAGAACCCCCCGATATTGCCGGTATCGGCCTCAACCATCCTCACCGACAGCCCCAGTCGGGCAAAGATGCGAAAATAGGCCTCCTGCATGATCCGGTAGCATTCGGCCCCCTCCTCTTTCGAGCGGGCAAAGGAATAGGCATCTTTCATGACAAATTCCCGTCCCCGCATCAGTCCGAAGCGAGGACGCATCTCGTCCCGAAACTTCGTCTGGATCTGGTAGAGAGTCACCGGAAGCTGCCGATAGCTGTTGAGAAGCCCAGAGGCGAGCTCGGTCACGACCTCTTCGTGGGTGGGACCCAGGGCAAAGGAACGGTCATGCCGATCCCTCAGGCGGAAGAGCTCCTTGCCGTATTTCTCCCATCGCCCCGTCTTCTCCCACATCTCGGCGGGCTGAAGCGCCGGCATGAGGATCTCAAAGGCCCCCGCCCGGTCCATTTCCTCCCGGACAATACGCTCGACCCGACGAAGCACCCTGGCTCCAAAGGGCAGGAAATCATAGAGACCCCCGGCCACCTTGCGAATATAGCTCCCTCTGAGCATAAGGCGATGGCTCACAGTCTCGGCTTCGGCCGGATCCTCATGGAATGTCACATAAGGAAGCCGGGTCGTCCTCACGACTTCTCCGCGATAATGGCCTCAGCCGGAGCCATGGGGAGAGAGATCCTCCGGCCCTGGTCGTCCCGCAGACCAGAAATTCCGGCCCGCTTCATCATGTCCACCTTTTTTTCCACCTGGGCAATCAAAAGCTCTTCAAGATCCTGGGAGGGGATTTTCTTCACAACCTCTCCGTTTTCGAAGAAGATCCCGACGCCCTGCCCTCCGGCAATTCCCAGATCGGACTCCTTTCCTTCCCCGATGCCATTGACCACACACCCCAGAATGGAAATATCCATGGTCTCCTGAACATGAGCGAGACGCTCCTCCACCCGTGCAGCAAGGCCCACCACATCAATTTCAAGGCGCCCGCAGGTCGGGCAGGCGATGACATTCACTCCCCGCTTCCGAAGTCCCAGGGACTTGAGGATCCCCCACGCCACCTTGACCTCCTCCACAGGGTCGGCCGCCAGCGAGACCCGGATGGTGTCTCCAATACCGCACGCCAGAAGATAACCCAGGCCCACTGACGACTTCACCGTTCCGGAAAGTAGGGGTCCCGCTTCGCTGACGCCGATATGAAGCGGATAGTCGCATCGCTCGGAGGCGAGGCGATAGGCGTCGATGGTATCCAGAACATTCGAGGCCTTGAGGGAAATCTTGATGTCCTGGAAATTTTCTTTTTCCAGAAGGGCCACATGGCGCATGGCCGATTCCACCATCGCCTCCGGGGTGGGGTGGCCATACAGATCGAGAAGATCCCTCTCCAGCGACCCGGCATTCACCCCAATCCGGATGGGGAGCCCGCGGTCCTTCATCCGCTCCACGATGGCCCGGATCTTGGTCTGGCTTCCAATATTGCCGGGATTGATGCGGACACCATCGACCCCGCCTTCGATGACGGTCAGGGCCAGATGGTAGTCAAAATGGATGTCGGCGATGACTGGAATGGGCGATCTCTTGTGAATCTTGCCGACGGCTTCAGCCGCCTCCTGGTCAACCACCGCCAGGCGGATGATTTCACATCCCACCTCGGCGAGGGATGAAATCTGGGCGAGGGTCCCCTCGATATCGCGGGTATCGGTCGTTGTCATGGACTGGACTGCCACCGGAGCCCCATCGCCGATGGGAACGGAGCCGACCATAATCCTCCGCGTCTTTTTTCGTGTGATTTGCATAAAAATCTCCTTACCGGGCCGTGCCGAAGACCCGCATGATATCGTTATAGAACGCAAAGACCATCACTGTGAGCAGGATCACAAATCCCAGCTGCATGGAAAGCTCCCGCACCCGCATCGAGGGCGGACGTCTCAGGAGACCCTCCACAGCCAGGAAGAGCAGGTGTCCTCCATCGAGGACAGGGATGGGGAGGAGATTCATGACCCCCAATGTCACGCTCACAAACCCCATGAAGAACAGGAGGTTCGACACCCCTGACTTGGCTGCCTTGGCGGACATCTGGGCGATCAGGATCGGTCCCCCCAGATTCTTGGGAGAAACCTCTCCCGCCACCATCTTCCAGAGAGAGACCAGGTTGATCGAGGCGATGTTCCATGTCTTGATCATTGCCATTCCCAGACCCTCTGAAAATCCGTACCTGAGGGTGGTAAAGCTTCCGGAAGGCCCCACGCCGATCTTCCCCTGGCGCTCGGCTTCCCCGAAGAGGTTTTTTCCGGATTCAACCCGCGGAACGAGAGTGAAGCTCAATGGCTGACTCCCCCGCAGGATTCCGATGACAACGGATTGCCCCCCCCGGTGTTCGATCATATGCCTCAGATCATCCCAGCGGGCAATTTTAACTCCATCGACAGAGGTGATCCGGTCCCCCTTCATGAGCCCGGCCGACTGGGCAGGTGACCCCGGAAGGACCTGGCCAACAACGGCCTCCATGACCGGGAATCCCGTCCAGTAAACGGCTGAGAAAAGAAGAATCGCCAACAGGAAATTGGCGACAGGCCCCGCCGCCGCAATGCCCATTCGCCGGGAGACGGAGAGGGCCGCAAAGGAGCGGGGACGATCTTCCGGCGCCACCTTTTCAGGATCGGTCTCACCCAGCATCTTGACGTAGCCGCCGAGGGGAATCCAGGAAACACGGTACTCGGTTTCGCCGACGGTCTTGGAAAAGATCGGGGGACCGAATCCCACCGAAAACTTTTCGATCTTCACGCCAAAGCGCCGGGCCACAAGAAAATGTCCCAGCTCATGAATGAGAATCAGAACACCGATGACAAGGATGAAGGAGAGAACGGCACTCACGTACAACGCCTTTCTATGGGGTCAAAGGGATCAGTGTCGGGCGGCAGGAAGCAGCGTCGCCGGGGATTCTTCCTTACGACTGACGGCGTCCTTGGCCAGAGATGTCGCCCGGGCCACCGCCTCCCGGATCTCGGCAAGGGAGCCAGGAATCCGCTCTGGCGCCTTGTCGAGGACCCTTTCCCAAAGGTCGAAGATATCCGTAAAAGAAATCCTGCCCGCCAGAAAGGCCGCCACGGCAACCTCGTTGGCCATGTTCAGGTAAAGGGCTCCCTGACCCGGACGGGAAATCGACCGGGCCGCCAGACGTATGGCCGGAAAGGTCTCATGGTCGGGAGCAAAAAAGGTCAGCTGTCCCGTAGCGACCAGATCAAGAAAGGGGACTCCCACCTGCAGGCGCTCTTCACCCGAGAGGGCATAGGCAATGGGGCCCTTCATGTCGGGGACCCCCATCTGTGCCAGCACGGAAGCATCACGAAGCTCCACAAGGGAATGAATGATGCTTTGGCGATGGACCACCACCTCAATCCGGTCGGCGGGAACGTCAAAGAGCCAGCGCGCCTCGATCATTTCGAGCCCCTTGTTCAGAAGCGTCGCCGAGTCGATGGTGATTTTCGGGCCCATCTTCCATGTCGGATGATTCAGGGCCTGATCCCGCGTCACCCTTTCGAGATCCTTCCGGTTCTTTCCAAAGAAGGGGCCACCGCTGGCCGTGAGAATCAGGCGGCGGACATCGCTCCAACGGTGTCCCGCCATCGCCTGGTAAATCGCGCTGTGTTCGGAGTCGACAGGAACGAGGCGGGCCCCCTTCTCTCTGACCCGGTCGATAACCGTCTGTCCGCCCACAACGAGAGTTTCCTTGTTCGCCAGGGCCACGGTTCGGCCCGGGAAGATCCCCTCCCAGGTCGGGGAAAGACCGGCTTCCCCCACGATGGCCGAGAGAAGGACCTCGGCGCTCTGAAGGGAAGCCACTTCACAGGCCCCCTCCTCCCCGGCAACGACCCGGATCCCGGAGCCGGAAAGACTTGAACTGACCTCTGAATAGAGGCTTTTATCGACCGACAACATTTCCGGGCAAAATTCCCGGGCCTGGAGAAGAATCAGTTCGAGATTTTTTCCACAGGCCAAGCCTCGCACCCGGAATCTGTCGGGATGGGCCCGGACAATATCGAGGGCAGAACGTCCGATCGATCCCGTGGAGCCCAGGATCGAAAGGCCTGTCGCCTTTCTGGAAGTTAGTGCATCACTGGTCACGAGATTTTCCTCCCGACGATTCTCCCCCCCCCGGAGGGACGATCAGACGATGACGGGGGAGCTGAGCCCCACATAAAAGATCAAAAATGCATAAAGGACAGGGGCGTTAAAAAGCAGACTGTCGACCTTGTCGAGCATCCCGCCATGCCCCGGAAGAAAGTGGCCAGAATCCTTGACTCCTGCCTGCCGTTTGAAGGCCGACTCTACAAGGTCCCCCAACTGTCCGGACACAGAGAGGGTCAATCCCAGCCAGAACATCTCGGTTCGGGATGTGGGCCCCGGAAGCCAGGGCGCCGCCGCCACACTCGACAGGATCCCGACCAGGGCCCCTCCCACAGCACCCTCCCATGTTTTTTTCGGGGAGATCTGTGGCGCCATACTGTGGCGGCCGAATACCTTTCCCACAAAATATCCCCCGGCATCGACAATCCATGTCATGGCCAGAAGATACAGAATCCATTGACTTCCTCCAGGGATTCCCCGGATCAGAAGGAGCGTCCCCAGAAGAAAGGGGATATAAACGATTCCCAGCCACACAACCGGCAGGTGAATCATGCGGGAGATCCCTCCCGAAAGGAGAGTGCCTCCCATAACCGTCAGGAGGAGCAAGGCGGCGACCGCTTCGAGAGTCTCGGGCGGAACCGCTCCCGTGCTTTTTAAATAGATCACATACAGAAAACCGGCCCCTGCCGTGAGACCCAACCACGTTCCGCTGTCAAAGGGAAGATCCGGAAAGAGGCGATAGAACTCATACTGGGCGAGAACGACCAAAAGGGCCAACACCAGAAAAAAGTGAAGGGGCTGGGCCCATAGAACAAGAGCCACAATCAGGGGAATGGCGATCCCGGCAACGATCAGACGCCGAACGAGCTCCATCAGACCGTCCCCGCTTCGGGGCCATCCACCCCGGACGGACTTTCCCCTTCCGCGCCAAAACGTCGCTGGCGCTCCTGATAGTCCATAAGGGCCCTCTTGAGATTCTCTTCCCCGAAATCGGGCCAGAGGACCGAGTCGAAAAACAGCTCCGTGTAGGCGATCTGCCAAAGGAGAAAATTGCTGATGCGATGCTCTCCGCTGGTCCGGACGAGAAGATCCGGAGGAGGAACCCCCGCGGTATCGAGATAGCCGTCAAAGGCCTCCTCGGAGAGAATATCCGGCTGAACCACTCCTTTTTGAACATCCACAGCAAATCGTCGGATTGCCGCCAGAATTTCCTCCCGACCGGAATAAGAGAGTGCAAGAATGAGATCCATGGCCTTCCCTTCCCGGGTACTGTTCTCAACGGCCTCGATCCTTTTGGCCACCGAGAGGGGAAGCCGGGAGCGGTTTCCGATGGTGCGGAACCGGATCGACTTCTCCTTCATCAGGGCCTCCTCCGCATCGAGATAGTCTTCGAGAAGGGCCATAAGCGCATCCACTTCAGGACGGGATCTTTTCCAATTTTCCCACGAGAATGCATAGAGGGTCAAATAACGGATGCCCCAGGCCCGACAGGCCGAGACAGTTCGTCTCACCGCCTGAGCCCCCTGTCTGTGGCCGGCCACGCGGGGAAGCAGGCGTTTTTTTGCCCAGCGCCCGTTTCCGTCCATGATAATCGCAAGATGGACCGGCGGCTTGAGAAGCCAGGAAGGAGGCTCTTCTATCCATCGGTCGGCGGAGAGGCTCATCGTCCTGTCCGACTCCCTTCCGGTCTGTTTGTAAGGGCAGGCCTATGTCCGGACGGTTCGATGGCCTGACTGACCTCTTTAGGCAGGGCAAAGAAAAGGATCGACCCTTCCTTCACGATCAGGTTCTGGATGTTCATGAAGTTGAAGACAGGCTCGGTTCCCACTTCGAGGAGCGGTTGGCCGGTCTTGCGGTCGGCGACAATGGCGATATCCCGGATGAAGTTTTTCACTCGGGTCAGCTCCCCCAAAAGGACCCAGTTGACGCCAGTCCAGCGGTAGAAATAGACCTGACCGTACTGAAAACCCTGGAAATTCCCGAACCCCGAGGACATCGGAATATTCTTGTAGACTATGGCCACGGGACGGCCCGAATCCTTCTCCGGAGTCAGAATCAGGATCCGGCCCTTCACGCGAACACTCCGGGACTGGACAGGGAGCAGGGCATGAGGCCGACCGAAGACAAAGTGGTTGGAGTAACCTCCGAGAAAGATGGGACTTTTAAACCGCAGGTCTCCCCGGCTGTCATAGTACTCGAGGTGATTGTCCGCGGCGATCTTGAGGAAGGCATTCTGTGTCCCGGTCCGAACAGGCTGGGTTCCGAGAAGGGTGATGACCTTGGGCCACGGGACGGCCGCTCCTTTTTCAAAATGGTCAAGCTTCCAGCGGAGAAAGTGAATGTGGCCAAGAAAGGCCTTGTTCACCCCCATGCGCTGGGCGATAAGACGGCTCGTTCCGTCGGAGAGCCTGACGATGCGGATATACCAGGGAAGATGTTTGGCGATCCGGTGAAAGGTCTTCCCGTCGTAATCGAGGACGTAGGAGTCGGGGGCCCCACCCACGATGTTGGTGACCGCCACCTGATCGACCCCCGGATGGTCCTTGTCGGGAGGAATGACCGGTCCGACGGAGATGAAGACATGGCGATTGCCCCCCACCCGGGCATCAGACTCCCGGTAATGTGTCCGGATCCGGTTGCTTCCGATGCTTCCCACGATGATTCTTCGCCCATCGGAGAGCACGGTGACCGGACCAGTCCCGGGAATGAGGTGCCCTTCACCGAGAAAGAAGGGGATCAGGGGAATCTTGACGGACCGGACAGGAACCGAGAGGGGGGGAAGTTTGGCGGCATGGAGATCCGGAGAGGCTCCGGCCAGGAGCGATCCCCCGGTCAGGCTTCCGGAAAGAGGATGGACCCCCTCGAGAATTGTGTGGAGCGTAAAGGCCTTCTTGCCGGTAATGGCTCCGTCCACATCCAGGTCAATCACGACCTGATCCCCGAGAAGGGTCGTATCGACCAGAACCAGTCCCTGGGCCCCGAGATTCTTGGCCAGAGCGACCCGGTAGGCCGGATCCTTCAGCGACCCCTTGCCCATCTTTCTCATGGCAAGATCAACGCGGAAGGGATCCACGACAGTGAATCGTCCTGACTTTCCGATGGCCCTTGTGAGGTGGCTCATCACAGCCAGGTCGGCATAGCGGGAGGCGGGAACCAGGGCAATCCGGACAAGAGAGGCGGGAAGCCGGTAATTATCTCCGGAGCGGACCACCCCGGCACCTTGAAAAATGCCCCGGGAGCTGTGCGCTTCGACTGATCGCACTTCGACCCACCCCACCTTTTCCTCCCGGTGGCCAATGACAATTCCAGTATAGAAGTCGCGAAAAGCGGGGCCCGGACGATAGATCATGACCATGGTCCCAGGAAAGAATCCCGCATCCTCGCCATGGTCAAGGGTGACCTGCCCTCCCGAGCCAACCTCCGTGACGTGGCCCTCCACCGGGGGATAGAAGGTCTTCAGGATATTGACGACATCCCGGGCCCGGGCGGTAGTCTCCACCACCCCGGAGGAGACCGCCGGAAGGGGGGAGGCGATGGGAGGAGGCGTGGCATCAGAACGATCCGCAAGACCCAAGAAAAAGACGGCACAACCCAGAAAACAAGCGAGGATCGCCGTAAAACGCCTCCGTTTGAATGATGCGACGGAGCTGGTGTGAATGGAAGTCAAAGGATCCCCGCGATCTCGCCCTCGGCCGTCAGGCCAATGCGGGCAAAAGCCGGATCGGAAGGCAGACCCGGCATCGTTTGAGTCTCTCCGGCGATAGCCAGGACAAAGCCCGCTCCCGTGAGAACCCGGATCTCCCGGATGGGAAAGGCAAAGCCGGAGGGTGAATTTTTCAGGGCCGGGTCATGAGAGAGAGAGGCCCAGGTCTTGGCAATACAGACAGGGAAACCGGCCGCTTCGCTTCTGTCAATGCGGGCCAGGTCGGCTTTGGCCCCTTCGGACCAGACGACTGATCCGGCCCCGTAAATTTTTGTGGCGATCGTCACAATTTTCTCATCGACGGGCATCTCCAGAGGGTAGAGAGGACGCAAGGGCCGCGACTCTCTTTTGGGATCCTCCGAAGCGGCCAGCACAGCGGCGGCCAAATCCTTCGCTCCAGCCCCTCCATCCCGGAAGTGGGTCGAGACAACCGCATCATGAGCACCGCAGGAGAGGGCCGCCTCCCGGATTGCCCGGACCTCCTCCTCACTGTCCCCTTCCCCGCTGTTGATGGCGACGACGACAGGCACCTCAAACTGCCGAAGGATGCCCACATGGCGAACCATATTGGCAAGCCCCTCCTTGAGGGCCGGAAGGTTGGGACGGGAAAGCTCCGGCGGAAGTGCTCGACCCTGCCGGACCTCTCCCACCCCGCCATGCATCCGAAGACCCCGGGCAGTGACGACAAGGACAGCCACATCGGGACCCCGCCCCAGAACCCGACATTTGATGTCGAAGAACTTCTCTCCCCCGAGATCCGACCCGAACCCGGCTTCCGTCACCACACAGTCGGCCGTGGCCAACGCTACACGATCGCCGAGAACAGAGCTGTTGCCGTGGGCAATGTTGGCAAAGGGAGATCCATGGATGATCGCGGGAGTTCCCTCGCTCGTCTGCATGAGATTTGGCCAGAGCGCCTCGCGCAGAAGGGCGGTCATGGCGCCATCGACCCGAAGATCGGCCGCCGTCAGGGGTCTCCCTTGCCGGGTCCGTCCGAAGGTGACCCGCGAAATCCTCTTCCCCAGATCCTCCCAGGAGACCGAAAGGGCAAGAATGGCCATGATCTCACTCGCCACAGCGATCTCGAATCGGCTCTCCCGGGGAATCCCGAAGCCGGGTCCTCCAAGCCCCACAACGACCCGCCGCAGGGCTCGGTCATTGAGGTCGACCACCCGGCTCCAGCTGACCGTCAGGGGATCGATATCGAGGGGATTTCCGTGGTGGAGAGAGTTGTCGATAGCGGCGGAAAGAAGATTATGCGCTGCCGCAACGGCATGAATATCTCCGGTCAGATGGAGGTTCAGCACGGTCGACGGCTCCACCGTTGCGCGTCCTCCTCCGGCCCCTCCCCCCTTGATTCCAAAAACAGGCCCCATGGAGGGCTGTCTCAGGGTCACCACAGACTTCTTTCCCAGACGTGACAGACCCATGGCCAGACCGATCGATGTCGTCGTCTTGCCCTCACCTGCAGGAGTTGGCGTCATCCCGGATACAAGAATGTAGCGCGCCGAAAGGCGGCTATTTTTTCCAGCAAAGCGGGGATCGATCTTTCCCCGTCCCGGACCATAGGGGTGAAAGGACTCTTCGGGGATTCCCAGATCCCGGACAACGCGAAAGAGATCGACATGCGACACAGCAGGGTCTGACAAAGAAAACAGCTCCTTATTTTTCTTACTTATGGAAATATCCGGCCGGACAGCCGTCGGAAGAATGCGGGCTTACCTTTATGTCTTGGGGCCGATGACCGGAACGCCTCTTCGGACGCCTTCCCCCCCAAATCATTCTCCCGGAAAATGCAGATATCAGGAAAGAATATCCGATAGACACGGAGGGTTCAAGCGCCTTCGGACCCCCCATGACCCGCCGGGGCCTCATGAAATGATGTATCCGCCTCGTCCCGGCGCCTCTGCTCCTCATGGCGGCTTCTTCGCCGCTCCCCCCAGACAGCCATCAGGATTCCGCCCTCATAGAGAAGAACCAGGGGCAGAAACATGATCATCATATTAAGAAAGTCCTGGGTTGGAGAGAGGATCGACGCCAGAACCGCATTTCCTACAATCGCCCCCCGGCGATGAGCCCGGAAAAAGGCGGGGGAGGTGAGGCCCCGCTCGGTCAGGAAGCCCATGACTACAGGGAGCTCGAAGATCAGTCCAAAAACAAAAAGGAATCGGGTTTCAAAGGAAACCGTACGGTCGACCGACATGAATGCCTGGAGTCCCTCGCCGAGCCCGAAGTGGACCAAGAATGAGAGTGCCGTGGGAAGGGCCACATAAAAAGCAAAGGCCACACCGGCGAGAAAAAAAAGCGTTCCCCCCCCTACCCAAAGCAAAAGCGTCCGTCGTTCTGACTTGTATAGCCCCGGGGAGATAAAAGACCAAAGCTCGAAGAGAAATCCCGGAAAGGCCAGGATGAGTCCTCCGGCAAAAGCAGTCTTGAGGGTCACCCAAAACGCCTCGGTCGGGGTCGTAAAGACAAGGGGAGTTCCGGCAATTTTTCCCAGAAAGGAAACCGCCTTCTCGGAAAAGGGAAAGCTGACCAAAAAGCCCAGCCCCAGCCAGACAAGCATGCGCAGGATTCGTCGCCGGAGTTCGACGAGATGTCCCATGAACGGGAGAGGGTTTTCGACCAAGGAATTGTCTCTTTGCTAGCTTTCTGAGGCAGGGAGCGGCGGCTCCCCCCCTTTTTGATGGCTCTGAGGAAGGGGATCCCACTCCGTCGGAGGAGAAGGTGTCCCCCCGACAGAAAGGGCGGCATCGGTCATCAGCGTCTCACGGACACCCCTCAATTCCTCGAGAACAGGAAGAAACATCCGTCTCAGGGCGACCGCCGCCCGAGCGACACGCTTTGCCACAACAGGCCAATCGGCCGGCTTCACCAGAAGAAGAAAGAGGAGGGCAATAAACAGAAGGTCGGGCAGGCCGATGCCAAACATCTCTAGGCAGATCCCGATGAATGATCAAGCCATGATTCGCCCTGGATAATCTTCTCTTTCAGATCCCGTTTTTCCCACTTGAGTCGGGTCATCTCCCGATTTTCCTCCTCGGTCAGGATCCCCCGCCGGGAGAGTTCGACAAGTCGCGTGTCAAGGGCATCATGGCGACTCTTCATGGTTTCAATCTCATGACGCTTCTTGGCGATTTCATCCATCAGAGAGACTCCTTCCTCATTGAGATGTGGTCGTATCGCTCACTGGATCCCGGTCAAATTTTCGAACCATAACAACGCCGTCTTCTTTGGGATTCTGATAGTACCCCTTCCGAATTCCTTCAATGGTAAACCCTAGGGAATAATAAAGAAATCTTGCGGCCCGATTGGACTCCCGAACCTCAAGGTAAGAGGCCGCCACCCCCTGCCTGTCGAGGTCGGACAAATAGGAGGCCAAAAGCTGCCGACCCAAGCCCCGCCTCCGATCTTCCGGTCTGACGTACAAAAGATGGATCTCGGCCTCGGAGTCGAGAATCCATCCCCCGACGATTCCGACAAGGGCCGCCTTGCCAGGATCCACAATGCCGGAAAATCGGCCGAGGCGACCCGAGGCGAATTCCGCCACGAGGGCCGGACCCGCCCCAAAAGACTGTCTGTCGTCGGAAGGCATCTCCCGGAGAAATTTTTCGACAACGGACGGCCAAACGCCTGTTGTCAGGTCGACAATACGGGGGGGGGACAGGGACGATGAGAGGTCCTCTCGCATGGCAAGACTCCGGGACTTTGGTGAGTGTTCGGCTCTGTTCCGGACAGGGGTTATCTTATCCGTTAAGGAACGGTTCCTGCAAGGTCCTCTCTCTGACAAGCGGCACAGGAACAGGACCCCTTCCACCTTTTTTCAGGAACATACGGAGTCTCTCCCATAAAGGAGGTCGGATGAAAGATTCAGGTCTTCTCCGGACATCTTGGCCGCAAAAGCCAGGGCTCCCATCACACACGCCGACGGGTGGAGCAGCAAGGGTGGCACAATCCGGGTCTCTGCCGGAGGGGAATGCGTCCCCAGATGAATGATACCAGGACCCACAAGGGCCACCTTCCCGGGAGGCAGCTGCTCCAGTACCTTCCGGGGCGAAGCGGCCCGACCCGAAAAAATCTCGCCTGACGCTGACGAAGGGATCCGAACAGGATCCCCGTCCCCAGAAAGACGATAGAGGGCAGCATTGACCTCTCCCCTTCGGGCGTCGAGCAGGACCACAAGATGATCGGGACGGTCCGGCAAAAGAGTAACGCACTGACGGGCCAGTACATCAAAAGGGGAGATGGTCACATGAGGAACTTTCAGGGAAAAGGTCAGTCCCCGGACAAAAAGATGGCCGACCCGGATGGAGGTATAGGTTCCGGGCCCCCGGGAAGAGGAGAGAAAGGCCAGGGACTCCGGGGAAACTCCCGCAGAGACAAGGACCGTTTCAAGGGCCGGAACAAGGACCTCGGAGGCTCCTCCCGGACGAAAGACTCTGAAGCAGGAGAGAGGGGAGGTCTCATTTAACAGGGCCAGATCGACCCATTCCGTGGAGGTCTCGACCGACAGGTGGATCATCGGGGCTTCTCCAAGGAGGACGAGAATTTCTTCTCTATAGATTGGGGTTTTTCAAGAAAGGCCAGGGCCTGCCTCAGATCGCTCACCGGATGGTACACAATCCCCCGTGGCAAGGGGCGAGACTTTCCCGAGGGGAGAGCCGGACCCACCATATGGGAAAATCCCAGCCGGGCCGCCTCGGCCATCCGCTCGAGGATTCCGGGGATCCGCCGGACCTCTCCGGCCAGACCCACCTCCCCGACAACGACCCATCCAGCCGGCAGGACCAGCTCCCGGACACTCGAAACAACCCCCAGGGCAATTCCCAGATCCAGAGCCGTCTCTTCGATCTCCACTCCGCCCACGACGTTCAAATAAAGATCCATTCCCGAAAGATCAAGGCCAATCCGTCGAACAAGAACCGCCGTGAGAAGAGCCAGGCGGTTGGAACTCACTCCCTGGGTCACCCGTCGCGGCATGGGAAGCGATGTCGGAGCCGCCAGGGCCTGTAGCTCCACCAGAATGGGCCGGGATCCCTCCATCCCGCAGACGACCGTTGAGCCAGGACGGCCAGGATCCCGCCCCTCAAGGAAGAAGGCGGAAGGGTTTGTCACCTCGACGAGTCCGCCTTCCTCCATCTCAAAAAGCCCGACCTCCTGGGTTGGGCCAAAACGGTTCTTGGCTGTCCTCAGAATACGGAGAGGCTGGCCCCGTTCGCCCTCGAGATAGAGAACCGTGTCCACAAGATGCTCCAGGACCCGAGGGCCGGCAATAGTTCCATCTTTCGTCACATGGCCGATCACAAGGGTGGTCACCCGGGAACGCTTGGCAAACTCGAGAAGTGTAGCGGCCGTCTCCCGTAGCTGAATTACAGAGCCGGCCGATTGGGTCCACTCGGGGAGGAAGACCGTCTGGATCGAATCGACAATGAGGATGTCAGGGGAGAGACGGGCCGCTTCGGCCAGGACAAGGGAGAGGTCGGTCTCCGGAAGCAGGTAAAGCCCGGATGTCTTTTTCTTGCCCGCCTCAAGACGATCGAACCGCATGCGAATCTGCTCCGGAGACTCTTCGCCACAGACAACCAGAACCGTCTTCTCCCGGGCAAGGTTGGCGACGGTCTGGAGAACGAGCGTCGACTTTCCAATGCCGGGATCCCCCCCAAGAAGGATAAAGGAGCCCGGAACTATCCCTCCCCCCAGCACACGATCAAACTCCGACAGGCCGGTGGAGCTCCGGGGGAGATCCCCGACCACCACCCCCGAAATGGGAACGGCCCGGGGAGAGCCGGTCCCCCCCACGGCCTCGCGCACATAGCGCTCGACCCGCCCTCCGGGGCTTTCCTCCGGAATAAGACCCTCCGGGGCCTCATGGCAGGAGGGACAGAATCCCATCCACTTGGGGGAGCGGTATCCGCATGAGGGACAACGATATGATTCCTGATCCTTCTTTGCCACCCGATCTCCCTCAATTGTGTTACACTGTGTTGCATGCGTATCGCACGTTCACTTGCCGAACTTCGGACATTTCTTCCCGCCTTCCGCCCGACACCCCTTTGCCTTGTACCGACCATGGGAGCCCTTCACGAGGGCCATGGGGCCTTGGTCGACAGGGGAAAGGCCGAGGGGGGGAGCGTCGCTGTCTCGATCTTTGTAAACCCGCTCCAGTTTGGTCCCGCCGAAGACCTTGAGCGCTATCCTCGCACCCCCGAACAGGACATCGACTTCCTAGAAAAAAGAGGGGCGGATTTGGTCTTTCTTCCGAAGGCCAGTGAGATGATTCCCCCGGAGGCCTCCATCACCGTGAACCCGGGACCTGTGGGATCCCTCTATTGCGGGGCCTCACGTCCAGGCCATTTTGAAGGGGTTCTGACCATTGTGCTGAAGCTCTTCCATCTCTTCACCCCGGAGATCGCCATCTTCGGGGAGAAGGACCGTCAGCAGCTCTTCCTCATTGGCAAGATGGTCCAGGATCTCTCCCTCTCCGTAAGGGTGGTGGGGCACCCCACGGTCCGGGAAGGCGACGGTCTGGCCTTGAGCTCAAGAAACCGCTACCTGAGCCTCGATGAAAGGAAAAAAGCCGCCCTCTTTCCCCGACACCTTTTGGAAACCCAACAGCGCTGGCAGGACTCTCCTCCTCAGACAGTCTCCGAGATCTCAGCCTTTCAGACGGCCCTTAACACGCGTCTCTCCCAGGAGGGGTTTGTCGTCGACTACCTGGCCTTTGTCGACCCGGGCACATTCCGTGAGATCTCCTCCCCTGTTCCCCGGCAGGTGCTTCTTCTCGCGGCAATCTTCCTGGGAAAGACCCGCCTGATCGACAACATCATGATCGATACGAGGGACTCCCGTGTATAGCCATCCCACGGGGGCCCTTTATGTGGTGGCCACCCCTATCGGGAATCTGAAGGATATCACACTCCGGGCTCTTGAGGTCTTGAAGAGAGTGCATTTTGTAGCCGCCGAAGATACTCGCGTTACCCGGTCCATGCTTGACCACTATGGAATTGCTACCCCCTGCGCCTCCTACAACGAACACAACCGAACGGAAAAAACTCCTGTCTTTCTTCACCGGCTTGAAAAAGGCGAATCGATCGCCCTGGTCTCCGACGCTGGAACCCCTCTGGTCTCCGACCCCGGATCCTTTCTCGTCGAGGAGGTCCTTTCCCGGGGGCTTCCCGTCCATCCCGTTCCAGGAGCCTCGTCCCCCATCGCAGCCCTCAGCTGTTGCGGGTTGTTCCGAAGCGGATTTTATTTTGGGGGCTTTCTTCCAAGAAAACGAAACGAGATTCTGAAAACAGCCGCCGACCTTTTTCGTCGTCCCGAGGCCCATGTTTTTTTTGAGTCGCCCAACCGAATTGAAAAAAGCCTGGAGATCATGCGGGAAGTTTTGGGAGAAGAACGTCGAGTGGCTGTCGTACGCGAGATCACAAAGCGTCACGAGACACTCTGCCGGGGAACGATCGGAGAGGTTCTTGATTGCCTCGGACGATCCCCGGTCAAAGGAGAAATTGTTCTTGTCATCGAAGGGGGGGAGGAGGACAGGACCCCAACCCCAGACGATCTCCCTCCTCAGGTTCTCCAGGCTCTTTCAGAGCTCTCTCTTCCCCCATCGGAAAAGGCGCGCTTCCTCTCCCGCGCCTTCGGTGTCGACAGAAAGTCCGCCTACCGTCTTCTGGAAAAACTTCCGGAAAGAGGCCAGAGAGGAGAGAGTTAGGCCTTTCGTACAAGAATTTCGTAGAGCCCGTCAGGTCGAGGGGTTGTCCGGAGAAGGGCATGTCCTTCTTCCTGGACTGATCGGGGAACATTCGCAATAGGCTCCCCCGGATCAAGGACCACGGAAAGCGTCTGTCCGGATTCGAGCGTCTCAAGCTTGAGTTTCGTCTTGACGAAATTAAAGGGACATTTGACCCCTCTCAGATCGATCGTCGCATCTGCCGCCACCTCGCTCTCCCCGCCATTTTTCAACTCACTCATTGTCATATCCTCCTTGGATTCTCTTTATTGTCCGGTTGTATGAGCGGAACGCTCAAACTGTCTTTTTCCGTCTCTTGTGAGAAGGAAGTGTGGTCCACTTTCTTGATGACAGGATCGTGTTGACACTGTCGAGATCAAAATGTTCGGGATCAAAGTCCTCGGGAAGCCACTCCTTCCATGAGGCGTATTCCTCGTCTTCTGGATCCTTGAGGATCTTCTGAAGATTTTCATATCCCCAAGCCCCTCCGCAATCCTCCGGAGGACAGGACCGAGCCCCTTTGAGACAGACAGGGGACATTCTCCCTTCTGCCGGAAGGATCTTTTCCAGCAACAGCTCGTGTTCCCATCCGTCTCCGAAGTCGTATTCATAGACGATCTTGCCCCTGGGGGAGAGACCGAGATCCTTGATTGTCACCGTTCCTTCATCAATGACTCCTTCCATATCCAACTCGGGATCACAAACGCCATACCGTCTCCCCTTGAAGCGGAATTCGTGCAAATGGCTGTTCCACCATCCCATGACCTCCTGGATGACGTCGTGCAAGTCGGACAGGGAGATCCCTTCCGGCACCAGAAAACGCCTCCAGATCGGCGGTCGGATTCCTTTCAGCGTGATCTTGAACTGAAGGAGGGATCCCTTCCCGGAACTCGTGTTTCCCTCGACCGTATTGCCGATCCCTTTCTCAGGCGGCACGTTCTTCCTCCTCTCCGACTCCATTTCTGGGCTCCTCAGAAAAATTTGTTGGTTAAAAATAGAGAATAAGAATAGATTGATCGATTTAAGACGTGAAGGAAGTGCATCCCGGTCCTTTTTTGAGATAATGGGATTGACGAAGATCTCATTCTCAAAGAGAAGGG
>JBMFWG010000025.1:0-28306 GCA_049965515.1 Leptospirillia bacterium
TCCTATTCTACCACGAGACGGGACACGCCTTATATCCCCGGCCTTAAGGCCGGAGTTTTACGGCGCTTTTCGGATAAGGGGGGACGTGTTGAATCAGAGACCGGAAAAGGACAACCGGGCGTCGGGGAGTCATTGGCGAATGGATTTTCGGCCAAGAAAGAGGGAGGCGAAGCGGCAAAGTCAACGCTTATCGTACGAGCCAAATAGAGACGAGAGGCAAAAAAAAGGGGAGCCCATGGCTCCCCCTCTTGAACAGAACTTTTAGAGAATTACAGCTTCAGCTCCCGGAGAGTCTCAGCCGGAATGTCGGCAATGAAGAGCTTCCCGTTAGAGTAGGTGATCGCACCGGTGTACTGAAAGAGTGCCACCGAAACATCACCATCAGTTTTTCCGCTGATCGGCATTCCGAGAGACTTGACACCCCCGGCAATGGTGGTGACGTTGTTGCTGGAGAGATCAATCGCCCGAATGGAGGCGTTGGAAGAGTCACCCACATACAGAGTGTTTCCGTTCACCGCAAGAGCCACCGGCTGGTTGAAGAAGGCTGAGCTTCCGGCGCCATCCTCGATACCGGGGAAGCCGGGGTGACCCGCCAGGGTCGAAACCGCATTGGTGGCGAGAACGATCTTCCGGATCAGGTTATTGCGGGTATCGGCCACATAGAGAACCGACCCGTCACTGCTCAGGGCGATACCGCGAGGATCGCGGAAGCTGGCTGCCCCGCCGATACCATCATCCATTCCGGGAGCCAGAGCGCCCTTTCCGGCCACCGTGGTGACCGTTCCGGTCGCAACATCAAGCTTCCGGATCATGTTGTTTCCGGAGTCGGAAATGTAAAGAGTCTTCCCGTCCGGGGAGAGAGCCAATGCCCGGGGGCCATAAAAACCAGCCGCCCCGCCAACACCATCGTTCGATCCGGGGAAAGCCCGGCCGGCAAGAGTGGTGACCGCCCCGCTGGAGAGGTCCATCTTGCGAATACGATTGTTACGGGAATCGGCAATGTAGAGGGTCTTTCCATCAGAAGAAATGGCGAGACCTTCAGGATTGTTGAAGCGAGCCGCCGTACCATTACCGTCACGGAAACGGGCATGGTGATTCACTCCGGCAATCGTCGTCACGGTGGCGCTGCCTCCGCTGACGGTCACCTTGCGGATCAGGTCATTGCCGGTGTCGGCCACGTAGAGGGTTCCATCCGGAGCCGCCACAATTCCCTGAACGAATTCAAAACGAGCCTGGCTGCCCGTGCCATCGACGGCACCCCGCTCGTGGAATTTTCCCGCGATGGTGCTGACACTCGCCGCATGGGCCTGGGCTGCAACGCCGACCATGAGGCCTGCCGCAATCCCCAAGGCAACCACTGCCTTTGTCGAAGCCTTTCTCCCTGCCATCATCTTGCCCTGCTGTCCTTTGTGCAACAAAGTGTCCTCCTTCGGAAGGTCTGCTACCGGAGTCCCGGCCGGAGTCCCGGATGGCTCCCGGAACAGTTCGAAACCCTAATCCACCCTAAACTTGGCCTAACTGGCAAGGTGCGGAGCCCCAATACGCTGTTCGCATGAAGGAGATAATAATGGCACATGGCTCCCGCATCCATTGTCATGATCGTCCAATGTATACACCCATTGGGATGAAAATGCAAGAAGGAGATCCTTTGTTTTTTCTCTGTCGGGGGAGAAAATTCAGTTTTCAGGAAAAATGTGCCCCTCGTAGCGTCCGTCGCGGCCGGGAGACCAGGAAAAAAGGAGGGCCGAAGATTTGGGGATACCGGAAATTTTATTGGAATTTTCAAGGGAGGGATCGATCCAGAAGGCGAGAGCGAGAAGAGTCGGCTCGTGTCCGACGAAAATCACATTGGACAGCTCACATTCGGCCAGCCATCCCAAAAAGGTCCTCTCGGAAAATTGACCCGGGATGAAATCTCCGGCCAATTCGACAAGACAGGAGACATGACGAACGGGATGGTGTTTGGGAAGCTTTGCCAGAAGGATCTCTGCCGTCTGGACGGCCCGGGTCAGGGGGCTTGAGACAATCGCATCAACCCGTAACACCGAGCGGCTGATCGCACGGGCCAGGCGCTTGACGGACCTTCTCCCCTCAAGGGTCAGAGGACGAAGGAGTTCGGGAAACTCTCCGTCCGCCGCGGCTCCGTGGCGAACGAGGCATACCCTCACCCGTAACCTTCCGGAGAGATATCGTCATACCCCAAGGCGAGATTTTCAAATCGGGTGCAGAATCCCTGATAGGCGAGCATGGCCGAACCGATCGGACCATTCCGCTGTTTTCCGACGATAATCTCGGCCTTGCCCCGGGAGTCGATGTTATCAGGATGGTAGACCTCGTCGCGATAGATGAAGAGAACAATGTCCGCATCCTGCTCGATGGCACCCGACTCCCGGAGATCCGAAAGGGTCGGCTTCTTCGTTCCCGGACGGTTTTCCACGGCCCGGGAGAGCTGGGCCAAGGCAATGACAGGAATCTGAAGCTCTTTGGCCAGGGCCTTCAGGGAGCGGGAGATTTCCGAGATCTCCTGCTCCCTGTTGTCGGTGCGCTGGGATCCACGGACAAGCTGGAGATAGTCGACCGCAATGACGGCCAGGTCTTTTCTCTGTTTCTTGAGTCGACGGGCCCGGGTCCGAAGCTCGAAGATGGTGAGGTCGCCGGAGTCGTCGATATAGATGGGAACGTCGCTCGCCTCTCCAAAAGCCTGCATGACATTTTCCCAGTCCTCGGAGGTCAGATGCCCCGTCCGGAGATTCTTCTGGTTCACCCTGGCCTGGGAGCTGATGAGACGCAAAAAGAGCTGTTCCTTGGGCATCTCAAGGCTGAAGATGCCGACAGGTTTCCTCTGGTCGAAGGCGATATGCTGGGCGATAGAGAGGACGAAGGCGGTCTTTCCCATGGCGGGGCGTCCGGCCACGATGATGAGTTCAGAGGGATGAAAGCCTGTCGTCATGTGGTCGAGGTCAATGAATCCCGTGGGAAGCCCGGTCACAAGTTCCTTGATCTCCCGGTTCTTCAGCTCCTCGAGATGCTTGAACTGGGCATCGAGATAGGAGAGATCCCCGATCTGGACAAACTCAGAGCGCGACCGGCGGCTTCCCACCTCCATGATCTTCCGCTCGGCAAAGTCCAGAACCTCATCTGTATCGAGCGTTCCTTCGTAGCCTTTCTGGGCGATCTCCTCCGAGGCCAGAATGAGCTTGCGGAAGATGCCCTTCTCCACGATGAGTCGGGCATAGTGGACGGCATTGGCGGCGGTGGGGACAATGTCGGCCAGCTCGTAGATGTTGTCGGGAGCTCCGGTGATCTGGGCCCAGTCCTTCTTCGTGAGATAGTCGGAGAGGGTCAGGCTGTCAATGGGAATGTGGCGATCCGACATCTCCTTCATCGCTATGAAGATCCTTCGATTTGACTCCAGGAGAAAGTCGTCGTCGGCCACCATATCTCCCACGGTGGTCAAGACCTCGTTGTTCAGGAGGATCGACCCGAGCAGGGACTTCTCCGCCTCGATGGTCTGAGGGAGATTTTTCCTCGATTCGCGGACCCTGGACTTCATTGGAGCGGCTCTGAGGGGATTCCGGCAATGGCATCGAGCAGCTCCGGAAGGGTCGCCGAGGTCCGGAGGGGCTGGCCCCGGAGGAGGAGGGAAAAGCCTCTTTTGTCGCGGGACTTCCAGAGGACCGCCCGGATCTCTTCATGCTCCCGGAGCGCCTCTTCCGGATCAAAGGAAAAATCTTCCTCGGGCAGGGGGTGGGAGAGGACCGGAACTTTTGCCGAACGAAGGCGCGAGATGGCTGACTCGAGGTCGGAAAAATCGCTTCCAGAATGGATGACAAGGACGAGCGACGAATCCTGCCCCTCCCCTTCCCTCCGTCGAAGAGCCTCTTCAATATGGCTGATCTGATAGGCAAATCCCACGGCGGGCAGGTCGTGTCCGAAGGCCCGCCCCAGACGGTCGTAACGTCCGCCACTCGCCATATAGGTGGAGGACTCCCGAGCATACATGCGAAAGAACATCCCCGTATAGTAGGGGCCCGGAGGAGAGAGAGCCAGGTCGACCCGTATCTCCGAGGAGTTCGGGATTCCGGAGATTCCTCGAAGGAGCGTCGAAAACGTGGAGAGAGACGTCTCTGAAAAGAGAGCGGGGGACAATTTTTCAAGGTCCGAGAGCAAGTCGATGGCCTCCGTAAGGCCTAGGACGCGTCCGGCGAACGAGGAGGCGATCCGGGACCTTTCCTTCGAACCGTTTCGGTCGAAGACCTCCTCAAGAGCCTCGATATCCCGGGAATAAAAGGACTTTCGAAGCCACGACTGCTCCTCCCTTGTTCCGCCCGGAAGCCGGATGTACTCCTCCTGAAGGGGCGCATGGGAGAGAACCAGCAGGGGACTCTCGAGCGGGAAGACCCGGGAGCCACGAAGACAGAGGTCGAGGACCTCCAGGTCGGCGTGGAAGGAGGCATCTCCCAGCAATTCGAGTCCGGTCTGGTGAAGCTCCCGGAGAAGGGAGGCCTGACGGTTTTCATCCCGAAAGACCGATGTGCTGTAGGAAAATCGGAGCGGAAGCATCCTGTCGCGAAAGGACTGGGTCGACAGGCGCGCAATCTGGGCTGTGGCGTCCGGACGAAGGACAAGGACCTGGCCCGATCCCCTGTCCTGCATGAGATAGAGACGAGGGAGAATGGCCGGGTCGAGACCGGGAGAGATCGCGTCGAGGTACTCGAACGAGGGCAGAATGATTTCCCGATAGCCATACAGGGAAAAAAGAGCCAGAAGACGATCGGTCGTCTCCCGGCGAAAGCGTGCTGTCCGGGAAAAGACGGGAGAGACGCCGGTAGGGGTTGTTTTGGAGGGGGTCCGGAGATTCTCTCCGGACCCTTCCCTGAATCTCATCACAACCGGCTATCTTTCCAGTGAGGGCAAGCGAAGGAGCTTGAGTGTAATGATCTTCGGATTCTTCCGGATCTCCTCAAGCACGGCAGCGGGGGGCTCGGAATCCACCCCGATCATGGAGACGGCCTTGCCGCCGGGGAAATCCCGGCCGAACTGCATGCGAGAGATATTGACTCCATGGGAGCCCAAAAGCGACCCCACAAGCCCCACCACCCCCGGTTGGTCCTGGTTGGTGAGATAGAGCATGATGGGATCAGGCACCACTTCCACCGGAAGGGAGTCAAGAGAGACGATACGGAAATCCTTCTTCTGGAAGATCGACCCCGAAACCTGGTGGGATCCCTTCGATGTGGTGGCGCGAAGGGTGATGAGCCCCACATAGTCTCCCTGCTGGCTCGAACGGGACTCCACCACCTCAAGACCGCGCTCTTTCGCGAGAAGGGGAGCATTCACCTCATTGACCCGAACATCGAGAATCGGGGCCAGAACGCCCTTGAGAGCGGCAATGGTAATGATCTGGGTGGGAAGGGTCGCCGCCTCACCGCTAAACTCCACGGAAATCTTTGAAAACGCCTCGGTGGCAATCTGGGAGAGAATCCCCCCCATGACCTCGGCCAGCTGCTGGTATGGCGTCACCCGGGCCGCATCCTCCGGAGGAACGGAGGGAAGGTTGGCCGCATAGCGGATGATGCCCTTGGCCAGATAGTCCACCATCTGGTCGGCCACGGCCAGTGCCACATTTTCCTGGGCCTCTTTCGTCGCCGCTCCGATGTGGGGAGTCGAGATGAAATTGTCGAGCTTGAGAAGCGGATTGTCCGGAGAGGGGGGCTCCTCGGCGAAGACGTCAAAGGCGGCTCCGGCCACATGGCCGCTTTCAAGGGCCTTGGCCAGATCGGACTCGTTGACGATTCCTCCCCGGGCACAGTTGACGATATAAACGCCCTTCTTCATCTTGGCGATGGAGGCCGAGGAAATCAGATTGGTCGTCTCCGGGGTCAGGGGCGTATGGACCGTGATGATGTCGGCCTTGGCAAAAAGCTCCTCCACCGTCACGGGGGTCACGCCCTGGCGGGCAGCGGATTCGGCCGTGAGGAACGGATCGTAGGCGATCACGTTCATGAGCAGACCTTGCGCCACATGGGCCACATGAGATCCGATCTTTCCCATTCCCAGGATTCCCAGGGTCTTATGGGCAAGCTCGATCCCCATGAACTTGCTCTTTTCCCACTTTCCGCTCCGGTTGGAGGCGTTGGCCTGAGGAATCCGACGGGCCATGGCCATCATCATGGAGACGGTGTGTTCTGCCGTGGTGATGGTATTGCCTCCGGGAGTATTCATGACAACAATGCCCCGGTTGGTCGCCGCGCCAAGGTCCACATTGTCGAGACCGGCCCCGGCCCGACCGATCACCTTGAGCCGGGTGGCCCCCTCAAGAACATGGGCCGTCACCTTGGTCCCGCTCCGGATCACCAGGCCATCATAGTGGGCAAGTTCGGCCTTGAGTTCGTCGGGCGAGAGCTTGGCCTTGACGGTCACCTCAAAGCCTGCATTTTTGAAGATGTTGATCCCCTCTTCCGAGATGGGGTCACTGACGAGGATTTTTATTTTATGGTGCGCGCTCACGCTCTGATCTCCTGGGTGTGGGTTTCGGTCCGGACAGGTTACTGCCCGATCATGACGGCCTGGGCACGGGCAACACCGGACCCCAGAGGAGCCCCCTTGTAGCCCATGCGGGCCAGAACCATCTCGACGCCGCTGATGGCGGTAATGATGTCGAAGACGTCCGCGTACCCCATATGGGAGATCCGGAAGACCTTCCCTTTGAGCTGGTCCTGCCCTCCGGCGGCGGTGATGCCATACTGGTTCCGGAGATTTTTGTAGATCAGCTCCCCATCAAAACCTTCCGGGGCGACAACGGCCGTCAGGGCATCAGAGGGAGACTGGCGGGCAAAGATCGAGAGTCCGAAGCCCTTGATCCCCTCCCGGGTGGCCTGAGCCAGCATCCGGTGGCGGGCAAAGATGTTTTCAAGACCTTCCTTCTGCATCATCTCAAGCGCCTTTCCAAGGCCGATCCAGAGAGAGACGGCAGGCGTCCAGGCATTCGAGTCCTTCAGGATATTGTCCTTTTCGCGCTTCAGGTCCAGATAGAAGCGGGCGCACTTGGCCGACTGGTTCAACGTCCAGGCCTTCTCGGAGACGGCAATGAAGGCCAGGCCCGGGGGAAGCATGAGAGCCTTCTGTGAGCCCGTAATGAGAACGTCGATTCCCCAGGCATCCATGGGGATGTCCACAACACCCAAAGCCGTGATCGCGTCCACGACAAGAATCGTTCCGGAAAGACGGGAGGTGATCTGGGCGAGGCTCTTGATGTCGTGCCAGACCCCTGTCGAGGTTTCGCTGGCCTGAACGTAGACCCCTTTAATGGAAGGATCCTTCTTCAGAAGCTCTTCCACCTTGGCCACATCGACCGAGTCACCCCATGTCACGGGAACTTCAATGGCATTCACGCCAAAAGCCTTGGCAATCTTCAGCCACCGCTCTCCGAACTTCCCCCCGTTAACGGCGATAATCTTGTCGCCCGGGCTCATGAAGTTCGAGATCGACGCCTCCATCCCGGCGGTGCCGGAGCCCGCCACCGTCAAGACCTCCTGGCTGGTCTGGAAGAGCCACTTGAGACCCGTTCGAACTTTCTGGATCACCGGAATGAAGTCAGGTGAGCGATGGTGGATCATGGGAGCCGACATCGCGAGCAGCACCTCCGGAGGAACGGGAGTGGGACCGGGAGCCAAGAGATATTGTTTCTTCATGGACGTGCATCTCCTTGAGAACAGGGTGACCCCCTCGCGTCAGGGCCACATACGGCCACCAAAACGGGAGGAGGAAGAGTGGGGTTGCCTTGGACAAATAAATATTGAGATTGGATCTGATCCGAAAAAGCCTGATCGGTACAAGGTTTGGCCCGATACACGCCCCTCGGACTACGCTGTCTCCGGACAGGCTGGGAAAGACCGTGAAGCCGTTTCAAAACCCTCTAAATCTACAACAGAAGAAGCTCGGAAGACAAGACGTATCTACTCAGGCCCCCCGGTTTCCGCAAAGGGGGGCCTGAAAGATTTCAAAGTTCTGACTTCTTGAGGATGGATCCCGTTTTCGACTGAAGCACTGGCTTTTTCAAACGATTGAGTCCATATATGCTAACTTGGCTTGAAATTGAAAAAGGCCATTGTCTTCCACGAGAATGGGCGTTGTGGAAACAACCTATTCTCAACAAGGAGGAAGAACAATGGCCACTATCAACGTTACCCTGAATCCGGATCTTCTGTCCGATAGTGGCGAAGGCATGAAAAATCTCGTCGAATCGGTCTTGAACCAGGTTTCGGAAGCCCCGATGACGGTTCAACCCTGGAGCCATGACCCATAGTTTCTCGTCATGTGCCTTTTTTTACAATCCCTAAGGGGATCTTATGGCAACAAGTACCGGACGGGCCCGGCCAGGAAAACAGGCATAAAATGTCCGAGGCACAAAACAAGCATAATATGACCAAACAGCAAAGTTATGCCTGTATTCACGGTCGCCCCCAGGACATACGGTGTGTTTTCCGGTGTTCGTCCGCCATGGAGCCGCTGAGGGCATCCCCCCCGACCTGGCCAAAACCCTGAGCCAGGAACGGGTCGGTGAGAGTGCCCTGGCCTTTCAGCCGCTCCCCGATGAACGCCCCTCTGGGGACAGCGGTGATCGTCCAGAGATCGAAAAGACGAGCCGGCTTTTTGACATTCACCGACAGGGAGAGGAGGGATCCTGTGATGTTTTTTCATAGAGCTTGGCGTATTTGTAAAATGAGCTCTCGAAATTGTAGAGGGCGATGATAAAACCTGGTCCTCCGTCCAGAAATCCTTTTTTCAGGATAAAGTGGCGGAAAAAGGCCCACACGCCGTGCATGAGGCCTGAAAGGATGGAAGACCTTTGCCCTCTTGAGGCCAGCTTTTCCGACCCCAGGCCCGAATACCTGTTCATCTTCCCGATCATTTCTCCGAGGTCGAAAAAAGGAATCTGGACAATCGCCGAGGACATCTTCCCCAACTTTTTTTCCGGGTTCATCATAAAAGATTCATGGACCAGATCACTCGAGTAGACGAAGGTCCCTTTCCGAAACAGCTGGGGCTGTCGAAAGTCCGGGTACCAGTCGGAATGACGGATCCATTTCCCGAGGAAATAGTTTTTTCTGGGAACCAGATAGGCATCCAACGGCTGGGGGGAAGCAAGGATGGACAGAATTTCTTCCTTGGCCTCCTCCGTCATACGTTCATCGGAGTCAAGGCTGAATATCCAATCAAAACGGCACCGGGAGACCGCCTCGTTTCTCAATGCCCCAAATCCGGAAAAAGGGACCTGAACAACACTCACCCCCAGTTCCCTCGCAATCTCTGCAGTCCTGTCTGTGCTCCCCGAATCGACAAGAATCACCTCATCTGCCCAAAGAATACTCTCCAGTGCAGGACGGATTTTATGCTCTTGATTGAATGCGAGGACAAAGACGGAAAGAGGTCGTCTTTCCGGAGAGGCTTCTTGTGGAGAGGACATCGGAAAGGAATCTCCGTTTTTTTCCATGGACAGTGTGGCTTCTCCGTTTTCGCCCCGACGAGTGATCGGTCAGGGAAGAAATGACACTTCGATCCTGCGGACAGGATGATATAAGTTTTGCTCATATTATCATTATTGCCTCTTGAACCGAAATTCTTCAGGTCAAGGCTTAACGGGAGGGATCGCCTTTAGCCGAGTGTTTTTGCTCGATTGTCCCTCGACAGGCTCCGCAAACGAGATAGCCGGGATTCCGCTCAAGACGTCCGTGGCGAACGGGACCCAGGCGATATTCCCGTTCGCATCTCTGGCAGGAGTAGAGGTAGGTCCTGACAGTGCGTGCCGGGGTCACAGGATAGTCATGGCACCGGCGGGGAGGATGGCCAAAGAGCTCCATCAGCGATCTCCAGAGTCCTCCATGAGAGGAAAAATCGATTCCCTTGGGCCGGGGACGGGCACCGGAGAACACATGAACGACCGCATGGGCATATTCGTGAGCCACCGTCGGACGAAATTCTTCCTCTCCGACTTTGAGAATGATCGAGGGATTGAATCGGAGAACCCGTGTCCACGTCCCCCCGTCCTTTCTTGCCACAAAAAGTCCGGCCCGGAGCCCCGAAACATCAAAGCGCACCTCCCCGAGAGATCCGTCGGAAAAGGTCAGTCGGGTGCCGGTTTTCTCCTCAATAAGAGACTCGATGCGAGCCAGCTCCCGGAAAAGAATCGGATAGGAGAACAAAGTTCTGCTCCCGCTCCCGTCGTTTTTTTTCTGTCGGAAGGGGAGTCCACCCCGGGGATCCTTCATGAAAGGCTCACCTCCGGGAGGAAGCGTCTTTAAGGGTGTCGGCGAGAGTACAGATTCCTCCGACATGCCTCTCTTCTATTCCTTCGATGGCAAGAATGCGGGGAAGGACCGCAGATTTGGCCAGTGCCGGATCGCAGCCTGAAAGAAAAAGGGTCCGGGAGGCAGCTCCCGCCCCTTCACTAAAGACCAAGTCGACCGGGCGAAGCGATCGCTCAAGGGAGGCGGCCAGGCCCCGGGACTCAAGCCTCACCGTCATCACCGCACTGCCAAGCGACTCCTCTCCCGCAAAGGCAGGAAGCTCTTTCAGCAGGGAGAGATCGAAGCTGTTGGCCTCGGGGCTCCACCAAAGAAGAAAGGAGAGGGGCCCCGGGTAAATCAGGTGTCGGTAGAGAGATCTCAGCGCGAGGCTTCTGGCCTCCCTGAGACGGGAGAGAAGCTTCTGTGAATCAATGGTCCGGAGAAGATTGACGGGAAGGTGGACCGTCCCCAAAGGATAGAGCCCCCAGAGGTCGACAGGCACTTCGAGGGCCTTGCCCTTGTCTCCCACCTCCGACCGGCGGCGTCTCCGGGGCGTCAGCCCCGGAGGGAGAAGCTTGACGGAGCGCTTCCAGCCATGTCTGGGGATATTCAGGTACTCTCCCCGGAAAACCCGGGGAGAGTCCGATCTCGACAGGGGAACCGTCCGAATCCATTCGGGAGAGGGTTGGCCGGGGACCGGCTGGAAGTCGGCGCCGACATTGCTCAGGATCCGGGACCAGAAGACCTCGCACGTTCCGTCGAGCATCCATTGGGAGAGAAGGAGTGTCAAGGAGTTTTCCACTTTTTGAGAGCGGAGGGAAAAGTCCTGGTGAAGGGACCGGGCGTCGGCCAGAGACGTCGCCCGCAACACCAGAACCTGCCCCCCCTCGAAGGTCAGGGTCCAAAAAAAAAGACCTTCCCACTCTTCGATCCGGTCCGGCAAAAGCGGATAGGCTCCAGAAAAAGACTCCCGGGATTTTATGACTCTTTCCACCTCCGGTCGATGCTCCGGGAGCAGCGCATCCTTCACCGTCTTTGTCGCCTCGTCCCACCCTGTTCCAAAGGAGACTTTGGGCAGGAGCCTTCGGGAGCTCTCGCTATGAAGCACGAGGCCAAGCTCCTGATGAAAGATCATGGTGGCCGAGACACCCGATTCCACCTTTTCTTCAGGGAAGACGGGAAAGAGGGTCTCAAAGGCCTTTTCAATCACCGGCAAAAGCATTGATGGAAAAAGTGCATCGTCGAGATTTCGCTCAGCCCACTCCAAAAACTCGCCTCCGGCTTCTCACGTTTTATGGCAGTGCAGGGAGACGGCCCACCGTCTCCTCGTGTCACAAAGATCCTTAAATTTCCCGGCCGTTTCTCTTGACCAAAGTCTCAAGCACATCGAGAAGGAGCCTTCGGTCACGGATGCCGCAGCACCTTCCGGGCAATCTTTAAAACCCAGTTCCACTCAACTTCAAGGACGGAGGCGATCTCTCCGGGAGAGAGAACTCCCTTTCGGAGGAGCTTCTCGATGTCTTCCCGGCAACCTTCCTGGCGGCCTTTCTCAATCTCCTGGTCCCGCAACAGATCAATCACCGTAATACATCGTCTTTTTCTCCCGGGTGAAGGTTCGGAGCAGGGAGAGCATCTCCTGGGGGGAGACCTCCGGATGCACGTGCCTTGCATAGTCGATAACGTTTGTTCCTATGCTCAGGAGTATATCACGGTCTTCCCCGACCTCTTCCATAAAGTCGGCGACCACCTCAAGGCAGGCGGGAAGGGGGTCGTGGATGTACTTCATGGCGGCAAGGCTCACCCGGGGTTCGAAGGCGGCCCCCCTCCGGCGAATCTCATGATCCTCAAGACGGGTCAGGTCGATGAGGTGGAGGGCGTAGTCGGGCATGCCGGAGGCCCAGGATCCCGGAGAGACGCAAGGGGTGGCTCCAGGGCCTCTCCCCGTGGTGGATCAGGACGGGAACGACCGGGAGGGGCGCTTCCCCTCCCGGAGAAAACGCGCCCAGAGGGCGGTGACGAGACAGGCGAGCTTGAAGGGGAGGAGCCGGGAGGCGGAGGACTTGTGCTCGAAGAGGAAGATGAATTCCAACGGTTCACCGTCCACCGTGCATCGGCCACAAAAAATGACCCCACGAGATCGCTCCGGAAGGAGGTGGCGAGCCCCTCCCCGATCGTCTCCCCGGAGAGAAAGGTCAGGGAAGCGGGATCGATCCGGGAGGCGAAGGGGGCGACTCCGAGATCCAGACCAACCTCCGGAGAGGTCCGGGGAAGCGGCTCCGGAACGTCCCGCTCCGTCTGGATCGAGACGGCCCACCGTCTGGCCTTCCGGGTCACGGTGGCATTCTTGATCTCTCCCGCAATCTGCCGGGAGAGGCGAACCCTGCCCCACCCCACCTTCGGAAGAAAGATCCGGGGAAAGACGTTCCGCCCGTCCTTGTCCCGGACCGAGAGGTCGAGCTTGACCGGGAGGGGGTCCGGGTCGCGAAGGGAGTCTCCCTCTCCCTTCCTCTTGAACCGGGGAAATCTCTTCGGATTCTTCCTGTCCAGCGCCTCCCGGATCGCCCGGTCGAGATTTTTGAGGGCCTGTTGCCGGGGATGGACCGGGCCGAGGGAGGAAAGCCTGACTCCGGGCTTTCCCGCCACAGGGCAGAAGTTTGGCCCTGTCCCCGGAGGACAGAAGGGGGATCCCGGCGCCAAGCCGTCTCGTCTTGAGACCCTGGGCCTTGTTTCCGACGAACCGGACGCCCCCCGCATGGCGGGAGAGGGAGATGTCCTGTTCGGGAGTCGGGCACAGACGGAATTTAAAGGATTGAAGTGTTTTCATGAATGTCATTTTCCAGGACGGCTCCGCCGTCCCGGCTCACCTTCCTTGCCCTAAGGGGCCCGGTTTGTCGCGCATTCAGATCAATGTCCTGTCAAGGGAGCCGTTCGACTCCTCTCGGGATGGATGCAGAAAGAAAAAGAGATCGCGGGAAAAGGCCATGAGAGCGGCCGGAGGCGGGTATCATGGCCGGACTGGGACGGCCATCCGGATGGCCCTGAAGGAGGATCTCCTAGTGGTGGGAGGCGTCCCGGGTGGCCCGGGCCGGATCGAGCCCTTCCTCTTCCATGGCATTGGCAAGCTCTCCCGTGAGAAGATCCTGGATTTCTGCGAGGCGGGCGGGGGTCGCCCCCTCAAATCGGAGGACGAGGGCGGGCTGGGTATTGGAGGCCCGGATGAGCCCCCATCCATCGGAAAATTCCACCCGGATACCATCGATGGTATTGAGTGCGAGGTTGTGGCTCGAGAGGCGCTTTTTCAGTCGCTCCACCACGGCGAACTTCTTTTCATCAGGGCATTCTCGCCGGAGTTCGGGGGTAGAAAAGCTCCGGGGGAACTCCGCCACCATTTCCGCCAGGGGACGCCCCTTCCGGGCGACCAGAGCCATGAGCCGGGCTCCGGCATAGAGGGCGTCGTCGTAGCCGTAGTATTCGTCGGCAAAGAAGATGTGGCCGCTCATCTCGCCGGCCAGGGGGGCCTTCGTCTCCTTCATCCGGGCCTTGATCAGCGAATGTCCGGCCTTGTACATGTCGGGGATCCCCCCCAGCTCCCGGATGCGGTCGTAGAGGAAGCGGGAGGCCTTGACCTCCGAGATGACCCGGCTCCCCGGGCGTTTTTTGAGGAGATCTTCGGCAAAGAGGGCCATGAGCTGGTCTCCGAAGAGGATATGTCCTTCCCCATCGCAGGCCCCGATCCTGTCGGAGTCCCCATCGAAGGCCAATCCCAGGTCGGCCTTTTTCTCCCGGACGGTCCGGGTCAGAACGGCCAGATTTTCCGGGATGGTCGGGTCGGGATGGTGGTTGGGGAAGCGGCCGTCCGGCTCTTCGAAGAGGTAATCGGCCTCCACGCCGAGGGCGGCATAGAGATCCCGCACGAGAAGTCCCGCCGTGGCATTTCCGCAGTCGACGACCACCCGAAGGGGGCGTCCGGCAAAGAGGGGCAGGGGGCCGATCTTTCCTGCAACCTCCCGGATGTAGCGCTCCCTGACGGATTCGGCGGTGCGGGTTCCCCGACGACCGGAAAAGTCCGGAGGGGTCTCTCTGGCGAAGGCGATCGCCCGGTCACGGAGGGTGAGGATCTCTCCTCCGTAGATTGTGTCCCGGCCGAGGGCGATCTTGATGCCGTTGTCCGGAGCGGGGTTGTGGCTCGCGGTCACCATGATGCCGCCGGAGACCGGCAGGACGAAGAGGGAGTAATAGAGAAGCGGTGTGGGAACGGTTCCGATGTCGATGATCGAGATTCCTCGGGAAAGAAGAGTCTCCGTCAGCGTGGACGCGATGCGGGGAGAGGTGAGGCGGACGTCCTGTCCTAAGGCGATGGTTGTCGCCCCCCGCTCGGTCAGAAGAGAGGCCAGTGCCAGGCCGATGGCCGTGACAGAGGTATCGGAGAGGTCGCTTTCGGCGCGCCCCCGGATGTCGTATTCGCGAAAGATGCCGGGATTGATCATGGGGCGGGATTCCTCGCGGGGGAGCGGTCGAGACCCGGTTCCTCTTCCATCCGCCGGTAGTCGTCCTGGAAGCGGATGATGTCGTCCTCCTCGAGGTACTCGCCATTCTGGACCTCGATGACGATCAGGGGGACCTTCCCGGGATTTTCAATACGGTGGCGGGTGGACTTGGGGATGTCGATGCTCTGGTTCGTGTGGAGAAAGATCTCCTGGTCGCCCAGTGTGACCCGGGCCGTCCCCGCGATCACGACCCAGTGCTCGGAGCGGTGGAGATGCATCTGAAGAGACAGACGGGCCCGGGGATTGACGGTGACGCTCTTGATCTTGTACATCGGCCCCTGGTCGAGGATGGTGTAGGATCCCCAGGGGCGGTGGGTCGTCCGGTGCTCCATGGCCTCGACGGCATTGCGCTCCCGGAGCTGTCCCACGACCTCCCGGACCTTCTGGGCCTGGTCCTTGGCGCAGATCAGCGTCGCATCGTCGGTATCGACGACGATCATGTCCTTGAGGCCGATGGCCGCCACCACCCGCTTGTCGGCGCGAACGATGGTGTTGTCGGAGTCGATAACGACGGCATTGCCCCGGATCACATTCCCCCGGCCATCCTTTTCGGAGATGTCGTCCAGCGCGGACCAGGATCCCACGTCCTTCCAGTCGATGGGGCCCGAGAGGGACCAGACGCGCCTTGAGTGTTCCATGAGGCCGTAATCGATGGAGACCGCAGCGGTCGTGCGGTAGAAACGGTCGACCTCCCGTCGCTCGTCAGGGGTTCCCAGGGCCTGCCTTACGGTCTCGAGGGCGGCCGACATTCCGGGCTGGAAGCGGGCGAGCTCCTCGAAGAAGACCGATGCCGCGAAGACGAACATCCCCGAGTTCCAGTGGTGGTTTTTGTCCTCGACAAACCGGCGTGCCGTCTCCATGTTGGGCTTTTCCACGAACCGGGTGACCCTGCGGGCGGAGAAGAGCCCTGTGGAGTGCTCGGGCAGGGGCTCTCCCAGCTCAAGATACCCAAATCCCGTCTCGGGCCGGTGGGGAGGGATCCCGAAGGTGATCAGGACCTTTTCGTTCCGGGCAATCTGGGCAGCGTGCTGGAGGAGCGCCAGAAAGTTGTCCTGGGGAGAGATCATATGGTCTGAGGCCATGACCGCGATGATCGCCTCGGGGTCCTCACGCCTGATGGAGAGTGCGGCCATGGCAATGGCCGGAAGGGTGTTGAGGGAGCGAGGCTCGGTGATGATCCGGGGGTGGCGTCCCAGCCCCTCGTTCATTGTCTGGAGGATCCGGCGGGTCTCGGCGGCATGGGAGGTTCCCACGACCAGGGTGATCCGCTCTTCCGGGATGAGAGGGAGAACCCGGTCGATGGTCCGTGCCAGAAGAGATCCTTCCGCCTCGAAGGAGAGGAACTGCTTGGGAAAGAGCTCCCGGCTCATGGGCCAGAAGCGCGTGCCGGATCCACCGGCCATGATCAGACTGTAGAGCATCGGCGTTCCTTTCTCGGTTCGTGACGGTCTCGATCGGCTCCTAAAGAAGCTTTTCTATTATCCTTTTCGGCCTTCAAAAAGACAAGGGAGGCCCGTCTGCCGTTACGGAGGAAGATTTTCCGGGGGAAACGGCCGTCTCCGTCTTGGCAAACGGGGGGCCTCCGGGCAAGAGCCTTCTTCGTGGTCAGGGAGACGGAGGGGTCAGGTGCAGACGGGAACGGAGGACCCGGGAAAAGGTCCTCAGGGACTCCGAAGCGAACTGATTGGGGTATTTCCCGAAAAGAAGAAGGCGAAGGGAGCGTTCTTTCCCCTCGTCGGAGAGGAGGATCGCGCTTCTTATTTCCGGATGGGCTCCTCCGCTTTCGCTTGTCATCCCGGGGAAGAGGGCGGCCAGGGAGGGGTAGGTTTCGATGGAAGAGGCGGGAAAAGCTCTCTTCCCCAGCTCCGAAACCCTGGACGGGCACTCTCCCAGGGTTTTTATGGCCATCGAACCTCCGGCTGTTTTTCCGGTCATGAGACAGAGCCCGGCCATCCCCGGAAGTCTCAGGATCTCTCGGGCCGCCTCCTCCATCGAGAGATCCGGGGACCCCCAGGCGAGGGCCGCATCGGTCGTGGCGGCCTGCAGGTCAGCCTGGGTTTTGATCTCGGTGGCAATATGGATTTCGATGCGTTGTTCCACCGCATCAAGAAGAACCCGTCGTTCCCGGTCATAGAGGAGGGATCTCCGGAGGTAATCGGAGAGAAGGCGCCGATAAACGGAGGTCATCTCGATCAGAAGCCCGCTCGAGACTCCCGTGAGAGCATGGATCATTCCGATCCTTCGCGCGAAGACTTCGAGACTTGCCCGGTCGCAGTCCGGCGCGAGGATCTTTCTGAGGTAGGACTCCTGGGCGCGGGCCAGATGCTCCTTCTCCCGGGGGGAGAGGTGGGAGAGGACCCGGGCGGCGTCCATGTTCTGGGGAAGGATCCGGTAGAAGTCCCGGACAAAGTGCTGGAGGCTCTCCGCGATCAGGCCGCCGTTTTTTTCCAGAAGCCTCAGGGCTTCGCCTCCGAAGGGGAGCTCTTCCTCCCCGGACGACTCTTCTTCTGACACCCCCACTCTTGGCGTTCCCCACCAGCGGCGTCTTTCGTTCCTTTTCTCCTTGAGCTGGCCCAAGACCTTATCGGCTGTCTTTAGCAGGGCCTCGGGAGTCGTTCCGTCCTCGGGAAAGAAGGCAAGGCCCATGGAGAGCCCGACCCGGATGGAGATTTCATCGCTCAGGACAAAGGGGGCGGTCAATCTGGCATGGATCCTTTCGAGCAGGTCCGGGAGGGCCGGACTTCTCTCTCCCCTTTTCAGATCCTCCAGGACGACGACGAACTCGTCGCCCCCCAGCCGTGCCGCCAGATCGTGATGGCGGAGGACTCCCTCAAGACGGCGGGCGATCTCCCGGAGAAGCTGGTCTCCGGTCTGGTGTCCCCAGGTATCATTGACGGGCTTGAAGTCGTCGAGGTCGATCATCCCGACGGCGAAGGGGGTTCCCTTTCTCCTCTCCCGGGAGAGGGTCCGACCGAGATGCTCTTCCAGCGCGGTCCGGTTGGCCAGCCCCGTGAGGGGATCGTGGCGGGAGAGGAAGGCAAGACGCTCGTTCTGGTCTTCAAGCTCCCGTATGTCGCTGATGTCTTTCTGGACGCCGACGTAATGGGTGATGGCCCCGGCACTGTTCTTGATGGGGGCCAGGGAGAGGAGGTTCCAGAAGGTCGATCCGTCTTTCCGGTAGTTTTTGAGGGCCTTCCGGAAACTCTGTCCCCGGGCGAGGGCCTGTCGGATCTCCTGAACCGTTCCGGGGTCGGTCTCTGCCCCCTGCAGGATCCGGCAGTTCTGCCCCAGCATGAAATGCGCCGGGTACCCCGTGAGCCGTTCGAAGGCAGAATTGACATAGAGAACGGTGCCTTGGGGGTCCGTGATGACGACCCCCTCGTCAAGTGAGAGCAGGGCGTTGGAAAAGAGCCGCTGGTTCTCCTGGGCCTGTCTTTGGGCGGTGATGTCCGAGGCGGTCCAGAGGATCCCCTCCTTCTCTCCGGGAAAGGGAACCCCGGAGAGCCAAAGCCACCGGAGGCCTGCCCGGGCCGGTGTCCGGATCTCGATTGGTCCGGTCTCCACCCCTTGAAGGATGCTCTTTCCGGCTTCGATGATCCGGTCCCCCTCCTCCGGATCGAAAAAGTCCGGGAAGGCTCCTTTCTCAAGGTCTGTCTGGGAGGGATTTCCTAAAATCTCTTTCATTTTTGGGGTGATCTGGCGGATTCGGCCTGAGACGGTCAGAAGGATCCCGAGGGCGGGGGAAGAGAGGATGGCGTCGTTCTGGGCACTGAGGCGCTGGTGTTCCCGGGCGGTATCGAGGCGATCGACTCCCCGGGAGAGGTTCTTGGCCAGCTCCTCGAGGAGCTCCTGAAGCTCGGGATCGAAGGCATTCTCCTCATCATGGTAGGCCGCCAGCACAGCATCGACCCGACCCCCCTTCCAGATGGGAAGGGTGATGCTGGAGACGAGTCCAAAACGGGCCGCATATTCACGCCAGGGAGCCAGGAATCCCACATAGGAGGGCAAGACGATGGTCCGTCCCTCCCGAAAGGTCAATGCCGCGGAGGCATTTCCCGTAGAGTCCCGGGAATCAATGGAAAGAGTCAGTCCCTCGAGGTAGTCTGTGCATCCCCACCGGCCCAGAAAGCGGAAGACTCCCTCCGGCCCCGGACGGCCGATCCAGGCCAGGGGCAGTTTTGCGTGGTCGACGGCAAGACGGCAGATCGTTTCGAAGAGCTCCTGTTCGTCGGGGGCCTCGGCCATGGCCTCCGACGCCTTGGCCAGGAGGATACGAAAGTGCGAGATGCGCTCGAGATGCCGGATGGTCTGATGACGAAGACGGCTTTCCCGGAAGCTGACGACCTCGAGGCGAGCCGGGGTCGTCCCCGAAGAGGCGGGTGAGAGGTCCTGACGGGGGAGGATGTTCCTGGTGAGATCACAGAGGACGATCGTTCCGTCTTTCTTTCTCAGGGGAACATCATTGGTCGGGACAAGAGTTCCCTCCGCCCCTGGCGGGGACGGAGGAAGAGTTTGTCCAAAGATCACCTCTGGGGAGATCTCCCGGAGCTTGTCGGGAGCATAGCCCAGCATCCGACCTGCCGTTTTATTCGCCTCCCGGATGCGTGTTCCCTCCAGGAGAAGGATCCCAAAGTCGGCATGGTCGATGATGAGAGTCACAAGAGAGGCATGCTCCTTTTCCTTGTGCAGGACCTCCAGACGCTCGATTCCCCGGGAGACCGTCAATGCGATCTCGGAGATCAGGTCGGCCAGGGGGGGGTCTATCGGATGGATGTCTCCGTGGCCCAAGGCGAGAACTCCCCAGGTGCGGCCGTTGACAAAAATCGGAAGGGTCGAGAGGGAGCGAAGCCCGAAGCGCCGGGCCCGATCCTTCCAGGGGCCCTCCCCATCGGCATCGGCCAGAGGGGTGTTGAAGATCGGTCGTCCCTCCCGGTAGCAGGTGGCCGTTGGCCCCTGCCCCTGGGGCAAGGATGGGTCGAGAACGATGCGGGAGCCCTCAAGGAAGCCCGTTCGTCCGGCCGAAGCCAAAAATTCGAAAACCTGCAAGGTGTTTGGGCGGGCGATGAAGGCCAGGAGGATCTCCTCTCCCTCCCGGGTGCAGATCCGGCAGAGCTCCTCCATGAAAACGTCGGTCTTTGTCGCGGTAAAGGCCAGCGACGTCGCCTCCCTCCGGAGAGCTTCGTACCGGCTCATGCGGTCGACGCTCTCGAGGGCGGCATGCCGTTGGGAGATGTCCCGGACGAAGTGAAGGAGGGTGGGGCCGTCGGGACCCTCGATCCGGCGGATGGAGATCTCCACGGGAAAGAGGGAGCCGTCACGACGTTTATGGCGCGTTTCGAAGACACGGATCTCTTCCGGGGAAAGGGAGAGACTTTGAGCGAGCTGGTCCTCGATCTCGCCGGGTTCCCCGCTCCAGGTCAAGAGAGAGAGGCGCGGTTTCTTCGGAGAATCGGAGGAGGAGAGGGAGGGAAGATCTCCCGGATCGATCCCGATCATCCGGGCAAAGCGGGGGTTGGCTCCAAGAAGGTGGCCGGTGGCGTCGGTGATGTAGAGGCTATCGGAGGCCATGTCGAGGAGTATGGAGAGATCTGTAACGGACCATTGTTTTTGAGCGGTTTCCCGGTCTTGTCCCCGGGAAGGAGGCGGGAGAGGCCCCTTCCTGGAGTTCGGAGGGCTCACGTCTCCCCTCCCCTGGTTTTTCGGGGTCCCCGTTTCCATCCCGTGCTCCCTGTCGTGCCGCCCTCTGTGACCCGGCCGGCCCCCGTAGGCAAGGCGTGTCAATTCCCGGAGAGATAACAGACAGCCAGGAATCGTCGCCTCAAGGTTGTCCCTGGTGGGAAGATATCATTCCTGAGTCAGGTGTTAATATAACACATACGTCTTATCTCGTGTAAGCGTCGCATGGTTTTAAAGAGGGAGGAACGAAGGGGGTCAACTCTTGCCCCGGGTCGCACGTCTCAAAATGGTATCCGAAAGTGACGGGGGCAGGATCGACAGAAGTCGGACCATCGCCACCATTGGTGCGGGAAATTCGATCCGGGGAGTCTTTTTTTCGATCCCCCGCTCAATCCTCGCCGCCGCCTCTTCCGCCGACATGACAAATGGCATGGGATAGGGGTTCCTGCGGGTCATTTCCGTGGTCACAAATCCGGGGTTGACAAGGCTTACGGCAATGCCGTCCGGGGAGAGCGAGAGGCGGAGAGAGTCCGTCCAGGCCATGAGGGCGGCTTTGGAGGCGCAATAGGCTCCCCCTTCGGGAAGGCCCCGGTATCCGGCCAGGCTTCCCACCACCACGACCTGGCCCTTCCGGGCCTGGCGCATCGCCGGCAGGAAAGGAAGGACCGTGTGGAGAACCCCCAGGACATTGGTGGCCCAGATCTCTTCCATGGTCTTGAGGCTGTTGCCGTCGCCCTCTCCCCGGATACCGGCATTGGCGATGACGAGATCCGGAGGCGGTCCCTCTTTCAAGACGGCCTGCGCAACCGTCTCCATGGCTTCGGAGCTTCTTACATCGGCCCCATAAAGACGCGGTGTTGCCCCTCGTTGCCGGAGGGCGTCTCCCAGGGCCTCGAGGCGTTCGTGTCGTCGGGCCACGAGGTGGAGGAGGGTTCCGGGGCGGGCGAGCCGGAGGGCCAGAGCCTCTCCGAGGCCCGAGGAGGCGCCGGTGATGACAATGACGCGCATGGGTCTCTGTCCTTTCTCGGAGAATCAGAAAACGACCTTAACCCCCTTCCGGGGGGATTGTTTGCAAGAAGGAACCGTCGGGGCCGTTCCCCCCGATTGTATCAGGAACAGGGAGACGGATCCTCTTTCCTCCATGGAAATGCCAGCCCTCTTCGGGTACTCTAGGAGTCTGGGAAATACGTAGATAAAAGCACGAAAAAGGAAGAGACATCTGTCAACGATATGACAATTCTGGCGTTGAAGTTTGCTATTATCAAGTCATCATATATGCTTGATTTTTCTTGTTTCTCAGGATCCTAGAGGGGCGGACCGAATATTTTTAGGGCCCGCCATCATGAAGGCGGTGACAAGAGGGAGGAGTGGAATGTCCAGGAAAAAGGCCCGCATTCCGGGTCCGACGGCGGCCGATGAGCTTGAGTCAGTGAGCCAAAAGGAGGCAGCTCCTTCCGGGCGCGCTGGGCTTGTGGCGGTGGTTGGACTGCCCAATGCGGGAAAATCGACCCTGGTGAATGCCCTGGTCGGAGAGAAGGTCTCGGCCGTCAGCGCCACGCCCCAGACGACCCGGACCCTGATCCGGGGAATCCGGACAGAGGCGAGGGGGCAGGCCATCTTTCTGGATACTCCCGGCTTCCACCAGTCCGGGCCTCTGCTGAACCAGCAGATGGGAGAGAGTCTCTCCGCGGCCCTGGCCGAGGCCCACGTGATCCTCTGGGTGGTGGACATCACCTCGAAAAAACGTGACCGGGACTTCGCCCGATTCCTCGACCTGATCCGCTCGCCAAGGCGGGGGGAGGGCGGTGCGAACCCGCCCCTGATCGTGGCCCTGACCAAGATTGACCGGCTTGGTCCGACCAACATGATCCCCGCCCTCCTCGAGTTCTCCCGGGAGATGGAGCGCCATCACCTCTCCGGGGAGATTGTTCCCCTGTCCGGACTCAAGGAGACCAACCTCGATCCCCTGTGCGACCTGCTCTTCCGGACCCTTCCGGAGGGGGAGCCCCTCTTCGACCCTGAATGGTTTACCTCCCAGACGATGCGGGAGATGGTTCGGGAGATCGTTCAGGAGAAGATCTTTTCCCTCCTCTACGAGGAGGTTCCCCACCAGTGTGCCGTGGCGGTGGAGGAGTTTCTTGAGCCAGGCCCCGACGAGAAGGTGACCCGAATCGAGGGCTCCATCCTGGTGGAGAGGGAGTCCCAGAAGGGGATCGTTGTGGGGGCGCGGGGAGAGACGATTCGCACCATCAGCCAGCGGGCCCGGGAGGAGATCGAGCGCCTCACCGGAACCCCGGTCTATCTGCGCCTGGTCGTCCGGGTCGTCCCCGACTGGCGGGATCGTCCGGCCATTCTCCGGGAGCTGGGCTACCTCCCGTGACCATTCGCCGTCCCGTTTCCCTCTCTGTCCGGAGAATCCCGTCTTCCCATGGCTGAGCAGGAGGTCCTGATCCTTCGCTCGGGCCGCTACCTTGATTCGGCCAAAATCGTGACATTCTTTTCCCGGGAGGGAGGAGTCGGAACAGGCTTCGCCCGGGGGGCGACCTCCCGGGACAACCGTTTCGGGGCCTCCCTCGAACCCCTGACTCGAAGCCGTCTCTCCCTTCGGCGGGGAATATCCCCGGGGCTGGCCCGGATTCTCCATGCCGATGTCATCTCTTCCTATCCCCACATTCGCACCGACTACGACCGCCTTGTCTGGGCGGGCCTCATCGTCCGCTTTCTTCTGGGCTTCCTTCCGGAGTCCCATCCCGAACCCGCCCTGTTTTTTCTGGCCTGCGAGGCCCTTGAGCGTCTTGACAGGCGAGGCGGCCCTCCAGGGAAGACCTGGGAGGATTTTGCCCGGCAGTCCCTGGCCCTTCTGGGATGGGGGCTGCCGTCGGCGATCTGCCGCCGCTGCGGCCGGTTGGGGGGGATGTCCAATGAGGAGACAAGAGGGACGGACGCTGCCGAGATTTATTACTTCCGGGCTTCTGACGGAGCGGTCTTCTGCCGGAGCTGTCGCCTGGCCGAAGGAGGGGGGGAGCTTTGGGGGGTGGAGGCAAGGGTTCTGGAGGTGCTCTCCCGGAAAGAAGGGGCGGTCGACGACGAAGAGCTCTCTCCCCGTCAGGATGCCGATCTCCGGGAGCGGCTGGCCTTCCTCGACCGGGTGATCGGCGAGCATCTTCCCCGGTGGACCCCCGTGGCCGGGCTGACCTTTGTGGGGTCCGCCGGCGAAAAGGGCCCGCCGGAAGCGGGATCAGAAGACGAAGAAGTGGACGCCCACGGAGGTGGTGAACATGATCAGGGGACCTGAGGAGAAGGCGGGGGAGGGATAGGCGGGGAAGGCCAGGGGCATGGCTTCCGCCCGTTCTTCGATGAACCACTGTTTGAAGCTGAAGCCCGCGCCGACCTCGCCAAAGGGCTCGGGAGTGATGTGCCCTCCCCCGTAGGTATACTCCAGGGCGGCCCCTGCGTCGGCAATGGCATAGATCCAGTTCTTGGCCTTTGTCCGGTAGAGGACGTGGTAGATCCCGAAGGACAGGGGGGTGAGGGACATGAGGCCCGAATTGTTGGGAGAGTATGTGACCGGATTTTCGGCGATGGTCTGGGTGGTCTGGAAGATGTTTGTCATGAGCGTGGCGGTGATGTCCCAGTCGGGGATATATTCCCAGGTCATGCGAATTCCGCCGCCCCATCCTTCGGGGCTGTTGTTCTGGAGGGGGGACATGGCCAGATAGTCAAAGTTTCCCATAAACTGGACATCGAAGGCTCGGGCCGTCCGGGGAACGAGGAATAGAAAGAGAAACGGAACGACAAGGAGAAAAGCGGGAAGACGGAACCCTCTCGGCATCCGGGAGCCGGAGAGACCTGACGACGGTCTTTTCAACGAAGCCTTTCTAGCGGAGTCGCGGGGGACCGGACCGCGGGAGTCGTGGCTCCCAGAAGAAAGAATGCCAACGAGATCAGCGCAAGCCCGGAGAAGAGCCACACGGGAAAGGCCGGGGAGACAGGGATGGCCCGGGAGACGGTCCGGATCGTCACCAGATGGCCGGCGGAATCCGTCTCCCACAGATGAATGCGGTAGCGCCCGTCATCGGGAGGAAGAAGGAAGGCCTCGGAGAGGTTTCTCGCATCGACCGGGCCGGAAAAGAGGGTCAGGTCGTGGCCATAGGCCGCCCAGCTGTCCATCCGGTGGCTCAGGAGAAGGTAGCCTTTTCCCGCCGGCGTCCCGGGAGGGAGGGTGGTCCGGTCAAAAAGCGGCATGCGGGCAGCGTCCCTCCTCCCCTCGGACTCGGCGGTCCCTCCCGGCCCCATGGCGGCCGGGGAGTCGGGCCCAGAGGCCTGTGGCCGGGGAGCAAAGGCGACTAAGAGGATCCCGGCGAGAAGGAGGGTGGCGGAAAGGGTCTTCCTTCGGGACAAAAGACGGGAGAGTCCCCCGGGACCGAAAGGGCTGTTTCGGAAGGGGCGCCCCTCCGGAGCGGGGGGGGACAGGATCCCGGCTCCCCGGATAAAGCGGCCGGAGAGATGCCCGGCAACCGCCAGGGCCAGAAGCAGGAAGAGGTCGTTTCGAAAGAGCACCAGCGGGGCGATTACCTGAAGGGGCAGGGTCTCGACTGTCCGCCCTGTGGCGGGGTCGGTCAGTGTCAGGGTGTAACGCCCGGGATCCCAGAGAACCAGTCGAACGGAGGAGGGAGGCGATCCGGGGAGACCCGCCGGAACGACGAGGGGCATCCGGAGGACCGTTCGGCCCACCGGCCAGTAGGCCACGGAGAGAGGGGCCGAGCTCTTCTTGACCACGTTCAGGACGAGGGGCCAGTCCTGAACGGGCTGACCCTGCGGCGTGGCGGAGGGGACGGGAAGCCGCAGGGTGAAGGTCGTCTGGGCCCGGGGGATTCGGGGTTCTGTCTGGGGGCCGGGGGTCCAGGTGCTCCGATAAAGATGAACAAAAAGCCCCGTTGCGGTCAGAATCACGAGACCGATCACAAAGGGCAAAAGGCCCCGTATCAGCGATTTGATCAAGACATTCTCCGGACTGACGTCCTCTGGGGAGGAAAAGTGGGCGAACCCGGCAGATCTGGCCCGGCGTTGCACGGGAGACATTCCTGGCCTGTGAATCGGCCGGATCAGACCTCGTTCATTTTGACATATTCTGTGGGAAGAGCCTGTCAAAAGTCAAAAGAGACGCCGAGAGCGGCGTAGCGGTCCTTGGTAAAGAGAAGATCTCCCATGTAGGAGTACCCGTTGTAGAAGTCGATCATGGGCCGGATCTGGAAGTAGGATCCCGGGCGATGGAAGAGGAGCCCCAGCTGGAAGTCCTCGTCGGGGGTGTAGCCGTTGATCCCTCGGGATTCAATGAAAAACGACGTGTAGGCCCGTCCCAGGTCGTCAAGCCAGGAGAAGGGGTCCGAATAGGCCTCGACCCCGCCCAGGAGGATGAGCGAATCCTGGGCGGTGGAGTAGTAGTACAGGCCGAAGACGCGATAGGCGGCTCCCCCGTAGAGGCGAAGATGAGGATTGACGTCCCAGGAGGTGACCTCCTGGAGGATCTCCTGGCCGAAGTCCGAGGTCTTGTTCAGGTTGGCGAGGGTGGTGTAGTCATAGCCGGTATGGGAGCTCTCGTGGTAGAAGAAGAGGCGCTGGGAGAGGGGGCCGAGCCGACCGGTGAGGGTCGCCCCCACGAGGTAGTCCGCATCGATCAGATAGGTGTTGGCGCCGAACTCCCCGAATCGGGAGAACTCTCCGGCGGAGATGCCGAACTGAAGCGAGCGGTTGACTCCTTCGGCATTGGACTCCCATCGGACGATCCCGATGTCTGCGGCCACATTCCCGTTGAACTGGATGTAGGAAGGATTGTTCGACGCCACAAAAAACTCAATTGTCGAAAGGGGCTCCCGGGGATTAGCCAGAAGGGGGGTGAAGACGTCCTGGTCGGGGAAGAACACAAGGCGGGAGCTCCCTCCCGTGAGGGAGATGACCCCGAACCCGGTGACGGGATCCTGATTGTCCAGAGTCACGTTGGCCGAGGCCAAAGGCGCCGTGGCCGGGGACGGAGGGGATCCGGCCACCGGAGGAGATGCCGGGGCGGACGAGGCGGCGTCGGCACCCCCGGGGAGGGAGAGGAACCCCGCGGACAGCATCAAAAGGGTCAGAAGAGGGATCCTTCCCAGAGGAGAAGAGAAAAGGGAAAAATGTCCAGGAACGGAACGCGACATTTTTTGGGGGCGGAAAAAAAAAAGTGTGGGACGTTTCGACACGATCGGTGGTATCCTCTTTGTTTCATTGGGTAAGTTTTTGTGTGGCTGTCGGCCATTCTTCCGACATGCATGATTTTTTTAGTTTAACTTCAAACTTTTTTCTGTGCAACAGTCGCTGCAAACGGCAGGCGGTGCATCAGGCAGGAGTCACCATGGAAAAACAGCAGGGAGCGGCCGGCCCTTTCGGGGGCCGTGGAGAGATCGTGTTGGGAAAAAATGAGGAGCGTCGGGTGGTGGCGGGCCATCGGTGGGTCTTTTCCAATGAGATCGCCCGGGGAGCAGTCCGGGGGGATTCGGCCCCTCTTCTCGTCGATGTTCGCTCGGCCTCTGGGCGCTTTTTGGGGACTGGGCTCTATAACCCCCATTCCCTGATTGCGGTCCGCCTTCTCGAGGGACGGGTCGAGATCCTCGAGCGCTATCTTTCCGACCGACTGGAGTCGGCACTGGCCATGCGGGAGCACCTGGGCTCTGGAGAGACGGCCCTGCGCCTTGTCCACTCAGAGGCGGACGGCCTTCCGGGAGTCGTCCTTGACCGCTATGGCGACTATCTCTCCCTCCAGATCACGACCCGGACGATGGAAGCCCACCTTCCGGCCCTCCTCGCCCTCCTCTCGGAGAGACTCTCTCCCCGGGGAATCCGTGTGGATCGGGGGATCCGGGTCCGGGAGACCGAAGGGCTCCCCGTGGGGGAGGATCAGATCATCGGCGAGGTTCCGGAGTCGCTCACGATTCCCTTCGGGGCGGGAGAGATCTCCTTTCCCTTTCGGCAGGGGCAGAAGACCGGTCTCTTTCTCGACCAGAAGGACAACATGAAGGCCCTTGCCCCCAGGATCGGCGGAGGCCGCCTCCTGGACGCCTTCTCCTATGTGGGGGGATGGTCCCAGGCGGTCACGGCCGCCAATTCGCGGACACGCCCCCTGGGGATCGATGCCTCGAAAGCCGCCGTCTCCTTTTATCGCCGGAACAACCCGACGGGAGAGGGGGTCGACGCGGACTTCTTTTCCTGGGGAGAGACGGCCCGTTCGGCCGGCCGACATTTCGATACGGTCATTCTTGACCCTCCGGCCTTCATCAAAAGCCGCCGCTTGGTCAAGGAGGGACTCGAGGGGTACCACAGGGCCTTTCGCCTGGGGCTCTCCCTGGTGGGAGACGGGGGAGTCTTCGTGGCCTGCTCTTGCTCGGCACTGCTCTCCTGGGAGGACTTTTTCGGGGTTCTTCGGGCCGTTTTCCGAAAAGACGGTCGTCCTGGCCGGCTTTTCTATACCGGCCGGGCCTCCTGGGACCACCCACGGATCCTGGCGATGCCCGAGCTCGATTACCTCAAGTGTGCGGCCTTTTATGTCGGGGAGAGGCCGGGGTCCTGAACAGGCCTTCCCACCGAATCCTGTCGAAGGGAGCTTTCGCTTAAGTAAAGTACGGAGGCTCTTCTGGAATCTTGATTTTGTCAAAGATTTTCACGGATTTCCAAAGAAGCAAAGAAGCGGGTGCACGTCAGATTTGTGAGATTCTATAAAGTTCATGATTGATACCTGTTTTAGGGTCATGCCGCCTGCTTGAG
>JBMFWG010000026.1:0-25732 GCA_049965515.1 Leptospirillia bacterium
GATGTGCGGGGTGTTGGCGATCATGGCCGACCAGCTTCTCGGAAGCGTTTCGTCGTACCCGCGTTTTCGGGGAGAAGCGAAGTGGATCGCCCCTTCTCTAAAGGAGGGGCGCGGGAGGGGTGCGCCCGATGTCCGGCCTGACTTCATGCATTCTGGACATTTTTTGACCCAAAAGTGCTTCCCGAAGGGATGAAGCTCGATCCATCATCATGATGTGATCGACAATAGAGTTTTCCACAGGGTCCACCAAGAATCATTTTTTGAGTTTTGCAAGATCCTCTCTCTTAAGCCATTTCTCTTATCGAGTATTTTGTCACCCCGACACAAAAAGGCACGCGCCCAAGGGGGCTTGAATTCTCACCCGGACCATATATTTTCTGATGACAAGAAAAGGCCGGCGGGCTAGCTGGCCTTGTTCAGGGATTCGACCATGGACTTGATGGTGCCTGTCACCTCCGTGAGACCTCCAAAGCTTTTGTTGGCCTCCGAGGCCACCAACTGGGTCTTTTCAATGAGGGTGCTGTTCTCCGAGGACTTTTTGGCGATGTCGCCCATGGCCTGGGTGATGGCCTGGGTATTATTCTGGATCTCCCGGGTAGCGTCCTGGACCCTTTGGGCCAACTTTCGGACCTCATCGGCCACCACCGCAAATCCCCGGCCGTTTTCTCCGGCCCGGGCCGCCTCGATGGCGGCATTCAAGGCAAGGAGGTTGGTCTGGGAAGCGATGTCCCGGATCGTTCCGACGATCTTGTTGATCTCCATCGCCTGGCCCGAGAGGCTTTCAAGGGATCTTTTAAACTGGGAGTTTTTTTCAAGAACCTCGGACATGCGTCCGTTCACCCCGAAGATGGCCTGTTCTCCCTCCCGGATCTTCGATTCAAGCTCGGCCGTTACCTCGAGAAGCTTCCGTTCGGATTCCACCTGGACGGTGATATTCCGGGCATTCTTGACAACCCGATCCACCTTGCCGGAAGAGTTGGTGATCGGGGTATATTCGGCTTCAAGCCAGAGGGTCTTCCCGTTTCGGTCGATCCGTTCGAAGAGACCCTGGTTGGGAGTTCCATTGGCAAGCTGGCGCCAGAAGTTCTGGTAGGCCGGGCTCTGGGCATATTCAGGCTTGCAGAGGATCCGGTGGTGCTGGCCTTTGAGCTGCTCCCAAGAATATCCCACCGTCTTGAGAAAGTTATCGTTGGCATCGAGAATGACCCCGTCTGGGGTGAACTCGATGATGGCCGTAGTCCGGTTGATGGCTCCCCAGAGCGTCTCAAGCTCCTTTAGCCTCGTCTCCGGTGAAGAAGGAGAAGAGGTGGCCTCACGGGATGACGTGCTCAGATTGACGGAAGTCATAGAACACTCCTTATGTTTTGGATTTCGTGTGACTGAAAGATGGCAAACGTCATCCTCCGTTCATCCATGGATGTCTTTTCGGTTTGAGGGTGGAGAAGATGAAGGCCCTGATGGAAAAATTCCCTCACTTAACCAGAGAACCCTTTATCAGTCTCATCCTAGCGGACCCCTGAGTTTTTCTGGCCTGAAAAACCCTGTTATTGGATTATAGAAGCTGCGAAAAGACAAAGGAAGCTATCCACGGAACGGCTATTAATCCCTTGTCCGCCGGACCCGGGACTGAGAGGGCTTCCTTCGAAGGAGCGAAGGAAAACTGAACTTTTCGGAAAGAGGGAAGAAGGATCTTTCAGGCTTGGCCGGAACCAAAGGAGCGGATCAGGGGGCGGGGATAATCGAGACCCTTCATAAAGGGAATATTCAGCCCGACCGGCCCTTCGGATAGGCGATTTCCGGAGAGAATGCTTACCGTTGTCTCTTGGGGGCGATGAGTTCGATTTCGTAGCCCTCTGGAGCATCAATGAAGGCAAAGACGCTTCCGGATGTTTCTGTCGGACCATCGGTTACGGGGACCCCCAGTCGCTTGAGCTGTTTGAGGGTCTCGTTCATGTCAGGGATCTCAAAGGCCAGGTGGACGAGATCAGGAGGAACCGAGACCGGCCCTGACTCATGGAACTCCGTCACCTCAATTTGCGTGTCCGACCCGGGGATGATGAGGTAGACAATCTTCGATCCCCGGGGGGAGACGATCCGCCGTCCCTCCGAGAGCCCCAGAACGTCCTTGTAAAAAGAGACCGTGCGTTCGATGTCGTTGACCCGCATTCGGACATGAAGCAGGGTTGTGACAGAGACCGGGGGATTCCTCTCCATGGTCTAATCCTCCAGCGTTGAAAGATCGCCCTCGGGCAGACCCATTTCCCGGGCCTTCAAGACCCGGCGCATGATCTTGCCGCTCCGGGTCTTGGGAAGGGAGACGACGATGTCGATTTCATGAGGCTCGGCGATCCCTCCGAGCTCGGCCCGGACGTGTTTTTTGATGTCATCGTGGCCCGGCGGATTCTTTTCGGCATGAGGATGAAGAACCACAAAGACCTTGATGATCTCTCCCTTGAGGTCGTGAGGCTTGCCGATGGCAGCCGCTTCGGCAATATGGGGATGAGTGATGAGGGCGCTTTCGATCTCGGCAGTTCCCAGCCGATGGCCGGCGACCTTGATCACATCATCCACCCGCCCCAGGAAGAAAAAGAAGCCATCCTCGTCGCGCCGGGCGGAGTCTCCCGAGAAAAAGGCTCCGGGAATCTCAGTCCAGTATTTTCGATAACGCTCCGGGTCCCGGAAAACGGTTCGGAACATGGAGGGCCACGGGGTACGAATGACGACCGTTCCACTCACTCCTGGCTTCACCTCCCGGCCGGTTGCGGGATCGACGACCTCGGCTACGATCCCCGGAAAGGGTCGTCCGGCGGATCCGGGCTTTTCCGGTGTCGAGACAAAGGGGGTGATCATGATCATTCCGGTCTCGGTCTGCCACCAGGTATCGAGAATGGGAAGGTGACCCCCAGTGACCCGGTGGAACCAGAACCAGGCCTCCGGGTTTAACGGTTCTCCCACGGACCCCAGGATTCTCAGGCTTCCCAGATCGAACTTGGCGGGCAACTCGTCTCCCAGTCGCATGAGGAGGCGGATCGTGGTGGGGGTGGAGTAGTAAATGGAAACACGGTGGCGTTCGATCAGGGACCAGTGCCGCCCGGCGTCGGGGTATTCCGGCGTTCCCTCGGCTAGGAGGACGGTGGCCCGGTTCAGCAGGGGACCATAGACGACGTAGCTGTGTCCGGTGATCCACCCCGGGTCGGCCACGCAAAAGTAGACATCGGAGTCCCGGATGTCAAAGATTTCCCGGGTGGTGGCGAATGTTCCCAGCATGTATCCCAGGTGCATATGGACAATGCCCTTGGGTTTTCCGGTGGTTCCTGAGGTGTAGAGGACAAAGAGGGGGTCGTCGGCGCCCATGGGTTCGGGGGGGAGGGGAGTGTCGTGGCGGACCCTTTCCAGAAGATCCTCCAGCCGGTGCTCTCCGGAGCGAAGATCTCCGGCGAAGGCCCCCTCCCGACCGACAATGATCAGGGAGGTCACAGAGCAGCCTGCCTCTTCCCGGGCCTTCCGCGCTGTTTCGAGAAGGGGAACGCGTTTTCCCCGTCGAAAGGCCAGGTCAGCCGTGACGAGCACTTTGGGCTCAAAGTCCTCCAGACGGCTTCGGAGTGCTGCCTGGGAGAAACCCGAGAAGACCACGGCGTGGATGGCTCCAAGGCGGGCGCAGGCCAGCATGGCCACCACCTGATCCGGCGTCGGAGGAAGAAAAATCGCGACCCGGTCGCCCTTGTGCACCCCCTGAGATCGCAGGGCGTTGGCGAAGCGGATTGTCTTGTCGAGAAGTTCGGCGTAGGTGAGGAGCTTTTCCTCCCCTCCATCTCCGCTCCAGATCAGAGCAACCTTGGTTCCGTACCCCTCCGCCACATGCCGGTCCAGGGCGTTATAGGCAATATTGCCTTGAGCCCCCACGAGCCATCGCCCTTCAAAAGTCTCGGGATTCCAGTCGAGAAGGGTGTGATGCGGGTGGCTGAAGGATAAAAGCCGGGCTCGCTCCTCCCAGAAGGAGAGAGGATCGGCAACGGCTCGGGCGTAGAGTCCTTCATAATCAGGAACCCGACTTTTGTGGGCGATTTCGGGGGAGGGAACAAAGAGGCCGGACACGGGTCTCGAGGAGTGATCAGCCATGGGGGCTCCGCAGTTAGGGATAAGGTCGGAAGATGGAAAAGCCTTGGTCAAAAAATGGTGCGGGAGGTTTCCCTCCGTCTCCGGATTATAGTCCAGGATCCCTGTCGAGAAAAGCGCTGGACCCTCCCCCCCCCAACCGCCATTAAATTTTTGAAACAATGCTGACGAAGGAGGGTGAAGGAGAGGGTTTCTGATTTTTTTCATCCGTATTCCTTCCTGACACCCCCTTTTTTCGAGGAGCGGGGAGGGCTTCTTGACTCCCGTTTTTCAAATTTTAAGGTCGGATTTTTACGCAGATCACCCCTTTCGGTTCTTGATGGTGCTTGAAAATGCAGGGAAGAGCTGGCTCTCTCCGCTTACGTCAACTTGCGGTTCGTCGGTCTTCTGTCGGACTCAAGGCTGTTGATGAGGGGACCCTAGGGGCCGATCGAGTGTAGAAGCGCGACGATGCGTTGTCGCAGGGCTCCCTTGGGAGCCCGTTCCTTGGCCTTGATCAAGTCCCGGTGGGCCATCCTTGTCTCTCCGAGCCGCTCGTGAAGAAGGCCCATGTTGGCCAGAACCAGAGGGCTGTCAGGATGCCGTCGAAGGGCCTCATGAAGGAGAATTGAGGCCTCAGGCAGGTGTCCTGTCTCCATGTCGACTCGTCCCATCAACATACGAAATCCTTCGGGCCAGGCCTTGAGGGACAGAAGGGGGAGGAGCGTGGCTCTGGCGGTTGACATCTCTCCCCGGCTGGCCTCGAACTTGGCAAGATTCACGGTGATCGCAGTCGACGTGGGGTAGAGCTCATGAGCATAGCGAAGGATCCGCCCGGTGGCCTCCGGATCTCCTTTCCGCAACTTGAGAAGAGCCATCTGATTGAGTGATGTGGGGGTTGGGCCCTGTTTGGCAATCAGCGTCTGTGTGAGTTTGAGTGCCCGGTCGATCTCGCCGGCGTGAAGGGCCGTCCGACTTTGGATCTCGAGAGCGATGGGGTCACTCGTGCCCATCGTCTGGCAGGCTGAAAGAGCGAGGAGGACCCCGAGGGTGGCCAGTGTCGATTCGATTTTTTTTGCCAGGATATTTTTCATAAAGCCTCCTTAGTGTCTCTTGTCAGAAAGAATCGCGGGGCTATTCTCCACGGTAGCCGAAGGGTCCGTTGTAATAGACGGTGATGGTTCCCATCGGGGTGTAGGTAGCCGGATAGTTCGACTGGTAGACGGGGAAGCCCATGCCCAGTCCCCAGGTCACCGAGAGACGTTCGGTATCCGGCCAGGTCAGCTCGACTCCCGGGTCGACCCAGAGGAAGCTCCAGGCGGGGGCATTGGCTGCCCCGAAGAGAAGATTTTGCCCGGTCTGGCTCTCCCCGAAAAACTCCAGGACATATCCCGCCCCCCATTTGTCGCTCAGCACATGCTCGAAGGCTCCCGAGAACCAGAGGAGATTCCCGTCGACGACAGTCTGGGAAGAGGATGTCGTCTGAAGGCCATTGTTGAAGGTATATCCCGATCCTACCTGGGTCGGATTCTCGATGATGTCTCCGACTTCGAGGTAAAGCATGAAGGGCTTGAAATGCTTGCGCATGATGAGGTAGATCCCCTCGTCGAAGGTGCCGTCCCCGGTCTGGTCCTCGCCGTAAAGCTGGGGGTTGAGATTTAAAAAATGCCCGGTGGGAAGGGTGAACTGGTACTCCACGGTGAGGGCGGGTCGGGCGAAGAAATGATAGGGATCCGCATCGCTTGTGAGCTGGTTTTTGAACCAGACAATGGAGTCGCCAATGCCAAAGGCGTTGACGGTGGCCCCGGGTGTCGTGGGGGGGCCGGCCTGGTTGGCAATAAAGGGAACCGAAATGTCGAACTCCCAGTTTTTGATGAGGCCGATCGAGAGTCGTTGTGTCATGGCCAGGGAGCTCATTCCAAGGCTGGGATTTAGATAGTCAAACCAGTAGGGTTCGTAGAAGAATGATCCCACCGGCTCGACCTCGGCCGTTCCGGTGAACATGGGACCGCTGGTATTGGGCCCCCAGGAGAGGAAGCTCGGGGCCATTTCATCGAGATCGGGGACGAGATCTCCGTCCACATCCTGAGGCGCTGGAGAGGGCTCCTCGGCCCATGCCTGTCGTGGGCTTTGTAAAAAAGAAAGCGGGTGGATGAGGAAAAAAAGAAAAAAGAAGAAAAACAGGAGACCGAAACTCCGAAAGAGTAACGATCCTCCTGGACCGAAGATTGGATGGGGGGATTTCTGTGTGCGGTTCATGGCTCTCCCGAGGAGTCAATGTTATATGATATTACGTCTCACATGATTTTATGTATCATAGTCCAGGTATTTTTTGAAGACAACCTTTGAAAATGATAATGATTATCATTGTTGATATCGAGGATGTCAACTCCTTTGCGGATCGGGGACGGTCGGTGAGGCCGGAAATGGAGCTGGAAAGAGGGAAATGCCCGGAGCCCGACATGGAGAGAGACTGGGTTTGGGAGCCACGGAAGAGGCGAGGGAGGGGGATCGGAAAACAAGGCGTGTGATCGGCAACATGCGGTCCTCGTGGCAACAGGGGCGAGAGATGTCACCACGAACCCGATGTCAGCGCCTGCGTCGGGAAAGACAAAAAGACAAGATGAGCAAGAAGGCTGAGATCCGCAGGGGCACCCCGCCCTGCGTGTTCGTCAGTAACGATGGCTGATGGCAGGTCTCCTGGCTTGCGGGTCAATGTCTGACGCGGCCTTCCCGGTTTCCCAGTGGCATGGGTTGCGTCCGACTCTCCGCTTACAGTTGCGGGGGCAGCCACGGCATTGGAAAATCTCCTGCACCGTGTTCCCTTTTCATCCCCTAAAACGGGGAACCATCAACGAAGGCGATATTCTAAGGAAAGAGGCATTTTTTGTCAATAAAGCTCTCTTGGCCTTCGAGCCATGGGCCGTCTGGCAAGGGGGCTCAGAGTCTTTCTTGATAACAAGTAAGGTTTGCTCAAGGAGGGACTCCCGTCTTAAAATAGAGGCAGACATTTTTCCCATCGACATATCTGATCTGGAGGTCTCCCATGAGCTCAACCACTGCCCCGTCCGTTTTTCCTGAAACACTGTCCGACGATCCTCTGGTCATCGGGGACATCTCCTTCCGCTCCCGGCTTTGGATCGGGACGGGGAAATACCCCTCCTTCGAGATGACCCGGAAGGTGATCCTTGAGTCGGGGGCCGACGTGGTCACCGTAGCTGTTCGCCGGGTCAACATTCTCCGCAAGGACGAGCCGAACCTCCTCGATTACCTTCCGCCATCGGAGTTCAGGATCTTGCCGAATACTGCCGGATGCTACACGGTGGAAGAGGCTCTGAGATATGCTCGCCTGGCCCGGGAATCCGGGATCTCTCCCCTTGTGAAGCTTGAGGTGATCGGAGATCCGAAGACGCTCTACCCCGATGTCACGGGGCTGGTGGAGGCGGCCCGGATCCTCGTTTCCGAGGGGTCAATTGTTTTTCCCTACACCAGCGATGATCCCGTCATTGCCAAAAAGCTTGTGGATGTGGGATGCGTGGCCGTGATGCCACTGGCCGCCCCCATTGGATCGGGCCTCGGAATCCGGAACCCCGCAAGCCTTCGCATTATCATGGAAACGGTCTCCGTACCCGTGATCGTTGATGCAGGTGTTGGCTGTGCCTCTGACGCGGCGATTGCCATGGAGATGGGGGTCGACGGGATTCTCATGAACACTGCTGTCGCCGAGGCGAAGAACCCGCTTCTCATGGCCCGGGCCATGAAAAATGCCGTTTCAGCCGGGCGGGACTCCTTCCGGGCGGGCCGCATGCCACGGCGGCTCTATGCCAGCGCTTCGAGCCCCCTTGACGGGATGCTGGGAAGCTGATGGATTCCCTTCGTCCCGAGAGCTTGGGACCGCTCCTTTACGTCACGCCGGAGGAGGTTCCGGTGCGAGATCTTGTGCGGCGGGCGATCGAATCGACCCGGGGGGGAGTGAGTTCGGTGATCCTCCGACGAAAGCTCTCCACGTCATGGGAGTTTTCTGAGCTGGTGAGGCACTTTCGTGACAACGTTCCCCGGGGGCTTCCCTGGCTTGTGAACCGCCGGATGGACTTTGCCCTTGACGGAGGGGCCACCGGCCTTCACCTTCCCGAGTCTCACCCGCCCCTTTCCCGGATCCGACAACGGGTCTCCGAAGGGTTTCTTGTGGGGGTTTCGGTCCATGGGCCGGCAGCGGCCGAAGAGGCAATGAGGGAAGGAGCCGACTACCTGATTGCCGGCCCTGTGTTCGACACCCCCTCGAAGCGCGCCTTTGGGCCTCCCCTGGGGATCGTCCGGCTGGGGGAGATTGTCCGGTCGGTGAGTCTGCCGGTCTTTGCCATCGGGGGGATTGGTCCCGATGAGGCGTCGGTCGTTCGCTCAACCGGGGCCGCCGGCATGGTGGTGATGGGGGCCCTTTCCTATGCTCCCGACCCAGTGGCGGCCGCCTATGCACTCCGAAAGGCCTGGGCCCATGGCTAGGTGGTGGGGAAGGATCTGGCCCCTGGCCTTCGGACTTTCTCTGCTGCCTCTTTGGGTGGCTCCCTTGAGGGCCGCGGAGATTGCACCCCCGGTGCTTTCCCTTCCCCAGGGAGGGGTGGTCCTTCTTCTTTTCCCCCCCTCATCGTCGGTTAAAGAAGTTGTGCTGGGAGCGACCCGGAGCCGGGTTCACCTCTGGCGGCATCAGTCTTCCCGGGCCTCCGGAGCCCGGGAAGACTCCTACCAAGCCGTTCTGGTCGGCGTCGATTTCTCCACCCCGCCCGAGAGGCTTCCTCTGACTCTTTCGGGGCCGGACGGCCATCAGACCCTCTCCCTGGCCGTGACCTCCCGGCCGTTCCAGGTTTCACGGCTCTCTGTCGCGCGATCCTTCGTGACCCCTCCCGCTTCCTTTCTCAGACGCCTGGCCCGGGAGCGAAAGGTCATCCTGGCGGCTCTGGCCGCGCCCGACCGCCCTTTTCTTTTTCACCGGGCCTTTGTGGCCCCCCTTTCCGGAAAGATCACCCATGATTTCGGGGCCTACCGCTATCTCAACGGGCGGGAGATGGCCCGGCATTCGGGGGAGGATATCGACGCCCCCATGGGGACCCCTGTTCATGCGGCCAATGACGGGATTGTCCGCCTGGCCGGATCCTTTTATTATGACGGAAACATGGTCATTATCGACCATGGAGGAGGCCTCCTGACCGAGTATCTTCATATGTCGGACATGGCCGTTCACGCGGGTGACAGGGTGGTCCGGGGGCAGGTGATCGGCCGTGTGGGGCATACCGGACGGGTCACCGGACCGGTTCTCCACTATGGGGCGGTGCTGAGGGGGGCGCACGTCAATCCCATGATGCTGACCGCTCTTCTGTCGCAGGCTGTTCACCTTCAGGGGAAGGGGCCATGAAGGGATATGCCCTTTCCGTGGCGGGTCTCGATCCTTCGGGGGGGGCTGGTCTCTACCAGGATCTTCGGGTCTTTTCGGCCCTGGGTGTTCCGGGTCGGGGGGTTCCTACCGTTCTCACGGTTCAGAACCTCCAGGGGGTCGGCCGGACCGAACCGCTTTCCCCAGATCTTTTTTCCGCCATGCTTGATGCGGTGGTCAGAGAGGAAGCTCCCCGGGCGGTCAAGATCGGTCTCATGGACGCCTCCCTCGTGAGGGTCCTGTCGGACTTCCTGGACGGGCTTCCCGGGGAGGTGGTCCGGATTCTCGATCCCGTCTTCCTCTTTGGCACAGGGGGGTCTGTGTTGACCCCTCCCGCCTACCGGGACCTGGCCCGCTCCCTGTTTTCCCGGGTGGACCTTGTGACCCCCAATCTTCCGGAGGCCCTGGAGCTGGGGGGAGCGATCCCCGGCTCCTGTCCGGAAGATCTTGTGATGATGGCCCGTCGTCTTCATGACCAGTACGGTGTCCGGGCGCTTCTGCTCAAGGGGGGACACCGCGCCGGAGAGGAGCCTCGAACCGATCTCTTCTGGTCGCCCTCCGGAGAGCGGTTCTTTTCCCATCCCTTCCGCCGTCTTCCCGGAATCCATGGGGGAGGGTGCACACTCTCCTCGCTCGTGGCGGCCCTCCTCGTCCGGGGAGAATCGTCCCTGACCGAGGCGGTGTCCCGGGCCCTCGAGCTCTACCAGACGCTCCTCTCCTGTGTGTCAGGTGAAGGCCGGACGGTCCTCGATCCTGATGTACTGAGGCCCCTGTTCTCCTCTCCCGGATAACGTTTCTTCCCGACCTTGCATGCTCTTTCCTCAGGGGGGGAGTCACCCACAGGCTCTCTCCTCCTCGTCCCTCCTCTCTGCTATAATAGACACGTTTATTTCAAAAGGTGCCATTTCTAAAGAGGACATGATGGGTTTTTCCGTTTCTGCCCGGAGGAGCTTTGCTGCCTCCCATATTATTGTCGGCTATCCCGGCCTGTGTGCGAGGCTTCACGGCCATAACTGGACCGTTGAGGCCACCTTTCGCACCTCGGAGCTCGATGCGATTGGAATGGCGTTCGATTTCCATGAAATCGAACGTTTTCTCGATCCGCTTGTGGCCGAGCTCGACCATACCCACCTAAACGACCATTCCTTCTTTTCCGACAGGACGACGACTGCCGAGAACATTGCCCTCTTCTTTTATCGGGGCCTTGTCCGCAACCTTTCCGTCTCCTCCCATCCGGGAGTTTCGGTGGCCCGTGTCTCGGTGTGCGAGATGGACGGGTATGTCGCGACCTACGAGGAGCCCTGATGGCCGGGGAGAGGTTGCTCAAGGTGGAGAACCTGACCCTTGCCCTCAAGACTCGCGAGGGAGAAATCGTCCCGGTGAGGGAGGTCTCCTTTTCCCTGAACAAAGGGGAGGCGGTGGGGCTGGTGGGCGAGTCCGGTTCGGGGAAGACCCTCACAGGGCTCTCTCTTCTGGGGCTTTTTCCTCCGGGATCCCGGATTGTGGGAGGAGGGATCGTCTTTGACGGGGAGAACCTTCTGACACTTCCCGAAAGCCGCCTGCAGACACTTCGCGGCCAGAAGGTCTCCATGGTCTTCCAGGAGCCCCAGAGCGCCCTGAACCCTGTCCTGACCATCGAGACACAGATACGGGAGATCTATCAAAGCCATACGTCGCTCTCCCGGGAAGAGATTGGGCAACGGATCCTCGACGGTCTCCGGGCGGCGGGCCTTCCCGATCCCCTCACGGTGAGCCGCTCCTATCCCCACCAGCTCTCGGGAGGAATGCGCCAGCGGGTCATGATTGCGATGGCCCTGGCGCTCGATCCCCTTCTCGTGATAGCGGACGAACCGACCACGGCCCTTGATCCGACGGTGGCACTCCAGATCCTGGCGCTCCTGGTTCGGATCCGGCAACGCTCGGGTCAGAGCCTGCTCTTCATCTCCCACGACCTCTCCCATGTGCGACGGGTCTCCGACCGGGTCCTCCTCATGTATGCGGGAAGAATCGTCGAGGAGGCCCCTTCCGCGCGTTTTTTTGCTCATGGACCTCGTCACCCTTATGGTCGCGCCCTCCTGGCCTCCCGCCCGGATGGGGAAATACGCTCGAGAAAGGAGGGCCCTCTGGCCGCCATCGGTGGCCAGGTTCCTCCCTTGTGGGATCTTCCCCCGGGTTGCTCCTTTGCACCCCGATGCTCTCGGGCCGACAGCCTTTGCACCACGACCCTTCCCGCCTGGAATGGAGTGGAGGGAGAGCGTGTCTTTTGTCATCACCCCGACGAATCTTCCTTGGGAGCCCCCGTCCATGCCACCTGACTCTCCCCCTTTCCTGATCCGGGCGGAGGGTCTCTCCCGGGATTTCGAGCTTCCCGGGGGAGGGCTCTTTTCCCGGAAGCGGGTTCTCGAGGCTGTTTCAGATGTCTCCTTTTCCATCGGACGCCAGGAAGTTCTGGGACTTGTGGGGGAGTCCGGCTCGGGCAAGACGACGATTGGGCGGATGGTGATGCGCCTTCTTCCTCCCACCCGCGGCCGAATCTTCCTCGACGGCCTCGACCTCACAGCTTTGTCTGGACGGTCCCTTCGGGCCCAGCGCCGCCGATTTCAGATGGTCTTTCAGGATCCTTACGCCTCCCTGAATCCCCGCATGCGGGTTCGTGAAATTGTCGAGGAGCCTCTGGTGGTCCATGGGATCGACCCCGATGCAGCCACCCGTCGTGACAGGGTTGCCCGCCTTCTCGAACGGGTCGGACTCTCCTCCCGGGATATGGAACGCCTTCCGCGGGAGTTTTCGGGAGGGGGAAGGCAGAGGATCGGGATCGCGAGGGCCATTGCCTGCGGTCCCGAGCTTCTCGTGGCAGACGAGCCCATCGCCTCTCTCGATCTCTCCATGGGGGCGCAGATTATCAATCTCTTCTCCTCTCTTGTCGACACGGAGGCCATGAGCCTGCTCTTCATCTCTCATGATATCCCCATGGTGCGTTATCTCTCCGACCGGGTCGCGGTCCTCTACCGGGGAAAGATCGTCGAAAGCGGCCCCACAGAGGCCGTTCTCGATGATCCGCGACATCCCTACACCCGCCTGCTCGCCGAAGGGACTCTTCCCGAGGCGGAAGGCCCCTCCTCTCCGGAAGCGGAAGGTGAATCGTCCGGGCTCTGTGCCTTTCTTCCCCGGTGCGACCGGACACTTCCGGAGTGTCGCCTGAGCCCTCCTCCCCGATTGTCCCGGGGAGAAGTTCGGGAGGTTCTCTGCCATCTTCCACAAGGGGAGAGCTCCTGGTCTCCCGTCCACCTTTCATCCCAAGGATCCCCGTCGCATGGTCCAGCCACTCCATCCCGTTGAACGGGCGCTTCTCCGCCCCTTCCTCACCCGCGAGGATCCCGGATCCTTCCTCTCGTCCGACGATGTCGGCCCCCTGTCGGGACTCTCTCCGGCCCAGGTCCAGATGGGGCTTGAAATGGTCAAGTCGCGGGGGCTTCTCGAGGAACGCCTTGACCGGGAAGAGACGCTTATAAGACCCACCGACCAGGGGTTGCAGGCCCTTGCCGAAGGCCTTCCCGAGGAAATCATCATGGACACCCTGGCGGCGGGACCCCGCCCGATGAGCGAACTGCGGGGACTCTTTCCCGATCCCTCCGTGGCGTCGAAGGCCATGGGAGCGCTCAAGGATGCGGGCTCCCTCAAGGTTGTCGAGGGAGGGCAGGCGGTGCGGGCCGGGGAGCTGCCCCCTGGAGTGGTCCTGCTCAAAAAGCTTTTGAAGATGTCGTCGGAAGCCCCGGTGGTCCTTGAATCATTGCCAAAGGAGGAGCAGGAGCTCCTTTCCCAGTACCAGCGTCGCCGGGGAAAGGAGAAAGGGCTCATCCGCCTCGATGTGAGGAGTTTTCGCTCCTATCGGCTCGCCCCGGGGGCGGGACTGTCGCTTTCCGATCTCGAGAGCGGCGGAGAGCTTCTGGGCAATGTCACCCCCGAGATGCTCCAGAACCGAAGCTGGGAAGGGGGCACATTCCGGCCCTTTTCGGTGGGAGCCGAAGCTCCTCCCCCCCTCCAGGGACACCTCCATCCCTACCGGGAGTTCTTGGAGGAGGTCCGTGGCCATCTTGTTCGTCTGGGCTTTGCCGAGATGACCGGGAGTCTGGTGGAGCCGGAATTCTGGAACATGGATGCCCTCTTTATCCCCCAGACCCATCCCGCCCGGAATATTCACGACATCTATCTGATCTCAAAGCCCCGGACGGCGACCGATTACCACGAGTGGCCCATGGAGGCCGTGGCAAGGACGCATGAAGGGCGGGAGGCACCGGCTCCCACCCGAGGGTGGCGGCAAGGCTTTGACTTCGAGCAGGCCAAGAGGCTTCTTTTGCGGAGCCAGGGGACGGCGCTCTCCTCCCGGACCCTCTCCCGGAGCCCCTCCGTTCCGGGGAAATACTTTGCCATCGCCCGCTGTTTTCGCCACGATCAGGTAGATGCTACTCACGCCGTGGACTTTTTTCAGGCGGAAGGAATCGTTCTCGAGAAGGACGCCAGCTTCGTCACCCTTCTGGGGCTCCTGGCCCTTCTGGCCCGGGAGATCGCCGGTGTGGATCAGGTCCATTACAAGCCGGCCTATTTTCCCTTTACAGAGCCCTCAGTGGAGCTTCATGCCCACCATCGGGAGCTCGGCTGGATGGAGCTCGGCGGTGCGGGCCTTTTTCGTCCGGAGGTGACCCGTCCCCTGGGGGTGGAGGTTCCCGTTATTGCCTGGGGTATGGGAATCGACCGCATGGCCATGTTCCGGCTTGGGCTCTCCGACATCCGCGACCTCTTCACCGGCGATCTCTCGGTCCTTTCCGGAATGATCCGTGCCGAAGAACGTTCGTGGGCAGGTTCTCCTCCGTCTTCCACTTTTTCTGCCCCTCCCCGATAACGCGAAAGGATCCCCTTGCCGACACTTGAAGGACATCTTGACGATCTCAACAGCCTCCTTCCTGCCCCCCTCTCTCCCGAAGAGATGAACCATGTTCTCGACCGGGTCAAGGGGGAGTGGAAGTATTACGACCCGACTACCCGGCGATTCAAGATCGAGCTCAACGACACCAACCGTCCCGACCTCTGGAGCGTGGAAGGGATCGCCCGGCAGCTCAGGGGAGGGACCCCGCTCCCGGGCCGACCCTACGACTTCCTGGAACGGGCCGCGAAACGAAAGAGGGAGACCCCGGCGGAGATTGTGGTAGATCCGGGGCTTTCCGCGGTCCGTCCCTTTTTGGGGGGATTTCGGGCCACGGGGGGGACGCTCGGGGAGGAGGGTCTGGAAGGCCTCATCGGGACCCAGGAACGCCTCTCCGAGCTCTTCGGCCGGAAGAGGGCCGACCTGGCCATCGGGGTCTATCCTTTAAAGGGCGCGACAGAGATCTCCTTTCCCCTTTCCTTCCGATTGGCCGATCCCGACACCACCCAGTTTGTTCCCTTGGGGGAGGAGTCGCCCCGATCGCTTCGGGAGGTGGTATCGACCCATCCAAAGGGGATCGCCTACGGGCCGCTCATCTCCTCCTTTCCTGCCTGGCCGGTTCTCTCGGATGCCCGAGGGGAGATTCTCTCCCTGCCTCCGGTGATCAACAGCCAGATGTCAGGGGCGGTCGTGGCCGGGGATCGGGATCTTTTTGTCGAGGCGACCGGGAACGATCCCCAGCGGATCCTCCTGGCTCTGAACATCCTGGCGGCCAACCTCACTGACCGAGGTTTTCATGTGGATCCGCTCCTGTCAAAGGGGAAGGGCTGGGATCTTCTGGCTCCGGGGGACCCGGAGATCAAGGTCTTTGTCCCCGCCGGACTCCCGGCCCGGGTCTTGGGATGCGGAAAGGACCCCCAGGACTTCATCGAGGTCCTTCTGGGATTCGGATATCCCGCCCTCTCCTGGAAGGGAAAGGAGACGAACGGGGAGGGGGATCCCTCCGGCGAAGGCTTTGAGGTTCTTCAGCCCTTTTACCGGGACGACCTCCTGGGAGCCGTGGATGTGGTGGAGGATTATCTGGTGGCACGGGGGTTTTCGTCGTTTACCCCGGTGATGCCCCGCGCCTTCACTGCCGGCTCCTCAGCGCCCCGGATCAAGGTGGAAAACCGCATCCGGACGGCCTTTCTGGGGATGGGCTTCACCGAGCTTCTTTCCAACATCCTGACCGGGGAACCCACCGTCACTACCCGTCTGGGGAGACCCGGGGACTCCCTCGTCAGAATCGACAACCCGGCTTCCCTGCAGTATGCGGTGGTTCGCCCCACTCTACTTTCGGGGCTTCTTGCCGCCGAGTCCCGGTCGGCCCGCCACCCCTATCCTCATCGTCTCTTCGAGGTGGGAGAGGCGATGGAGCTGTCGCATCTTTCCTCCGGGGAGCCTCGCCTCAAGGATCTCCACCTTGCCGCCGCGCTGGTTTCCCACCCCCAGGCGGGGATCTCCGAGCTCCAGGGGGTCCTTGACGCCCTGCTTGCCCGCTTTTTTAGGGGTCTCGTTCTCGAGGCCACAGATCTCCCTCCCTATATCCCCGGCCGCTGCGGGGTGCTGAAAAACTCCCGGGGAGAGCGGATTGCCACGGTGGGGGAGATTCATCCGGCGACACTTGATCTCTGGGGAATCCGCATGCCCACGGCCGCCTTTGAAATCGATCTCGGGGCGCTCCTGGAAAAGGGGGCCTGCGCCGATCCTCCCCACAGCTGAAGGGACAAAGAATGCTTTCGGAGACATCGCCATCGGCCAGGGGGGAAGGGGAGGGTCCTCCTTCCGACCCTCCGGACGACAGGGGAAGACATCTTCACGCCCAGACGAAACGGATTGTTGGAACCCTTCTGGACCAATGGGTGGAGCTTCTGGTAATCGGGCTCCTGCTCTTTTCAGGAGGCTCCATTGTCTTCTTCGAGATCTCCAAGTTTGCCCAATCCCGGGAGAATGTCCGTAGTCAGGCGCGTCAGGTGGGGCTTGTGGCGGGGGAGGCGTTTTCCGGGAACCTCTCCTCGCGCTTTATCGATCTGGGTTTTGTTGCCTCGGCCTTCGCCCCCCATGGAGGGGTGTACCCCGAGGCCGAGCTTCGAAATGATATCCGACTTTTTTTGGCCCTTCATCCGGGCCTGGTCGACTTCGAGGTTCAGCAAGGATATGCAGGCCCGGTTCTCTGGTCGACCCGGGGCGGGGAAGGGCTTCCGCTTGCCCCTTCCCCCATCGGCCCGACCATGCGGCCTCTTCCCTTCAATTCCTCTCTGAGGATGGGACGGCCATTCTTCTCCCCCTCCATCGGAACGCGCCTCCTCCCGCTGGGGGCCCAGGTTCCCGCTTCCTCACTCTATGTCCGGACCCATGTCCGGATGGATGCTCTCCTTCCTCCGGGACCCCCTTCGCCCTTTCGGGTGACGTTTTCCTATTCCGGACATGTTCTCTCAACCTCGGACATTCCTCCACCATCTCGCCACTCCCTTCAGGTGGCGGTGGCGTCCTATCCCTTTCGGGTCTCCGTCTCCTGGCCGCATAAGACTGCGCTTCTCCAATACCAACGGGAGGGCTATCTTCGCTGGAGCCTTGAGATCGGAGGCTTGCTGTTTCTTTCAGGGCTCGGGATGGGAGTTATCCTTCTGTCCCGGCGTCAGGAACGGCTCCTTCGAACGCTTGCCGATCTTTCGGCCCTGGATGCCGCCGTTTTCGAGCAAGCGGGGGTGGTGGCGCTCTTGATCAGGGACGATGGCCGGATCCTGCGAATGAACCAGGAGGCCCGGAATTTTATTGGGGTGCCGGAGGGACGTGTGCCGGAGGAGCCCTATGCCTGGGAGCGATTTCTTCCTGAAGACGAACATCCCGCCGTCCACGACCTCTTCAAGCGCATGAAATCCGGGACGATTGCCCGGGAGTACGAAAACCACTGGGTTCGTCCGTCGGGAGAGCGTCGACTCTTTCGCTGGACCAATACGGTGATCGACGAAGGGGGAGAGCGGTATCTCGTGACGCTCGGGATCGACATCACCGAGCGCGAGCGTCTGGCCGCCCTCCTCCGGGACAAGAACGAGCGTCTCACAACCCTTCTCTCCTACAACACTCTTCGGGGGAGGCTTCTTGAGGCCATGGATGAGGCCGAGGATGAAGGACACGTCATGGATCTCTTCTGTCGTCTCTCCCGGCAGGTTCCCGGGGTGGTTCTGGTTTGGGTGGGGCGACCCGATCCGGAGACCGGGGAGATCCTTCGTCTGGCCGTTGACGGGGAGACCGGATATCTCGACGGGATCCGCCTCTCTGTCGACCCGTCAAAGCCTGAAGGTCAGGGGCCGATCGGAAACTCCTGGCGATCGGGGCAGCCGGTCTACAACCCCTCTTTTGAGAAAAACCCCCTCATGGCTCCCTGGAGAGAGAGGGCTGCGCAATTCGGCATCCGGGCCAGCGCCAGTGTTCTTGTCCTGAAAAATCATGAAAAATACGCAATCCTCACCGTCTACCTTGACCATGAGGAGAGCTTTTTTCCGGAGCTTCGGGAGATCCTGGAGGCCATCGGCGCCACTCTCTCTCTGGCGATCGACCGCCTCGACCTGAAACATCGGGAGGAAGAATCCCGGGTTCTCTCGGAAGCCCTTCTGGCCAACGCTGCGGCGGGGATCTCCCTTGTGCGCTATCCGGATCGCATCGTGGTCGGCGCCAACGAGGCCTTCCTGCAGATTTTCGGATTCTCAAGCCGGGAGCAGATTGTCGGAAAGTCGGTGCGGGAGATCTATTTCGACGAGGAGGGGTTTGCCAGGGTGGGAGAACTGGCCGCCCGGGCCCTCTCGGAAGGGAAGACCTTTGCCCGTGACATCACCTTCCGCCGACGCTCCGACGGGAAGAGGGTTTGGGCGGATATCTTCGTGCACTGCGTTCCCGATGCGAAGACCGACATGCTGGTCTGGACGGTGGTGGATGTCACGGAGCGTCACGAATTGGCAATGAAGGTAGAGAGGCTCTCACGGTTTCGGAATCTCCTGGCCGGGGTGTCAAGGATCCTTGTGGAGAGGCGGGAGGAAGAGGGCCTTTATCAGGAGATCTGCGACAGGATTACGGAGCTGGGGGAGATCTCCCTGGTTTGGGTAGGGGTTCCCGAAAAGGAGGGAAGACTCCGCTTTTTGGGAGTCGCCGGGGAGACCCGCTACATGGAGGGGCTCTCGATCACACTCGAGGAGCATCTTCCCGAAGGGCCCGGACCCTCGGGACGGGTCTTGCGCTCGGGAGAGCCAGTCTTCAACCTTGACCTGGCCCGGGAGTTTGCAGGCCGCCCCCAGGCCCGCCGTGCAGAGATTTACGGTTTTGGCAGCCTTGGACTCCTGCCTCTTTTTCGACGCGGTCGACCCTGGGGTCTTTTTGCCCTTTATATGGTGAAGGGGGAGTCGTTCGACGACTCCTTGCAGGATCTCCTTCGGGAGATGGCGAGGATGATCTCCGAGGGGATCGATCGCCTCGACGAAAAATGGCGGGACCGTGTCCTCTCCTCGGCCTTGGCGTCCGTGGGCGAGGGGGTGTCGATTGCGGATCCTGACGGAAAAGTCCTCTTCGTCAATGAAGCCTTCACGACCATCACGGGATACTCCCAGGAGGATGTTCAGGGGCAGAACCTCAAACTTCTCCAGGGAGAGAAGACCAATCCCAAGACGGTGGGGGAGATCCGGAGCGCTCTCGAAGGAGAACGCTCTTTTCGGGGGCAGATTCTCAACTACCGGAAAGACGGAACGCCCTTCTGGAACCTTCTCACAATCTCTCCGGTGCACGATGACAGCGGTCGCCTCGTGGAGTTCGTGGGGGTCCAGAGAGATGTCACGGAGATCGTCGAGGTCTCCCAGCGACTTGAGCACGAATCCCTTCACGACCGTTTGACGGGTCTTCCCAACCGACGTGCCCTTGACCAGGCCCTCGCCATGGCTTTCGAGCGGTCGCAGCGCTACCGGATCAACTTGGCGGTGGTCATGATCGACCTCGATGCCTTCAAACCGGTGAACGATCGTTTCGGCCACGAGGCGGGAGACCGTCTTCTCCTCGCCATTGGAGAACGGGTGGGGAGCGTGCTCAGAAAGACCGATTTTCTCGCCCGCCTGGGGGGAGACGAATTCGTTCTCCTGGTAGAGAATTACACTGGGACGGAGGAGCTCATGGAGATCCTTCGGCGGGTGGCCGAGGCGATCTGTGCAGAGTTTCTTCTCCCGGGGGGGGAGAGTGTGCGGGTCGGGGTCTCCATGGGAGTGGCGACAACCTCGAAAGAGGCAGGGGCGGAGAGCCCTGATGCGCTCCTGCGCCTGGCCGATCAGGCTCTCTATGAAAGCAAGGCTCACAAGGCGGACCGGGAGACAGTCTGGGTGATGTTTGGGGAGGGGGTGGCCGTCCGGAAAAATCAGGCACAGAGGCTCCTGGCGGAAAGACGGCTCGAGGTTTTCTATCAGCCGATCCTCGATCTTGGAAGAAATTCGTTGGTGGGGCTTGAGGCGCTGGCCCGTCTCAAGGGAGAGGAGGGGGCGCTCCTCTCTCCCAAAGAATTTCTGGGGAGTCTCACACGTGCGGACCTCTTTGAGCTCTCCCGGCAGGTTCTGGAACGGGTTCTGGTCGATATCCCGGCACTTTCGGAGAGGTTTCCCGATCTCTGGGTCTCGGTAAACCTCGATCCCCAGTCGGTCACCGAGGAGTGTGTGGTCTGTTTGGGGCGGATGCTCAAAGATACGAAGATTGCCCCCTCCCGCCTCTTTCTCGAAATTCTTGAGGCCCATGATTTCTCGGAAAACTCAGGAATCCTCGAGACTCTTCACCACCTGAGGGATTTGGGGGTGAAGCTGGCCATCGACGACGTGGGATCGGCTTACTCCTCCCTTCTTCGTCTCAAGGAACTTCCGGTGGACAAGGTGAAGCTCGATCAGGGATTCATCCGCACCATCGAAGACAAACCCCGGGACCTTCACTTTGTCGGAGCGGTCCAGGAGCTCGTCAATCGCATGGGGATGAAACTTGTGGTAGAGGGTGTGGAGACGGAAGGCGTCCTTGATGCTTTGCAGGCCATGGAGATCGATATGCTTCAGGGATATGCCATCTCCCGTCCTGTGCCCCTTGAAGGGATCCTGGCCTTTCTGAGAGACTTCGCACCGGATCGTCGTCCGCATCCGACGACTCTTTTTGGCCTCTATGCCCTGACCCTGTCGGTCCATGAGAGGCTGGGACGGGATGTGCGTCAGAGCCCGACTCTCTTCGACGCGCATCAACTCTCCGAGGTGGAGAACTGTCCGGTCCAAAAGGCCTTCGAGAGACTCGGGATTCATCGGGAAGATCCTCTTATGGCTCTCCACGAGGACTACCATCGTCACTTGGCGTACTTTGTCAACATCCTTGTGAGATTCGGGTCGGTGGCGGATGTGGTGGACCAGGATGTTAATCGTTCAAAAGAGGCGCTTCAGGAGGCGATCCTGGCGGCCTATCGGGCCAGCCGACAAAAAGAGGCGAGAGAGTCGGTCAGGAAAGAGCCGCAGGGCTAGATTTGAAAGTAGGCGGTCGTGCGGTTCTTGCCGTCTTTTTTTGACTGGTACATGGCCTGGTCAGCTCGCTCGAGAGTCTTCTGCCAGGTTTGCCCAGGTCTATGGACATCGATTCCGATGGAGACGGTGACTGCGCCGATGGTTTTGTTGTCCTTTGCCGAGAGAAGGGCGATCCGCTCCACATTTTGCCGGATATTTTCGGCCACGATGTGGGCCTTGTCGATGGGGGTCGAGGGAAGGACGACGACGAACTCCTCCCCGCCCAGGCGAGCCACGATATCATCTCCCCGGGTCTTCCCCTTGAGGACCTGGGCGACGGCCAGGAGAACCCGGTCGCCCACCGAGTGGCCATGGTTGTCATTGATTTTCTTGAAGTTATCAATGTCGATAAAAAGAACGGAGCACTCCCCCTGACGGGATTCTTGGGCTTTGAGGCACTCTTTGATCCTCATTTCGAATCCGCGTCGGTTGATGACTCCGGTCAGGGGGTCGATCGACGAGGCCTGGGCGGCAGCATTCAGCTCGTTTTTCAGAGTTTCAATTTCCTTTTGGCTTTTTTTGAGCTGGTTGTCCAGGGCATCGCTGGTCTCAATAAGCTTCTTTGTCTCACCGGCCAGTCGGGAAATCACCGCCTGGAGAAGGGGCGTATCGACAACATCAGCCGTTTTGAGGGCATTGTGCTGGGAGAGGATCCCAAAGCGGGCTTTTTGGGTGGTTTCCGATGTGGTAGCGGCGGACTGTGACATTCTGTCGAGGATGGCCAGTGTTTCATCGGTGAGAAGTCGCCGGGATTCCAGGGCGGGAAGGACTTCTTCGGGGACGATGAATCGGTAGTAGACCTCTTCAACTTGCCCGTCAAGGATAGCTCCAGTGGCAATGAGGTCATCCATGGCTCGTTTGAGGGAGGCGTTAACGCCGGAAACGTATTCGTAGACGACGGTGTAGTGGACCGGTGTAAAGGAAAGGTTCCATTCCGTCATCTTCCGGAGGACGAGCCTCAGGATTTCGGCACTTTCTTCCCTGGTTTCGGAATAGCGGCCCATCGTCCGTCGCACTCCTGTTGCAGTGGACCCGTTGCCTCTCGGGCATTCTGAAAAGTGATACCCTGCCCGCTATTATCGGACAAGGAGAGGGAGAAGTCAAAAAAGGTCTGGAGTTGCCGTGAAAAAAAAGGGCGCCGAAGCGCCCTTTTTTTTCAGTCTCTTGTCCGCATCAGGAAGTCAGCCAGCGGCCTTGACCTTTTCGAGGAGGTCCGAAAAAACGGAGGGCTGATTGAGAGCCAAATCGGCCAAAATCTTCCGGTCAAGTCCGATGCCAAGCTTTTTCAGGCCGGAGATCAGACGGCTGTAGCTGATTCCCTGGGGGCGGCAGGCCGCATTGATCCTCTGGATCCAGAGGCGGCGGAACTGGCGCTTGTTTGCTTTGCGGTCACGATATGCGTAGGTCAGCCCCTTTTCCACCGTATGGCGAGCCGAACGATACAGACGGGAGCGCCCTCCCCAATATCCTTTGGCCAGATCGAGTATTTTTTTTCTGCGGGCCCTTGTTTGCGGGCCGCCCTTAACGCGTGGCATCTCTTTCCTCCTTGTGGTGCGGTATCGACTGACTGTGATGATGCAATCAGGCCTTCCGGCCTGGATGGGTTATCCGTTCAGGTTGGCAAGAACCTTCTTGGCCTGTCCCTTTTCGAGAATGCTGGTCGAAAGCGAACGGGTCCGCTTTGATGATTTTCCGGTCATCAGATGGCGCTTCCCCGACTGGTGGAACTTGACCTTGCCTGTTCCTGTGAGGGAAAAGCGCTTCTTGGCTGCGCGCTTTGTCTTCAAAACTCGTCCTGTCGCCACCGGTCACTCCTGTTTAGTGATTCCTGTTTGCTTTTATGATTGGGCTGAAAATCGCAATTTTTTTATTGTAACGAAAAAAAAGTCCTACGGCAATCCTTCGAAGGGCAATCGGGGAGAGAGGCTATTCTGCGGCCTCTGCAGACTCCTCGCCGTCCTTTCCGGCTGGTCGGGTCGGCGCATTTGCCGGGGCCAGGACCATGGTCATGTTCGAACCTTCAAGCTTTGGCGGTGACTCTACGATCGCCTTGGGTCCCAGCACGGCAATCATTTTTTTCAGGAGCTCGGCGCCGACTTCGTATCGGACCATTTCCCGGCCGCGAAAGACAAGGGCGATTTTTGCCTTGTTTCCCTCCTCGAGAAAACGCTCCACATAGTGAATCTTGATGTCCAGATCATGCTCGTTGATATGGGGGCGGAACTTGAGTTCCTTGACCTGCCCCGTACGCTGGTGCTGTTTCATGGAGTGGAGCTTCTTGCTCTGCTCGTACTGGAACTTTCCAAAGTCCATGAGTTTGCAGACCGGGGGCTTTGCATTGGGCGAGACCTCAACGAGATCATATCCCGCTTCTTCGGCCTTCTTGATGGCAATATTGGTCGGGACGATGCCCACCTGTTCCCCGTCGGCACCAATCAGTCGGACTTCTTTTGTTTTGATCTCATAATTGATACGCGTTTTCTGGTTAATCAGAACCCTCCTTGAAAATGTTTTTGGCCGCCGTTGTCAGGATCATTGTCGCTCGGTACTGGGCAAAGCATCTTTCTGTTACCCGAGAGAGAGCCCGGTTCGAATCTCTTCCCGTATGGCAGCAAGGGCGTCGCGCCAAGGGAGTGTTCCTCCCGCTTGCCCATCGCGGTGTCGAACGGAGACGGTTTCATCCTGGGCTTCCCGATCTCCCACAACCCACATCTGGGGGATCTTCATCATCTGGGCTTCCCGGATCTTGGCTCCGATCTTTTCGTTCCGGAAGTCGGTGACTGCCCGGACCCCTTCCTGCTCGAGCGTTTCTGCGATTTTTCGGGCATAGGGAATGTGGCGGTCGGCGATGGGAAGAAGAGTGACCTGCTCCGGGGCCAGCCAAAGGGGAAAGGCCCCCTTGAAGTGTTCGACGAGAATGCCGAAGAACCTTTCCACCGATCCCAAAAGGGCCCGATGAATCATGATGGGGCGAACATCGTTTCCGGAGCTGTCCCTGTAGGTAATATCAAACTTTTCAGGAAGGTTGAAGTCTACCTGGATAGTTGACAGCTGCCAGGTGCGCCCAAGGACATCGTGAAACTTCATATCGATTTTCGGACCATAGAAGACCCCTTCTCCCGGGTCTATTTCATAAGGGATCCCGGCATTCTTGAGGGCCTCTTCCAGTGCGCCTGTCGCCAGTGCCCAGTTTTCATCGCTGCCTACCGAACCTTCGGGTCGGGTCGAAAGGTAGACGGAGCGGTTGGTAAACCCAAAGGGAAGGAGCATCTCATCGACCAGGGTCAGAACCTTCCCGATTTCGGAGGCGATGTCTTCCGGACGACAGAAGATGTGGGCGTCGTCTTGGGTAAATCCTCGAACTCGTAGAAGGCCGTGGAGAGTTCCAGAGCGCTCATAGCGATAGACCGTTCCCAGTTCGGCGAGTCGCACGGGAAGGTCGCGATAGCTCTTCACGGCTTCCTTGAAGATCAGAATATGGAAGGGACAGTTCATGGGCTTGAGTTCGAACTCTGAGCCTTCTATTTCCATGGGGGAGAACATGCTGTCCCGGTAGAAGTCCCAGTGCCCTGACTGTTTCCAAAGATCGAGGCGGGCAATATGGGGCGTGTAGACATACTGGTACCCATGCCGGTCATGACGGGTCTTCCAGATTTCCTCGATGACGCGTCGGATGCGAGCTCCCCGGGGAAGCCAGAGAACCATGCCCGCGCCGTTCTCGTCCAGAGTCCGGAAAAATCCCTGTTCCTTGCCGATTTTGCGGTGATCGCGCTGTCGGATCTCTTCGAGGCGGGCCAGGTAGGTATCAAGCTCTGACTGGGTCGGAAAAGCGGTTCCATAAATCCGCTGAAGGGAGGGATTTGTCTCGACCCCTTTCCAGTAGGCTCCTGAAGAGGAGAGGAGCTTGATCGCTCCGATTTGTCCTGTTCCCGGAAGGTGGGGGCCCCGACAGAGGTCGGTAAATTCACCCTGATCGTAGACGGTAATTTCCGCTTCGGCGGGAATGGAATGAAGGATTTCCAGCTTGAAGGGTTCTCCGGTTTTTTCAAAAAGCTCCCGGGCCGCTTCTCTTGAAAGGGGACGACGAACGATGGGAGTATCGGTGGCGATGATCCTCCGCATCTCCTCTTCGATCTTTTCGAGGTCCTCCGGAGAAAAGGGTCGCTCAAAGCGGAAGTCGTAATAGAAGCCTTCCTCGGTGGCAGGTCCGATGCCCACCTGGGCGGAAGGAAAGAGGCGTTTCACCGCCTGGGCCAGGACGTGGGCGGCACTGTGCCGGAGAGCCATAAGGTCAACGGCGGAACCTTTCGGCTCCCGCTTTGTGTGGTTCAAGGTACCCTTTCCTGTTGCGAGTTTTTGACATGGGAAGAATGTACGGTTGGTGAAGTCCCTTGATTTAAATGATAGATGAGACGAAGCCGGAAGACAACGGGCGATCACCGAACGGTACCGAGAGATCCCTGAGATCGCTAAACAGGCCCGGGAAAATCGATCCTAAAGATTTGACCGTTGAGCGCAGAGTAGGGATCACTGCCCATAAGAGAACCCATCCACAGATTGCCGAAGAGGCCTCTTCGATCCCTTTTTTCAACGTGCCACTGGTGAGTGCCGGCCTTTACATGAACTCTCCCGCCACTAAGCTGACGCTGTCGTGGGGGTTTCTGCTCTCACGAGCGGATATTCCTCTTTCGCCGA
>JBMFWG010000027.1:0-24701 GCA_049965515.1 Leptospirillia bacterium
AGCCGGAAGATGCTGGCTCACCCGCTCCCGGAGTTTCATCCCCTTCAGGTATTCCCCAAAGGCCAGAAATCCTCCTTGCCCCGTGAGCGGTTCAAGGGTCTGTGCCAGTATGATTTCCGTGCACGCGTTTCGGGCCATAACCCTGGCCCTCCTGCTGTTGTGATTTTCACCTCACAGGTGAGATTATACCTCACCGAAAATCAAACAGGAAAGAGGGCTTATTTATTTTTTTACTGTCCTATCCCGGAATCAGGGCTGAATGAGTCGCCCTCTTGTGGACCGGTGTCACGAGTCGCTTGACAAATATTCTAATATTTTAATATTCTAATTTCATGGATATTGACGAGAAGCTCGACGAGAAGAAGGTGATGCGGGGGGCTCGTTGCCTGAGGGTACTGGGGCATCCGGTTCGCCTTCAGCTTCTTCTGGAGCTGATTGACGGAGAACGAAGCGTGAATGATCTGGCCGGGGTTCTGGGCGTGACACAGTCCAACCTCTCCCAACATTTGGCCCTTCTTCGTGAAAAAGGAATTCTTGCCTCGCGCCGGGAAGGACACCAGGTCTTTTACTCTCTGGGAGATCCTCGTATCCCCAACTTCTTTTCCCTCATGGAGGAGATCTTTTGTCGATGAAGAATTCAGGATGCAAAAGATTCTTGGCGGGATCCCTTGTGATGGCAGGGATCGTCTCCCTGTGGGGAACGTCGGTCAAGGCTATGACACTTGCCGAGGCAGTTGAGCAAGCCCTCACGAACAATCCGGGCCTTCGCTCCGAGCGCGTCAAGGAGAAAATCGAGGAGACCCGCCTGACCGAGGCAGCCGGAAGCTATCTGCCGGTGGTGGCGGTCGGGGAGAGCTTCATTTCCACCGACAACCCGTTGAATGCCTTCGGAATTCTCCTCAACGAAGCCTTGGTGACCTCGAGCTCCTTCTCGAATCTGAACTCCCTGAACAATCCCGCCAACACCCAGACCTTCGGATTTCAGGCCCAGGTTTCGGAGACGATCTTTTCCGGAGGGGGCCGCTTCCATCGCATCCGGTCGGCCAGCCGCGCCAGGAGTGCTCGAAGATTCGCTGTTCGATGGAGGGAGGAAGAGCTTGTTTTCGAGACCTCGCAGGCCTTTCTTGACACTCTTCTTGCCTCCGACAGGGTCGCGCTGCTTCGCGAGATGGTCAAAATGGCTCGGGAAGAAGAGAAGATTGCCCGGGATCATGTGTCCACGGGTCGCTCGGTTCGGGCGGAACTCCTGGCCGCGGATGTCCATCTGAACCACCAGAAAACCCGCCTTCTTGAGGCCCAAAAGGATGCGGAGCTTTCGAAGGTCAGGCTAGCGAAGCTTCTCGGGTCGGAGACCCTTCCGGGAACTCCGCGACCGGATCCGGAGCTTCTTGTCCGTGCCCGGGCTGTCTACAAAAGCCTTCAGGAGGAAAGCGTCAAGAGTCTCGTGGCCGGCGCTCTTGAGAGAAGGCCGGATTACCTCTCCCTGCGCCGAGCGATCGCGGCAAAAAAGGAGATGGCCAGTGCCCAGCTTGCCGGATTCCTTCCCCAGGTCAGTGCTCAAGGCCTCTACAACGAATATAACCCGACCCTGGCCTGGGGTAAGCAGGATTATACCGTCATCGGCCAGGTTCAGTGGAATCTTTTTAACGGATTTTCTGACAAGGAAAAACGTCAGAGGGCCTCTCTGTCTGTTCTGGAGGCGCTCTACCGGGAGCAGGATCTGAAGAACACCCTGGTCTACGAGGTTCGATCCTCCCGGGCGGAGGCCCGGACCCTTCACGACGCACTGAAAGTGGATGAGGAGCGAGTGGCAGAAGAGGCAGAGGAGCGGCGAATTGTGCATGAGCGCTATCAGGTGGGGTTGGTCCAGATGGCCGATATGCTCCGCTCCGATGTCGCCTATCGTCGGGCTCGCCTGCGCCTTCTGACTGATCGGACTCGTTTTGTGGAGGCTGTTCTGGCGGAGCGTCGGGCCATCGGGGAGCTTTCCGGAAACGATCCTGTTCTGAGGAGTTCGTCCCTTCCCGCCGGTGAGGAGTCTTCGAAAGGAAAAGGCCCCTCATGACCGCAGGAAAAACGGATAGGCCATGGAGAGACAGGATCAGATGACGGATATTGCAGAACAAAGGGGTGATGCGATGAAGGGGGCGAAGCGAGCAGGTTTGTGGATGGTTCTCCTGGCCATTGTCGGGACGATGGGAGTGGCAGGGTGTCACAGCTCGTCTTCGCCTCATGCCGGTGAGTCCTTGCCGCCTGTTTCGGTCAAGACAGTCCTTCCTGAGAGTACGGGGGGAACCCGGGAAATGGGGGTGGCCGGTGTGGTCCGGGGCATTCATGAGGCCCTTCTTTCGGCTCGCGTGGCCGGAGAGGTTCGGAAGGTTTGGGTCCGGCTGGGGCAAAAGGTGGACCAGGGGCAACTTTTGCTGACCCTGTCCTCTCGAACCCTCGGGGCCGACCTTACCCGCGCCGCCGCCCGCCGGGACTTTGCCGCCAGCAACTATGACCGCATCAACCGACTCTATCAGGACAGAAGTGCCTCCCGCGCCGAGTGGGAGGCGGCACGACAGGAGCGGGACGAGGCAGAGGCCGCCTATTCGGCGGCGCAGGCCCGCCTCGGATGGACCCATGTGACCGCCCCATTCCCGGGCCGGATTGTTTCCCGGGTTGCCCAGGAAGGGGAAGAGGTTCTCCCGGGGACTCCGCTCCTCACGGTGGCCGATGATCGGCGCCTTGAGGTGGTGGCGCATATTCCGGATGCCCTGGTTTCGGGACTGTCCCGTTCCTCTGTCGTGCGTTTTGTTACGCATGGCCACGAGTATGAGGGACGCCTGGTGGAGATCTCCTCGGGCTCCGATCCGGTCACCCATACCGTTCCGGTGAAAGTTCTGCTTTCACCCCTTCCGAAGAGTCCGGGGAACAAAATGCCCCTGGAGCTGCGTCCCGGAGGCTATGGCAAGCTCTACATTCCTGTTCCCGGGCGAGCCACGATCCGTGTTCCTGCCAGTGCTCTTATCGACCACGAAGGTCTTCGGGAGCTCTTTGTCGTCAAATCTGATCACGCGGAGCTCCGTTACGTAAGGGTCGGCCGCTCCGTCGGAGGGATGGTGGAGATCCTCTCCGGACTTTCTCCGAAGGAGAGGGTCGTCCTTTCTCCTCCCTCGACCCTTGTTGACGGAGCACGCGTCACCGAGGTGGCCCGATGAGCACGGACCCCTCCTTTCGGGAAAAGGATCAGGAGAGCTCAAACGACCCCCCGGCAAAGGTCGGGATTGCAGGGGCCGTCGCCCGCTACTTTATCGACAGCCGTCTGACTCCGATCTTTGTCATCGTTGCACTCCTTGTGGGAGGCCTGGCCGTTCTGCGGACTCCCCGGGAGGAGGACCCCCAGATCCGGGTCCCCATGATGGATCTCTTTGTTCCCTATCCGGGGGCCTCTCCCCGGGAGGTTGAGAAGAGCGTCACCGAGCCGCTCGAGCGTCATCTTGATCGTATGAAAGGGGTGAAGGCTGTCTACTCCCAGTCGATGAGGGGGGAGGCTTTGGTGACGGTTCGATTTCGGGTCGGACAGGCGATGGGGGAGAGCCTCGTCAAGGTCTATAGCGAAGTGATGAAGTCCCGGGCCTATCTTCCTGGGGGAGCCGGCCCGATTCTCGTTCGCCCCAAGGATATCAATGATGTTCCGGTCATGGCGGTGACGCTTTCTTCCCGGACGCTGTCGGACTTTGACCTCACCCGGATCGCCAGCCGGATCGTCAGTCGGCTGAAGCGGATCCCCGGGACAGGTTCGGTCTATACTATCGGAGGACGACACCGGATGATCCGGGTCCGGCTTGATCCGGCGGCCATGAAGGCCTTCGACCGCTCCCCCCTCGATGTGGCGGGAGCCCTGGCCCGCTCCAACGTGAGTCTGGCTCTCGGAAGCTTCGACAGAAACGATACCTCCTTTCGTGTCGGACTCTCCGGCAGTCTCAAGACGTCTGACGATGTCAAAAACCTCGTGGTGGGGGTCTCCGGAGGCCACCCGATCCGTCTCTCCCAGATCGCCCGGGTGACCGATGGCCCCGAACCGGTCTCCCACTATGTGTGGAAGGGCTACGGCGGCTCCAGCTCGGGACGTCCGGACGAAACCGCGGTGACGATAGTTCTGGCCAAGAAAAAGGGAATCAATGCCGTCACTGTGGCGCACTCTGTTCTCCGGAAGGTTCGGGATCTCCAGGGGACCATTATTCCGTCGAATGTGACCGTCACTTTTCCCCGTAACTATGGCCATACCGCCAACGAAAAGGCCAACGACCTCCTTCTTCATCTCCTGATCGCCACGGCCTCGGTCATCCTTTTGATCGGCCTGGCCCTGGGGATTCGGGAGACGGGGATCGTGGCGGTGGCCATTCCGGTGACCCTTTCCCTGACACTGTTCATCTCCATGATGATCGGGTACACCATCAATCGGGTGACCCTGTTCGCCCTGATCTTTTCCATCGGGATCCTCGTGGATGATGCCATCGTGATCGTGGAGAACATTTATCGCCACTTTCATTTTCTGGGAGGGATGCGTGACCGGAAGACCCTGATCGACCGGGCCATCGTGGCGGTCTCCGAGGTGGGCAATCCCACCATTCTCGCGACCTTTACGGTGATCGGGGCGCTCCTGCCGATGGCCTTTGTCAGCGGACTCATGGGCCCCTACATGCGCCCCATCCCGGTCAATGCCTCCCTGGCCATGATCGGATCGCTTTTGGTGGCCTTGATCGTGACCCCTTACATGGCTGTCCGCCTCATCCGTCCGGGGACCCACGAGAAAAAGGTGACCGGGAAGCTGGAACTCAGGATTCGCCATCTCTATCGCCTTCTGATGGAGCCTCTCGTTGATTCGGGGAAAAAGCGGAAATTATTTCTCGGTGGGGTCGTGGTTCTCACTGTGGGATCGATGCTCTTCTTTTACTCCCGGACGATCCTTCTCAAGATGCTTCCCTTTGACAACAAGAGTGAAATCGATGTGGTCGTGGACATGCCGGCAGGCACGACCCTCGAGCGCACGGCCGCAGTCGTTCGCGATCTGGAGCGGATCGCCCGGAAAAATCCCTCGGTCATGGGGTATGAAGCCTATGTCGGGACCGCTGCCCCCTTCGATTTTAACGGTCTGGTCCGGCACTACTATCTCCGGTCGGGAAAACATGTGGGAGAGCTTCATCTTGATCTTCTTCCCAAGTCTCGCCGGGACAAGGGAAGCCATGCTATTGCCACGGAGATCGAAAAGAGCCTGGCTCTCCCCTCGCAACGTCTGGGCGCCCGCATCAAGGTTGTGGAGGTCCCTCCCGGTCCGCCCGTCTATGCTCCGATCACTGCCGAGATCTATGGCTCAGACTATCGTCGTCTGACCCGGGAAGGACTCCATCTGGCAGATCTCTTCCGGAAAACTCCGGGGATTGTGGATGTCGATACCTCGGTTCGAGATCTACAGACCCGATATCGCGTGGTTATAGACCAGGAGAAGGCGGCCCTTTCCGGGGTGAGCGCCGAGGAGATCGGGAAGGCTCTTTCCCTGGCGCTTCACGGAGAAAGTGGCACCCTCCATACGACCTCTGGGAAGGGGCATGTTCCGATTCTTCTGGAGTATCCCGAAAGGGACCGTTCCAGCATCCGGGACCTCTCTACGGTCTTTGTCAGGGGAGGAACGGGCCGGCTGGTTCCCGTTCGCTCCCTTGTCCATGTGGAAAAGCTTCCCACGGAACAGCCCATCAACCGAAAGAACCTCCGGCCGGTGGTCTATGTCACCGGGAACACTATCGGCTCCTCCCGCAGCCCCGTCTACGCGGCAGTGGATCTCTCCCGGGTGGTGGCGGCAGATGCCCGCTCCCGCGGGGAGGATCTCCGTCAGATCTTTACCGGGTATCCCTGGTCGACCGATCACATGACGATCCGCTGGGGCGGGGAGTGGCAGGTGACCTTCGTCACCTTTCGGGATATGGGAATCGCCTTTGGGGCGGCGATCATTTTGATCTACCTTCTTATTGTGGCCGAATTCGAGAGCTTCATCACCCCGCTCGTGATCATGAGTCCCATTCCGCTGGCCCTTATCGGGGTGATCCCGGGCCATATTCTCCTGGGGTCGAATTTTACGGCCACATCGATGATCGGCTTTATTGCCCTGGCGGGAATCATGGTGAGAAACTCCATTCTTCTGGTCGACTTTCTTCATGCGAAGAAGGCGGAGGGAGTCCCCATTCGCCAAGCAATTCTTGAGACCGGGGCTGTGCGGACGCGGCCGATCCTTCTGACGGCGGCAGCCCTTATTGCCGGATCCTTTGTGATCCTCTCCGACCCGATCTTTCGGGGCATGGCCATTGCCCTGCTCTTCGGGTCGGTGGTCTCGACTCTTCTCACCCTTTTTGTCGTTCCCCTTCTGATTTTCATGGTGGAGGGGAGAAGCTGGTCGGTCCGGAACCGCGAATCCGGACAGTCATCATAAAAAGGGGGCGGTGGTCTCTTTCCGTCCTCAACTCTCTCTCCTGCGGGAGAGATAACCTGGAGGAGTTTCCATGAGTATCGAACGCATGATCCGGGCCCTGGCCGGAACACTTGTTCTCACGAGCCTTCTTTTATCGGTCTATGTCTCAAAGTACTGGCTTTGGCTCGCCGCTTTCGTCGGGGCCAATCTGCTTCAGTCGGCGCTGACCCGTTGGTGTCTGGCGGAGAGCATCCTCCGGAAGGTGTTAAAGCGGCCCGCCCGGGAGGGGGAAGGCTGCGGTGTCTAGTCTGCCCTCCACTATGAAGGCTTTTGTCGTCCGGCGCCATGGCCCGGTGGGTGAAGGCTCGATTGAGCTCGTCTTTCGCCCCATTCCCGAGCCCGGACCAGGGGAGATCCTTGTTCGGGTTTTGGCCTGTGGGGTCTGCCGGACCGACCTTCATGTCGTGGAGGGAGATCTTCCGGTAATTCCCGGAGAGACGATCCCTGGCCATGAGGTTGTGGGGGAGGTGGTGGCTCTTGGAGAAAATTCCGGGGGAAGATTCCGCCCGGGTGACCGGGTGGGAGTGGCCTGGCTCTATCGGGCCTGCGGCCGCTGTGCCTACTGTCTGCGAGGCGACGAGAATCTGTGCTCGGACCCTCTCTTTACCGGATATCATCGTCCCGGGGGGTATGCCGAGTATCTCGCCGCAGACGAATCTTTCTGCTATCCGCTCTCGTCTACTGAAGATCCCCTCTTGCAGGCGCCCCTTCTCTGTGCTGGCATCATTGGCTATCGGGCCTTTGCCCAGTCGGGTCTTGTTGCGGGACAGAGGCTTGGCCTCTATGGATTTGGATCCTCGGCCCATCTCGTTCTGAAACTCGCCAAGTCCGAAGGGATCCGGGTCTTTGTCGTTACCCGGGGGAAACGGCATCGCCAGTGGGCAATCGAGGCCGGGGCGGACTGGGTGGGGGAGGAGGCCACGTCCCTTCCGCCAGAACCGCTTGACGGAGCCATTCTCTTTGCTCCGGCGGGGGATCTTGTTCCGGGAATTCTCGCCTCTCTCGACCGGGGAGGCATCCTGCTGACCGCCGGCATCCATGTGACGGACATCCCCCCACTGAACTACCAGCGGGAGCTCTTTTTTGAGAAGAGGCTCCGGTCGGTAACGGCCAATACCCGACAGGATGGGCTCTCCTGGCTCTCGTTGGCCTCGGCCCGTTCGATCATCCCCGAAGTCACCGCCTACGACTTCCCCCGGGCCCTGGAGGCCCTGACCGATCTGGCGTCGGATCGCCTCAGGGGTGTGGCAGTTCTGAGGCTCTTTGCTCCCTCGCCAGCGTCCGGTTCCTGAGGTCTGTCACCGGCAAGTCCCTGAGATGCAGCAAAAAAAGGCGGGAGATCCTTTCCTCAAACCGTGAGTGGTTCGGGAAGGCATCTTCCGCCCTTCAATTCTTCCCTCATGGTCCCGGGGTCACAAAGGCCCCCTCGGGATGAAAAAGATTTCCTGGAGCTATTTGACCTCGACGTTGACCTTGGCCGAGGCGTCGAGGAGATTGTGGTGTTTCGTGGCCGCCTGCAGAAGAATGGTATGTTTGCCGGCGGGGAGCTTCATTGTCACGGGGCTTTTGTGGCTGACCATGCGAAACTGTCCATCCACAATCACATGAATGTGATTGGCGCGCCCTTCCTTGTGATATTTGTATTTCACGACCACAGGGCTTTGAACCTGGGCATCCGGGGCGGGGGAGACAATCGTGATGGTGGTGGCGGCTATGGCCGGTAAGGCAGGGAGAAGCAGAAGGCCTGCCAGAAATGCCAATGAGAGCCATGTGACGGATGATTGCCGGTGGGGACGGGAGGATGAAACTCCTGACAGGGAAGACGTCTCGTTCATGGCGAACCTCCTTGATTTTACCATCGTTGGAACTCTCTGTCTGGTCTTCCTCGCCCGACGCCTTTAGAGTCGGTGTTTTGAGGGGCGCTCCGGCCTCTTCCATCGACATCCCGATCAGAAGGGGCTCCTGCTCCGACCCATTGCGAAGAAGATCTTTGAGGTAACGAATGAAGTGAGTTAACCTTACCACCGGTTTTTCGGTTCGTAAAGGATTTTCCTTGGGAAGCTTCCGGAAGACTCTTTTGATCAAACCGACAGGGGGGGAGCGGGACATGGCGCCGATCTCTCCCGTATTCTTATGATCGGGATCATGGAAGACGCTGCCGCTTTCCCGGAAAATAAAAAAAAGGTGTCCTGTGCGATGATGGAGAGCGGTCTGCCGGTGAGAGATGGAACTTTTTTGTTTTTTTTGATGGGGGTATCGATCTTTTTTGTGGGGGGGACTCCTCTCGCTCTGGGCGTCACTCCTCCTTCTCCTGGCACTTTGGCTCCGGCTGCTTCGACCGCTGCGCCCCAAACTCCGGGGCCTTCGCCGAGCGTCCCCGCTCCCTCGGGAGCGTCGGGGGGCACGGCGCCTTCTCCCCCGTCCGCCTCCGCTTTGCCCAAGCCTTCCCGGCCGGCGCCCCTTTCACTCAATGGGCCTGATGCCCTGGCAGCCTATCGTCACTCCTGGAACCCCCTGACCTCCGGACCGGACCTTATGCCCCAGGCGGACACTCTCCCGGAGGGAGAGTTCAATGTGCGCTTTTTCATGTATGGACGTCTGACCCAGGCCCAGTATTCAGATTCAGGAGGTATCACCGGTCTGCCTCCGGGGTTCTCCCAGACCCAGCTGCTTGATCTCTTCGCCATGTTCTATGGCCTCGACCAGAACACCGAGCTCGTCTTTCTTCCCTCCGTGATCACCACCTTTTCCACGGAGGACGGGAGCTCTCTCAACGGGTCGGGTCTCAATGACCTGACCCTGGGAATCAAACACCGGTGGATCATCCAGAACCCAGACACGACCCGGCCAAGCTTTGCCACGGCCCTTCTTGTCACCCTTCCCCTGACCTCCTGGCTGGGAACGCCGGTTCCGTCGGGAGGGCTCCCGCCTATCAACGTGGTCCCCTCGACCCACTTCGGGACTCCCTCCCTGACCCTTGTCTCCATGCTCAGAAAGAATGTGAAGCCTCTGCGACTTTACGCGGACATGTACTATACCTTTGGATTTCCCGGATCCTTTTCCGCAACCCCTGGAGCCGCTCCGGTCTATTCCCAGTTCGGGGATCTTGCCCAGTATCGGCTGGGGATCGAGGATGTGGTCGACGACAAAAATGGCCTGGGCTTTATTCTGGAAATTGCGGGGTTGTCAGGCCTGCCCTTCTCGGTCGATGGTCTGGCAGTCAATACGCACCCCTCCGCCTTCAATCTTGTGGGAGTTCAGCCCACCATCGAATACAACCTCACTCCCCGCCTCGCCGCCTCCTTCGGCGTGCTCTTTCCCGCCTTCGGAAACAACGAGTATCTCGCCACAACTCCCAATTTTTCCCTTTGGTATTATTTTCAGGGGGGGCAGACAAGTCTTCTTCCCCGGTAGGGGCCCTGTCCTGTGTCTTGACGCGAATGAGACTTTCGTGGTGTAGAATAAAGATGAAAGATTCCGGGGAGGGTGGGATGATTCTCTGGTGTCAGTGGCGTCCGTCAAAGACGGACCAAAGCGGGTCCGGTGAAGGAGGGGCCTTCCATGAGACTTTTGAATGATCTGAAGAGACGGGGATCCCGGATCGCGGTCGTGGGCGTGATGATCTGTCTCGGGGGGGCTCTGCCGTCCTGCCAGACCTCTCCCGCCGTCCCCTATGTGCCGCCCTCTCCTGGTCCTGCTGCCCTGCAGGGAGTTTCTGTCAAGGCAATCGTGTCCGACCTTGATCTGGCCCTGCAGGGAATCGTCGGGAAAGTGGGGGAGCCTCTGCGCGTGGCGGTAATCCGGTATACCACCCCCTCGGGACTCTCCCGGACTTTTGGCCGCTATCTCGCCCTCAAGGTGGGAGAGGGACTGTCCCGAACTCCCGGAGTGGCGCTGATCGACCCCGGCCAAGTCTACGAGGCCCTTCACCGGATGGGAATCGAACAGGGGCTTCTCGACACCCGGACACTTCTCGAGATGGGGGAGAAGGTGGGCGCCCAGGTTCTGGTAGTGGGAACCTATACGGACCTGGGCCAGACCATTGATGTGGAATCTCGGATCCTGACCCTCCCCGGGGGAAAGCAGGCGGGGGTCTTTTCCCGAACCCTCCCCAAGACACCCGCCGTTCTCAGCCTGATCAAGGTTGGTCCCTGACGGCAACCATCAATTTCCGAAAAGAAGGAGAGAGCCATGAGTGCCACGAGTCATGTTGTGCCAGGAATGACCCGAAGCGGAGTCAGACGGCGGGTAGGAGCGTGGGTGGCCGCTCTCTCCGCCCTTTCGCTCCTTGGCGGGTGCATCGAGTCCATTGATCCAGGCAAGGCGGCTGTCCTGTGGACCATCAGCCAGGGGACGGATACAAAGACGATCTATCGCGAAGGGGTGCAGATCATTGCTCCCTGGAACGAACTGTACATTTATGACCTTCGGACCCAGGAGGCCCGTCTCTCCCTGCATGTTCTCTCGGTCAACGGATTGGCCATCCAAATGGACTCCTCTGTCCTCTATAAGGTTCAGGGCAAGGCGCTTCCGACCCTTCAAGAAAAGGTGGGACCCGATTACTATCATGTTTTGATTGCCCCCTATGTCATGAGCGAGGCAAGAAAGATCGTTGGCCGATTTACCCCGTCGGAGATCTATTCCAGCCAGCGGGAGACGATCGAGCGACTCATCCTGAGCGGCATTCGGGAGAAGTTAAGGGACTATCCCCTGACTGTGGAAGGCTTTCTGATCCGGGATGTCCGGCTTCCCCGGATTATCCGGGTGGCGATCGAGCGCAAGCTGACCGAGGAGCAGAACTACCAGCGCATGGAATATGTGCTGGATGTCGCCAGAAAAACGGCTCAAAAGCGTCGGATCGAGGCCGAAGGAATCGAGGCCTTCCAAAAGATCGTTCAGGAGAATCTGACCCGGAGCTATCTGACCTGGAAGGGAATCGAAGCCACCGAGAAGCTGGCGAAGAGTCCCAATACCAAGATCGTCATTATCGGAGGGGGCAAGAATGGTTTGCCGGTCATTCTCAACGCTGATCCCGGCAGCCATTAGGAGAGTCCATACGTCTTTGTCGGACGAAATATTTCGATGGCGGAATCGTCAATAACAGAGAACTGACTCGCGGAGAGTCGAGAGGAGAAGAGGGATGGCAAAGGAGAAAAAGGACGACCCGTTCGGAGGGGAACCCAAAGAGGGGGAGCAGGCTCCCGACTTTCGCCAGGTTCCGGCCTCAGGGGCTTCGACCCCGACTGTCTCCCTGGGGGACTATGCAGGAAAGACGGTTGTCCTTTATTTTTATCCCAAGGATGACACGCCGGGCTGTACCACCGAGGCCTGCGACTTCCGCGACAATATGGCCCTTCTGAGCCAGCGGGGGATTGTCGTCCTTGGGGTCTCCAAGGATTCCCCGGCCAGCCACGACAAGTTCCGGACCAAGTACCAGCTTCCCTTTCCCCTGCTCTCCGATGGGGAGGGCTCCCTCTGCCAAGCCTATGGAGTCTTCAAGGAAAAGATGATGTACGGAGTCAAGCGCATGGGGATCGAGCGCAGCACCTTTGTGATTGGGCCAGACGGCAAGATCCTTCGGGCTCTCCGGGGGATAAAGGCGACGGGCCATGTGGCTGCGCTTCTCTCCGATCCGGCCCTTTCCGGGACGGCATGAGCCGACTTTTTTCCCCCTGGCATCTGCGGGGTATCGAGCTCAGAAACCGGATCGTCGTCTCTCCCATGTGCCAGTATATGGCCCAGGACGGGGTCGCCGGGGAGTGGCACCGGGTTCACCTGGGAAGCCGGGCAGTGGGCGGGGCCGGCATGGTGATTGTCGAGGCGACGGCGGTGAGCCCCGAAGGACGGATATCTCCGGGAGATCTGGGACTCTGGAACGAGGCTCAGGAGGCAGCACTGAGACCGATCGTTGCCTTCATGCGCTCCCAGGGTGCGGTTTCAGGCCTCCAGATTGCCCATGCAGGACGCAAGGCCTCCACCGCCCCGCCCTTCTTGGGGGGCCGATTCCTGACTCCGGCCGAAGGAGGATGGCCGCTTCTGGCTCCAAGTGCTGTGGCTTTTGGGGAGAATGGGGTTCCCCGGGAGATGGAGGAGTCCGATATCGCCCGGGTGCGTGATTCCTTTGTCAGTGCGGCCCGCCGTGCTATTTCGGCTGGTTTTGACTACCTTGAGCTCCATATGGCCCATGGTTACCTTTTGCACAGCTTTCTCTCTCCCCTTTCGAACCGGCGCACGGACAGTTACGGAGGATCACTCGATGCCCGAATGCGCTTTCCCCTGGAGGTGGCCCACGCTGTCCGCAAGGTCTGGCCAGAGGACCGCCCTCTGGGGGTTCGGATTTCGGCCGTAGACTGGGTCGACGGCGGATGGGATCTCGAGTCGTCCCTCGCTTTGTCCCGAAAGCTTCGGGATCTGGGTGTGGACCTTGTGGACTGCTCAAGCGGCGGGATCGTTTCCCATGCCTTTATCCCCGTGGGTCCGGGGTACCAGACGGCTTTCTCGGAGCGCATTCGACAAGAGGTCGGGGTGGCCACGCTGGCGGTGGGGATGATCACTGATCCCGCTCAGGCCGAACACATCCTGGTCACCGGCCAGGCCGACGGGGTGGCGCTGGCCCGAGAGATGCTCCGGGATCCCTACTGGCCTCTCCATGCGGCAGATCGTCTGGGCGTTCAATGCCCCTGGCCGGCTCCCTACGCCCGGGCCAAAAGCTAGGAGACTCCGTCCGCTTCTCCGTCGCCTCCTCCCGGATCCTTTCCCAAGACCTCCAGAAGAAGATTGCAGGCCTCCTGGGCCAAGCTTGAGGCCCGAAAGAGAGCCCTCCGATCGTTTCGGAGGGTCTTGATCCAGTGGCCCACATAGGAGGCATGGTTGTGGAAATGCGCCTCGTCGGGGCTCACTCCGGTTCTCATTCCGACAAAGAGGCTGGCCAGCTCGGCCACAAGCTCCTCAAAGGCATAGGCGGACTCTCCCCAGGGATCCACGATCCGGTTGAGCCGTTTTTCATGGCCGGTGGCATGGCCAAATTCGTGAAAGAGGGTCCCGAGGTACCCTTCGAGCTCCTTGAAGTTTTTTTCGGGAGGAAGGGTGATCGCGTCATTGTCCCGGTCGTAAAAGGCCCGGCTGCCTCCATGATAGACGGGCACTCCGAGCCCCTCCGAGAGGCGACAACAGAACATCCCGGCCTCTTCGTGGGCCGTCCCGTCTAGGAGGTCCCCCCAAGATTCAAAGCTCCGGCCCTCGTCGGCGAGAGACGGAAGACCCACTATGTCGGAAGAAGAAAAGACATGGTAGATCCGGGGAATCAGGGGAAAAAGGGGCCGCGGAGCTCTCTCGGAAGCCTCGGTTTCGCCCTTGCCCTCTCGGGAGATCGCTTCCAGGGCCGTCTCTTCGCCTTGACCGCCTCCGAGGGAAGAGCGAGACGAATCTCGCCGGCGAGAGACGAGCTTGATGACCGGAAGTCCCCGGGCTCCCCGGCGGATTCCCCATCCCTTCTCCTGGGCTTGCCGGAAGGTGGCAAAACGCATGTCATCCATGCCCGAGGAGAGGGCATGGAGACTCAGGGAGAGGGCATTCACACCCTGGTAGGGGCGCCCCGTGACCGCATTGACGGGAAGTCCTTCCCTCTCGCCCGATCCTGATTTTCGCCAGGGACGAATCCAGGGAGCCGTTCCCCTCTCCAGGGCATCGATCATTCGCTCTGTTGTTTGCCTGTAAAATTCAGCCGGTTCCATCTGTGCTCGTCTTCCTTGTTTTTTGTGGGTGTCATTACCTATGGTGACAACCCCCTTTCGGGCAGGGACGGAGAAGCAACTTTGTTGCCTGACAGTCAGAAGAGAGGGCGAGGGAGTCTTCAACTGTTCTTCTTCGATGGATATTTCCTTTTGTTGATCGGTTGGCTCCTCGTCAGGAGGGGAAGGATTCAAAAAGACACAAGGGGGAATCGGGGGGAGAGGGGGATGCCATGGAAATGGGGACTCTCCTTCGTTTAGGGCCCCAAAGAGGGTGTGAGTCCGAGAATGACTCTTGCTCTCGTTCGGTCGAATCTGGCGTGGCTGGAAAAAGACGACCCCGGGTTATGGAAAAGTCCATGTCGATAAAAACTTAGTGGCGTCTCTCGCTCGGGGGGCGTTTGACCATGATTTTTGGGGGGTGATATACTTTTAACTCGGGGGCGACGCAGGGCCTGCCTTGCGCCCCCCCGCGACGAACCACCTGATCGAGGGCATTCCGAGAAACTTGCTCATATCCGGAATGTCTCGCTAGACCGAGTCCGGGCCGATTCAAAGGGCCGGACTCGGATGTGGACCTCTCGCGGAAAGGAGACTCACGATGAAGGAACCTGCCGGCGAAGATTCCTGGAAGGAGATCGTTCCTCCCCGGACGACCTCCTCCCGAAATGAGGATGTCGGTGATCCCGGAGAGACGGAGATCCTCCGTCTCCGAAGGAGGATTGACTACCTCGAGCGAATAGAGCGCGCTCACGAGGAAACACGTGAGATGCTTGAAAGCTCTTCGGAGATGAACCGAAAGCTTGAGGAGACCCTCAAGAAAGCCCGGAAAGAAATCCAGTCCCTTCGCGACGAGCTGATTCGCCTCACAACACCTCCCTCGAGCTATGCCGTTGTCCTATCAGTCAATATTCCTCATTCTGGCGCCCTGACCCCTCGGGGAACTCCCCTCGAACCCTCGGTGGACATTGTTGTGGCCGGCCGCAAGATGCGGGTGACCGCCGATCGGGGCATCGATCTCGAGAACCTTCAGCCGGGGGACCCCGTCTTGCTCAATGAGGCCTTCAATATCGTGGACCGCGCCCCGGGTGAGCGCATGGGTGAGATCATGGTCCTCAAGGAGACACTCTCTTCCGATCGCGTTCTTGTGACGGGAGAAGGAGGCGTGGACCGGGTGGTGCTGGTCTCTCCTCCCTTGATCGGGGTCGCGCTATCCGCCGGAGACCCGCTGCTCATCGACCTTCGCTCGGGATTTGCCCTGGAGCGCCTTCCCAAGAGTGAGGTTGGCCAGGTGGTCATCGAAGAGATCCCGGACGTCACCTTCGAGGAAATCGGCGGTCTGGATCTTGAACTCGAGATGGTGCGGGATGCGGTGGAGCTTCCTGTCCTTCATCCGGAGCTCTATTCCCGTTACCATCTCTCACCCCCCAAAGGTGTCCTTCTCTATGGCCCCCCCGGATGTGGCAAGACCCTGATCGCCAAGGCGGTGGCCAACTCGATCGGGTGTCGCATGGCCGAGCGGGGGGGAGATGCCCGCTCCTTCTTTCTTCACGTCAAGGGACCGGAACTTCTCAACAAGTATGTGGGCGAGTCGGAGCGCCAGATCCGCGAGGTCTTTTCCCGGGCCCGGGAGAAGGCCCGGGAAGGCTATCCCGTTATCGTCTTTTTCGACGAGATGGACTCCCTCTTCCGGACCCGGGGTAGCGGGGTTTCGTCAGACATGGAGAGCACCATCGTTCCCCAGTTCCTTGCCGAGATCGACGGGGTGGAGCGTCTGAAGAACGTCATTGTGATCGGCGCCTCCAATCGCCAGGATCTCATCGATCCGGCCATTCTCCGCCCAGGCCGTCTCGACGTCAAAATCCGCATCGACCGCCCTGACCGAAAGAAGGCCCTGGCCATCTTTCGCCGCTATCTCAACGGAGATCTTCCGCTCGCTCCCTCGCTTCTGGCGGGCCACTCGGGTGGAGCCGAGGCCATCGGGGCCCTGATCGACCGCGTGGCTGACGAGATGTATGCCGACACCCCGGAGAATCGGTTTCTGGAGGTCACCTACGCCAGCGGAGAGAAGGAGGTCCTCTTTTTCAAGGACTTTGCCAGTGGGGCGATGATCGCGGGGATCGTGGCCCGGGCCAAGCAGACGGCCATCAAAAGAAGCCTCTCGGGCACCGGCGAGGAGGGGTTGACCCTCGACGATTTTCTGAAGGCGGTTCGCCGGGAGTTCCAGGAAAACGAAGACCTCCCCAATACCACCAATCCTGACGACTGGGCAAGGATCTCCGGGCGCAAGGACGAAAGGATTGCCAGCGTGAAGACCCTTTCCTCCCGCGAGGCCCGGGAACGCCCGGTGGAGACCCTTCCTGTGGGGCATTATCTGTGAGGTCTTCCGCTTCTTCCCCGCCTCGAGATTTAGCTTCGGAACAGTCCTCTTGCCGGGTTGCCGGAACGGAGGTCGAGTACGGGATCGCCTTTTCCACGGGGGAAATCGGTGACCTGTCGGCCCAGATCTCCCATGAGCTGGTGGGAAGTCTCCCAGAGGAATACTCCGGAGGAGCTCTTTGGGATTACGAGCCGGAAGATCCTTTTCACGATGCCCGGGGATTTACCGTGGAGGGCCAGCGGGAGCGCCCCGACAGGGGGGAAAACCGCTGGACAAATCGGGCCCTTTACAATGGGGGACGTTTTTATGTGGACGGAGGCCATCCCGAATACTCCGCCCCCGAGTGCCGGAGCCTTCGGGATATCCTGCGTTTCGAGCGGGCCGGCGACCGTCTTGTGGAGATGGCCATGCACCGATGGGAGAGGGGAGACCGCCAGGGGCGCTCCCTTCGGATCTTTCGCAACAATGCGGATGGCTTCGGGAATTCCTGGGGGTACCACGAGAATTATCTGGTGGCCCGCGCCCTTCCCTTCGAACGGATTGTCTCGGGGCTGACCGCCCATCTCGTCAGCCGCCCGATCTTTTGCGGCTCGGGAAAGGTGGCCTCCGACCGGGTCCGGGGAGGCGGGTTTCAGATCTCCCAGCGGGCCGAGTTCTTTGAGGTCCCGGTGGGTCTTTCCACCACCGCGAGGCGGGGGATTGTGAATACCCGAGACGAGCCCCACTCCCTCCTAGAACGGTACCGGAGACTTCATGTCATTACGGGGGACTCCAACTGTTCGGAGGTGTCGACGGCTCTCAAGGTCGGAACGACGATGCTTCTTTTGGCGGCGCTGGAGGGAAGCACCGCTCACGACCAGGCCGCCGGGATTCCGGTGCTGCTTGATCCGGTGTCGGCCTTTCACAGGGTCAGCTCCGATCTGACCCTCAAGGCGCCCTTGCCGTTGGCCGACGGAAAGACCCTGGGGGTCCTCGACCTGGCGGGAGAAGTCTTTCGCTTCGTCAAGAATTTTTATCTCCGGGAGGGAATGGGTCCCGAGACTCGGGAGATCCTCGACCGGTGGGAGTCGGTTCTCTCCCGCCTTGAGACGATGTCGAATGGCTTGGGAGAGTCTGCCGGGCTTGATCGTGAGATCGACTGGGTGATCAAGAAAGGTCTTCTCGACCGTTATGCCGAGAGCCGTTCGATCCCCTCGGGAGACGGCCGCCTCCGGATGATCGATCTTCAGTACCACGACATCCGGAGTGATCGGGGACTCTTCCGGTTGCTTGAGTCCCGGGGCGAGGTCCTCAGGATTCTTGATCCTCAGGAGATTGAGGAGGCTCTTCTCTCTCCGCCGGCGGACACGCGGGCCTATTTTCGCGGGACGCTCCTTTGGCGGTTTCCCCGGGAGGTGGTGGCGGTCTCCTGGAGCAGTGCCGTGGTGGACGATGGGTCCTCGTCTCTCAAAAGGATCCCTCTTGAGGATCCCTGTCGGGGAACCCAGAAAATTGCGGGAGCGCTCATCGAACGTCATTTGACGGCGTCCGGGCTCCTCGCCGAGCTCGCCTCCGGTCAGGGTCCGGGAGCCGGTTCTGTCAACGGAAAGGAGACATGATGAGTCAGAAGTCAAAGCCTACGCCCAAGAGGGAAGAGACCCCTTCAGAGCCGGGGGAGGAGAATGTTGAAGAGGTCACAGAGCGTGCCAGGAAAGTGCGCGAAGAGGCCGACGACATCCTCGACAAGATCGATGAAGTCCTGGAAAAGAATGCTTCGGGCTTCGTGAAGTCCTTTATTCAGAAAGGCGGGGAATAAGATTGGACACTCTCTCTTTCCGTGCCTTTTCCCCTCCCTTTGACTCCTCTTCCTTTGTCGAGGTCCTCCGGGCTTCCGGCGGCCTTCCTGCCGCACTTTCCCTTGAGACCCCGGCAATCGGAGGGCTTCCTCATGCCACCACCGTTCTGGCTCTGCGCTACGAGGGGGGGGTGGTCATGGCCGGAGACCGCCAGGCCTCCGAAGGCTATCAGGTGGCCAGCCGCGCCATTTCCAAGGTCCTTCCTGTCGACCGCTACTCCTGTGTGGCTATTGCCGGAGCGGCCGGTCCGGCGATAGAGATGGCCCGTCTCTTCCGGGTTGAAATCGAGCATTATGAAAAGCTCGAGGGTGTGATGCTCTCGACAGCCGGAAAGGCCAACAAGCTGGCCCAGATGGTTCGGGAGGCCCTTCCCATGGCGATGCAGGGGTTGGTGGTCGTTCCCCTCTTTGCCGCCTACGACCCGGAATCCCGGCGGGGTCGCATTTACAAATACGACCCGGCAGGGGGGCGCTACGAGGAGGAGACCTATCATGCCAACGGGTCGGGAGGTCTCTTCGCCAGAAATGCCCTCAAGATGCTCTATCGGGAGGGGTTGACCCGGGATGAGGCGGTAGAGGCGGCTCTGCGGGCCCTCTATGAAGCCGCAGACGAAGATTTGGGAACAGGGGGGCCCGATTTTGTCCGGGAGATCTACCCTACGGTCTTCACCATGGATGCCGACGGAGTCCGGGAAAAGACCCAGGACGACGTGGCAGCCTATTACCGCGCCTTTGTGGCGAGCCTTCGGAAAAAGGAGTAGACGGTGGCGGCGCTTCCTTTTTACGTCTCTCCCGAACAGATCATGCAGGACAAGGCGGAGTACGCCCGGAAAGGGATTGCCCGGGGACGCTCGGCTGTCGTTCTGCGTGTGGTCGAGGGGATCCTCCTGGCTGCCGACAACCCGTCGGCAGGTCTCCACAAGATCTCGGAGGTCTATGACCGGATCGCCTTTGCCGGCGTGGGAAAATACAGCGAGTTTGAGAATCTTCGAAAGGCGGGGATTCGCCATGCCGATCTCAAGGGATATACCTACAGCCGGGAGGATGTGACGGCCCGTTCCCTGGCCAATGCCTACTCCCAGCTTCTGGGAACCGCCTTCAGCCAGGAGATGAAGCCTTTGGAGGTGGAGATCGTTCTGGCGGAGGTCGGTTACAACGGCCGCTCCGACGAGATCTACCGGGTCAGCTACGACGGTTCGATTTTCGACGAACCTCATTTTGCCGCCGTGGGCGGCAAGGCCGAGCCTCTGACCACCCTTCTCAAGGAGCGTCTTCCCGAGCTCCCGTCCCTCTCCCGGGGCGTCCAGCTTCTGAAGGAGGTCTTTGCCGAGATCTCGGGAGCAGCCATGCCTCTTTCCCAGATCGAGGCCGGACTTCTTGATCGGTCGGCCACGGGACGGGTCTTCCGGAGGCTCGGTGTGGACGAACTGGCGGCGCTCTCCGGGGAACAGAGCTAGACAAATGTCCGGGAGGACTGATGCACAGGCGGATCATCGGACTTGAAAGTGAATACGGCTTCCTCTTCATCAACCGGGGAGACCGGATCTTTCCGTCGGAGCGGGCCCTGGAATATCTCTTCCAGGGGATCATGCCCAACAGCTGGTCCCGGGATGCCTTTCTTCCCAACGGAGCCCGCATCTATCAGGATACGGGAAGCCATCCCGAATATTCGACGCCCGAATGCGACAGCTTTCGCGATGTCGTTCTCTTCGACAAGGCGGGAGAGAAGATTCTCTCGAAGGCGGCCGAGAGAGTCGACCGCCTTCTGGTCCGGGAGGGGATCGAGGGGGAGGTGCATGTTCTCAAGAACAATACGGATTCAGCAGGCAACTCCTACGGCTGCCATGAGAACTATCTGATCGACCGGAACGTGACCTTCTGGCGCCTTTCCCGGAGCCTCATCCCCTTTTTTGTCACCCGCCAGATCATCGCCGGGGCGGGAGGGCTGGTACGGGACTCGGACGACCATGTCCGCTTTGTCATCTCGCCCCGGGCCCTGCATATCCGTGAGAAGATTTCCTGCTCCACGACCTCGAGCCGCCCCATCATCAATACCCGTGACGAGCCCCATTCCGACCCCCAGAAATATCGACGTCTCCATATCATCGTGGGAGACTCGAATATGAGCGAAGTGAGCGATCTTCTCAAGGTGGCCACGACGGCTCTGGTTCTTGAAGTTGTCGAGGCGGGGGGGATTTCCGATCGACTTAGCCTCGAGGATCCGATTTTGGCCATACGGATGATCTCCGAGGACCCGTCCCTGTCGGTCCGGGTAAAGCTTGAGTCCGGGAAGGAGATGACCGCGCTTGAAATCCAGAGAGCCTATCTTGAGGCCTGCCAGGAGTATTTTGTCCGGGAGAAGACGGAAGAGTCCGTCCGTGATATCCTGAACCTGTGGGGGAAAGTTCTGGGCGAGCTGGCCCGGGATGATGAGAGCCTGGGGCGGGAGATTGACTGGGTGATCAAGAGGCGCCTGCTGGAACGGTTCATGAAAGGTCGCCACCATGGAATCGACGACCCGGAAACGGCCATGCTCGACTACCAGTATCATGATGTGGACGAACGGCGGGGGCTTTACAATCTTCTTCTCCGGCAAGGCGGGCTGGAGCGGATTGCCAGTGACCGGGAGATTGAGGAGGCGATGGTGAGTCCTCCCCGGACGACTCGGGCCAGGCTGCGGGGAGATCATATCCGGGCGGCCCTGGCGGAACATCGCTCCTTCACTGTGGACTGGAGCTACATGAGGCTGAATGACTCCCCCCAGGAAACTTTTTTCTGGATGGATCCCTTTTGCGCCACGGAGCCCTGATGAAGCGGACAAACTCCTTCGACATCTTTCTTCTGGTCCTCTGGGCTCTTCTTCTCGTTGTGGCTTCGGGGGGGCGCGGAGGATTCCTTGGCATGAAGGGAGAGGGTCTGCCGGGAGAAGATCCCTTTCACTCCGGGGGGGACGCCCTCCATCATCCCCGGCCGCGTGTTCCCCAGACCCCTCGATTCACGCCCATCGCCCAGCCCTTTTCGGTGGTGCCGATCGGAGCCCCACCTCTGGGACAGGTGTCGCTTCCCTCCGTGCCGAACCTTCCGGGGGCCTTTGGCCAGTCGTCGGCCGCCTTTGCTCCCTCTTCTCCGACCACGATCGGAGTCGCCCCCCCCACGGTTCTTTTGATCCCTCAGGGAGGCCTGGGGGTTTCCAGTACCAATGCCTTTGTCCCGCCCTCTCCCCAGATGCCCTCTTTGTCGGTGGCTGGCAATGCTCCTCAGGCGGCCCCCGGGCAAGGAATCCCTTATTTTGTTCCTTTTGCCCTGGGACCCACCTCGATCCTCAACCAGTTCATCCAGCCACCCCTGGTGCCCTTTGGACAGGTGGGGGTCCCCTCCCAGAACTACCTTCCGGGATTCTTTACGGGGAATGTCAACCCCTTCAACCGCTCCTGCAACTATTACTATTTTGCCGGGTGTGGCCCCTCTGGGGGCGCTGTCACCGATTTCAACTTCTCCACACGGTAAGCTCCTTCCCGGGGGACGAGGGGATCCGCCTTCTTCCTCCTCTCCTCACTGACCTCTGTCCCCTCCTCACCTTTTCCCTCACGCCCTCAATAAAGAGAACGATCACAAGAAAAAAGCTCCGGAGCCTTCGCATCTTCTTGAACATCTGCCCGCGCATTCCCCTTCTTAGGCGGTAAGCCAAGAGGGGTTCATTGAGGTTTCTTCGGGGATGAGGAAGAATTCGGAAACTGATTCTGCCTTCGTTAGCGGGGAGACTGCCCTTCTTTGACCAGGGCAAGGAAGAGGCCTCCGGAGGCCCCCATGAATGCCACAAGTCCCATGCTGGCAAGACTTGCTCCCATGTTCCATAGATGAGCCTCAACGGGCCAGAGAAGAATGGAGAAAAGGGCCGCCAGAATTTCAAAGAGAGCAAATCCCCGGCTTCTGAGCTCTGAGGGCCAGAGTGCGGCTCCCCGAACCTTGAGAGCAACGGTGGCAAAGGCTTCTCCGGCTCCCCACAAGATCATTCCCGTCATATATCCAACCGGCAGAACATGGAGGGGAGACAGAAGGAGCGCCGACACAGGGAGAAGCAAGGCTGAAAGGAGAAAGAGGGTTCGGGGTGAACCCGGGAGGATTCTTCTGGCGATCAGCAGGTTCCCGGCAACCGTGGCGGCGCTTGAGAGAAGGAATCCTGTGGCAGTGATCGTAAAGCGCCCCTCGGTCGGAGCGAATCGAAACATGAGAAGTGTGGCGGGAAGAAGTCCGGCCCGGAGAAGAAGGCCACCGACAAAATAGCGTCGGAGTGGAGAAAGGGAGAGGCGAGAGAGGAGCGCCGGGGAGAAAAAGGGGTCTTTTGAGGGAGGGGCGATGGGAGGGGCTTCAGACTCAAGGACTCTTTGGGCCTGGGAGGTGGCGACGACAGCGAAGACAATGCACAGCACTCCGGGAAGGGCCGAGAGCATGATCATGGAAGGGATCGAGAGTGATCCGGCCAGGATGAGCGCCGCCATCGGGCCCAGGAATCCTCCTGTCTGGTCGAGGGCCCGAACAGTCCCGAAGGCGCTGGCGTGGAGGGAGGAGGGCAAGGCTCCGGTGAGGAGTGTATCTCGAGCCGGTCCTCGCAGCCCCTTGCCGAACCAAGAGAGACACTTGAGAAAGACGATCTCCCCGCTGCCTGTTGCCATGGAAAAAAGAACCGTGGCCACGATCGTGGTTGCATAGCCCGCCCGGACAAGAAGGGACTGACTCTTCGGGGAGGTCGCCATGCGACCGGAGACGAAAAAACCCCCAATTCGGGCCAGGTCGGCGAGAGATTCCATGACGGCAGCCGAGACAGCGGTTCCTCCCAGGAGCAGAAGGAGTCCAGGGAGGAGGACATGCGCAAGCTCGTAAGTCATGTCGGCAAAGAGGCTTGTGAGACCGAACAGAAGGGGAAGGGAGCGCTTTTGGCAAGCGGGTTCCGTCGAGAGAGTCATGGGGCAAGAGGGGGCTTTGAGTGTGGAGAATTTCGTCTCCAGGACAGGAGAAGGAGAGATCCCAGGATCAGAAGAAGAATTTCCCCGGCCTCCCGAGCACCCTCCGAGCCCTTCCAGGGAGAGGCCAGAAGCCCCAGGGCGATCGACAGCGTGGTTTGAAGGTGAATGGATCCCCACAGAATCGAATATCCCTCCGACAGGCTTCGCTTTTTGAGAAAGTGCAGGAGAGTGAGAAGTTCGGGAGCCTCTGTTGCCAAGGGAGCCAAAATCAGGGCGGCCCAGAAGGGAGAGATTCCGTGGGAGGCGCGGAGGTGATCGATCCCGATCAGAAAGACTTGGCCTCCTCCTCCCATCAGAAGGGATCCTGCAACCACCGAAATGGCGTCGAAAGCTCCCCAGGGGGAGCCGGCTGCAGGCTCTTCGGGGGGAGCCTCTTCTTCGGGGATTGACAGCACCCCCCAGAGGTAAATGCCGGCCAAAAAGAGAGCAAGAGGAAGTCGAAAGAGCAGAGGGTGGTCGAAGAGAAAAAGGGCCAGAGCCAGACCTCCGAGAAGGAGGGGAATCTCTCTTGTGAGGCTCTGGCGCTCTCGATGCTTCAGCAAAAAGGCCAGGGGGGCCAGGAAAAGAAGGAGAAAGAGTGGCGGACCGAAAAGGGCTCCGGTTCCGGCCTCAATCCGGGACTGGTCCCTCCCGGGGTCAAGAAAGGCGATGAGGGGCAACAGAAGTTCGGGGAGAGAGAGGGAGATGTTGCCCAGAATCCTGAGCCCCTGGTTCTTGTTATCAAAGAAGCGGAGGACCGTTCGCTCCAGGGATCGGGTAAACAGGGCGGAACCGGCCACGATCAGGGCGAATCCTCCGCCAAGCAAAAGGAATGGGTTGATTGGCATGTTGATTAAAGATCCGGAGTCGTCGAAGATATCGAAAAATTCATTTGTTTTTCCAGGAAGCGTGAAAGGGTAGACCGTATCTCTAGGGATGGCTTCGGGTATTTTAACCTAAATGTTAAATATTCATCCAGTGATGAGGTCTTTGTGACACTCTCCTCGTAAGGGGACCTCCTTAGGCCTCATTTTCATCGACGGTCTTTTGGTTTTTTCTGAGTTCTTGTCGTAGCCGTTCAAGTTCCCTCCGGTAACGCTCTCCGTCGCCAAAATCAAAAAAGTGCCTGTATCGGTCATGAGTTCCAAGAATTTTTCGGGCATGCTTGATGGGGCAAAAATACTGTTCCGTACGGGAGGCCACCTCACGGGCATAAGCGACAAGGCCATTGGCATACCCGCAATAG